>JAFWEI010000009.1:0-271382 GCA_017542965.1 Loktanella sp. | reverse complement strand
GAGATGGCGATCTTCGAATACATCAATGGTTTCTACAATCCGCGTCGACGGCACTCAGCACTGGGCTGGAAAAGCCCGGTCGCTTTCGAACGGAAGGTGGCTTAAAAGAGCACTTGGGGCGGCACAAAAACGTGACAGGTTCAATCGACCGTTCCGGACCACGTCAGAATAGGGTGACGTCGAAGAACCGGACTTGATTGATGCGTGGCGCAAAGAGGACAGACCGGACGTTGATGCTACATCTGCAAGATCGGGTCTTCAGCTCCAACATCTACGCATCCCCGTCCCGATCCACCTGATGCCGGGGCTGAACACCCAGATCGTCCCAGTCCGCAAGGATCGCGCCGATATGCTGTATCAGACATTGCGCCAGCAGGCGTGCAGCACGAGGGGGCGCCATTTCGGCCTTTTCGACCAGGACATAATCCAGACTGATCGGTGGATCCTTGATCGTGTTCAGTTGCCGCACTGCGCCGGACCTGTCGGGATAGCAAATGACCGATGGGAGGATCGCAACCCAGTCGGTTGCCGCGACCATTTCCAACGTTCCCAACATGCCGTCCATTTCGAGCGTCTCGGCAAGATGGATCCCGTGCGTGTTCAGAAGTGTGTCAAAATGCTTGCGCCGTACATTCAGCCGCGATGGCACGATCAAACGACGCCCTGACAAAGCCGACAGCGGTATATCGGTCAGATGCGGCACGCCACTGTTGATCTGCGCGCTGGACACCAGCATTTCGCGGTCCCTGCCAACGAATGTCCCGGTTAGTCCGGCCGGCAGTTCGGTGGACGGGACGAGTGCGAAATCCAGCTCGCCATCCAGCACGCGGCGCATCAGGGAAAAGCTGTATTCTTCGAGCAAGGACAGCTCGACATCGGGAAACTCTGACTGGAACTGGCTCAATGCGGGGATCAGGACGGATCTGGTCAATGATGGTATCATCCCGAACCGGACCAGCCCGGCGACCGTGCCGCGCATTTCCTTGACCGCCTTTTCGGTTCCCATCAGCGCCTTGAGTATCGCCTGGCCTTCACGATAAATGACTTCACCCGCGGGCGTCAGCGCGAAACATTTGCGTTCGCGCACAAGCAGCGGCGTCCCCAAGATCAGTTCCAGCGACTTGACCTGTGTGGACATGCCCGACTGTGTGGTGTTCTCACGCGCAGCTGCGCGGCTGAACGACTGCTCTTCGTAGACCGCGACGAATGCCTGCAAAGCGCGAATTTTGATGCCGGGATAAGCCAAAGTACCTCCAATCGGAATTTAGTCAGGCTAAAACCACGAAACACGCGTTAAAACTGCTTTCGCGCTGCGGCCAGTCAATTTCAACCAAGCTCTTTGCGCCGTACAGATGCAAGACCACATCGCCAAGGTATCATGAAACCATATAACGAAACACCCGTTTTAACATCTTGGCAGATACCTTGGGTGGTTACGACGCAGCAACAGAACTGACGTTCTTACTCGGTACAAAACTGCCACATGCAGGTGGCATCGGTCAGCGCGTTGAACTGCGGATGACAAGATGACCGTCCAGCACATGATGGCGCGGCACGACCGTTTCATCATTGATCCGTTCCATGAGGGTATCGACAGTTTGCGCCACCATCGCATCCAGCGGTTGGCGATAGCTTGTCAGATCATAGGCCGGCCATGCGGCGATTGGTACATCGTCAAACCCCGCTATGGCCACGTCGCCCGGTACATCCAGACCCAACTGGCTGCGCAGCACGTCCATCACCGCAAAGGCCATATGATCGTTGCAAACAAAGACTGCATCGGGGCGATCCGGCCCTGCGAACATGTCCCTTGCGGCTTTGCAGGCGCCATCATAGTCGAAATGACCAACACCGCGATACTTTATGGTGGTACCAAGCTCTGCCAGTCCGGCCAGAAATCCGGCCTCGCGGTCAATCTGGGTCGAGGCCCCTTCGAAACCCGCAATGTAGCCGATCCGCTGTGCGCCACCGGTGACAAGGTGGTGCGCAATCTGTCGTCCGCCTTCGACATTGTTGGATGTCACGCTGGCCAACCGCGCGTCAGGCTGCGTGCGATTGAACAAGACCACCGGGATTCCCAGATCGTCGCAACGTGCTGCCAGTGGTGATGACATCAGCACGGATGCCAGAACAATGCCGTCGACTTGGTAATCAAGTATTTCCTGAACAACCTGTTCGACGTCGCTGTTGCTGGTGGGGGCCATGAAAACAAGGACATGGTAACCTTGCTTTTGCAATGCGACAGATAGGCGTTCTACGGCAAGCGGATAAAACTGGTTGTCCAGATAGGCCACCACAAGCCCGATGATCCTGCTCTTGCCTGTGATCATGGCCCGCGCAAGGACGTTCGGGCGATAGCCCATTTCTTGTGCTGCTTGCCTGACTTTTTCCACGGTCCGCTTGGATGCGGAGCCACCGGGCGTAAACACACGGCTCACGGCAGACTGGCTGACGCCAGCCCTTCGCGCCACATCCAGCGACGTGATCTTGATGACAGGCTCTTGCGCCATCAATGTGCCGTCCAGCCACCGTCAATCATCAGCGCAGTGCCTGTGACCAGTGCTGATGCATCCGTGGCAAGATAGATGATGCCGCCCATGATATCCTCGACCTCGCCAATACGGCCAAGCGTGATCATGCTCTCGATCCACTTGCGGCGTTCGGGATTTTGCAGTGTGACCTCTGCCAGAGGCGTGCGGATGAAGGTGGGGCATAGCGTGTTGATGCGTATCCCCTGCGGCCCCCATTCGATCGCCATTGCCTTTACCATGCCTTCCAGCGCGTGTTTCGACGCGCAATAGACAGCACGGTCGATACCGCCAACATGTCCCATCTGGCTGGAGACATGGATGATCGAGCCCCGCCGCCCCGTGGCGATCATGGTCTGTGCCACACGGGTGGACAGGAAATAGGCGCCGCGCAGATTGACGTTCATGACGGCGTCGTAATCTTCGGCAGTTGTCTTGACCGCTGGCGCGTGTCTGCCCATCCCTGCCGCGTTCACGACGACATCAAACGGTGCCTGTGCGGCCAATGTGGCCGCCGTCGTGTCCAGATCCGCGATATCAAGCGCCAGGGCTTCCACGGCATGACCCTCGGCGGACATGGCCTCTACAGCCTGTGTCAGCCGGTCAAGGCCGCGGGCGGCACAAACGACATGCGCGCCTTGGGCGGCCAGTGCCACGGCAGCGCCCAGACCAATGCCAGAGGATGCACCGGTCACCAGTGCCCTTTTGCCGTCAAGCCGTGTCGATGGAGGTACCGGTAGTTTCATTTTAACACCCCTGTTCAAGCTCTATTCCGCTGCATCGACATAGGGTGCGGCAGTCCCATAGGCGAGGTTCTGGCCTCCATAGCGTCGGATGCGAACGTTGCATTGTTCTGCATGGCCGACAAAGCCTTCGAGCATGCACAACCGTGATCCATAGGCCCCGATCGCAGCGGCAGCCGCATCCGTGGTGATCCGCTGGTAGCTGTGTGTCTTGAGAAATTTTCCAACCCAAAGACCACCGGTGTACCGGCCAGCCTTTTTGGTTGGCAAGGTGTGGTTGGTGCCGATGACCTTGTCGCCATTGGCGACATTTGTGCGTGGACCCAGAAACAGCGCGCCATAGCTTTGCATATTGTCCAGATACCAGTCGTCGCGGTCCGTCATCACCTGCACATGTTCTGATGCGATGTCGTTGGCAACAGCAAGCATTTCGTCATGGGTGTCGCACAAGATGACCTCGCCATAGTCTCTCCAGCTGATCCGCGCGGTATCGGCAGTGGGCAGGATTTCCAGCAGATGATCGATTTTGACCAATGTTGCTTCTGCCAGTTTGCGCGAATTGGTCAGCAGGACAGCAGGTGAATTATATCCATGTTCGGCCTGTCCCAGCAGGTCAGTGGCGCAAAACTCGGCATCCACCGTGTCGTCAGCAATGACCATCGTTTCTGTGGGACCAGCGAACAGGTCAATGCCGACGCGACCGTATAATTGACGCTTCGCTTCTGCGACAAAGGCATTGCCCGGCCCGACGATCATATGCACAGGTTCCAGGTTTTCTGTCCCGAGCGCCATGGCCCCGACAGCCTGCATCCCACCCAGAACAAGGATTTCATGTGCGCCACCCAGATGCATGGCGGCAACAATCGCGGGATGCGGGGCGCCGTTCACGGGTGGAGCGCTGGCAACGATCCGCGGCACGCCAGCGACCGATGCCGTCAAGACTGACATATGCGCGGATGCCACCATCGGAAATTTACCGCCCGGAACATAGCAGCCGACCGATTGCACCGGAATATTGCGGTGTCCCAAAATGACGCCGGGCAAAGTCTCGATTTCGATATCCGTCATGGATGCGCGCTGTGCTTGGGCAAAACGACGGATCTGGGTCTGCGCAAAACGGATATCCGCCATATCATGGGCAGATACTTTCGACATGGCTGCTTCAATTTCCGACGGCGTCAGGCGGAAGGTTTCCGGGGCATAGCCATCGAATTTTTGTGACAGGTCGCGGACGGCCGCTTCGCCACGCGTCTCGATGTCCTTTAATGTCGTCTCGACGACGGAACGCACCTTGGCGTCGTCTTCGGCGCGTTCGGCATCGGGCTTGCCGCGCTTGAGGTAGGTAATTGTCACAATAATCTCTCCTATGAATGCTCTGGGGCCTGTTTGATGCGTGCAAACGCCTGATTGTTCAGACCGCGCCACATGTCGGCTGTGCGCATCTTGAAACCTGCCTCTATGCGCGTCGCCGCAAATCAAACTGCCGCCAAAAACCGTCCTTTGTTCGGGCATATAACAGGCCCGCCAGTGTTTCTTTTTGACCGGCACCACTTGGTCAGCCCGTGCGATACTGTGATCCGGTCGCGGGTTATGCGGGTTGATCGCAAGCGCATCAGCTGTCTGCTTGGTCACGCTAGGCAGGATTGAATACGTTTGCAAGAATTATCTGGACAGCCCTGCAGGGCGCAGTTGGCTGCGCGAAATCTTGCTGTTGCAATGTCGGGTTGCCCGGCTTTGACGCTGCGGACCTATCCGTGTCACGTTTGCGCGCCTAGGTAAGCCTGAACGCAGCAAGAAAACGATCGATCGCGCGGGTGATTGATTCTGACGGATCATCGGGTCCCGGCATCTGATAGATGTGTCGCCGTATGCCGATATACACGATCCCGCCATGCAGGTTCCAAAGATCCTCCATCTGGGGTTGCTGCGGTCCGGATGTGGCAGCCTGCATTTCCGCCATAAGCGGTGTCAGCAACACTTGCCCCAGATGGTCCAGATACCGCCGGTTCAACGCGGCACCTGCAAGGCCTGAAAACATGAAAATTCGCATCCAGTCGTACCGGAAAATCAGCCGGCTGTAGGCCTCGTAAAAGCCAAGCAACCGTGTGCGAAACGACTTGGTCCGATCCGTCAGAAGTGCGGGCCATGCGTCAGAGATCTGGTCCAGATAGACATGGTCATAGACTGCCTCGATCAGGTCTGACTTGGTTGCGAAATAGTTGAAGAGCAGCGATTGGGTGATGCCCAGCTGGCGGGCAAGGTCCCGCGTATTCCCGTCGAGCCCGACATCTGCAAAAAAGGCAACCGCCCCTTCGATGATCTGCTGGCGACGTTCATCGGGCGGAAGACGGCGGCGGCTGGCGGGTGTCTTTGGCTCCATCACAAGTCCTCAATCTCGATTATTGCTGAAAATACTACTTGCAAAGTGATGCAAATAGTTGATCGTACGATCAACAGCGTGCTATGCGTGATCAATAGTCACGCAGATATGTGCCTCTGCAAGGGAGAAAATGCCATGAAAGCGTCGATCGCCGGCTATGCGCGGGCTACAGATTTGAAACATGCGCTGGCATTGCTTGCGCAGGCTGACAGTCAAGCGCGCGTTCTGGCGGGGGGGCAAAGTCTGATCGCCGCACTGAATATGCGGCTCAGCGCCGGTGACATGCTAGTGGACATCAATCATATTGCGGCGCTCAAGGGCGTGCGGTGTGAAAACGGTCGATTGCATATCGGCGCGCTGACCCGTCATGCCGAAGTTGCGGCCGACCCCTTGATCAAACAGCATGCACCGCTGTTGTGCAAGGCAACCGAGCTGATCGCCCATGCCGCTATCCGCAACAGAGGCACGATTGGCGGCGCGCTGGCTCATGCTGATCCATCGGCCGAGTTTCCGGCATGTGTTCTCGCGCTGGACGCCACAATTCATGTAGAGAGTCCTGATGGTACGCGGGATATCCCTGCAAGCGCATTCTTTGTTGATGTATTTGAAACGACCATTCGCAGCGGTGAGATACTGACAGCCATAAGTCTGCCAATCGCCGAGCCGGACGAACGGCAGGTGATCCACGAATTCGCCCGTCGGAGTGGTGATTACGCGCTGGCGGGCGTCTGTGTCGTGCGCCGGTCGGCAGGGCATCGTGTTGTCTGCATTTCGGTTGCAGCCCGACCCGAATTGATGACTGCGGCCATGGCCCAGCTGGACTTGGGCAATCTGGAATCTGCCGTTTCCGCACTGCGTGACGCGCTTGATCCCCCGTCCGATACCCAAGCGACCGCTGCTTACCGCCGCCATCTGGCCGGTGTGATGCTGGACCGCGCCATGGCCGACCTGAACGGAGCAAAGACATGACCATCTCGTTTCAAGACCATATCGACATCAATTTGATCGTGAATGGCGAAAAAGTGGGTGCGCGCGTCCCTGTTGGACGGCATCTGATCGATTTTCTCCGGCTTGATCTGGGCCTGACCGGCGCTCATGCCGGCTGCGAGCATGGCGTCTGCGGTGCCTGCACAGTGCAGGTCGACGGGCAGGCCGTGCGCGGGTGCCTGATGTTGGCGGCACAAGCCGAAGGTGCTGTCGTCTGGACCATCGAGGGGCTCAGCGACAGCGGCACCATCGCGGATTTGCAAGAGGCCTTCGTCGCCCGCAATGCCCTGCAATGCGGGTTCTGCACACCGGGCATGTTGGTCGCTGCTGTGGATCTGCTAAACCAAAGCGGCGTGCCTGACAGGACAGTGATCCGTGAGCATCTGTCGGGAAACTATTGCCGCTGTACCGGATACGAAGCCATCGTTGACGCCATATCGACGGTTGCTCAGGCGCGCAACGCGGGGAAGACCACATGAACTCGCCTTTCAGCAATCCCGACCGTCCCAATAGCTATATCGGCAAGACCATACCGCGCCCGAATGCGGCGCGGCTGGTGCAGGGCCGGGGATCCTATGTTGACGACATCGTTCTGCAGCGCATGGTCCATGTCGCCTTCGTGCGCAGCCCGCATGCCCATGCGCGGATTATTGCAACGCATGTGGATGCCGCGCTGCAGTCAAAGGGCGTGCTGCGCGTCTTCACCGGGCAGGACATCGCCAAGGTCTGCACCCCCTGGGTCGGTGTCCTTGCGCATCTGAAGGGACTCAAATCGCCCCCTGAACATGCCCTTGCGGTTGACCGCGCCTGCTGGGTCGGCGAACCCGTCGTTGCGGTCGTCGCAAACACGCGGGCGGCGGCAGAGGATGGCGCAGCTTTGGTAGAAGTCGAATACGATCCTCTGCCGGAAGTCACCGAGATGATGACTGCACTGGATACACAGACACCCGTGTTGCACGCTGAACTGGGCGACAACCTCGCTTTTCGTCGCTTGCATGAAGAGGGTGACGTTGATGCAATTTTTGCCAGTGCTGACAAAGTCATTGAAGCCCGGTTCAAAACAGGGCGGCATACGGGTGTGACACTCGAACCGCGCTCGATCCTGGCCGACTGGAATCCGGGTGAACAACAGATGACCGTCTGGCATGCGACACAGGCACCCCATATGGTGCAGGTCGTGCTGGCCGAACACCTTGATTTACCTGAATCGCGGATACGGGTGATCTGCGGTGACGTTGGCGGGTCATATGGAATCAAGGTCCACATTTATCCTGATGAGGTGGCGACCGCCGCCATTGCCAAGATCATGGCGCGCCCGGTCAAATTCATCGCGGACCGTTTGGAAAGCTTTACAACCGATATTCACGCGCGCGACCACGAGATATGGGGCAAGATCGCTGTCGATGCAGATGGCACGATCCTCGCCTTCGATATCGACGATTGGACGGCGATCGGTGCCTATTCGGTCTATCCGCGGACTTCGGCCATCGAAGGCAATCAGGTCGTCAACCTTTGCGGCGGGCCGTATGATTTCAAGACCTATCGCGCGCGCACCTCGGTTGTCTTTCAGAACAAGACACCGACAAGCCAGTATCGCGCTGTCGGTCATCCGGTCGCGGTGACAGTGACCGAAGGGTTGGTGGACATGGCGGCAGCCGCGCTGGGGATCGATCCGGTCGATATCCGGCGCCGCAACCTTTTTGCGGATGATGCCTATCCGGCAGTATCACCTGCCAAGATGCGGTTTGAAGGATTGTCACATCAGGCCAGTCTGGAAAAGCTGGTCGATCTTATGGGTTATGATGCCCTGCGCGCAGATCAGGCCGCGGCCAAGGCCCGCGGGGTGGTCCGTGGCATTGGCATTGCCAGTTTCATTGAACTGACGAACCCGTCACCGTTCATGTATGGCATTGGTGGCGCAAGAATTTCTGCGCAGGACGGGTGTACTGTGCGGATGGACCCCGACGGAAGCATCGTTGCCTCTTCATCTGTCACTGAACAGGGGCAAGGCACCGAAGCGATCTTGTCGCAGATTGTTGCCGAAGGCGTGGGTGTTGCGCCAAGCAAGGTCCGCATCATTACCGGCGATACGCAGGCCACCCCTTATGGCGGTGGGACATGGGCATCGCGCGGCGCAGGCATTGGCGGCGAGGCCGCATTGCAGGCTGCCCGCGCCCTGCGTGCCGCAATACTGGAAGTCGCGGGTGCCATGCTGCAATGCCCGCCAGAGACGCTTGATATCCGTAACAGTGCCGTTGTGGACATGAGCGATGGATCTGACCGGATGCCATTGTCCGAATTGGGCCGCATTGTCTATTTTCGGGGTGACACCTTGCCAAAGGGATTACCGCGCGAACTGGTCCAGACGCGGCATTATACGCCCGCTGACTATCCCTTTGCATTTACCAACGGTGTGCAAGCGTCTTACGTCGAGATCGACACCGATACTGGCGATGTCAGGCTGCTCAAGCATTGGTGCGTAGAAGACTGCGGGCGCATCATCAATCCACAATTGGTGGACGAGCAGATCCGTGGCGGTATCGTGCAAGGGCTTGGGGCCGCCCTGTTCGAGGAATTACATTACGACGAAGAGGGGCAATTGCTCAACGGGTCAATGGCTGATTACCTTGTCCCGATGGCAGGCGAGATGCCGGACATGATCATCGGACATGTCGAGACCCCGACACTGGAAAGCGCACTTGGCGCAAAAGGTGCGGGCGAAGCTGGTACTGCGGGGGCCGCAGCGGCCGTCATGAACGCAATCAATGACGCTTTGCGGCCATTCGGCGCCCAAGTGACCGCTATGCCGTTCACACCAGAAAGGGTGCTGCGCGCACTTGGTAAGTTGCAAGACTAGCGCGCAACACCGGTCCCCGCTTGGCATTTTGAATATGCGCAGGTCAGCCCGCTGGCCGTGAAACATAGCCACGCTTGGTGACGAAAATTGTGTCACACGGGCTATTGCAAGAAATAATTTCGCAAAATGGGTGCAAGAAAAAGATCATGGCGACCATGAATGCGGAATGAAAGAAGAGTATTTTAATTCCCTATCAGAGCGATCATCTGGCAATACGGGAATAACAAATGCTCTTAAAATATATCAATGTCAGAAAAATAACGGGGTCATAATGGAATTATCAGGAAGCCGATTTATTGCCGCAGATATCGATACTGTCTGGTCTCACTTGAACACTCCCGAAACTTTGCGCTTGTGCATTCCGGGTTGTGAAGACCTGACCGGTTCACCCGACATCGGATTTGCCGCCACGGTCAAGCAAAAGGTCGGGCCGGTATCTGCAACGTTCAAAGGTGAAGTCACATTGGAAAATGTAATACCCGGTAAAAGCTATACCATCGTCGGTGAAGGCAAAGGTGGCGTTGCAGGATTTGCAAAAGGCAGTGCCGATGTTTTGCTTGAAACTGTCGATGGCGGCACAAATCTGACCTATACGGCCACTGCGAAAGTCGGGGGAAAGCTGGCACAACTCGGCAGCAGAATTATTGGCGGGTTTGCCAAAAAGATGGCGGATCAGTTTTTTGAACGGTTCCAGAATACAGTCGAAGCCAGCACAGCGCCTATTGATTAAATCTGCGGCACGGATGGACCGGAGTCGTGATCAATTGATCCGGTTCTGTCAGCTCCGTTCGCATTGCAGATATTGCAGATGAAACGGCGTATCCTGAAACCTTGGGATCAGCCACATACCTATCAACAATCGAGAACCGTCGTATCATAAATGATGATCCTACGACGTTGAAATATGTGAAATACCATATTCAAGCATCAGGGGGGCATGACATGAAAACGGGTATTGTCGGTGTTGGCAACATGGGTCGGCCGATCGCGGAGCATCTTTCAGAGTCCGGGATGGCACTGACTTTATGGAACCGTTCGCCAGAGAAAGCGCAAGGTGTTGCCGGGGCAACAGTCGTTTCGACGCCGCAAGTAGTGGCACAAGAATGTGATGTCATCATATCGGTGCTCGCGAATGACGAAGCGATCGCCGCTGTCTATTATGGTGATGGTGGCTTGCTCAAGGCCGATCTGACAGGCCGCGTCATTGTCGAGCTTGCAACCACGTCTCCGGCGACTGCGCAGTCGTTGGAAGCTGCGGTGATCGCGCGGGGCGGGCTGTTTTTGGAATGTCCGGTCAGCGGCAATGTTGTGCCAGCGCGGTCCGGTCAGCTGATGGGTCTGGCGGGGGGCAGCACCGCCGCTTTTGACGCGGCACGTCCGGTTCTTGCGCAAATGACCAGACGGTTGGAACACTTGGGTCCGGTCGGCTCTGGGTCAGCGATGAAACTGGCCGTCAACCTGCCTTTGATGGTTTACTGGAGCGCGCTGGGCGAGGCATTGGGAATTGCGATGGCGCAGGGTGTTGATCCAGGCCGCGCGCTGGATATCCTTGGCGACAGTTCTGGTGCAATCGGCGCAGCAAAAAAGCGGATTCCACCCATCCACGAGATGATCACAACCGGCGACCCCGGCACGGTAAGCTTTACCCTGACCAATGCGATCAAGGACATGCGGTTGATGACAGATGTCGCGCAATCGGTTGGTCATCCCCATGCGGTGATCACCAGCGTGCTGGCCAAGGCCGAAGCCGCCGCCAGCGGCGGATGGGATACTTATGACAATTCACTGGCCGGCCTTTTTGGACTGGTCAACAAGGGAGAAAAAGAATGATCGGTGTAGCACTTGTTGGATACGGATGGTGGGGTCAGCATATTGCCCGCCGCCTTGTGAATGATACGGCATTTGACTTGCGCGGGATCATTGAACCTGCAACCGGCCTGCATGAGCAGATCAAAGGCTTGGGCGTACCCATTTTTGACAGCTATGCTCTGGCATTGGCTGATCCGACAGTCCAGGCGGTGATCCTGACATCGCCGAATGATCTGCACGATGTACAGATTGCACAGGCCGTCGCGGCTGGCAGACATGTATTTTGCGAAAAGCCGTTATCCTTGTCAGCCGCAAATGCCCGCCGCAGCGTTGAATCCTGTCGTGCCGCAGGCCTGGTTCTGGGGATTGGCCATGAACGCCGGTTTGAACCGGCGATCCTGGGATTGCGAAAGATGCTGGAAGACGGTGCGCTTGGGAATATCATGCACACGGAAATGGCATTCAGTCATGACAAGCTGATAGGTCTTACCTCGGATAGCTGGCGCACGACCAAAGCCTTTGCACCAGCTGCCGGCATGACGCAGATGGGCATACATCTGACAGACTTGTTGATCTCTTTTTACGGTCCTGTCGAACGGTTGCACGCCTTTACGGCAAGCCGTAGCCTTGGCTGGGAAACCGGCGATGTCGTCACTGTCCAACTGAAATTCAAGGCAGGCATGACTGCGACGTTGCAAGCTATCCTGCATACGCCGCATTTTATCAGGACCCATGTTTTCGGCAGCGATATGTGGGTGGAAATTCGCAACGCGACACATCCTGACACGCCGGGTGGGCAGGCGACGATGCAATGCTATCGCAGCATCGACGATCACGAGACGATTGTTTTCGACTGGACCGATAGTGTGACCGCAAATATTGCCGCCTTCGGGGCGGCAATCCGCGGAGAGGCGGCCTATCCCTACTCGGATATGGAGTTGATCCATAATATCGAGGTGCTGGATGCCATCGTGCGGTCTGCAGAAACCGGTGAAGCGGTCACGCTTTAGCCCGCATCACATTTTCGGATACTGACTATCACAAGCCATAAGTTGACGAAGCGTGAAAGCGCTGCAACGGTGGCTTGAGATATCAGGGGGGGCAGATGTCAGAGAAGTTGATACGGCACCATGTTTTTGACGCCTTGCGTCTTGACATCATGTCCTGCGGATTGCTGCCCGGATCCGAGGTGCGCGAAAGCGCGCTGGCGCAGAAATACGGTGTATCAAAATCGCCAATTCGTGACGCTTTGCAAAAGCTTGAATGGGAAGGTCTGATCGAGATCGTCCCCCGCCAAGGGCATCGCGTCGCGCCCATATCCATTGCCGACGCCCGCGATATTCTTGAATTGCGCGCGATACTTGAAGTGGCGGCCGTGCGCAAAATATGTGCTGACGCCAGCGCCGACGACCTAGCGCAGCTGGATCTCTTTCGCACCTGCGACAGCGAAAGCCTGCGAAGCTATGCCTTATACAACAGGGATTTTCACGTTTGCATCAGCAGGATGGCGGGCAATCAGCGCCAAACTGCAACCGTGCTGGGATTGATGGAAAACTATGACCGCCTTTGCATCGTTTCCTTGTCATCGCGGCAGGACGACAGGGCGGCGATGGCTGCATCCCTGGCCGAACACAACCTCATCATTGACGCACTACAGGCGCGCGATACCCGCACCGCAGTGCGGCTTTCTGAAAAACACATTCGCATGTCCCAGACACAGGTCATGCGGGGACTAAAGAGCCAGCAAGTTGTCGGATAGGGTGAGAGTAGAGTTTACCCTGATATATCAGAATGCTCTACATCACGACGCAGACACGCTGGGCAGGAGAATAAGATGAAGGATCACATCATGTCACAACATGCAAAAGTCGACGATATCGTGGTCAGTGGCCGTAGTGTCGGAAAGACCTTTGCCAACGGTACGGTGATTGCGCTCAAAAACGCTGATTTCGATATCAAGAGGGGGTCTTTTGTATCGCTGGTTGGCCCATCCGGCTGCGGGAAGTCAACGCTGCTGCGTTTGGTGTCGGGCCTGATCCCGGTGACATCAGGCGAGGTGACCGTTCACAATAAACCCGTCACGGGTCCGCGCCCTGATATCAGCATGATGTTCCAAAAGGCTACATTGCTGGAATGGCGCACATCGCTCGAAAATGTTTTGCTGCCAACCGAGATTGCGGGCACCACAACCCTTGCCGATAAAAATCGTGCGATGGATCTGCTGAAACTGGTCGGGCTTGGCGACTTTGTGTTTTCTTTTCCAGCGCAATTGTCGGGCGGAATGCAGCAACGGGTTGCCTTGGCGCGGCTCCTGCAGACCGGTGCCGATATCTTGTTGCTGGATGAACCATTCGGTGCGCTGGATGAATTCACGCGCGAACGCCTGAATACCGAATTGATGCGGATCGTGTCCGAAGTGGGCGCAACCACCCTTTTTGTGACGCACAACATCAGTGAAGCGATATTCCTGGCTGATCAGGTCTTTGTGATGACGTCGCGCCCGGGTCAGGTTGCCAAGATTATTGACGTCGATCTGGAACGACCGCGGTCATTGTCGATCCAGACTTCGCCCGAATTCAACAATCTGGTCGCAGATGTGCGCGAAACGCTGGGGGCAGTCTAGTGGCAGCGGTTCATTCCTCACAGACGCTGGCCGGTCCCGCCGATGCGGGCCCCGCGCGCCATATACGCAACCGGCGTATTGCCATGCATCTGGGCATATTCGTCACGATCATCTTGGCCTGGGAGTTCGGGTCGCGGGCGGGCTGGCTTGATCCTCTTTTCTATCCACGGCCAAGCAATATCATGCGTTCTTTCTGGCTGATCTATTTCGAGAACGGCAACGTCTGGTATCACCTTGGCGTCACGATGAGCCTTGTATTCGCAGGGTTTTTCGGGGGCTCGATACTGGGTATCGTGCTGGGTAGTCTTGTTGGTCTCAACGGGGTCCTGCGCCGGTTTTTGAAACCTTATGTCATCGTGCTGGAGGCCACACCGCGTATCGCCGTGGCACCTTTGGTCATCGCAGCCTTCGGGTTTGGGAGCGGCTCCAAGATCGCGATCATCGTGCTGGTGTGCTTTTTTGCGCCCTTTATCAACACGCTGTCAGGCGTGATGAACGTGAACGCCGAAAAACTGGAGCTTTTCAAATCCATGGGAGCCAGCAAATGGCAAATCCTGCGCAAACTGGTGCTGCCCGATGCCATTCCCGTGATCATGGCGGGTGAACGTCTCGCTTTGACCGCAGCCCTGTCAGGTGCGCTGGTGGCCGAGTTTATCCAGCGCGATCAGGGAATTGGGTCTTTGATCCTGGTCTATACCCGCAACCTCAACATGGCGTCTGCATTCGCCTGCATCTTCACACTGACGCTGCTGGGTTTCCTGATCTTCCGCGGGATGGAGATTATCGACCGCACAATTGCTTTTTGGAAGCATGAACCGGGTCGGTCACGCATGAGCGCAAAACGTCGTAAAGCCATGGAGGGATCGCTATGACAAGAACAGACAATTTCCTGATGCTTGCCCTTCGGGTTGCACCACACCTCGCTCTATTTCTTGTGATCATCGGATTGTGGGAATTCAGTGTCCATATTGGCCTGATCACATCGATCATGGTTCCGCAACCCAGTGCGATCGGCGCTGCCATTGCCAGGCTCTATGTGACGGAAGGCACCATTTACAGTCACTTCTTCATTACGCTGACCGAAGCTGTCGTCGGTTTTGGTATCGGAGCCAGTGTGGCGGTCAGCCTTGCGGTCGCATCTTCGCTTTCTGAAGTCTTCAAGCGCTACGTCATTCCCTATGCGATTGTCCTGAATGTGACACCCGGCATCGCGCTGACACCAGTGATCATTGCCTGGTTCGGCTATGGTATGGGATCAAAAATGGCGCTGGCGGCGATCCTTTGTTTCTTCCCGATTTTCGTGAACACGCTCACCGGTCTGGTGCAAATCGATGAAGACCGCGAGGAGCTTTTCAAATCAATGGGCGCACGGCCCGCGCAGATTTTTGCCAAGCTGCGGGTACCAGCCGCGCTGCCCTTGATGTTCGCAGGTCTGAAGATCGGTTTGACCACCGCATTGATCGGGGCGGTCGTGGCCGAGTTCGCACAAGCAACCGCCGGTGTCGGCGTATTGATGAGCCGGTTTTCGTTCCAGCTCGATATGGCATCATCCATCGCCACGCTGCTCAGCATGACGGTGATCGGGTTGATGTTGTTTTACACCATGGAATTTCTGGACGACAGAATTGTTTTCTGGCGCCGAGAAAGCCGTCGCGCGGCAGCGTCCCGCGCGCGCGCCCGGACTTGGATAAACCAAGCCAAAAAGTGACGTATCAATCGACTTTTCAGGGAGATAATACAATGAATATGCTAAGATCAATTCTATTGGGAACCGGGGTCGCCTTGACCGCGCTTCCGACGATGATTGTCGCGCAGGACGCCACAATCAATGTGATCAACCCCTTGCCACGTTCGACCAACTTTTTTCCACTCGTGGTCGGTGAAGCACTGGGATATTTTGAGGCTGAAGGCGTAACCGTCAACCTTCTTCCCTCGGACACCTCGATCCCTTACGTCGCTTTCCTGCAAAACGGGCAAGCGGACGTGGCGATGCTGGACCCGGTGGAGACTGTGAACGCTTTGACTGCCGGGGCGCAGATCAACACAATCTATGAAGTGATGCAGAACGCGCCCGAAGGTATCGGGGTACTCGACACATCCGAGTATACATCAATTGAAGACCTGATCGGAACCACCGTGGGCTTGGTCTCTGACCGCGACAGAGCATTTCTGCAAGCAGCTCTGGCGACTGTTGGCGCCAGCATCGACGATGTTCAGACCGTTGTGCTTGGCGAAAGCGGGCCAACACTCGCTGCTGCGGTGCGTGATGGGAACGTATCGGCTATTTCCGGTGCGGCGCCTGACTGGATCGCGCTGATCGTCAACGGGATTCCAATCCGTCTGATCACCCCGGAAGAGCTTTTGGTAAGCCCTGCGAACACGTTTGCCGTCAACGCAGAGACAATCGACGAAAAGCGTGAGTTGATGGAAGGCTTCCTGCGCGCCTGGAGCAAGGGCATGCATGTCGCCGATGTGAATCCAGAGGCCGTGGCGCAGATGCTGCGCGATGCCGTTCCAGAGGAATGGGAAAATCAGGATGCTGGCCAACTGTTCCTCGACATGTCGATCGGTATGAACGTGTCGACGACAGAGCGTCTTGGTGACCTGCAGGTTGATGTTTGGGATGCCTTGCAGCCGCGTCTGCTTGCTTCGGGTGCCATTACAACCGAAGTCGATACAGCATCATTCCTCAACGACACCTATATTGCAGCGGCAAATGATTTTGACCGCGCGCAAGTCGAAGCAGATGCTGCGGCTTGGCTCGCTGCCAATCAGTAATCAACACCTTTTCAACCGGTTGCCGCGGCCATCCCGCGGCAACCACCCTTCATGAAATAAGCAAAAGCTAACAGGACGATATTATGAGCCATTCCATCATCGACACCCAAAAGCGGGGCGACGCCGTTAACCGCTACGGCCCGACCTCTGCTCGGCCCGTGCCCGCGACACCAGGCCGGTTGTCAACACTGACTGTGGACAGCCATGCCCATGTCCTGATCCCGGCTGCCGCGCAATACATGGCCCCGCATGTGGACCCCAAGCGCATTGCGATGGTCAAATATTCCAACGACGCAACCAATGCGGTGAACGCCCAGCAGGATAAAGACCGTGGGCCTGTCGCCATGCAAGACATCGGCGACCGGATGCGCGTTCTTGACGCGCAGGGGATCGAGATGCAGATCGTCGCGCCACCACCTCCGCAGTGCTATTATCAGTCACCCATCGAACATGCCGCGCATGCAAGCCGCATGGTGAACGATGGTATGGCCGAATGGGTTGGACAGAACCCCGATCGTTTTGCCGGGCTCGGCACCGTGCCGTTGCAAGACCCCGAAGAGGCTGCGGTTGAACTGACACGCGCGGTCAAGGAACTGGGGCTCAAAGGCGTCATGCTGCTGACGAACATGGATGGCGAGGAGATCAGCGCCGACCGGTTCCGCCCGTTCTGGAAAAAGGCAGAAGAGCTTGGCGCAGTCGTCATGATCCACCCCAACGGCTTTACCGGTGGAGAGCGATTTACTGAATACTACTTTGCAAATGTCATCGGCAATCCGCTCGAGACGACGACAGCGCTGCACTATATCATTTTTAACGGTCTGCTGCGCGACATGCCGGATCTGAAAATTTTTGCGGTGCATGGCGGTGGTTATCTGCCCGCCTATTCAGGCAGGATCGACCATGCCTGGGGCGCGCGCCAGGACAGCCATGCTGATCTGCCAGAACCTCCGACCAACTATCTCAAGAAGGTTTGGATCGACAGCGTCGTCTTTACCGATCACCAGCTGGAATATCTGGTAAAACTCTATGGCGCTGACAAGGTGATCATGGGCAGCGACTATCCCTTTGACATGGCCGATTATGATCCGGTTGAACATATCGTCAGCTCTGCTTTGTCTGCTGAAGACAAGGCCAAGGTTGCTGGTTTGACAGCGGCCAAATTGTTCGGCCTGACCCGCAAAGGTGCATGATATGAGCGTTGGCATCATAGGTCTTGGCATTATGGGCACGGCCTATGCTGACAACCTGTTGCGTGCAGGTGTCGCCGTGTCGGGATTTGATCCCGACACGGCAGCCCGCGACCGGCTGGTAGAACGCGGCGGTGTTGCGCATGATGCGTTAGATGTCTGGCTGACGGAATGTGACTTAGTCATCCTGTCCATCGCGTCGACAAAGGCGCTTGCGATCGTCGCAGAACAGCTGGGCCAGATCCTGAAACCCGTTCAAGTCGTGATGGAAACCGGCACCTTCGCTATGGAGGACAAGCTGGCTGCGCGCGATGCCGTCCAAAAAAGCGGGGCGATCCTTTTGGATACCCCGGTCAGTGGCACCGGCGCGCAGGCCGCCAAAGCGGATCTGGTTATCATGGCATCCGGCCCGTCTGATGCAATCGCAGCCGCGCGCCCATTCATGGCCCATCTGTGCCATACAGTGATTGACGCGGGCCCGTTCGGTGCTGGCAGCAAGCTGAAATATGTCGCGAACCACGCAGTCGCATTGCACAACTGCGCCGCGGCCGAGGTGCTGCATTATGCGGACGCTTTGGGGCTGGATCGCGACACTGTTTATCAGATGCTTTCGAAAGGTGCAGGGCAGTCCCGCATGCTGGACTTGCGGATGCCGCTGATGATGTCAGGGGCTTACGTTCCGGCCACGGCCCATATGGCGATGTTCGAAAAAGATCTGGCAATCATTCATGCCGATATCCGAGAACACGACGTTACCACGCCGATGTTCGACGCAGTGCTGGGCATGTATGACCAGGCGTGGACACTTTTGCCCAAGGATCACGACACCGCGGCAGTTTTCGAGGTCTACCGCGATGCTGACAAGAATGTCTGATGATCGGGCAATAAGGCGGGGTCAGGCGTGATCGCGCATCTTCCGGCCAGCAAATTGCTGGCCATGACGGCGGCACTCTTGGCCTTGGGCACGATCATTGTCACGTCTGATCCGGCGCTAAGGGTGCTTGCCATTGCTTGTGCGGGTATCGCCTCTTTTGCGACGCGCAGTCTGCCTGACACGGTTACGGCGCTCGCGATTTTCTTGGCCTTCATTGCCATAGATGCCGCGCCACAAGCCACGATCTTTTCCGGCTTTGCTTCAAGCGGGTTCTGGCTTTTGGTCGGCGGCCTGATCATCGGATCGGCAATTACCGTATCGGGGCTGGGCGACCAGATCGCGCGGCTGATTTTTGCGTTCACCGGCACGTCTTATCGCCGTGCAGTGCTGTTTCTGTCTTTGGGGGGGCTGTTGCTGGGGGCCTGCGTCCCTTCGGCAATTCCACGCGTTATCGTCATGATGCCAATCACTTTGGCACTGGCTGCCCGGATGTCTTTTGGCGTGGGGACGCGCCAGCATACAGGCCTGCTGATGACAGCGGCGCTGATGACGCTGATCCCGACCTATGCCTTCCTGACGGCAAACCTGCCTACGATTGTCGAGGTTGGAATAATTGAGATCCTCTACGATATCCAATTCACCTATGGCGCTTATTTCATTCAAAACGCCCCGATCAATGTTTTGCGTTTCGTCGTCCTGCTGGTCTTGCTGCTTGCCTGGGGAGGCAGCCCGGACATACAGCCAGCCGTGATACCTGCGGCACAAGCAGATGACGAACCAGCGCCGCTTTGGACACAAGCGCAGCGCCGCCTGTCCTGGCTTCTTGCGATCGCTATTTGCCTTTGGGCGACCGACACGCTGCACGGGATCGCCCCTGCATGGATCACGCTGGCGGTGGCACTTGTGCTGCTGGTTCCTGCGACCGGCGTGTTTACCGCGCAGGCGATGAAGTCGGACATTGACCTGTCTATCGGGTTTCTGATTGCTGCGGTGTTCAGCATAGGCGCGGTCATGACGGATGTCGGGCTCAGTCACCGGATCGCCGAGATTGTTGTGCCAATGCTGCGGTTAACGCCGGACACTGATCTTTGGAACCTAACCGTTATTACGTTGTTTTCATCTGGCCTGTCGCATCTGACAATTGCCCCTGCGACACCAATCGTGCTTGCCCCACTTGCGGCAGCGATGGCTCAGGCTGCTGACTGGCCGATCGAGGCAGTGGCGATGGCCCATAATATCGGAATATCGACCACAATATTGCCGTATCAGTCACCACCGCTGCTGATAGGAATTGCAATTGCCGCAATTCCCGTAGGGCCATTGACGCGGATTTGCGTGCTGTCTGCGTTCTTTTCCACCGTATTGGGGCTGCCTTTGACTTTCGCCTGGTGGGGTGCGATTGGCCTGATCTGATCCCATTTTTCGACCTTTGACGCTAACATCAAATGGTTATCGCTAACAGCACAAGATACTGCTTTCATTACACAAGTGACCAAGTTAACCCCTTATAAATAACGTCTCGGGAGAGGACATTCTGATGGATCACGGCCGCGTTAACCCTGCTTTTACGTTGAGCGCACAAGGCTTTCACGCGCTGGGGAATGTTTATTACAATGCGATGGAACCCGAGCTTGTCAGTCACGCTTTGCGCCGCAATGAAGGTGAGCTGGGCCAAGGTGGTGCGCTACTGGTAAACACCGGGAAATTCACAGGCCGGTCGCCCAAGGACAAGCATGTTGTTGTATCGCCGACCACCGAAGACACGATATGGTGGGACGCCAACGCACGCATGACGGCCGAAGCCTTTGACCAGCTCTATGCCGATATGCGCGCGCATATGGCGGGCAAAGACTATTTCGTGCAGGACCTTTTCGCCGGGGCTGATCCGCGCCACCGCATCGGGGTCCGCGTCGTATCCGAGCTTGCATGGCACAACCTGTTTATCCGGCATATGTTGATCTGCCCCGAAGCCGGCGATCTGGATGATTTTATCGCTGATTTCACGCTGGTGAATTGTCCGAGCTTCACTGCGGACCCCGCCCGGCATGGCTGCCGGTCGGAAACTGTCATCGCTTTCAATCTGGATCGCAAGATTATCCTGGTGGGCGGTACGGAATATGCGGGCGAGAACAAGAAAGCCGTGTTCACATTGCTCAATTGGCTGATGCCGGAAAAAGGCGTGATGCCAATGCATTGTTCGGCGATACATGCAGCAGGCGATGCCTCGGATGCTGCCGTCTTCTTTGGACTATCAGGAACAGGCAAGACGACCCTTTCCTCTGACCCGTTCAGGGTGCTGATTGGTGACGACGAACATGGTTGGACCGACACAGGCATCTTCAACTTCGAGGGGGGCTGCTATGCCAAGACCATCAATTTGTCCCCCGAGGCAGAACCGGAAATATTTGCCACAACGCATATGTTTTCAACGGTGATCGAGAATATGGTCTATGATCCGCGCACGCGGGAATTGGACTTTACCGATGCCAGCCTGACCGCGAACACGCGGGCAGCCTATCCATTGAGCTTTATCGCGAATGCATCCCCGGACGGCATTGGCGGGCATCCCAAAAATATCATCATGCTGACCTGTGATGCCTTTGGCGTGTTGCCGCCGATTGCGCGGCTGACGCCTGCACAAGCAATGTATCACTTCATGTCCGGTTTTACGTCCAAAGTTGCGGGCACCGAACGCGGTGTCACCGATCCAGAGCCCACATTTTCCACCTGCTTTGGCGCACCCTTTCTTCCGCGCCGGCCAGAGATTTACGGGAAGCTGTTGCAAACCAAAATCGCGGAACATGGTGCAACCTGCTGGCTGGTGAATACCGGATGGACGGGCGGGTCCTTTGGAACAGGGCAGCGGATGCCGATCACCGCGACGCGCGCGCTGCTCAATGCCGCGCTTGATGGTCTGATGGCCGATGTGACATTCCGCAAAGACCCCTATTTCGGCTTTGACGTACCGACCGCGATTGCAGGTGTGGATACAGCTTTGCTGAATCCACGAAACACTTGGGCCGATCCGGCTGCCTATGATGCGGCGGCACAAAGATTGGCGGGTATGTTCGCGGATAACTTCGAGAAGTACCTTCCACATGTTGAAAGTGATGTACGCGCTGTCGCCGTGGGGTGAACCCACGGCGCAGGCCCGTCCGGCGTGACCAGAATCAGTTGGTTAAATCTGCGGCGATCAGATGCGGCCAAGCGGTTGAACAAATCGCCATAGTGGAGGCGGGGTGTTCAATCCCGCATCCTCACGTTTCCCGGTGGCAATGCGCCCTGATCATGCAGGGTTATCCGAACATGCCAAGCCAAGACCACCACAGGTAGGTCATGGGCAACCCGACAATGGCCACCGCGACAGCCAGCCACAGGCAGACCCGCAGCAGGGCAGACACGGGTATCGTGGCCAGAGACATCGCCACGATCAACGGTGGCGCCTGATACGGCAAGATCGGCGTTGCCAATCCGATGACCTGTGCCATGGCCACGGTCTCTACGGCCCAGCCAGTCTGCGATGCAAAAGTCGCCGCCATCGGAACAAGCACCGCTGGTGCCGCGGGCGCCGTCGTCAGATGTGACAATACCACCGAAAGCCCTGTGATCGCGTAAAGATCGCGCAGCCCGCCAGACCCCAGACCAAGAAGTGGGACAAGCCGGTCCGCGACGGCAGTGCCCAATCCAGTTGCTTGCGCCATCGCGCTGATCGCAAACACGGCAGCCAGAAAGAAGGCCGGCGAAAGATCGACCTTTGTCCGCATTGCCGTGGCATCGAGCATGCCAAACATCGGGACCAAAAGCAAAGCCGCAAGACTAAGCGCGACCCATGCCGGCGAAATGCCGTGCCACGCGTCGGTCATCCACAAGACGATGGCTACAGACAAAAGCGCAAGGAGCCGTCGCTGCACGATGGTCAGTGGTGTGGGTGCCTCGACGGTCGAGGCCGCATCTGCACGCGCTGGCGCATAAGGCAGCATCAGCGCCAACAACACCACCAGCCGCATCAGATTGATCGGAGCCTGTTCGACAAAGTACTGCGCATAGGAAGGTGAGGCGCCGTACAGCGTTTCGGTCGCGGCAAAGTGGATGATTGTCGGCAAGTTCGCCGTCAGAAAGGCGTAGGTCGGCAACAATGTCGCAACAGCCGCCGTCACGCATAGTCCGACATGGCCACGAGACCCCACGGCATAGCCCATGGTTTGCGCCAACGACAACGCGATCGGCATCAATACAATGACGCGTGGCAGCGTGGATGGGACCAGCAGTCCAAGTCCCACCCCACAGATGGCCAGCAACAGAGCCGCCCGGACATAGGAATGACCCGTGCGCTGGAAAAGCCGCAGTGCCAGCTGCATCCCCAGCCCCGTCGCCGTAATCGCCGTGCCAATGATCAGCCCTGCAAAAAGCAACCAGAACCCGCTACTGGTGAAACCTGAAAAAATGACCGCCGGGGGCGCGGCTGACAGAGCGATGAAGGCAAGGAATGTCCCCAAAGCCGTCACCACCTCTGGCAACAACCGGGTGGCGAAAAGCGCGACGGACAGCGCAGAAATCGCCGCCACGCGTAAAAGCAGGTCCTCTGGTCCGGTCAACAAAAGGACGGTTGCCAGGCCTATGGCCGCTGTGGCAACCACCATCTGTGCTGTATCAATCCTGCCGACAGCTTGCTTCATGGGACAAGCACCGTTGATCCGGTCGTGTCACCTGCGGCCATCGCCGCATGCGCCGCAGCAATATCAGACAGAGGCATGCGCTGGTTGATATTCACCTTCAAAACCCCGTCGCGGATCAAGCCGAATGTTGTTGCTGCCGCCTGTTCCAGATCATCGCGCGCTGCCATGTAATTGGCCAGTGTTGGTCGGGTGAAATAAAGCGATCCCTTTGTCTGCAAAAGATGTGGCGATACATCGGGCGCAGGGCCAGTCGTCGCTCCGAAGGAAACAAGATAGCCAAATGGGGCCAAACTGTTGATCGAGGCATAAAAACTGTCTGCACCGACGCTGTCATAAACGACCGGGACGCCTTTGCCGTCTGTCAGTTCCCGAACGCGGGCAGCGACATCCTCGGTCTGGCGGTCGATGGCAACGTCATAGCCCAACTGCGTGATCGCGGTGCAATTTGCCGCACCGCCCGTGACGCCAATCATCCGCGCGCCCAGATGCGCGCCACATTGCCCGGCAATCTGTCCGACGCCGCCCGACGCTGCCCAAAACAGGACATCCTGCCCCGGTTTTATGCGATAGCAGCGGGTCAACAGGTATTCGACTGTAATCCCCTTCATCAGGACGGCGGCGGCGATATCATCGTCAATGTCATCGGGTATAGCAATCAACCGGTTCGCCGTGACGTTGAGATGGCTTGCATAGGCGCCCAGCAGGCCCGCATAAACCACCCGGTCACCAACAGAAAAGCCGGTGACGTCCTTTCCAAGAGCTGTAATGACACCTGCCGCCTCCAGTCCGAGTGGGCTGGGTAGCGGTATCTGATAAGACCCTGATCTTTGATAGATATCCATGAAATTAAGACCAATGGCTGTCTGGCGCATCTGCACCTCGCCCGGGGCCGGATCAGCAAGATGAACAGTTTCCAGCACCATGACATCTGGTCCACCATAGCGATTGATCGTCACACGCGTTGTATTCATCAGCTGTCCTTATTCTCTGATCCCATCGGTCTCGAATGGGGTGGATGTGTGCTGCCGGCGATTTGGGTCGCACGGTCGGCTTTATTGTCAATGAGCCAGAAATTTTGCCGCGCCTATCCTGTGGCCTGCATTCACTGCCGCACAGCATTGGTCACGCCAATCCTTAGCCAGCGGGCGGCACCAGCCGGACATGGTCAGGGATCGACATGGCGGGGTTGGTCCCGTCAAGGAACTCTACCGTTGTAAAGGCCAGCGGCGTTTCACCGATGTTTTCCACGCAATGGAGCATGTAATCGCCCGGCCCGTAATAATAGTGCTTGGTTTCACCCACATAGTGAACCCCATCACGCACCTGGCCCGATGAAAAATAGTTGCGCGCCAGACCGTTCGTCAGGCAGGACCAGAAATAAGGGTTCACATGCCGGTGAAAACCGCAGCGCGATCCTGGTGGAATGTGCAGATGCCAAACCCGCACCCGATCGGTTTCGGACACAAGCACAGACCCCACGCAGCCGTTATCGTGGCCGGCGATCATCTCTTCGTACAGGCCCGGGGGCCAGTGCGCGAAAGCCGCTGGATCCGTATTGGTCTCGATATGGTGAGGGCCATGTTCGATGTGGTCTTTCATTGCCATCGTCCTTGCTTGTTAGGGGTGCCAAACTTGTCGCCATCGCGTTTCTGATCGCCGCCAATGAGTCTACAGGTTGTACAACTTGCAATGGGTCATTCGTTGGATCGAAACGCGAATCCCGCGACCCGAGCATTGCACCAAATTATCATGCGCAAGTATGGCTGATGCCACCCGCTGAATAACATGATAATTTCAGATAAATTGTATCTTGAAAAATGATATGCTGTCTCTTCTGACGGTAATCTCTGCGGCACTGACCATAAGCAACAAATGCCTTTCGGTCTTTCATCGGTGCATGTCCATGATGCATGAAATCTTATGCGTCTATTATGATATTCTCATGATTTTATTATTTGCAAATGATCTTGCCTGTATATCATAAACAAGCTCGACATATCATGTGACCGCCGTCTAAAACACAGCAACATCTGCAAGCTGGCCTTTCTCTATGCCAACGGGACGCGACAGGACAATGCGCACGGATAGGGCGTTTGCGGAACCAAGATCATCGCAGAACGAAGAACTGCCAACACATCTGCATCATAGACGCGTGGGCCACCCGGCCATCCCGTTGACACCCCACCCTGTAACAGAGGTTTCACAGCCATGACAACCGGCCCAAAAGGCGCTTATCGCCCGTCAATCCAGCGGTTTACCCTTGCCACGGCCGAGGTGACGACGATTTTGGATGGTGCCCACCTGCGTGATGCGATCCGCCCACCCTTTGCGCTTGATCGCTCCGATGCCCAGATCGCGGTCACTGCTGCTGCGAACAACCTGCCTGCACATGGCTTTGAAAACACCTATACCCCCACGGTCATCAGCATTGCCGGTCAGGTGGTGTTGTTTGACACAGGTTTCGGAGAAGGTGGCAGGGCGGGCAATGCGGGCCACCTGAAAAGCAGGCTGTTACAGGCCGGTTACGGCGCTGCGGATATCGATATCGTGGCCTTTACGCATATGCACCCCGACCATATCGGTGGTGTGCTGGAAAATGGTGTGCCGACCTTTCCGAACGCCCGCTATGTCATGGGCCGGCGCGAGTTCGATGCTTGGTACGACGGGTCGCAGATCCCGCCGCAACGTGCGCAGAACCGTGACTTGTTCCTGAAACTTATTGTCCCGCTTGCTGATCGGATGACATTTCTGGAGGATGGCGACACTGTCGTGCCGGGGGTGACGGCTCTGGCGGCCTTTGGCCATTCTGTCGGGCATATGATGTACCGGCTGGATGACGGTGGAAAATCCCTGCTGGTTTGGGGGGATGTGACCAACCATTATGTGTTTTCCCTACAATATCCTGACAGCCCTGTTGCCTTTGATGATGACCCCGATGCGGCGATTGTCACGCGCAAGCGGGTCTTGGCCATGGCGGCAGCAGACGGTTTGCTGGTCAGCGGCCATCACATGCCGTTCCCTGCAATAGGCCATGTGGAACAGCATGGCGCTGGCTATCGTTGGATACCCGCGACTTATCAATTGTGGATCTGATTGCGTTCAGTGGCTGGTTGGTGCAGCAGGCGCCACCAGCCGCCCGACGATCCGCCGCGCGACCGGTGCCACGACCAGAACGGACGGAAATGCCACGATCCAGCTTTTGATCCACGCGAGGGCCCAGATCATCGGTAGCGCCGAAGACAAGCCAACCGCCGATAATGTCGCCACGCCAGAGATAACGGCCGACATGATCATTGATAAAACGAAGCCGAAGACGATGGGTGCATAGCGATGTGGGATCATATCTGTCCTCTAATCCGTTTTTGAAACCGTGATCCTTGGGCCTTGGCTGGTCGGGCCGCGTTCCGCCTTTGCCAAGCGAAAAGACCGGGCAAATCACCGATCACCCTGCCACAAACATTGGCAAGGTGACAGGGCAGGGCGCCTGTCATGGGGCGATTGGGGGGGGGCTGGCAGGTCTTTCACACTCTGCATTTCCGGTCGGCCTTGACCGACCATTTACGCCCCCCCCTGAAGTCACTTTATGGCCTGTGGGTTGATCGGCGAACCTGCTGCCCCGGGAATGTGCAGTGGCGGTGCGCTAAAGAAAAACTCGTAAACCCCGTCTTCGGCGCAATCCGCTGCCAGTTCCTTGACATAGAATATCTCGCCCATCGATATGCCGATGGCGGGGATCACAACCCAATGCCACGGCTGATTGGCCTCGTCGCTTTCGTTTGGCCGCACTTCACAGCCCCATGTATCGGCGCAAATCGCTGCAATATCGTGCTTTTTGATCCAGTGTGCAGTTTCAAAAGCCAGTCCCGGCGCATCGCCGCCCGCATAGCCTGTCCAGTCACCAGAGGCGAGGCAGCGTTCCTGATGTCCTGTCCGAACGATGACAAAGTCGCCCTTCTTGACTGTGACACCCTGTGCCGCGGCGCAACCATCAAGGTCTGCGTTCGTGATCCCATAGCCATCGTCAAGACTGTCAACGTTTTTCCACCGTGCAACGTCCAGCAAGATCCCGCGCCCGACCATCTTTCCGCGGACATGTTCGATCCCGAGGCGCGCCGCCCCGTTGATGGTCACCTCGGTCGCGGGATAGCCGTTGTACATTTTGTCATCCAGAAAGATGTGGCACAACGCGTCCCATTGCGTACCGACCTGACAAGGCATGTTGATCGCATCATCGGCATAACGCAGATAGGCTTTGCCGTCGCCGTCCTGTGCCCCGACAACCGCATCTGTACCGGTCGCCAGCATCTGGTGGATCATGTTCCAGCGGCCACCAAAGAGCCCGGACTGGATTTTCTGTTTTAGGTCAAGGCCCAGAGCAAAAGTCTTGCCCGTCTTGATCAGGCTTGCTGCAGCCACAATGTCCTCGGGCGTCACATTGTTCAGGGTGCCGATCTGATCGTCATCCCCCCAACGCCCCCAGTTCGACAGCGTTTTGGCGGTATCATAGATGTCTTGGCGTGTGAGACGGGCCATTGCGCGGCTCCCTTTCTGCTGGTTTAATTTATCGAATGACAAATTAAAATGCTGTGGGTGTCAATGGCTTTAGATGCTTTGCGGGCATTACTTATCGAATGATAATGTCGGAAGGTGCCACAACAGGTCAAAGCGATGCATATCATCTGCAAAGACCTCAACACGTCGTCACGGATGCTTGGTCGAACAGGCATCGCAGCACCGCGACCTGCTGTGGTGGGTGATCGCTTGATCGTGATCCTCGCCGCAGTGCATCGAAAAAGGATCGCATATTCCTGATTGCCGCAGCGAGAGGGGCTATCATATAAACTGTCAGCAGTCCGGATATGTTGCTAGGCTGCCGGTTAATCGTGAAACGAAGGTTGGAACGCAGCCTGAAAGGATCGCATGACAAATTCGGACGACCCGACCAAGCGCAAGCGGATGTCGTCAACCCAGCGCCGCGAAGATTTTATCACCAAGGCGATCGCCTTTTTTGCTGAAGAAGGCTTTGAAAGCTCGACCCGTGGTTTGGCGCGAAAGCTTGGTGTGACACAACCACTTCTTTACCGCTACTTTCCGTCCAAGGATGACCTGATCCGCGAAGTGTATGACGCCGTTTACGTCAACCGCTGGCGCGTCGAATGGGAGTCGATCCTGACCGACCGCAGCCGATCCGTCGAAGCGCGTCTCAACACCTTTTACACTGTCTACACGGATGTCATTTTCAACCGCGAATGGATGCGCATCTATCTGTTTTCAGGTCTCAAGGGCGCAGATATCAACCGCCGTTACATGCAACTGGTCCGGCACCGCATTCTTGAACCGATTGTGGCCGAAGCACGGGCCGAACTGGGGCTGGCGCCACGTCAGGCACTCGATAGCGAAATCGAATTTGCATGGGTGATGCATGGCGGCATCTTTTATTACGGGGTGCGCGATCTTGTTTACGAAAGTGCATTGGAAACCCGCAAGGACCGCGTGATCGCAGACGCGGTCGCGGCTTTTGTTGCCGGGCTTGCGATCAAGCTGCGACAGGGTTCAGAACAGATACCCGATCCACAGGAACCGCCGTCACTGAACTGACGTTGCCGTTGCGACCGGAACGGATGCTGTGGCTTGCACCCCAAGGTGGCGGCGACACCACCTTGGGGCAGGGTGATATCAGCCGTTCAGACGGCCGTTGTCCCGCGGGCGGGATAGTTGTTGTCCATCGCCATCTTTGCTTTTGGGATAAGAATATCCAGATCCGGACGAGAAAACGGCATATTGGAAATATCAACCAGATAAAGCCGTCCATCACCACGGACCCAGAACAAGCCCGGTTCAGCAAACTGTGCTGGCTCTGCCTCCTTGATGGATGTGGACAGGTAAAGACCCCAGTTCTTGACATCCGCAACGGACAGGTCAAAAGCCACCGGTATATCGGTCAATCCCCAGTCTGCCTTTGCTTGTGCAGCGCGGGTCATTCCATCCATAGAGGCCACGACAACATTCAAGCCGTAAGACCGGGCATCATCCATCATGGCTGACAGCTTTGTCAGATAGGTCTTGCATACCGGGCAATGCAGGCCGCGATAAATCACGATCATTGTAAACGAACCGGGTGTCTGATCTGCCAGCGTCCAGGTCCCACCGCCAACGACTGGCAAAGACAGCGCAGGTGCGGGGGCATCAGGTATCAATAAATGTGTCATGAGTATCACTCCTTTTAGGCGGTGAACCGTGCTGCCGTCACGAAACAGGCAGAACGGCAATGAATGGCCCGCGCGCGTTTTACAGGGCTTGGCATGCCTTGATCCGGAACAGTTCCCACAAGCCGCTTGAACCTTATTTATTAAGTGATAATTAAAGTCAAACATATGGTAAAGGCCATTCGACCTTACCCGGCCACAAGGATAGCCTCATGACACCCATCCGCCTTGGCAGTCAGGCAATGACGATCGTTGTTTGCAGGCATTCTTTCTGATGACCGAAATCACACCATTGTTCTTTTGTGTGGCGGCCTTTGCCGTGTTTTTCGTTGCACTTGCCAAGGCGGGGTTCGGTGGGATGATCGGCTCGCTCGGGATGCCGTTGGTCGCGGCGGTGTCAGATATCCCGACGGCCATCGCTGTTCTGTTGCCGACCTATATCGTGATGGATGTGATTGTCGCCATCATCTACCGCAAGGCGGTTGATTTCCGGCTGCTTTGGCCGATGGCGCTTTGGGGCGTGGCGGGGGTCTACCTTGCCGCAGTTGTCTTTGACCGGATCAACCCCGATGGGTTGGCGATCATGTTGGGCGCGATGTCGTTGTTGCTGGGGCTGAAGTTCTTTCGCAATCGTCTTGGTGGGCAAAGCCGTTTCACGCCCATAGCCGACACCGGCAAACCGCAGTGGTACCGCACCATCGCCCTGACCGGTGGGTCAGGATTTACCAGCTTTTTCTTGATGGGAGAGGCGCCCGTGCAGGCGTTTTTGCTGCCATATCGTCTGATGCCGCAGGTTTACGTCGCTGTCTTGGTGTGGTTCTTCTTCATCGTGAATTTCGTCAAAATTCCGATTGTGCTTTCGATGGGACTGGTCACGCGCGACAGTCTCTGGATCTCTTTGCTGCTGCTGCCCATCATGCCTTTGGGGATAGCCGTGGGAAAATACATTGCCACGCGGATTGCCAAGGACCCCTTTTACATCATCGTTCATTTACTTTTGATCGTGCTGGGCAGCTATTTGATCGCAAGCAGTGCGTGGACACTCTACGTTGGCGCGTGATCGTGGCAGGCAGCACCACTAGCGGCGCTGCCTGCACTGTTGTCAGTTTCAATCCACCGTATAGGTAACCGGCCAATCGTAGCCGGCCGCGGTCACGGCCCGCAGATACGCATTCATCACTTCGCTGCCGGGAAGATTGCGCCCATTGGCATCTGCCGCTTGTGTCTGCGCAAAGCCTGTCAAAGAGCTTGCCCATTCTGCACGTGCTTCCGCAGGAAGTTCGGTCACAATGGCACCGGACGCGGCCAGCCCATCAAGCCCGGCCTGTTGTGCGGCATCCAGAGATGCACCAGCCTGATCCTCATAAGCGCGACCGACTTCCCGAATGATCTGCTGCACATCCTCGGGCAGACGCGCGAGCGTGCGTGCGTTCATGGTCAACACGTTGACTGGCATCGCACCAAAGCCGACCAGCGTGTAATGGGGCGCTGGTTCGTGGAACTTGAACCCAAGATAGGCGGATGGAAACATCAGCCAACCATCGTAAACACCAGTCTGCATCGACAGATAACCGTCAGGCAAAGCGGATTGCACAGGTATCGCACCACCAAACTCGAGCCAGGGCAGGTTGGGACCAGCGCCTGCGATCTTCACTCCCGCCAAATCGGCCACGTTCGACCAGGGTTTCACTGTGCCGATATGGTAGTTGTCCCAACCATGTAAACCCAACATGACCTGACCATAGTTTGCTTCGAACTGTTCTGTCAGCCATGGCACTTCATCATAAACAGCGCGGGCAGCGGACATCGCCTGTGTCGAACTTTGTGGGCCGAAAGGGGTGTAATAGGGAAAGTTATGCAGGAAAAGCTTGGCTGGTTCGAAACACATGCAATAGGCGCCGATATCAAGGATACCGTTCTGGACGGCTTCTAGCGTCTCGGAGACACTGGCGATCGACCCGCCATAGCCTTCGATAAAGACGACCTCATGCTCGGTTTCTTCTGCAACCCGCCGCGTGACTTCGGGCACAAAAAAGCGCTCTGTATCGGTCACATAGGCCGACGGGCCACTGGGGTGTCCAGCCCCGATCCGCAACGTAAACGTCTCTGCAACAGCGGGTACCGCAAGCAGCGTCATCGCAATGCCGGCAACGCTGCCGGTCAAGTATTGTGTCATATGGCATCCTCCCAGATGTAGACAGCTCAAGCAGCAATGTGTGGCGTGATCCTACCCGCACTGCTGCCAATTTATCGATTGCTAACTTTTTAACGTAGACACATCCCGACGCGCCGGTCAAGAAACACTACGGTCTCTGCATGAAACAATTTATCGACCGCTAAACAACTATTGACCCGCCCCCACGATTCGTTAGCTTTTGGTCAAAGGATCGATTTGCACCACAGCGCACAGAGATCAAAGAACACCGCAACGGGGGGCAAAATACGATGAAAGCCGAGATTCGCGGCGCACGTCTGCTGCATTTGATGTCTGCATTATGGATTCTCGGACTCGCTGTTCTTGTCGTCAGCGATGTGATCCTTCGCCAGATAGGTGGGGGTGGTATTCCGGGAACCAAGGAAATCTTGCAAAACTCTGTTGTCACAATCACCTTTTTGCAGATTCCGCTGGCGATCTATTCGGGGTCCATGCTGCGCACGACGATCTTGCTGGATGCCGTGCCGCCGTTCATGCGCCGGCTGCTGCGCACCTTTACCGCATTGCTTGGCTTGATCCTGTTTCTGGGGTTGATCTGGGGGACTTGGCCGTCCTTCGTCGAAGGCTACCGTATCGGCGAATATGAAGGCGAAGGATCGCTGCGTGTTCCCACCTGGCCTGTGCGCGGTGTCGTCGCGCTGATGTCTGCTTGCGCTGCTCTCGCCTATCTCCAGATGATCTGGCTCGACTGGACGGAACAGCTGATTTCCGAAAGCGAGGCGCCTGGCGCTCTCGCACGCCTCGAAGACTAGGAGTACGCGACATGGGTGGTGAAATTGTTCTTCTTATGCTGGCGTTCCTGCTGGTCTTGATCCTGATGGGTGTCCATATCGGCGTGGCGCTCGCCCTGTCGTCGGGCATCGGTGTGTACATCATGTTCCAGGGCAATACCGAAGCAGCCTTGTCGATCATGTCGAATACGGCCTATGAGGCGATCCGCAAGGATGTCTTTGTGGTTATTCCCTTGTTTGTCCTGATGGGTGATTTCATCTGGCGCAGCGGCGCGGCAGGCGATCTTTACCGTATGTGCAACCGGGCTTTGCGCCGGTTGCCCGGACGGCTGGCCATCGCCACGATTGCTGGCAACACGGTCTTTGCGGCTGTGACCGGTGTCTCGATTGCATCTGCGGCCGCCTTTAGTCGTATCGCCTATCCTGAAATGATGCGGCTGGGCTACAAGCAAAGTTTCGCGCTTGGCGCTGTGGCGGGGTCCGCGTGTTTGGGAATGCTGATCCCACCTTCGGTGCTGCTGATCGTGTGGGCAATCCTGACAGAACTCAGTGTTGGTGCGCTGTTCGTCGCGGGTATCATCCCGGGGTTGCTGCTGGCCTTGTTGTTTTCGATCTATGTGATCGCCGCGGCGATCATCAAACCCGAGATTGCCCCCGCCTATGACGCCCCCCTGACCGAGCCCAGCCCCACCGAAAGGCGCTCTGAAATGATCGGTGGCATAGGGATTCTCGGCCTGATCATTCTGGTGATCGGCGGCATCTGGGCCGGCTTTTTCACGCCGACAGAAGCAGCAGCCTTTGGCGTCGTAGCTGCCATGGTCATCGGTGTGATCAAGGGGATGCGCGGGGCCGAAATACTTGAAAGCATGTATCAGGCCGGCCGCACAACTGCCCCGATCATGTTCTTGCTGATTGCAGCGCAAATGTATTCGCGTCTGCTGGCCCTTGGCGGCGGGGTCAATTATATTCAGGACCTGTTCATGCAAAGCAACCTTTCACCCGTCATGGTGATCTTGGTCATGACGCTGATCTGGCTGATTCTGGGTATGCTGATTGATTCCGTCTCGATCATCCTGCTGACCGTGCCAATCTTTGCACCAATGGCGATGGCGCTGGGCTATGACCCGATCGCCTTTGCGATCTTTGGCATCCTGGTGATTGAAGCCGGATTGCTGTCACCACCCTTTGGTCTTCTGGTTTATACTGTCAAAGGGTCTGTCCCCGATCCGACGGCCACGCTGAAAATGATCTTTGCCGGGTCCTTTCCGTATTTTCTGCTGATCCTTGTCGCTGCATTCATTGTGTTGATGATCCCCAGCCTGTCGACCTATCTGCCCGACCTGATTATCTGAAAACCCGATACTCTGATCCAGTTTTCATAATTTTCCACTATTGTTGAGTTCGGCTAGAACGGAAAGGATCATTATAGCGGAGACGACAATGAATTTGGGATTTTTCACCATGCCAATCCACCCGCTTGGCAAGGACTGGCGCACCAGCCTGCACGAGGATCGCGCGGCGTTCCTGTTGGCGGACGAGCTTGGGTTCAGTGAAGCCTATGTCGGCGAACATACCAGCGATGCGGCTGAAAACATCACGCATTGCATCAGCTTTATTGCCTGGATTGCCGCTGCGACGAAACAGATACGGCTTGGTACCGGAACGGTAAATATTCCCAACACGCATCCTGCAGCCGTCGCAGGGCAAGTAGCGATGTTGGATCACATGCTGGATGGGCGGTTTATTTTCGGTATTTCGCCCGGTGGTCTTGCAACTGATGCAGAGGCATTCGGCAGCCTGAATGCCGACCGCCCGGCGATGTTTCTTGAGGGCATAAACCATATCCTCAAAATTTGGGAATCCGACGCGCCTTATAATATCAAAGGCCAGTTCTGGAACATTACGACAGAAACGCAGATGCTGCCCGAAATTGGTCAGGGCATCATGACAAAGCCATTGCAGCGCCCGCACCCGCCCATTGTCGTTACAGCTGTTGCGCCTTTTTCCAAAGGTATCGTCGAGGCAGCCGCCCGCGGATGGGACCCGATTTCTGCCAACTTTCTGCTGCGCAAATGGGTCAAGACGCATTGGCCGAAATATGTCGAAGGATGTGAAAGGGCTGGTCGCCCTGCTGATCCGGCCAACTGGCGGGTCGCCCGGTCGATCTTTGTGGCGGACGACATGAACACAGCACGCGACTATGTTTTTGATGCAAACAGCCCTTACCGTTTCTACTATAGCCAGCTGTTGACCAAGATGAAAAAGCATGGCCGCGCCAATCTGTTCAAGCATGACCAGAACATGCACGATGACGATGTGACGCTGGAAATGGTGATGGACGAATGCATCACCTGGGGCACACCCGACAAGGTAGCCGACGACATTCTGGCGCTGCGTGACGAGGTGGGTGATTTTGGAACCCTGCTGGTTGCGGGCAAGGATTGGGCGGATGTCGCGCTGTCACGCCGGTCGATGGTTTTGCTGGCCGAAAAGACGATGCCAATCGTCAATGGTGCGCTGCCCACGGCGATGGTTGCTGAATGACCGACCGTACGATTGTCAGAAACGGTGACACGCATCTATCGGTGCTGGTCACTGGCCAGCCAGACGGACCGACCGTCCTGCTGTCAAATTCGTTGGGCGCGGGGCTTCATATGTGGGACCCGCAGCGCGATCTGCTCAACCCGCATTTTCGGGTCATTGGCTATGATACGCGCGGGCATGGCAAGTCCGGCACGCCATCAGGCAGCTATAGTTTCGGGGATCTGACGGCTGACGCCATCGCAATTCTGGATCATTTCGAAGCAGAGCGTGCCGACATCATCGGGCTGTCGCTGGGTGGGATGACTGCACTGGGACTGGGTCTTGATTATCCCGACCGGGTGGGCCGTATCGTCTGTGCCTGCGCGCGGGCCGATGCGCCACAACCTTTCGTGACCAGCTGGGATGACAGGATCGCCGCCATCACGGCAGGCGGTATGTCGGCCATCTGGCAAGGCACATTGGATCGCTGGCTGACCCGCGATGTGATTTCGTCACAGCCGCAAATCGTGACTGCACTGGCCGCCGATTTCATGGCGACGACTGTGTCGGGCTATACCGGTTGCGCGCGCGCCCTGCAGCAACTTGACTACCGCCGCCGGCTGCCCGGGATGACAGCCGCCGTGACATATATTGCAGGCGCTGACGACATGGGCGCACCGCCTGCGGCGATGCAAGATATGGCGCAGGCGACCCCTGGATCACAATATGTCGAGATCCCCGATTGCGCGCATATCGCCAACCTTAACCGCGCCGACAGCTTTAACGCTGTGTTGCAAAACTTTCTGGAGATATCATGCGTTTAACAGATAGATTCCCCTATGAGGCAATTGTGGACCGTCCACGCCTCATCCTGCCGCAGAACAAGCGTTTGGCTGTCTGGGTCATCCTCAACGTCGAGGAATGGGGGATCGAACGCCCGATGCCGCGCACCGTGTTGCCGCCCCCCATGGGGCAGCCCTTGCTGCCGGATGTTCCAAACTGGTCCTGGCATGAATACGGGATGCGCAGCGGTTTTTGGCGGCAACATCAGGCACTTGTCTCGCGCAATATCCCAGTGACGCTTGCGATCAACGGGAACGTCTGCAACAGCTATCCGCGCGTCGCAGGTGCGGGCCTAGATGCCGGATGGGAGTTTATGGGCCACGGTCATGTGCAGGGCCCAATGCACCGTCTGGATGATCAGCGGGGGGCGATCCATGCCGCAATGGACAGCATCGAGGCGTTCACCGGAACCCGTCCACGGTCATGGGAAAGCCCGGGCCTGACGGAAACAGAGGCCACGCTTGATCTGCTGCGCGAGGCCGGCGTGGAATATGTGGCGGACTGGGTGCTTGATGACCTGCCACAGACAACGGCAACCCCCTTTGGCAACATCACGACAGTGCCATATACCGTCGAAACCAATGATATCACCGTTTATGCCCTGCAGGGCCACCGGTCGGACGAGTTTCTGACCCGCGGCACCGACCAGTTCGACCGGCTGTATGCCGAGGGTGCCGACAATGCCCGCGTCATGGCGATTTCGATCCACCCCTATATTACCGGCGTACCGCACCGCATTCGTTACCTCGAAGAGCTGTTGGACTACATTGGCGGCCACGAAGGCGTGGCCTGGATGACCGCCAGCCAGATTGGTGATTGGTACACTGCGGAAATGGCGCATAAACAGACTTGATATGTGAGGCCCCGCTGTTATTTATTGTTCGATAAATAACAGCGGGGCTATCATGGTACGACATGCAATCATTGCCGGAGGGTCGATCGGCGGGCTTTTCGCGGCCGCGGCACTTTTGCGCGCAGGTTGGACCGTTGATGTTTTCGAAAGAACCGCGGTTGAACTGTCAGGCCGCGGTGCTGGCATTGTTACACATGATACGCTGATCGCCGCTTTGCGCAGTGTCGGTGCCGACCTGACCGACTTGGGCGTGCAGGTCCAGGAACGCACAGCGTTTGACAAGGCGGGCCACCAGCTCGCCGTGCTGCCATATCCCCAAATTGTCACATCATGGGACCGGGTCCACAGTATCCTGCGCGCGCTTATCCCTGCAGGACATTACCATCTTGGCCGGAGCATCAATCAATACACGCAAGATTCCGGTGGCGTCACCGCGCATTTTACGGATGGCCAGACGCTGCGGGCTGATCTGCTGGTTGGCGCAGACGGCTTTCGGTCGGCCTTGCGTGAACAGATGTTGCCCGATGTCGTGCCGCAATACGCCGGCTATGTCGTCTGGCGGGCACTTGTCCACGAAAAGGACCTGCCTCCTGCGGTCCATCGGGATATCTTTCCGACCTTTGCTTTCTTCGCGCCCAGTGGCACGCAAATCATCGGCTATCCGATTGCCGGACCCGGCAATGATCTGCGGCAAGGATTCAGGCGTTACAACTTTGTTTGGTATGCACCCGCGCCGGCAGATATTCTGCGCGACATGCTGACTGACGCGACTGGCCAGCACCACCCGATCTCGATTCCACCGCCGCTGGTGCGCGATCAGGTGTTGGACAAGATGCAGGCCAATGCGCGCGCAATCCTGCCACCTGCCTTTGTGTCAATTCTTGATCGCTCCGAACGGCCGTTCTTTACGCCGATTTACGACCATCACGCGCCCATCATGCATGACGGACGCGTGGTGTTGCTCGGGGATGCGGCCTGTGTTGCGCGTCCGCATGTCGGCATGGGCGTCACGAAGGCGGCAGAAGACGCGCTGGCGCTGGCAGCTTGCGCAGATGGCGACCTGTCTGCATATTCCGCCGCACGGGTGCCGGCATCACAAAAAGCGTGGCTGCGCGCGCGAAAGCTGGGCAGCTGGATTTTCGAAGACGACCCGCGCAACGCCAGCGGCGCAAATCAGGCACGGCTTGCAGATATCATGCGCCTGACTGCGGTCGCAGACGACTAGTCCCGAAACATATCATGGGCGGCGGTACCTAGTCTGGGCAATACGGGGCCGTCACCGTCCGGTATGTCGAAAGTGTTGATCGTCATCGAAATCAGCGTGTAATAGCCGCAAATACCCACCAGATCGACGCAACCCTGTTGGCCAAGCGCAGCATATGCCGCGGCGTAGGTGTTATCTGATACCTGTCGGTCCCGGTGAAGTTCTATGGCAAAGTCCAGAACGGCCTGCATCTGTTTGTCAGCGCAGGCCACACGGTGACCAAGGCTGATCGCCGCAACAACATGCTCTGGCACACCTGCGGCAAGAGCAATTGGCGCATGGTGAGTCCATTCAAACCCCGCAGACCATATGCGCGCGGTCACCAGGATCGCAAGTTCCGACAAGTGTTCCGGCAAGACAGAATCGTAGCGCGCATATTGCCCCAAGGCCTGCGCACGCTCTGCTAGGGCGGGGCTTTGCATCCATACCCGCAATGGGCCAACGACCTGCTTGCGCGGTCCGTTGACAATCGCATCGAATACCTTTTGCTGGACGGGCGACAATGCAGTTTCGTCGAGATGCGGCAAACGGGTCATGCTGATTTCGCCTCCACAGGGTCCGAGGTTACGGGGACGGGACGATTCATCCCGCCACGATAGAACACCAGCGCATCACCGGGCGCATGCGCGAATTGTAGAATGCGGCCAACGATAATGACGTGATCGCCGCCCTCATGAACAGCCTCTGTCTGACAGGCGAACAGGCCAATCGCGCCGCGCAGGCTTGGTGCATCGACCATGGTCTCGGACAAGGCCACGCCCGCGCATTTATCCTTGAGAGGTTTGGCAAATTGCCACGCTACTTCCGCCATGTGGTCTGGCAATACATTCACGACAAAGGCTGTCTCGGGCGTGAATAACCTTACGCTTGCCTGATTGCGGCCCAAAGAAAACAAACACAATGCCGGCGACAGGCTGAGCGATGCAAACGAGCCGACGGTTACGCCAGTCGGGTTGCCGGATTCGTCCTTGAGCGTGACGACCGACACGCCCGTTGGTAAAACACCAAAGGCATCCCGTAGGGCGCGAGGATCCATCTGCGGGTAGTCGGGCATCATGTTATCTCCATTTGCTGTCCGCCAAATTTTATGCGTTTACTGAAGATAGATCGCAGCTGGCATATGACAAAATGATCGTTCCTCATACTCAGCATATGGGTTTTTATATAAAGATTATCTCGCTGGCTGATCAGGATAGGCACTTGCGTTTTCGGGTTCGAAGGCCTGAAACAATAAACTTTTAAGGAATAGCTTTATGTCGTCATCTCTTCCATCTATTGCTTTGATCCTGCTCGGCGGAACCATCACGATGACACGCGATGCGACCGGCGGCATTGCTCCGACACTGACGGCAGATGCATTGCTCCAGGCCGTGCCCGGATTGTCAGATGTCGCAGATGTCATACCCCAATCGCCGTTCCGCATCCCGGGCGCATCGCTGACGATCCCGCATTTGGTTCAGGTCGCACAGGCGGCTGCCGCAGCCGTTGCAGAAGGCGCAACCGGGGTCATCGTCGTGCAGGGCACCGACACGATCGAAGAAACGGCATTTGCCCTCGACTGCCTGTGGACGGAATCCGCGCCGCTGGTTGTCACGGGTGCCATGCGCGGGCCGGAGGCTGCGGGCGCAGATGGTCCGGCGAACCTGCTTGCAGCGGCGATTGCCGTCTCTGCGCCCGCATTGCGCGATATGGGTGTGCTTGTCGTGTTGAATGATCAGGTCCACGCCGCGGCCAATGTGGCCAAAACCCACACCGGACTTTGCTCTGCCTTCGTCTCGCGCGGCGCAGGCCCGATTGCGGAAATCTGTGAAGGCCAAGTCCATCTGTTGTCGCTTGTGCGCCGTCCGGTACGGGGGCTATCCCTGCCCACCACCCTGACGGCCTCTGACGTGCCGTCCGTCGCCATCTTCAAGCCCGGCCTTGGCGAAGATGCGCGCCTGCTCAATGCCTTGCCCGGTCTGGGCTATACCGGGCTTGTGGTAGAGGCGATGGGGGCAGGTCACGTCGCCGAATGGCTGTCCGATCCTTTGGCGGATGTCGCCCGCCAGATACCTGTCATTTTGTGCAGCCGTGCCGGGGACGGACCGGTTTTTCGCAGCACTTACGGCTTCAAAGGCTCTGAAATCGACCTGATCGGCAAGGGATTGATTCCAGCGGGCCGCTTGCCCGCCATCAAGGCCCGCCTGCTGCTGCAATTTCTGCTGGCGCAGGGTGCGGATCGCACCCGCATCGCACAAGCCTTTGGATCAGTTTCGAATAGGTGATCAGCAGTTTCAACCCGAACCAGCCCGGTTTTGCAAAGACCGTTTACGCCCTCTCAGCCGTTGGCAGCATCCAAAGGCAAACGCTTTGCGCTTCGTGGATGCAGATCACGGGTCATGCGATGCAAGGCTGTTGAGACAGGTCCAACTTGCCTGCAATCCGTGTCGCCCTGTCTGGCCTGTCTCCTCTGGCAGTTACCACAGATCAAAACTCTGATTGGATCGTGATACCCGCTGACAGGTTGTCGCGGATGAAACGGGTGACATTGCTGTCGGTATGGCTGCCGGCGATATTCAGAACCGGGGTGAACCCGGCATAGCTGACATCGGGAAAACCGATCGTGGCCCCATAGAACAGGGTTCTGTCCTGCCGTCCGCCGGCCACCACGAAAGGGCCGATGCTGTAGTCGGGAAAATCGGCCTTTGACGCCCCGCCGCTGAGGCTCAGCGACAGCGGGCCAATCGGGTCGGCCCGGCTATAGCTGATCTGCGCCGTCCATTCGGTGGATGTGTAATTCGCATTGCCGCCTGTGGCATCGGCATAGCTGATGCTGGCATGGATCTGGTCGCGGTTTTGCAGCCCGTAAACATAGGCGGCACCAAGGGTCGTGCGCACCACATCGCTGATCAGGGCCTGATCATAGGATGTCCAGCTGCGCCCGGCCATCAGGTTGATGTCGGACCTGTCGCCAATCGGCAGCCGCCGGTCGATATCGAACCGCCAGACATCGAATTTCTGCACCTCGGTTGCCAGCGTCACATTGTCCAGATCGCGGTAATCGACCAGCGCATAGGACAGCTGCGCCCCGATGCTGCCGATGCCCAAGGCGCGGTCATGGCGCAGGTTGACTGTGATCTCGTCGGTTGCCAGCGCCTCGTCCGGCACATCGGCCTCGTCCGTGATCCGGATGCGCGCGCCTTGATATCGGGTGCCGATCAGGGTGCGGCTAGTGGCGCTTTCCTGCAGCCGGTATGTCGCCCCAAGACCCAGCGTACCCCGCCACCCCGCCAGCGCCTGCGCGCTATCCGACAACGACCCAGTCGGCGTGCCAGGGGCTGCGGCCACACCGCCCGCAGCCCCGCCGTTCACATTCGAGGACGGCACCAGCGATGCCGACAGGTCAAAGGACCACGGGTTCAGGCGGCGGATGGCGTTGCCATCGGCCCGCGTCTGGGCGCGTTCTGCGTCATCGGGGGCCACGATCAGCGCACGGCGCAGCCAATAGGTCGCAAGGGTGAACCTGTCTTCTTCGGCGGCGGCCAATGCTGTCAGGCGCGCGGCCTCATAGCGGTGTTCATCGGTCTGTGACAGGGCAAAGGCCCGCGCACCCGCCCTGCGGCCAGCGGCGGTGTCGCCCTGCTGCGGGGCGGCGGCGGCGACAATGATCAAGGACGCACGGTCATCGGGCACCTGCGACAGCACCGCGCGCGCAAGATCCAGCGCCAAGCCACTGTCGCCCGCAAAAAGCGCCTGTCTGGCAAGATCGCGGGCCTCCTCCAGCGTCAGGTTGACCGAGGTTTGCGCGCTGATCGCCGATCCGGTCACACAAACCGCCAGCACAAGGCCCGCCAGTTTGCGTGTGATGAAACTCACCAGCGGCCATGATAACGCCCGGCCGTGGCGCGACCACAGATGCGTCATCTTTTGCAACCGTTGCGGACAGCGGCAGGTGCGCCGGCAAAGGCTGCTGGGTAAAACACAATACTCATACTATCTAACGTCTCAACACTCTATCCTTGGATAGCGTATCTTGCCCCGCTTGGGGTCTGTCAACACGCCTCCAGTGCCGTCTGCGTCGTTTTCACGCCGCAAGAGGTTTTGCCACCACATGGCTTTGCCTATACTGCGGGCAGACTCATCCCCCAGACCGGAGACCGCGATGCCCATCACCCCCGACCAGCAGGCCGAAATCGATACTTTGCGCGCCCATCCGCAACCGACCCTGCGCGCGACAGCCCCGGGGATGGAGGCGCATCTTTACAAGGCTTACGACGTGCTGGACCACGGGTTCATCCGGGTGATCGATTATATGGGCGATGATGCCGCGATCTGTCAGGCGGCGCGCGTCAGCTATGGCCGCGGCACCAAATCGGTGCAGAACGACGAAGGGCTGATCCGCTACCTGATGCGGCACTGGCATTCGACGCCTTTCGAGATGTGCGAGATCAAGCTGCATGTCAAACTGCCGGTTTTCGTTGCCCGTCAGTGGATCCGGCACCGGACAGCCAATGTGAACGAATATTCCGCGCGCTATTCGATCCTCGACCGCGAATTCTATATCCCCGCGCCCGAACATCTGGCCGCGCAATCGGTCATCAACAACCAGGGCCGCGGCGAGGCGCTGACCGGCGAAGAGGCCGCGCGCGTGCTGGCCTATCTGAAAGATGACGCCGCGCGCTGTTACGACCATTACGCCGAGATGATCAGCGATGATGGCCAGCAGGGTCTGGCGCGCGAACTGGCGCGGATGAACCTGCCCGCCAATATCTATACCCAATGGTACTGGAAAGTGGACCTGCACAACCTGTTCCACTTCCTGCGCCTGCGCGCCGACAGCCACGCGCAATACGAGATCCGCGTCTATGCGGATGAGATCTGCAAAGTCGTCGCCGATTGGGTGCCCGCCGCCTATGGCGCTTTCGAGGATTACCGCATGGGTGGCGCGACGCTGTCAGGCAAGGCGATTGATTGCGTGCGGCGTATGCTGAAAGGCGAAGATGTGACGCAGGAGACATCCGGCATGAGCAAGGGCGAATGGCGGGAGTTCGAAGGAATTATTGGGTAGGGTGCGCATTTTGCGCACCCAATCCCGCAACGTCTCGCATGGGTGCGCAGGATGCGCACCCTACCGGAAGGATGTGTAGGGCCAATCCGCGGGGTCATCGACCAGACCGTGTTTCACGGGGTTGATGCGGCAGTATTCCATCAGTGCGGTATAATCCGCGTCATCGCGGATATGATGCTCCCAGAAACGGCGTTGCCATAAACCCGCCTCGCGCCGTGTGATGTGGCTTGCGCGGCGAGGACCGTGGCCGACGGCATGTGAAAACCGCCCCTTGATCGCGCCCATCCGCGTGGAATAATCCGCGTCCCCCGCAGGCAGGGTCCAGATGCAATGCATGTGATCGGGCAAAACCACCCAGGGATCCACCTTGAACGGGCGTTGCGCGCGGGTCTGCATCACGGCCAGACGCAGCGAAGCGACCTCTTGCAGCAGCAAGCCGCTGCTGCGGTCTGCCAGATTGACAGTGAAAAAGACGGTTGCACCGGGCAGGCGCGGTCGGCGATAACAGGACATGCGGCGCAGTCTCGCGCAGCATGGTTAACAAACTGGAACCGCGATGATCCTTTACGGCCTGCCCACCTGTTCGGATTGCAAGGCGGCGCTGCGGGCGCTGGCGGAGCTGGGCGTAACCTTCCGCGACATCCGCGCCGATCCACTGACCGCCGCCGAATGGGCGCCACTGATCGCGGAATTCGGCGACAATCTGATCGACCGCAAATCGCAGGCTTACCGCAACCTCAACGCCTGGCTGCGCGAATCCGAAACCGATGCGCAGCTGGACGCCCAACCCGCCCTGATGGCCCGCCCTGTCATCACGGATGGCAGCCGCTGGACGCTGGGCTGGGACGCCACCGCACAGGCGGTCTGGCTGGGTTAATCGGCCTTGGCCAGATTGCCGGCCATCTTGCGCCCGTCGCGCCCTTCGACCAGATCAAAGGTGATCTTCTGGTTGTCCGCCAACCCCGTCATCCCCGATTGTTCCACCGCCGAGATATGAACAAAGATGTCGTTTCCGCCATCGTCAGGGGCGATAAAGCCGAACCCCTTGGTCGTGTTGAACCATTTTACTGTGCCGCTTGGCATGTCGTCCTCTCCTTTTGTCGCCAGCACCCGGGCTCCGCGACAAGCGGTCTTCCCTTTGCCTTGTATTCCCAAGACTCCGGTGTTTTATAAAAAACGCAATTGACACGACGTCGCAGCCAAACAGGAGTTGATGATGCGGTTTTTCGGGCTGAAATCCTGCGATACCTGCCGCAAGGCGCTGGCCGCGCTGCATGCGCAGGGCATCACGCCGCAGGTGATCGACGTGCGCGCGGACGGGCTGCATGTCGATGACATTCAGGCCATCGTTGCGGCCTTTGGCGATGCTGCGATCAACCGCGCCTCGACCACATGGCGCGGCCTGTCCGAGGATGCCCGCGCGCAAGACACAGCTACCCTGCTGGCCGCCTATCCGACGCTGATGAAACGTCCGGTGATCGCCAGTGACGCGGGCTGGACCATCGGCTGGAAACCGGACGTGCAGGCGCGCCATCTTGGAAGCTGACGTGCCAATCCCTATCTGAACACTAACAGCAAGGGAGATGACGATGCGCAACGCAGCCGCCATACTAGGCCTGATCGGAGGGTTGATCGGCATCGTCGTCGGGATGTTCGGCTATGGCTATGCCGAAATATCCCAGAACCGCGCCGAAGTAGGCGAGATTTTCGGCGTCTTGGAAAACCCCGGCTTCATGCGGTTTGCAAGCTTTATGGCGCCCTTGCTCGCCATTGCGGGCGGGGCCATGGCCAAGACCCGCGCGCTGTGGGGCGGTATCCTTATGCTGCTGGCGGCGGCGTTTTTCTACACCGCTTTCGGCTTTAACGTCGGCACGATGTTCCCCATCGGCTTTGCCGCCTTGGGCGGTCTGCTCGCCATTGCCGCTGGCAAGCCGGATGAGGAAAAGGCGCACTTTTAGCGCGCCTTTCGCCGTTTACAGCAAATCAGGCGGCGTGGCGCGCAGTTTCAGTTCTGCCACGATCTCGTCCATCGTCACCACGCGGGTCTGGGTTTCGCCCAGCTGACGCGCGGTCGCCGTGCGTTCCTCGACCTCGCGCGCACCGACGGCCAGGATCACAGGCACCTTGCCGACCGAATGTTCGCGTACCTTGTAATTGATCTTTTCGTTGCGGGTATCCGACTCGGCGCGCACGCCGGCGGCGGTCAGTGCCGCCACCAGCTCGCGCGCGTAATCATCGGCGTCTGACACAATCGTCGCCACGACCACCTGCCGCGGGGCGAGCCAGAACGGCAGCTTGCCGGCATGTTCCTCGATCAAAATGCCGATGAAACGCTCGAAACTGCCCAAGGTCGCGCGGTGCAACATGACGGGGCGGTGTTTTTCGCCATCCGTCCCGATATATTCCGCATCCAGCCGTTCGGGCAGGTTGGCATCCACCTGCAAGGTGCCGCATTGCCAGTTCCGGCCAATCGCATCTGTCAGCGTGAATTCCAGCTTTGGCCCGTAAAACGCGCCTTCGCCTTCCAACAATTCGAAATCGTAACCGGCCGCGCGGCAGGCATCGCCCAGTGCCGTTTCCATCATATCCCATGTGGCATCCGAACCGATGCGCTGTTCGGGGCGGGTGGACAGTTTGATGGTCCAGTCGTTGAATCCCAGATCGGCATAGACCCGCGACAGAAACGCGATGAAACGCGCAGTTTCCGGCTCGATCTGATCCTCGCGGCAGAAAATATGCCCGTCATCCTGCGTGAAGCCACGCACCCGCATGATGCCATGCAAAGCACCTGATGGTTCATAGCGCGCGCAAGACCCGAATTCCGCCATCCGCAACGGCAGGTCGCGGTAGGATTTCAGACCCTGATTGAAGATCTGCACATGGCAGGGGCAGTTCATCGGTTTCAGGGCATTGACCGCCTTTTCACGGGCATGTTCCTCGTCCACTTCGACGATGAACATATTGTCCTGATACTTGTCCCAATGGCCGGATTTTTCCCACAGCTTGCGGTCGACGACCTGGGGTGTGTTCACCTCGACATAGCCGCCCGCGCGCTGGCGGCGGCGCATGTAATCCTGCAATTCGGTATAGATCGTCCAGCCATCGGGGTGCCAGAACACCTGACCGGGGGCTTCTTCCTGCATGTGAAACAGGTTCATTTCGCGGCCCAGCTTGCGGTGGTCGCGCTTGGCGGCTTCTTCCAGACGGTGCAGATGGTCTTTCAGCGCGTCTTTATTGGTAAAAGCCGTCCCGTAGATGCGTTGCAGCATCGGGCGGGTGCTGTCGCCGCGCCAATAGGCGCCGGCGATGGACATCAGCTTGAACGCATCGGCAGGCACCTGGCCGGTGTTCTGCAAATGCGGGCCACGGCACAGGTCCTGCCAGTCGCCATGCCAATACATGCGCAAAGGTTCATTGCCGGGGATGCTGTCGATCAGTTCGACCTTATAGGGCTCGCCACGGTCGGTGTAATACTGCACGGCGCGGGCGCGGTCCCATATTTCGGTGCGGACATCATCGCGCTTGTTGATGATTTCCTTTATCTTTTTCTCGATCAGGCCAAGGTCTTCGGGCGTGAAGGGTTCCTTGCGGTCGAAATCGTAATACCAGCCGTCCTTGATCACGGGGCCGATGGTGACCTGCGTGTCGGGCCAGATCTCCTGCACAGCGCGGGCCATGATATGGGCCAGATCGTGGCGGACGAGTTCCAATGCGGGCGCTTCGTCCTTCATCGTGTTGATGGCGATTTGGGCGTCAGCCTCGATCGGCCATTGCAGATCGTAATGCGCGCCGTTCACGGTGGCGGAAATCGCCTTTTTGCGCAGCGAAGGCGAGATGTCGCTTGCCACGTCACCGGCGGTGACGCCTGCGTCATAGGACCGGCTATTGCCATCGGGAAATGTCAGGGAAATCTGTGCCATCGGCAAGCTCCTCGTCGGTTTGGCGCCCACGGAACGCCCGGTTGCGGGTTATGTCTGCGCGTGTGATGCCGCCGCGCTGCCGGATCGTCAAGCCGATTGAACAGACCCCATGATTTGTATGCACAGATATACGTTGACTGCGACGCCTTGCGCAGTAAAACCGACATCAGTTTCCGATACGAAACACGCAGCCCCGGGGGTGGATCATGCCAAGCTATAACCGCACATTCGATCTGAGCATTGCCGATGTCGATCTGATCGAAGAAGCCCTGCGCGCGCGCGGGCGTGAATTGTCGCGGATGCGCCTGGCCCTGTCCGAGGAAAACCCCGCCCATCTTGACTCGATCCGCGTGATCGAACAGGACCAGCGCACTGGCGAGGAATTGCTGGGCCGGTTGCATGACCAGAAAATCTTTTACCGTCCGCGCAAAGCGGTCTATGTCGGCGGCTGACAGCCCGCCAGTCGCGGTGCCCTGACCTGAAAGGCCCCGCCATGCCCGACTTTCTGATCACGCCCGCGGGGCGCAAAATCGCCTATCATCTGACGGATGGCAGCGCGCCGGCGGTGGTGTTTCTTGGCGGGTTCAAATCGGACATGGGTGGCACCAAGGCCGTGTTTCTGGAAAACTGGGCGCGCGCGCAGGGCAGGGCATTCCTGCGGTTCGACTATTCCGGCCATGGCGACAGCAGCGGCGCCTTCACCGACGGGGCGATTGGCGACTGGTATCACGATGCGCAAGCCGCCATCGGGCTGGTTGCGGGGCCTGTTGTGCTGGTCGGGTCCAGCATGGGGGGCTGGATTTCCCTGCTTTTGGCGCGCGCCATGCCTGACCGCGTGGCGGGGCTTGTCACCATCGCCGCCGCCCCCGATTTCACCGAGGACAGCATGTGGGCGGGCGCAAGTGACGCCCAACGCGCGGCGCTGATGACGGACGGCCAGATCGCATTGCCGTCCGAGTATGGCGACCCCTATATCATCACCCGCCGCCTGATCGAGGACGGGCGCGACCATCTGGTCCTGCGCGCGCCCCTGCACCTGCCATTCCCCGTGCGGTTCTTGCAAGGGACGGCGGACAAGGATGTGGATATGGCCGTGGCGCAGCGCCTGCTGGATCATGCGCAGGGGCCTGACATGCGGCTGACGCTGGTGGACGGGGCTGACCACCGCTTTTCCGACGACAGCTGCCTTGCCCTGATCGCAGACAGTATCACCGATGTGATCGCGCGCGGCTGACCAAAGGCGACGGTCCTGCGCCGATGCCACTTGTGATGCGGGGGCAGGCAGGCCAAAAGGGCCCAGCCGGAACAGCCAGAGATAGCCACAATGCCGCATGATCCGATCGTCCTTGTCCCGCCGATGCTGTGCGATCTGGGGGTTTTCGGGCCGCAGATGCTGGATCTGGCCAAGGATCACGCGGTGATGTTCGCCCCCACCACCCAAGGCGAAAGGATGGAAGAAATCGCCTCGCAGATCCTGACATGGGCGCCTTCGAAATTCGCGCTGGCGGGGATGGGGATGGGCGGGATGGTCGCGCTGGAAATCCTGCGCCGCGCGCCGCAGCGTGTGACGCGGATCGCGCTGATCGCCACCAGCGCGCAGGCCGAAACGCCCGAGACCGCCGCCGCGCGCGAAGCTCATATCATCTCCGCCAAAGGCGGCGGGCGCTGGCACGAGGTTCTGCAACACGAAATCAATTCAACATGGATGGCCCCCACGACCGACCGCGTCGCATTGGTCCGCCATCTGCGCCAGATGGGCGAGGCGCTTGGCCCTGCCGCCTATGTCAGCCAGTCGCGCGCGATGCAGCGGCGCAAGGACCAGCAATCGACGCTGAGCCAGATCAAACAGCCCGCCTTTGTGATCTGCGGGCGGCATGACGGGCAATATCCGGTCAAGCGGCAGGAATTCATGGCCGAACTGATCCCCTATGCCACGCTGGAGGTGATCGAGGATGCAGGCTATATGCCCACGCTCGAAGCGCCGGATCAGGTGACTGCGGCGCTGCGGCGCTGGATGACAGCGCCGCCGCTGCTGCGGTTATAGGTCAGGCGGCGGCGTTTTTATTGGCGGCTTTGGCCGTATCGCCGGAATTGGCGTCGATGAAATCCAGCACCAGGGGCCGGATATTCTGTCGCCAGCTGCGGCCCGCGAAAATCCCGTAATGGCCGGCACCCGGTTCCAGATGCGCGAATTTCTTGTTGTCGGGCAGGCCGGTCAGCAGGGGCAAGGCGGCAAGACACTGGCCGGGGGCGGAAATATCGTCATTTTCACCTTCGACGATCTTGACTGCGACGGTCGTGATCTTGCCAAGGTCAACCGCCTTGCCGTTGACGGTAAAGCTGTTCAGCGCGATTTCGCGGTTCTTGAAAATGCGTTCCACCGTGGACAGGTAAAATTCCGCCGTCATGTCCATGACCGCCAGATATTCGTCATAGAACACGTTATGTTTGTCATGTTCCGTCGCTTCGCCCTTGGCGGCCTTGATGATCTGGTCGCGGAACGCGTCGGAATGGGTTTCCATATTCATCGAGATGAAGGACGCAAGCTGCAACAGGCCGGGGTAAACCGTCCGGCCGACACCCGCATATTTGAAACCGACACGCTGGATCATCGTCTGTTCCAGCTGGCCCATGGTGACGGACCGGCCAAAATCGGTGACTTCGGTGGGGTTCGCATCGGGATCAACGGGACCACCGATCAGGGTCAATGATCTTGGCTGCGCCTTGGGGTCCTCGGCGGCCAGATAGGCGGTGGCGGCCAGCGCCAAAGGCACAGGCTGGCACACGGCGATCACATGGGTGTCGGGGCCAAGCTCGCGCAGGAAATCGACTAGATAAAGCGTGTAATCCTCGACATCGAACTTGCCAGCGCTGACGGGGATGTCGCGGGCATTGTGCCAGTCGGTGATATAGACATCGGCATCGGGCAAAAGGCTGATCACGGTCTTGCGCAGCAGGGTCGCATAATGGCCCGACATCGGGGCGACAACCAGCACGCGCCGTTTGCTGGCCTTGCGACCGGGCGTGGTGAAATGGATCAGATCGCCAAACGGGCGTTCCAGCACACGTTTCACGACGACCGGGTGGTCCTTGCCCTTGTCATCGGAAATCGCCGGGATGTTCCAGTCGGGTTTGACCACCATCCGTGCAAATGTCCGTTCCGTGACCTCGCCCCAGGCCTTGAGCCAATCCATCCCCGGATTTGCCGCCCATGACATCATCGGATAGGACGCATAGGCGCGTGCGCTGGCCCCCAGCCACTGATAGGTATTGCGCGTGCTTTCCATCAGGTCATAGGTCATCATATACTTCATAGAAAGCTCCGATCGGTCAGGCACATATGCTGCACCCGCAGCATACGCATAGGTGGATGAATATGACAACAAACGATTTAGACCCGGTCACTGAAACGGGCGCCGGTGTTGCCAAACTGGAAGCCAACCTTGCGCGTGTCGAAGAACTGACCCAGCGTCTGCTCAAGGTGATGGGCCAGTCCCGCAAGGTCGCGCCATCCTTGCAGGGGCCAAGCCAGGAACTTTATGTCAAGGCAGCCAGCGCCTATATGACCGAGATGATGCAGAACCCCGCCAAGCTGATCGAACATCAGCTGGCATTCTGGGGCAAGTCGGTGAAACATTATGTCGAGGCCCAGCACCTGCTGGCCCAAGGCAAGCTGACCCCGCCGACCGATGAAACCCCCAAGGATCGCCGGTTCAGCCATGAATTATGGGACACCAACCCCTATTTCAACTTCATAAAGCAGCAATACCTGATAAATGCCGCCGCCGTGCAGCAAGCGGTCGAGGATATCGACACGCTGGATGCCGACGAAAAAAAGCGCCTGCGCTATTTCAGCCAGCAGATGGTCGATATGATCAGCCCCACCAATTTCCTGCCCACCAACCCCGAGGCGCTGGCGCTGGCCGCCGAAACCGAAGGCGAAAGCCTTGTCGCCGGGCTGGAAAACATGATTGCCGATCTCGAGGCGAATGACGGCGATTTGGTCGTGACGCTGGCCGATAAAAAGGCGTTCACACTGGGCGAAAATCTGGCCACCACGCCGGGGTCCGTCGTGTTCCGCAACCACCTGTTCGAGCTGATTCAATATGCGCCCAGCACCGACAGCGTTCATGAGATTCCTTTATTGATCTTCCCGCCTTGGATCAATAAATTTTATATTCTGGACCTGAAACCACAAAACAGCCTGATCAAATGGGCCGTGGATCAGGGCTATAGCGTCTTCGTCGTCTCTTGGGTGAACCCCGATGCGTCCTATGCCGACACATCGATGTCCGATTATGTCGAGGATGGCTATCTGGCGGCGATGGCCGAGACCAAGAAAATCTGTGGCGTCAAAAAGATCAACGCCGTGGGCTATTGCATCGCGGGGACAACGCTGTCGCTGACGCTGGCGCTGATGAAACAGCGCAAGGATACATCCGTCAACACCGCGACCCTGTTCACCACGCTGACCGATTTTTCCGACCGGGGCGAGGTGGGCGTCTTTCTGGACGATGATTTCGTTGACGGGATCGAGGCCGAAGTAGCGCAGAACGGCATACTTGATTCCTTTTTCATGTCGCGGACCTTTTCCTATCTGCGGTCCAACGACCTGATCTATGGACCCGCGATCAAAAGCTATATGCTGGGCAAGGCCCCGCCCGCCTTTGATCTGCTGTATTGGAACGGTGATGGCACCAATCTGCCCGCGAAAATGTCGGTCGAATACCTGCGCGGCCTGTGTCAGGCCGACCGTTTCGCCACCGACGGGTTCGAGATTTGCGGCACCACGGTCCATCTGAAAGACGTGACCGTCCCGCTTTGCGCCATCGCCTGCGAGACGGATCACATCGCCGCGTGGAAAAGCAGTTTCGCTGGCGTGCAAAAGATGGGGTCAAAGGACAAGACCTTTATCCTGTCGGAATCCGGCCATATCGCGGGGATCATCAACCCCCCCAGCAAGAACAAATACGGCCATTACACCAACCCCGAACTGGGATTGACGGCGGATGACTGGCGCCTGTCCGCGGTGCGGCACGACGGGTCATGGTGGCCGCGCTGGGATGCGTGGCTGGCGCCGCAATCGGGCAAATCGGTGCCTGCCCGCACGCCGGGCGATGCGGATCATCCGGTTCTGGCCCCCGCACCCGGCACATATGTTTCCGCTAAGTAAGCCTGCACAAAGCACTTTTTCCGCTTTACAAAAAATTCATGCTGCGGTGCAGAAAAAATACTTGAAATGCTGCACTGCAGCATGCATATTGGTGTCAGACGAAAACAGCGGATGTTGATCCGCATATACAAAGGATTACTCCAATGGCTAAGACCCAAGACTTCACCGGCGTGTTCAAAGACATGATGGGCGCGTTCCCCGTTGACACCAAGGCAATGGAAGACACGTTCAAGAACCAGACCGCCCTGGCAGAGAAAATGTCCGCCGTCGCCATCGACGCGGCTGGCAAGTCCACCGAACTGTCCGCCAAATGGGCACAGGACACATTGACCAAGCTGCAGTCCATGGCATCCGCCAAGACCGAACCAGCTGATTACGCCAAGGCGATGACCGATTTCGCATCGGCCTCTGCTGAATCCGCTGCCGAGCATATGGCCGCTTTCGCCGAGATCGCGAAAAAGGTCCAGACGCAGACGATGGAACTGGTTCTGGCCGCTGGCAAGGACATGTCCGAAGAAATGACCGCCGCTGCCAAGAAAGCGACGAACGACGTCACCGCCGCTGCGAAAAAAGCGACAGCCGCGAAATAAGCGATACGAACGACCCCACCCTCCCTTGGGGATTGTTCCGAAAACGGCCCGCATCACGCGGGCCGTTTTTCGTTCGAGGTAACGCTTTCCTTTCTGGTGGACGCAGCCTAGGCTTATTTTTAATGCAACATGTCCAAGGGGAGGGCGCGTCTTGGCTGACACCAATAAACCACTGCTTATCAAGCGCTACGCAAGCCGGCGTCTCTATAACACGGAAACCAGCGATTACGTCACGCTGGAAGACATCGCGCTGTTCATCCGCGAAGGCCGCGAGGTGCAGATCGTCGATCTGAAATCCGGCGACGACCTGACACGGCAATATCTTCTCCAGATCATCGCAGAACACGAAAGCCGTGGCGAAAGCGTGCTGCCCGTCGATGTGCTGACCGATCTGGTGCGCAGCTATACCACGCAGGCCGCATCGGTCGTGCCGCAATTCCTGGCTGCCAGTTTCGAGATGCTGCGCGACGGCCAGTCCAAGGCGATGGAAAACATGACCAAGGCCAATCCGATGACCGCGATGCCGGGCTTTGACGCGATGCGCGCCCAGCAGGCCGCGTTTTTCAAGGCGATGACGGGCGGTCTGGTCGGCGGTGCGTCTGGTCCCGCCAAGGATGGCGACGATCTGGACGAGATCAAGACACAGCTGGCCGCCTTGCAGGAAAAGCTGGCCAAGATGGGCAAATAGGGGTCAGACCCCCAACCGGTCGCGCAGCGCGTACCATGTCATCGCCAGCGTCAGCAGCGGCGCCCGCAACGCGCGACCACCCGGAAAGCTGGGCACATTCAGCCCCGCCAGCGTATCGAAACGGCCCGCTTGGCCCGCCACAGCCTCGGCCATGATCTTGCCGGCCAGCCCCGACAGGGCAACGCCATGCCCCGAAAACCCCGCGCCTGACAGCACATTGGGGGCCACCCGCTGGATCGCGGGCAGGCGGGTCATGGTGATGCCTAACGTGCCACCCCAGACATAATCCACCTTCACGCCCTGCAACTGCGGAAACAGGGTCGTCATCCGCTGGATCAGCGCCGTGCTGATGTCGCGTGGAAAGCCGATGGAATAGCTTTCGCGCCCGCCGAACAGGAACCGGTTGTCTTCGGACATGCGATAGTAATTCACCACGAACTTGCTGTCCGCCACCGCGATATCGCGCGCCAGCACGTCGCGCGCGCGGTCGCCCAAGGGTTCGGTCGCGCAGATGAAGGAATTGATCGGCATCACCTTGGCCGCCACGGCGCGGTTGATATTGGGCATATAGCCATTGCCCGCCATGATGACATGGCGCGCACGCACGCGGCCTTGGCCGGTCTGCACCACCGCCGGATCGCCCATGGCAAGGCCGGTGACTTCGGATCGGTCATAGATCCGCGCGCCCGCCGCCTCGGCCAGCCGCGCCAGCCCCAAGGCATAGCGCAAAGGGTGCAGATGGCCCGCGCCCATGTCGAGCAAGCCACCCTGATACAGCGGCGATTTCACCAGATCGCGCATCGCATCGGGGTGCAGTTTCTCGATCTGGTCATAGCCATAGCTTTGCGCCAGATAATCGGCATCGGCGTCATAGTCCCGCGCCTCGGAGGCGGAATAATAGCCATGCGCGACACCGGGTTGATAGCGTGCTTCGGGGATGTAATCGGCACAGATCCGGCGGACATCGGCCTTGGCCTCTTCGGCCAGCGCCCAAAGGGCTGCGGCATTGTCCGCACCCAGTTTGCGCGCAAGGCTTTGCTGGCTCGCGTTATAACCGGTGCCGACCTGCCCGCCGTTGCGCCCCGACGCGCCAAACCCCGCGCGATGCGCATCCAGCACAACGACATTCAGCCCCTTTTGCGCCAGATGCCATGCCGCCGACAGGCCGGTATAGCCCGCACCGATCACGCAGACATCGGCCACGGTTTCACCGAACAGGGCAGGGCGTTCGGGCGGCAGGTCGGTGCTTGCGACATACCAGCTTTTCGGCATCTGGCCGGGGCGGTCGTTGCGGTACAGCGGGTTCATACGTTCAACAACAGATGTTCGCGTTCCCACGGGCTGATCACCTGCAGGAATTCCTTGTATTCCAACCGCTTGACGATGGAATAGACGCGCGCGAAATCCTCGCCCAGAACGGCGCGCAATTCCTTTGCCTCGTCGAACAGGTCCAAAGCATCCGACAAAGACCCCGCAATCTCGGATTCGGATTCGTAGGCTTCACCGACCCAACGTTTGTCGGGCCGGATTTCGTTCTTCAGCCCCAGATAGCCGCAGGCCAGTGACGCGGCGATGCACAGATAGGGGTTGCAATCCATGCCCGGCAGGCGGTTTTCAATGCGCCGCGCGGCGGGGTCGGAAATCGGGATGCGGATGCCCGTGGTGCGGTTGTCGCGGCCCCATTCAAGGTTCACGGGGGCGGCTGAATCCGGCACATAGCGGCGATAGCTGTTCACATAGGGCGCGATCACCGCGATGGCGCTGGGCATATGTTCCTGCAACCCGCCGATAAAATGGAAAAACGCATCGGTTTCCCCGCCCCCCGGTCCGGTAAAGATATTGCGGCCTTTCGCATCGATCACCGAATGATGCACATGCATCGCCGAGCCCGGTTCGCCTTCGATCGGTTTGGCCATGAAGGTGGCGAAACAATCGTGTTTCAGCGCAGCCTCGCGGATCAGGCGTTTGAAGAAAAACACCTCATCCGCCAGCTTGATCGGGTCGCCATGGCGCAGGTTGATTTCCAGCTGGCCAGCGCCGCCTTCCTGCGCGATGCCGTCGATCTCGAAGCCCTGAATTTCGGCATATTCATAGATATCGTCGATGACAGGGCCGTAATCATCCACCGCCGTCATCGAATAGGCCTGCCGTCCGGCAGCGGGCCGGCCTGTGCGGCCCATCATCGGCTCGATCGCCTTGGCGGGGTCGATGTTGCGCCCGACCAGATAGAATTCCATTTCCGGCGCGACAACGGGGGTCCAGCCTTCGGCCTTGTACAGATCGACCACACGGCGCAGCACGTTGCGCGGCGAAAAGGCGACAGGCTTGCCTTTCTGGTCATAGGCGTCGTGGATCACCTGCAAGGTGCCATCAGCGGCCCAGGGGGCGGCGGTCGCCGTGGACAGGTCTGGTTTCAGGATCATGTCGGGTTCCAGAAATCCGTCAGGGCCGGATGCTTCGCCCCAGTCACCGGTGATGGTCTGGAAAAAGATCGAATTGGGCAGGTGGAAATGCGTCTGCTTTTCCCATTTGCCCGCAGGCACGGCCTTGCCGCGGGCAATGCCCGGCAGGTCGGCGATGACGCATTCCACTTCGTCCAGCCTGTTGGCTTCAAGATAGGCGGTGGCAGCGGCGGGGATTTTCGTTGTCCAGCTCATGCCAGTTTTCTTTCCTTGAAAAATCGCGCGATCTGGGTGGCAAGGCGGCCATTATCGACAGGCTTGTCCAGATATTCGCGCACCTGTGTCAGCTGGCCGTCCGGCACATTGCCGGGGCCGCGATAAGTGACCAGCCCGTCTATGACCTGTTTGTCAAATTCGGGATGCGGTTGCACCGTAAAGATGCGGTCGCCATAGACCAGCGCGGCATTGGCGCAAAAATCGTTGCTGCCGACGACTGTGGCATCCTTCGGCCGGACCACGACCTGATCCTGATGCCATGCGTTCAGCGCATAGTCATCGCCGTTGATCTGATAGATTTGCCGCCCCACCGACCAGCCGCCATCGAATTTCGTGACCCTGCCACCCAGCGCCTGCGCGATGATCTGGTGACCAAAGCAGACCCCGACCAGCGGAATGTCAGCGGCATAGATTTCGCGGATCATCGCCTCGAGCGGGGGAATGAACGGGTGATCCTCGTAAGCGCCATGTTTGGACCCGGTGATCAGCCAGCCGTTGCAATCGGTGATTGCCGCGGGAAAGTCCATGTCCACGACGTTGTAGACGGTGAATGCGAACCCGTGACCGCCCAGCAGACCTTGGAACAGATCGCTGAAATCGCCAGTGGTCGGGCGCAATTCGTCCGGCGCGTGCCCTGTTTGCAGGATGCCGATTTTCATATTTTCACCATGTGTTGGGTTGCGACGCCAAGCTAACCCGCCAGTGATAGCGCCGCAAGCGCGGAGGCGTCAGACCGTGTCGAGGTACAGCTCTAACTGCTGTTCTTCGCTCAGTTCTGCAAAATAATGCAGCTCTTGCCGCTTGGTCATCACAAAATTGTCCACCAGCGTGTCGTCGAAAATGCGCCGCGCGATCCGGCTATTCTCGAACGCATCAATCGCGGCGGCCCATGTGTCGGGGATCTGCAACATCTCTTGCTCATAGGCATTGCCCGAAATTGGCGGTGGCGGGGTCAGATCATCCTCGATCCCGATCAGCGCCGACCCCAGCACAGCGGCCAGAAACAGGTACGGGTTTACATCGCCGCCCGCCACGCGGTGTTCGACGCGGCGCGCCTTGAAACTGCCGCCCGGCACCCGCACGGATGCGGTGCGGTTGTCATAGGCCCAGCAGACGCCCGTTGGCGCGTGGCTTTCCGGCACCAGCCGTTCATAGGAATTGCCATGCGGCGCAAAGATCAGCGCCAGATCGGGAATGCCTTTGAGACAACCGGCAATGGCATTGTGCAACAGCCGCGTGCCTTCGAATGTGTCATTGGCCATCAGGTTGTTTCCGTCCGCGTCCACGACCGAAAAATGCGTATGCAGCCCGGAGCCTGCGTATTCTTCGTAAGGTTTGGCCATGAAACTGGCCGCCATCCCGTGGTTGCGGGCCAGACCGCGCACCAGCATCTTGAACAGCCACGCATCATCCGCGGCTTTCAGCGCATCGGGGACATGTTCAAGGTTGATCTCGAACTGGCCCATGCCGACTTCGGAAATGGCGGCTTCGGCGGGAATGTTCATCGCATCGCAAGCGTCGTAAAGGTCGTTGAAAAACATATCGAACGCATCCAGCGCGCGCAAAGACAGGATTTCCGCACCCGGACGGCGTTTGCCGGACCGTGGTGACCGGGGCTGGCGGATACCGTCGCCGCTGTCATCGACCAGATAGAATTCCATTTCGGTGGCGACCACAGGCGTCAGCCCGCGCGCATGGTATTTTTCCACCACCCGCGCCAAGGCCTGCCGTGGATCACCGGCAAAGGGGGTGCCGTCTTCGTGGAACATCCACATCGGCAGCAGGGCAGACGGGCTGTTCAGCCACGGCATCGGGACATAGCCACGTTCGGTCGGCATCAGCACGCCATCGGGATCGCCTGCTTCGAACACCAGCGGGCTGTCCTCGACATCCTCGCCCCAGATATCAAGGTTGAGGATGGAAAACGGGAACCGCGTGCCTTCTTCTTCCAGCTTGGCGGCAAATTTGCGCGGCACCCGCTTGCCTCTTGCCTGACCGTTCAGGTCTGCGGCCCCGCAACGCACGTTGCGGACCTCGGGGCGGTCGTCGATCCAGCTCATCTGATTACCTGTGGTTTGAAACGCAGCTTTGCGCGCATGTTTTGCGGAAGATGGCGGTTCAACCGGCCGTTGACCAGCCCGAAAACGCCAATAACAACCAAAGTCAGCGCGATGAAGTAGCCCGCAAGTATCGGATAGGGGATAAAAGGGTTGAACGTCTTGTCCGCGAAATAGCGCGCGTAATACAGCGCATCACCTTTTTGCTGGATCGCGGGAAAGCCTGAAAAGAACACCAGCGTCGTGGCGTGGAACAAAAATATCGCCTCGTTCGTATAGGCGGGCCAGCCAAGGCGCAGCATCGTGGGAAAGGTGATCCGCCGGAACCGCGCCCAGCCCGACAGGCCGTAGGCGTCGGCGGCCTCTAGGTCGCCCTTGGGGATGGATTGCAGCGCGCCATGGAAAATCTCGCCCGAATAGGCGGCGGTGTTCAGAAACAACACGACCAGCGCGCCGGCCCAGGCAGATGTGAACGGGTCAAAGAACGGCGACACATTCTTGAGGCTGAGAAACAGGAAATAGGCAAAAAAGAACTGGATGAACAAGGGCGAGCCACGGAACAAAAAGATGAACCAAGCCGATGCCTTGTGGATCATCCTGTTGCGCGACGCCTTGCCAAGGGCCACGGCGGTGGCAAGGAAGAACCCCGTGCAAAGGGCGACCAGACCGAAATAGATATTCCAGATCATGCCCGACCCGATCAGCGTGAATTGCTGGCACAATGTGAAATCACGCTGCGGCAACAGCCGTTCGCCGATACCCTGACTGCGCAGGGCGTAATCAAGGATTGTTTCCCAACAGCTCATGTCGCGGCCTTGCGCTGGGCTTCGCCTGCGGCGGTGGCCTGCCCGAATGTCAGCCGCGCCATGATCCGGTCCAGCACGATCTCGGACAGTTTGGTGAAGCACAGATAAAACACCAGCAGCGCAAGGAAATACCATTGCCGCCAGTCAGCATGCGGGTAATCGGTAAAGCGGGGCTGTGCCGCACCGCCCAATTCGCGCGCCCAATAGACGATGTCTTGAATCCCCAGCAGGAACAACAGCGGCGTGGCCTTGATCAGCACCATCCACAGGTTCGACAGGCCGGGCAGGGCATAGACCCACATCTGCGGCACCAGCACCCGCCAGAAGGTCTGGCGCTGGCTCATGCCATAGGCTTCGGCGGTTTCCAACTGGCCGCGCGGCACGGCGCGCATCGCGCCATAAAGGACATTGGCGGCAAAAGCGCCGAACACGATGGCAAAGGTAAAAGCCGCGACCGCAAAGGCATAGGTGTCATGCACCCATTGCGGCGCATTGCCCAAGGGCAGTTTCGCGGCCTGACAGACGACGAAATCATTGCCTTGCCAGACGGCCTGTTCCCAATCGGGGCATTTGATCCGGTGCAGGATATATTCCAGCAACTGGTCCAGCGCGATCACGAAGAACAGGAAAAACGCGATATCTGGCACGCCGCGCACCACGGCGATATAGGTCTTGCCGACCCAGCGCAGCGGGGCCACGGCACTGCGCGCGGCGGCCGCACCGGCAAAGCCAAAGGCGAGTGCGGCGGGCGCGGTCAGCGCCAGCAACAAAAGCACCGTCCAGACAGCGTAATAGAGCTGCATATGCTTGCCGGTCGTGAGGTAGCAGGCAAACCATTGCAGGCGTTCAAGGGTCGCGGGATCTGAACAAAAGCTGAAAATGGCGGGACCGCATGATCAAGGGAAATGGGACAGGCTGGGGGTGAGGCCCCGGCACGGTGGCCGGGGCGCCTTGCGCTTAGAACGTGGCCGAACCGGGCAGCCACTTGGTGATCAGCGCGTTCAGGCTGCCGTCATCCTTCATCGACTGGATCGCGGCGCTGAATGTGTCACGCAGGTCGGTATCCGACTGGCGCACGCCCAGACCGATGCCACCACCGATCAGCACATCGTCACCGACAAAGGACAGATCGCCGCCTTCGGAATCGATGGGTTCAAGAAAGGCCTTGTCGGCCAGAACCGCATCCGCCTCGCCGTTGCGCACGGCTGAAATGGTTTCATCCGGTGTCGCGAATTCCAGCAGTGTCGCACCGGCCATGCCGGTGACATAGCTGGCCTGAATGGTACCGGATTGCGCCGCAATCACGGCGTTTGCAAAATCAACATCGCCCATGGCCAGAAACGCGGATGGGTCCGGCTGTGTGTAAGGGTCTGAAAAGTCGATGACTTCCTTGCGTTCCTCGGTGATCGACATGCCGGCGATGATCGCGTCATAGTTTCCGGACACGAGGTTCGGAATGATGCTGTCCCAGTCGTTGGTGACCCATGTGCAGGTCAGTTCGGCGCGCGCGCACAGCTCGTCGCCCAGTTCACGCTCGAACCCGTCCACTTCACCGGCGTCGTTGATGAAGTTGTACGGAGGATAGGCGCCCTCGGTGCCAAGGCGCACCACGTCTTGCGCCATCGCCATGCCGCCCAGCAGGGCCATGGTTGCAGTTGTCACGATCAGTTTGTTCATCATACTTCTCCCGTTGATGATTAAGCGACTTTTGCGGACAGAAATCCGCGCAGTCTTTCCGTTGTCGGATTTGCAAAAAGCGCGGCGGGCGCACCTTGTTCTTCGATGCGGCCCTGATGCAGGAACACGACATGATCGCTGACATCCGCCGCCAGACGCATGTCATGCGTGACGATGATCATGGTGCGCCCTTCGGCGGCCAGATCCTTGATCACGCGGATCACCTCTTGTTCCAGTTCGGGGTCCAGCGCGCTGGTCGGTTCGTCGAACAACAGCGCCTTGGGTTCCATGCACAACGCGCGCGCGATGGCCGCGCGCTGCTGCTGGCCACCGGATAATTGGGCCGGATAGGCATTCCACTTTTCACCGATGCCGACCTTGTCCAGATAGGCGCGCGCCGATGCCTCGACCTCGGCCTTGGGGCGTTTCAGGACGGTGACAGGGGCTTCCATCACGTTTTGCAGAATCGTCATATGCGCCCAGAGATTGAACTGCTGGAACACCATCGACAGATTGGTGCGGATGCGGATCATCTGCGCGTGATCGCCTGGACGCCGTTGCAGCCCGGTGCCTTTCCAGGTCACGGCCTCGCCACAAAAGATCACATCGCCTTGCTGGCTGTCCTCCAGCAGGTTTGCGCAGCGCAGCAAGGTGGATTTGCCCGATCCCGACGATCCGATCAGCGACACGACATGGCCTGCGGGCGCGGTGATATCGACGCCCTTCAACACTTCGAGCGACCCATAGGATTTATGCAGGTCGCGGATTTCGATCACAGGGACGCTGTTGGTCACGCTCGGGCTTCTTTTCTGGCAGGCTTCTTTTCTGACTCCGCCACAATTAGGCCCGTTTTTCGCGCCGTTTGCAACGGTTTGGTGACAGTTGACCATAGGTCACAAGGCAGATGCCTACGGATCAGGCGGCAAAGCGATGTCATAGGCCGCAGGCGGCAGCGCCACAACGCCGCGCAGCCCCAGCATCTGGCGGTGTGTTTCGGGCAAGGCTGCAATGGCGTCAGTGACAGCGGCCAGATAGGGCGCGGGGTTCTGCCCTTTGCGGGTGATCAGCGTCATGCAGGGGCTGGCGGGTGTCGTGCCGATGACCTTGACCTGTCCGGTCAGCGGATCGTCCTGCTGCGCCATCCACCATGTCTGCGCGTCGATACTGGCAAAATCGGCGGCCCCTGTCGCCACGGCCTTGATGCTGGCGGCATGGCTGCCGGTGATCAGCGGGCTGGCAAACACAAACCCCTGATCCGCCGCCCATTGCTGGGCTGCGCCATAGCCCGATTGCGACAACAGGGCGCTGGCGGCCATCCGACGCCCGCGCAAATGACGCAGATCGGAGAGGTGGCTGTCGCGATGCACGATGAAAACCGAATTGTAATAGCCCGGCGCACAGCCCGGCAGATCGTAATCCATCGCGGCAACCCGTGTCACACGGTCACGGAACTGCGCGCGGTAGGGCAGATTGCAGATCTGCCCCAGCACCAGATCGGGATGCGCCCAGCTGGCCTCGAAATCGATCGCCTCGTCCAAAGCGTCAGGTGCCGGTATATCGCGCTGGCGCAATTGATCACGGATCAAGGCCCATAGCGCATGATGCGCCGCCCTGTTGGCGGGGCGCAGATACATCGGCAGGCTGGCGATCATGACGGCGTGACGCGCAACCGTGCCGCATTGCTGTCCTGATCGGTGATGCCCAGCAAGGACGCTGTCATCCGCATCATGCTGTCTTCGTGTTCGTCGCGTACGCCGTCGGCCATGACGACCCGCCACAAAGCCTCGATCACCGACAGGCGCTGGTCATAGACAACGGCTTCCTTGATCGCGCGGGTGAAACGGACGGTATCGGGGGCCTCTGATTCCAGCACCTCGCAATCGGCGCGCAGGGTTGCGGCCTCTGCCTCGGTCAGGGCGTAGCGTGACATCAGGGTCCGGTCGATCTGGGCCTTTTCGGACGGATCGTAACTGCCATCCGTGCGCGCGATGCGCACCAGAAGCGCGCCAAGCGCCAAGCGCGCATCGGGGTCGGACAGGGGCTGTGGGGCGGGGGCGGTCATGCGCCGGATCAGGTCTGCAAACATATGCCCGACATAGGGGATTTTCGCGCCGGAACAAACATCAATTCTGCATCACGTGCTGTTGGAACATCGCTGACAGGCGCGCGCCTTCGTCCTGCAACCCGTAAGGCGGGTTCACCACGAACAGGCCAGAGCCAACCATCCGGTGCCCGTCACGGGCGGGGGGAAAGCTGACTTCGTGGCGCAATCCCTCGGGGAAAGCATCCTGCAAGGCGCGCAGCATCGGGCGGTGCGGGCCATCGGTCAGGACCGGATACCACAGCACCAGAACCCCCACGCCCCATTTGCGATGCACCTTGGCCAGCAAGGGCGGGATCGTGTCGTAATCCGTTTTGACCTCGAAACTGGGATCGACCAGCATCAGCCCGCGACGCGGATCGGGCGGGCAGAGCGACAGCGCCATCTCGAACCCGTCGCGTTGGCGGAACACGCCGCCGTAGGGGGCCATATTGGCGGCCAGCGCCGCATATTCCTGCGGGTGCAGTTCGGCCAGATGGATGCTGTCAACCGGGCGCAGCATTTCTGCGGCAACGAGCGGCGAGCCGGGATAGGCGTTTGCGCCATATTTCGCCCTGATCTGTCCCAGCACGGCGCGGTAAGGATGATCTGGCGCAAACCAGTCGGCGGCGATGGTGATGCCCTTGGCGGCCTCTCCGGTCTTGAGGGCGGCGGCATCGGTCAGATCATAAAGCCCGCGTCCGGCATGGGTTTCCAGATAGGACAGGGGTTTGTCTTTTTGCGTCAGATAGGCCAGCATCCATGCCAGCAAGCTGTGCTTGTGCACATCCGCGAGGTTTCCGGCGTGATAGCCGTGTTGATAGGACAGCATGGGGACAGCTTTCGATCATTCAGGTCTTGCTGGCCTAGCGCGGCTGGCGGGTGGTGCCAAGTGCGTCATCACCTTGTGGCCTGCACCGCAGCGCGGCGTTGATCGGATCATGACGCGGTCATGCGCCAAAACCGGCGACGCGCAGACCGCGATGGCAGGGCAATCGCAGTGTCAAGTCGCTTGCCCTTTGGCCGCTGCTCGCTAACAATGGACCAACGTGCGACGAAAGGTAAAAAATGCGTGGATTATTGATCATGGCCCTGTGCTGTCCGACCTTGGGCTTTGCTCAGGGCGGCAATGAAATCAGTGTGACCCTTGGGCTTGGCGCAGAATCCAAACCCGCCTATTTCGGGGCGGCGGACACGGAGACCGGACCGTCGGGCCATTTTGCGCTGGATGCACTGTCCTATGCAGGCGTCACTTTTGGTGCGGGGACAAAACAGGGGCTCGGCTTTGGCGGGTCACTGCGGTTTATGCCCATGCGGGATTCGTCGGATCATGTGGCGCTGGCCGGGATGGCCGATGTGGATGCCGCGTTCGAACTGGGCGGCGGGCTGCGCTATACTGCCGGGCCTTTCGATCTTTTCGGGAACCTGCGCTATGGCGTCATCGGACACCAGGCCTTTGTCGCGGAAGCGGGGGGTGATTTCACGTACCGCCCGGCCGATGCCTGGACGCTGCGCCTTGGACCGCGGATGCTGTGGGGCGACACGGAATATGCGCAGACATATTTCGGCGTGACAGCGGCAGAAAGCTTGGCCAGCGGTATTTCCGCCTATGACGCAAATGCCGGTCTGATCAGCACGGGCATCAAGGCCGAGGCGGTTTATCAGGTCACGCCTGACTGGGGCGTGGTGGGCACGGTCCGATTTGACACCTTGCAGGGCGATGCCGCCGACAGCCCGATTGTTCAGGATAAGGACCAGACAATCGTCGGGGTCATGGTCACACGCAAGGTGGCGTTCGGGTTTTGATCGGGCGGGGTTGGTTCGGGGTCGAAATATTTCGACAAAATATTGCAGCCCCGCCCACCCGCGTGGTCAGACCAGACGCGACATCTCGACCGCGGCGCGCACGAAATCGGCGAACAGCGGGTGGGGCGCAAAGGGTTTCGATTTCAGCTCGGGGTGGAACTGCACACCGATGAACCAGGGGTGATCCTGCCATTCCACGATCTCGGGCAGCTTGCCATCGGGCGACATGCCCGAAAACAGCAGGCCCGCGCTTTCCAGCGTCTCGCGGTATTTGGTGTCCACCTCGTAGCGGTGCCGATGCCGTTCCTCGATCGTGGTGCTGCCATAAACATCTGCGACCTTTGATCCGGGCGTGAGGCTGGCGGTATAGGCCCCCAGACGCATCGTGCCGCCCTTGTCGTCATCGGCCTTGCGCGCGACGGTGTGGTTGCCCTGCACCCATTCCTTGAGGTGATAGACCACGGGCTCGAACCGTTTGCCGCCGGCCTCGTGGTCGAATTCTTCTGACCCCGCCTTGGCCAGCCCTGCCACGTTGCGCGCCGCCTCGATCACGGCCATCTGCATGCCCAGACAGATGCCCAGATAGGGTATCTTCTTTTCGCGCGCGAATTGCGCGGCCTTGATCTTGCCCTCGGTGCCGCGTTCGCCGAACCCGCCGGGGACCAGAATGGCGTGATAGCCTTCCAGATAGGGGGCGGCGTCTTCGCGGTCGAAGAGTTCCGCATCAACCCATTCGATCTTGACCTTCACCCGGTTGGCCATGCCGCCATGGGTCAGCGCCTCTGCGATGGATTTATAGGCATCCTCAAGCTGGGTGTATTTGCCGACGATGGCGACTTTCACATGGCCTTCGGGGTTGTGGATGCGGTCATAGACATCATGCCACATCGCAAGGTTGGGCGCGGGCGCGGGCGAGATGTCGAATGCATCCAGCACCGCCTGATCCAGCCCCTGTTCGTGATAGGCCAATGGGGCCTCGTAGATGGATTTCAGATCATAGGCTGCGACGACCGATTCCTTGCGGACGTTGCAGAACAGCGCGATCTTTTCGCGTTCCTTTTCGGGGATCGGATGCTCCGACCGGCAGACAAGGATATCGGGGGCGATCCCGATGGATTGCAATTCCTTGACGCTGTGCTGGGTCGGCTTGGTTTTCAATTCACCGCTGGCGGCCAGATAGGGCAGCAGGGTCAGATGCATGAAAATGCACTGGCCGCGTTTCTTGTCATGGGCGAACTGGCGGATCGCCTCGAAAAACGGGAGGCCTTCGATATCGCCGACGGTGCCGCCGATTTCGCACAGCATGAAATCGACCTCGTCTTCGCCAATTTTCAGGAATTCCTTGATCTCGTTGGTGACATGGGGGACGACCTGAATGGTCTTGCCCAGATAATCGCCGCGCCGTTCCTTTTCCAGAACGGTGGAATAGATGCGCCCGGAACTGACCGAATCCGTCTGCCGGGCTGGCACGCCGGTAAAGCGTTCGTAATGCCCAAGGTCCAGATCGGTTTCCGCCCCGTCATCGGTGACGAAAACCTCGCCATGTTCAAACGGTGACATCGTGCCAGGATCGACGTTCAGATAAGGGTCAAGCTTGCGCAGCCGCACCGAAAACCCGCGCGCCTGCAACAAGGCCCCAAGGGCCGCCGAGGCCAGCCCCTTGCCCAAAGAAGACACAACGCCACCAGTGATGAAAATATAACGTGCCATAGGCGGCTGCCCCCGTGAAAAGTCCAGAATAAGTGGGAAAGCGACCCGTTAAAATCGCATCATCACGGGATTTGACCCATAGTGGATTCGGTGCAGAAGCGCAACCTCGTGACGCAAGATCATGTTGCCGACCGTTGCAGATCGGCAATCAGTTGTGGTCAGTCGCCCGCAGGCAGCAACGGCTCTTCGGCGGGAGAGGGGGGCAACAGGCTGTCGCCAAGGTCCGGCACCGTCACGTCATTCTGGTTCAGGTTGATCCCGCCAACGCGGTCCGCAACCGATGATCCCGCCGTATTGCCCGCAGCGATCAGCGTCAGGGTGATCGATGTGGCGATGAATGCCGCCGCCAGCATCCATGTGAACTTGCTGATCGCAGATGCGGGGGGCCGGCTGTTCGCCGTGCCGCCACCGCCGCCCATACCCAAACCGCCACCTTCGGACCGCTGCAACAGAACGGTCCCGATCAGGCTGAGCGCCAGGATCAGGTGGATGATAAGGACGACGTTTTCCATTTCTTGCCTTTCGGGGCTTGCGCACTGGCGCGTATCTAAAAGCAGACAGCGCGCCCCGCAACCCCTGTTGTCTTTTCGAGCGATGATGCGGGCGGGTGCTGCCACCGGCATGGCGCAACTTTCCGGTTTCGCGCCTGCGCGCGCATCGCTATAGGGGGCATCGGGTCAGCAAAGGACAGTTTTATGGCAAATGTGGTGGTCGTCGGTGCCCAGTGGGGCGATGAAGGCAAAGGCAAGATCGTGGACTGGCTGTCCGAACGCGCCGATATCATCGCGCGCTTTCAGGGCGGGCATAATGCGGGCCATACGCTGGTCATTGACGGCAAGGTTTATAAACTGTCGCTGCTGCCCTCGGGGATCGTGCGCGGCGGCAAGCTGAGCGTGATCGGCAATGGCGTGGTGCTGGACCCTTGGCATCTGATCAAGGAAATCGGCATTCTGCGCGATCAGGGTGTGACGATCACACCGGACACATTGATGGTGGCGGAAAATACCCCGCTGATCCTGCCGTTTCACGGCGAATTGGACCGCGCCCGCGAAGCGGCGGTCGGCATGGCGAAAATCGGCACGACAGGGCGCGGCATCGGCCCGTGTTATGAGGACAAGGTCGGCCGCCGCGTGATCCGCGTCGCTGATCTGGCCGATGATGCCACGCTGGAACTGCGGCTGGACCGCGCGCTGGCGCATCATGATGCCTTGCGCCGTGGTCTGGGGCTGGACCCGATCGACCGCGCGGCGCTGCTGGCCGATCTGCGCGCCATCGCACCGCAGGTGCTGCCCTATGCCGCCCCTGTCTGGAAGGTGCTGAACGAACAGCGCAAGGCGGGCAAGCGCATCTTGTTCGAAGGCGCGCAGGGCGCGTTGCTCGATATCGACTTTGGCACCTATCCCTATGTCACATCGTCCAACGTGATCGCAGGGCAGGCGGCGACAGGCGTCGGCATGGGGCCGGGCGCGATTGATTTCGTGCTGGGCATCGTCAAAGCCTATACTACCCGCGTCGGCGAAGGGCCGTTCCCGACCGAATTGCATGACGCCGATGGCGAACGGCTGGGCCAGCGCGGCCATGAATTCGGCACCGTCACAGGGCGCAAACGCCGCTGCGGCTGGTTTGATGCCTGCCTGCTGCGCCAGACCTGTGCGACATCGGGGATCAACGGGATCGCGCTGACCAAGCTGGATGTGCTGGACGGGTTCGAGGTGCTGAAAATCTGTGTGGGCTATGATCTGGATGGCGAACGGCTGGACTACCTGCCGACCGCCGCCGACCAGCAGGCGCGCTGCACCCCGATCTACGAGGAAATCGAAGGCTGGTCGCAATCCACCATGGGCGCGCGGTCCTGGGCCGATCTGCCTGCACAGGCGATCAAATACGTCCGCCGCATCGAAGAGTTGATCGATTGCCCCGTCGCCCTAGTTTCCACCTCACCAGAGCGCGAGGATACAATCCTTGTGACCGACCCTTTCGCTGATTGAGGATCATGACCTACAAGAACCGCAAACGCCTGTCCCTGTTCGTGCTGGTCGTGGGCCTGCCCGCCTATATCGTGCTGGCCGTCACCATCATGTCCGAGGCAAGCAGGTTTCCCATGGCGATTGAATTCCTGATCTATGTCGTGCTGGGGATCGCCTGGGTGTTCCCGCTGAAATGGGTGTTCAAGGGGATCGGCCAATCCGACCCCGACGCGCCAGACCAGAAATGACACAGGCGGGGGCAGCCCCGCCTTTTGCCTTTGTCAGCCGCGTGCGGTCATGTCATCGGGGCGGAACCGTGTGTCGCCTGCCACCTGAAAACGGCCATTGTCCAGCTTGATGATCCGGTTCTGGCGCAACAGCCGCCCGAAACAGCGCAACCCGTCTTCGCGTGAAATCTCGGTCTGGGTCAGGCTTTGGACCAGTTTCATCACCTGCGGCCGCGAGAAATCGTCTTCGTCCAGCAAAAAGGTGACATAGCCAGCAGCGGCTTCGATCAGGTCTTCAAGGCTGGTTGCGGCATAATCAGCCGCGAATTCGGCAAAGCCGATCAGGCGTGGCCCCGCATCCGTCGCCCTGGCCGCGATCTGGCGCAGGCGCTGGGATGCCGGATCTGCGGGCAGGTCCGCGCGCTGGGACGCGACCAGCCGCAGCGGCGTCGGGGACCGCTGTGCGCTGGCGGGCGGGCTGACCGGTGCGACTGCGGGTTTGGCGGCATCGGCAACCGGATCGGCCGGTTTGGGGGCGTCTTCCGCCTCGAATTCATCCAGATCATGGCGATAGGCCTCGCTCGGGCGGCGTTGGGGGCTGCCATCGTCACCCAGCTGGCGCGCGGCCTCGGTCGCGGCCACGGCGGCCTTGAGCTGTGCAAAGGCGTCCTGCTGGCGGCGGTGTTCGGGCTGGTTCAGCGCGGCGTCGGTATGCGACAGGATCCGGCTGATGGCATCATCGGCGTTATGCGACAAGGCGTGCCGTTTGTTGCGATCCTCGATCACGCGCTCGATTTCGGCCACTTCGGCTTGCAGGTCAAGCCCGTCATCCGCCACCAGATTGGCCAGATGCAAACTTTCGTCATGTTGATCATCCTCGCGTGGGCGGCCCGTGACCGTGTCAGAGCGCGCATCGCTTTTGTCGGCCTCGTCCCTGATCGCGGGCGCGTCTTGCAGGGGGGCAACACCCGCCTCGATCGCGGCGCGGTCGGCATTGCGCCTGGCCAATGCGGCCAGACGGTGGGCCAGCGGGTTGACCCCGCCCTGCGGCGCGATTCTGTCTGCGTCGCCAAGGTCTTCGGTCGCGCGGCTGGTCGTTTCGGTCATATGACCGCGGCCAACGACGCTGCGGACCCGGTCCAGCCTGGCGGCAACGCTTTCATCATCCAGCGCATGATCTGCGGGGTCTTCATCCACGGTTGGTGCGGGCCTGTCGCGCAGGCGCAGGCGCAGCGTGCCACCTGACACCTCGGCCTCCACCTCGCCACCCGATGGTGCCTGCGCCAACCGCGCCAGCTTATCCAGATCAGGTGTCAGCTGGACGGTGTCCAGAAACTGCGCATGACCGGCAAGATCATGGAAATAGTCCACGATCTGTTTCAGCGTTGCAACACTGTCGTCGAAACCTTCAAGACGGCAGCAGAACGTGCCATAGGTCACATCAAGGATCTGTGTCTTATCGGTCATGGCTGCTGTCTTTCGTCATTGGTCTGCCGCAATCCGGCGGAATCGGGCAGAAAGGTTGCCATGCCAAGCTTGGTCCGGCATTCGGGATGACAATGTGACCGTTTTGGGGAATGTTTGTGAATTGGGGCAAATAACATGATGCATCCAAGTATTGTTTCCAGCACCAGCGCGATCTGCCTTGTCGGCGGCGCGGCGGTGACGGATGCGGTCTTTGCCATGGTTGCGCCTTATGTGGCAGGCTTTGTCGGGGTTGATGGCGGGGCGGATCACCTGCTGGCAGGCGCGATTGCCCCGATGGCGGTGATCGGCGATCTGGACAGTCTGTCGGCGCAGGCCCGTGCCGCCTTTGCCGGTTGCCTTTGGCATATCCCCGAACAGGACACGACCGATTTCGAAAAGGCGCTGACCCGCGTGACCGCGCCCTTTGTCATCGCGCTGGGCTTTACCGGCGGGCGGATGGACCACGCGCTGTCGGTGCTGAACGTGATGGCGCGGATGCCTGACAGGGGCGTGTTTCTGGTGGATGCGGACGACGTGTCCTATCTGGCACCACAGGGCGACAGCCTGCTGGACCTGCCCGCAGGCACGCGGGTGTCGCTGATGCCGCTGGGGGATGTGCGCGCATCGGCGGCGGGGCTGGCCTGGCCTTTCACCGACTGGGCGCTGCATCCGGCGGGGCGCAACAGCGCGTCGAACATGGCGACGGGGGGGGCGGTGCGGATCAGCGCGCAAGGCCCGCTGCTGGTCACGCTGCCGCAGGCCTGTCTGGGCGCGGCCGTGGCCGCGGCGCGCGGGTTAAGGTAACGCCGCCGCAGTCCAGCCAGCATCAGGCGCAGAAAGACATCATCTTCCGAGCCCAAATATCCCCGCGCGGCGCGCCTCCGCAATTGCTAGCAATTGGGGACATTCACGGCCAGCCCACCCAATGCCGTTTCCTTGTATTTCTCGGACATGTCGGCGCCTGTCTGGCGCATCGTCTCGATCGCGACATCGAGTGCGACCAGATGCTGGCCATCGCCGCGCAGCGCCAGTGACGCCGCCGACACCGCCTTGATAGCACCCAGCCCGTTGCGTTCGATGCAGGGCACCTGCACCAACCCCCTGACCGGATCGCAGGTCATCCCAAGGTGATGTTCAAGCGCGATTTCGGCGGCATTTTCCACCTGTTCGGGCGTGCCGCCCAGCACGGCGGCCAGCCCTGCGGCGGCCATGGCGGCGGCACTGCCCACCTCGGCCTGACAGCCGCATTCCGCGCCCGAGATCGAGGCATTGGTCTTGATCAACCCGCCCACTGCCGCCGCCGTCAGCAGGAAATCCCCCACGCGGGACGGCGCTGCCCCCGGCACATGGTCCTGCCAATAGCGGATCGTCGCAGGGACAACACCGGCAGCGCCATTGGTCGGCGCGGTCACGACCTGCCCACCGGCGGCGTTTTCCTCGTTCACGGCCATGGCATAGGTGGACATGTAATCGTTGATCGTATGGGGTGCGGTCATGTTCAGCCCGCGTTCGGCCATAAGCGCGGTATAGATCCCCTTGGCCCGCCTGCGCACGAACAATCCCCCGGGCAGGATGCCGTCGGTTGCCAGCCCGCGGTCGATACAGGCAGTCATCACCTGCCAGATCCGCGCGAGGCCACGGTCCAGATCGGCGGCGGACATGCGCGTCAATTCGTTGGCGCGTTTCATCGCGGCGATGCTCTTGCCGCTTGCTTGCGCCATCTGCAACATCTCGGCCGCGGTGCGGAACGGATAGGGGACGGCGGGGCCGGTGTCGCTGTCGCGCCCTGCGGCCAGTTCGTCGGCTGTCAGAACAAAACCGCCGCCGATGGAATAATAGGTCACCTGCGTAATGACATCGCCCTGTGCATCGGTGCCTGACAGGACCAGCCCGTTGGCATGGCCGGGCAGGGCAGGGCCGTAATCGAACAACAGATCGGCTGACGGATCGAACCTCAGCAGGCCCAGACCCTCGGGCGCGATGGTGCGCTCTGCCTTGATGCGGGCCAGCTCTGCCTCGGCGCGTGCCGCGTCGTAATCATCCGCGCGCAGGCCGGCCAGCCCAAGGATCACCGCGCGGTCGGTCGCATGGCCGATGCCGGTAAAGGCCAGCGATCCATGCAAGGACGCGCGCAGCCCCGCCACCGCAAAGGGCAGGGCGCGCAGATGGTCCAGAAACCGCGCCGCGGCGACCATCGGGCCGATTGTATGGGATGATGACGGGCCGATACCGACCTTGAACATATCGAAGACGGACAGGAACATGGCTGCGTCCTTACTGGTGCCTGCTCTTGCTAACGGCTTTGCCGCGCAGGCCATCCCACAAAAGCGACAGCCGCCCTGCGGGTTGCGTCAGCGGGGCATTTGGGTCTCGCACCTTGTGGGCAAACTGCCTATAAGCAGCGCAACAAAACCGGAGACCCGCGCATGACCATCGACTTGTCCCCCATGGATATTGCCAAATTCGTTGCCGCCAAACAGGCGACAGAGTATGTCCAGTCGGGCATGAAGGTCGGTCTGGGAACCGGGTCCACCGCCGCGTGGCTGGTGCAATGCCTGGGCGAATTGGTGCGCGATCACGGTTTGCAGATCAAGGGCGTGCCGACCTCCAACCGCACTGCCGAACTGGCGCGCGAGGCGGGGATCGAGATCATCACCCTTGATCAGGCCAAATGGCTGGACCTGACCATCGACGGGACCGATGAATATGACGCGGACCTGAACCTGATCAAAGGCGGCGGCGGCGCGCATCTGCGCGAAAAGATCGTGGCCACCGCCAGCGACCGGATGATCGTGATCGCCGATGCCTCCAAGAAGGTGGCGACGCTGGGGGCCTTTCCCTTGCCGGTCGAGGTGCTGCCCTTTGGCATGCAGATCACCCGCGGTCTGATCGAGGAACTGCTGATCGGCGCCGATGTGCTGGGGCGCGACGTGATCCAGCGGATGCAGGGCGATGCGCCCTATGTCACGGATGAAGGCAATTTCATCCTTGATCTGCATCTCAAGAGGATCGGCAATCCGCGCCATCTGGCGATGATGCTGAACCAGATCCCCGGTGTGGTGGAAAACGGTTTGTTTATCGACATTTGCGATGTCGTGATCGTGGGCCACGGCAGCGGCAAGGTTGAAATCCGTGACATCACCAACGACATCAATGATGTTGTGCAATTCGATATGCAGGACGATGACAATCTGTTCGCAGACCTTGCGAAATAATCGTCTGCACCGACCCAAGGACCAGATATGAACTTTGACTATGATCTTTTCGTCATCGGCGGCGGCTCGGGCGGGGTGCGGGCCGCGCGCGTGGCGGCAGCGACCGGTGCCAAAGTGGCCTTGGCCGAGGAATTCCGCATGGGCGGCACCTGTGTCATCCGCGGCTGCGTGCCCAAAAAGCTGATGGTCTTCGCCTCCGGCTATTCCGAAATGTTCGACGATGCCCGCGCCTATGGCTGGGATGTGACCGATGGCCCGTTTGACTGGCCGCGTTTCCGCAGCCATCTGCACAAGGAACTTGACCGGCTGGAAGGGATCTATCGCAAGCTGCTGGACAATTCCGGCGTCGAAATCTGCGATGCGCGCGCCAGTCTCACCGATGCGCATACCGTGGCCTTGTCCAGCGGCCGGACAGTGACGGCGAAACATATCCTGATCGCCACAGGCGGGCGCCCTGTTGTCCCCGACATTCCGGGGGCCGCGCTGGGGATCACCTCGAATGATATTTTCCTACTCGATGAATTGCCAAAATCGATCCTGATCGTCGGCGGGGGCTATATCGCATCGGAATTCGCGGGCATCCTGAACGGGCTGGGTGTGAAGGTGACGCAATTCTATCGCGGGGCGCAGATCCTGCGCGGTTTTGACGACGAAGCCCGCGGTCTGGTTGCCGAAGGGATGCGCGAAAAAGGCGTGAACCTGCATCTGGGCACCAATATCGTCGAAATGCGCGCCGCCACCGCCGACGACCTGCAAGACAACGGCATGTCCGCGCCTGTCGAACAGGGCAAGCCCGTCTCGGCCCCGTCCGGCAAACCGGCCAAGGGGATCTGGGTCAAGGCCACCAATGGTCAGGAGGCGATTTTTGATCAGGTCATGTTCGCCACCGGCCGCGCGCCCAATACCGAAAACATCGGGCTGGCAGAGGCCGGCGTGCAGATCGGGCGTCGCGGTGAAATCGTCGTCGATGACTACAGCCAGACCGGCGTGCCGTCGATCTATGCGATCGGTGATGTGACCGACCGCGTGCAGCTGACGCCGGTGGCGATCCGCGAAGCTATGGCTTTCGTCGAAACCGTGTTCAAGGGCAATCCGACCAAGGTCGATCACGATCTGATCCCCTCGGCGATCTTTACCCAGCCCGAAATGGGCACCATCGGCCTGACCGAAGAAGCCGCGCGCGACATCGAACCGGTCGAGATTTATTGCACCTCGTTCAAGCCGATGAACCATGCCTTTGCGGGACGCACGGATCGTGTCATGATGAAGCTGGTCGTCAGCAGCGTAACCCGCAAGGTGCTGGGCTGTCATATCGTCGCAGATCACGCGGGCGAAATGATCCAGCTGGCAGCGATTGCGATCAAGATGGGTGCTACAAAAGAGGACTTTGACCGCACGGTCGCGGTTCATCCGACCATGGCCGAAGAACTGGTCACCATGAAGGACCCTGTCCGTCGCGCTTGAATTTGTGGCGTCAGGACACACATGTCGAACAAGACCCCCGCGCGCGGGGCGAGTTGAAAGGAAGAATAGGGAAACGATGGCAGGAAATTCTGGTGGCCCGTGGGGCGGTGGCGGCAACAAGGGCGGGAACGGCGACGACGACCGCAATCGTGGTGGTGGGCGCAGACCCGGCAATGACGGCCCCAACATCCCCGAAATTGATGAACTGGTGAACAAGGGCCGCGAACAGCTGCGCGTCCTGATGGGCGGCGGCCGTGGCGGATCGCGTGGTCCGGGCGGCGAAGGTGGCGGCCAAGGGCCGCAACTGACACGCGGCACCGTGGGCCTTGGTATTCTGGCGCTGGTGGCCCTGTGGCTTTTCGCCTCTTTCTACACGGTCCGGCCCGAAGAACGGTCCGTCGAATTGTTTCTGGGCAGCTATTACAAGACGGGTGAACCCGGCTTGAACTTTGCCCCCTGGCCCGTCGTCACCCGCGAGGTGTTGGCCGTCTCGACCGAACGTACGATTGACGTCGGCGAAAGTGCGACCCGGCGTGATCCCGGCCTGATGCTGACCGGCGACGAAAACATCGTCGATATCGATTTCCAGATCGTCTGGAACATCGTCGATCCGCAGCTGTACCTGTTCAGCCTGGCCGATCCGCCCCAGACGATTGCGGCTGTGTCGGAATCCGCGATGCGTGAAATCATCTCGCAGTCGCAGCTTGCACCCATTCTGAACCGTGACCGTGGCGCAATCGCCGACAGCCTGCGCGAAGCCATTCAGGCATCGCTCGACAGCTTTAATTCGGGTGTGAACATCATCCGTGTCAACTTTGACAAGGCCGACCCGCCCGAGCCCGTGATCGCGGCCTTCCGGCAGGTGCAGGATGCCCGCCAGGAACGCGACCGTCTGCAAAACGTGGCAGACGCCTATGCCAACCGCGTCGTCGCCGAAGCGCGCGGTCAGTCGGCACAGGTTCTGGAACAGGCCGAAGGCTATCGCGCCCGTGTCGTGAACGAAGCCTTGGGTGAGGCCAGCCGGTTCTCGGCCATTCTGGCAGAATATGTCCAGGCGCCCGATGTGACGCGCAAGCGGATCTATCTGGAAACACTCGAAGGCGTTCTGGGCGATGTCGACATCATCATGATGGATGAAAACGCTGCCGGCAGCCAAGGCGTCGTGCCTTATCTGCCGCTGAACGAAATGCGGCGCGCCCCCGCTGCGACAGGAGGTAACAACTGATGCGGAAAACAGCACTTCTCATTCCCGCATTGGTGGTCATCATCGGCGTGGCCCTGTCGTCGGTGTTCATCGTGGACGAACGCGAAAAGGCGCTGGTCCTCCAGTTCGGCCAGATCGTCAGCGTCAAGGAAGAACCCGGTCTGGGGTTCAAGATCCCGCTGATCCAGGAAGTCGTGAAATACGACGACCGTATCCTGAGCCGTGATCTGGACCCGATCGAAGTCACCCCCGCCGATGACCGCCGTCTGGTCGTCGATGCCTTTGCACGGTTCCGCATTTCGGATGTGGAACAATTCCGCCGTGCTGTCGGTGCCGGTGGCCTGCCAGCCGCATCCCAGCGGCTGGACAGCATCCTGCGGGCCGGCACGCGCGAGGTTTTGGGTTCGGTGTCGTCCAACGACATCCTGTCCACCGACCGGGCTGCATTGATGCTGCGCATCCGCAATGGTGCCATCACGCAAGCGCAAGCCTTGGGTCTTCAGGTGCTGGACGTGCGCCTGAAACGGACCGACCTGCCAGAGGCCAACCTCAACGCCACCTACGAGCGTATGAAGGCCGAACGCGAACGCGAAGCTGCCGATGAAATCGCCCGTGGCCGTGAAGCCGCCCAGCGGATCCAGGCACAGGCCGACCGGACAGTGATCGAACTGGTGTCCGAAGCCGAACGCGAAGCCCAGGTCATTCAGGGTGAGGCCGACGCTTTGCGCAACGAAATCTTTGCGACGGCCTTTGGTGCGGACCCGGAATTCTTTGAATTCTACCGGTCGATGACCGCCTATCAGCGGGCCTTGCAGGGTGGGAACACGATGATGGTGATGTCGCCGGAAAGTGAGTTCTTCAACTACCTGCGCTCGGCCCAAGGGGCGGAATCGATGCGTTCTACCGGTAATGGCGATGCAGGGGCTGCCGTGCAGAGCCTGCCGCCGGTCGAGGATGAAGCAGCCCTGCGCTGATCCGCTGCACCCGTGCAGCATCGCAAAGGCCGGCCCTTGTGGTCGGCCTTTTGCATTGCATCACGTGCCGGTGAGGGGGATTGTACTGCCTCACTGATGCTCTAACTTGGTCTTAGCATTATTGCAGGACAATGGTCCCGCCCATCCTTGAGGAGATGATCCGTGAACGCCAAGGCAGTCGCTATCCAAAAAGACCTTTCCCAGATGCGCCGCATGCTGATTGCATCCGCCAGCGCGATCCTGCTGGCAGTGTCGTTCCTTGTCATGCAGGCCGCGGCCGCCTTTGCGCAGGACCGTCCGCCCAGCTTTGCCGATCTGGCCGAACTGGTCAGTCCCTCGGTGGTGAATATCACGACCAGCACGACGATCGCCGAACGCACCATGCCGCGCGGTGTCGTCCCCGAAGGATCCCCTTTCGAGGAATTCTTCAACAACGGCCCCCGCGGCGGGCCGCAGCGGTCGTCTGCATTGGGGTCGGGCTTTGTGATTTCGCCCGATGGGTTCATCGTCACCAATAACCACGTCATCGAAGGCGCGGACGAGATACTGATCGAATTCTATTCCGGTGTCGAATTGCCGGCCGAATTGATCGGCACCGACCCCAACACCGACATCGCCGTGCTGAAAGTGGATGCAACCGACCTGCCGTTCGTGGCCTTTGGCGACAGCAATGCCGAAGGCGCGCGCGTCGGTGACTGGGTGATGGCGATGGGCAACCCGCTGGGGCAGGGCTTTTCGGTCTCTGTCGGGATCGTGTCGGCCCGCAACCGCGCGCTGTCTGGCACCTATGACGATTACATCCAGACCGATGCCGCGATCAACCGTGGCAATTCGGGGGGGCCATTGTTCAACATGGACGGTCAGGTCATCGGCGTGAACACGGCGATCCTGTCGCCCACGGGCGGGTCTATCGGGATCGGCTTTGCCATGTCCTCCGGTGTCGTGGTGAATGTCGTCGATCAGCTGATTGAATTCGGTGAAACCCGCCGTGGCTGGCTGGGTGTGCGGATTCAGGATGTGACACCTGACATGGTGTCGGCCATCGACGGGCTGGACGATCCGCGCGGCGCGCTGGTGACGGATGTTCCCGCCGGACCGGCAGAGGAATCCGGCATGCTGTCAGGCGATGTGATCCTGATCTTTGACGGAGTCGAGATTGCGGATACCCGCGAACTGGTGCGCATCGTCGGCAATTCGCCCGTGGGCAAAGAAGTCCCCGTGCAGGTGCTGCGCGACGGCGAAATGGCACAGCTGACCGTTGTACTGGGCCGGCGCGAAACATCTGAGGCCGTGGCATTTCCCGCCGCCGCACCAGAGGCACCAGCCGCCGAACCCGACAGCGTGCTGGGTCTGACGCTGGAACCTGTCAGCCCCGAACTGGTGGAACAATTTTCGCTGAACGTCGATCAGGGCCTTGTCATCACCGCTATCGCGCCTGATTCGGATGCCGCCTCCAAGGGCTTGATCGAAGGCGATGTGATCACCGAAGCCTCGCGCCAGCCGGTCGGCACGATGGACGAGCTGCGCGCACAAATCGACCTTGCAACCGAAGCAGGGCGCACATCGATCCTGATGCTGGTCCGGCGCGGCGGCGATCCCCGTTTCGTGGCGCTGGTGCTGGATCAGGAATAACCAGCCGATTGCTTGCGACAAAGGGCGGTCCTGACGGGCCGCCCTTTGTGCATCGGGCGGATTTGCGCTGGCACCGGCCCAACGGGTCATTTAGGAATGGCGGAACGGATCAATTCTACAAGGGATGCAAGACAATGGCGAAAATCACTTATGTCGAACATGGCGGCAAGGAACATGTGGTCGATGTGGCCAATGGCCTGACCGTCATGGAAGGCGCGCGCGACAACGGCATTCCCGGGATCGAGGCTGATTGCGGCGGCGCCTGTGCCTGTTCGACCTGCCATGTCTATGTCGATGACGCCTGGGTGGACAAACTGCCCGCCAAGGACGCGATGGAAGATGACATGCTCGATTTCGCCTTTAAGCCCGACCCTGTCAAATCACGCCTGACCTGCCAGATCAAGGTCAGCGATGCGTTGGACGGTCTGCGGGTGCAGATGCCCGAAAAGCAGATCTGATCGGCGGGCCTGCCAGCTGGCCTTGGCACTCTGTCCGGGGCTGGCGCAGGCATAGCGGTTGCCGCTGCCGGATTAATCCAGCGCCGTGACGACCGCGATCAGCAAACCGACCTCGACCCATTGCTGGGTTGCGCCCAGAATATCGCCGGTCTGCCCGCCGATCTTGGCCCGCGCGATCATTGCCCAGAGCACGGCAACCGTCGCCGCCACAATCACCAGCCCCAGATACCCCGTCACTAACGCCAGCCCCGCACCGATGCCTACAGCGACCCAAGCCACACGCGGTGCAGGTCGCCCGACGGCGCGGCTCAGCCCGTCCTCGCGGGCATGGGGCAGGGCAGCCATGACGCCCACCATCGCCGCACGGCTGAGTGCCGCAACCACGACCAGCACCAGCGCAAAGCCCCCCGCGCCCGCGATCATCCCCAGCGCCGTCCAGCGCAGCACCAGCGTCAGGACCAGCGCGATCACGCCATAGGTGCCGATATGGCTGTCCTTCATGATCGCCAGCCTGCGCGTCTTGTCCCAGCCGCCCCACAGACCATCGACGCTGTCGGCCAGACCATCCTCGTGCATCGCCCCCGTCATGCTGACCGCCAGCGCCAGCACCAGCGCCGCCGTGATCGCGGCCGGCACACCCAGCCACGCCAGCACCGCCATCACCAGCGCCTGCAACCCGCCCACGACCACGCCCGCCAGCGGATAGGCCCAGACCGCCGCAGCGCCCCGCGCGGTCGCGGCTGCCCCGTCCACCGGCACCGGCAGCCGCGTCAAAAGGCCCAAAGCGGCAGGCAGGTCGATGGCGGCAAAAAGGCGATTATCGGGATTGGTCAACGGTTTGCCCCTTGCGGCTCTTTTCATCTGTGACCTGATCGTTAGACAGTCAGGACATGTTACGCAACGAGGACCTGATGACAGCCCCTTTCACCACCCTTGCCGATTTTCGCGCGATCTTTGCCGATCTGACCGCCCCTGACGCCAGTGCCATCGCCGGTGCGACCGACCGCAACGGCCAGTTGACCAAACCGCAGGGCGCCTTGGGGCGGTTGGAGGATCTGGCGATCTGGTATGCAGGCTGGCGCAATGATCCGCGCCCGGTGATCCGCGCGCCGCAGGTTATCATCTTTGCCGGCAATCACGGCGTTTGCGCGCAGGGTGTGTCGGCCTTCCCGCCCCAGGTCACGGCGCAGATGGTCGCCAATTTCGACCATGGCGGCGCGGCGATCAACCAGTTGTCCAAGGCGGCAGGCGCGCGGATGGATGTGCATGCGCTGTCGCTCGACACACCCACGGCCGATTTCACCCAGGCCCCCGCGATGACGGAAGGTGACCTGATCAGCGCCTTGCAAACCGGCTGGACCGCGGTCGATCTCGCTGCCGACCTGCTGGTCACCGGCGAAATGGGGATCGGCAACACCACATCGGCGGCAGCCCTTGCCGCGGCGCTGTTTGGCGGCACGGGTGCCGATTGGGCCGGGCGTGGCACCGGCGTCGATGATGCGGGCCTTGCACGCAAGGTGGCAGCGGTGGATGCGGGGCTGGCCCTGCATGACGTGACTGACCCGCTAGAGGCTTTGCGCTGTCTTGGCGGGCGCGAGATTGCGGCGATGGCCGGTGCAATGGCCGCGGCACGGGCGCACCGGATCCCGGTGATCTTGGACGGTTTCATCTGTTCGGCGGCGGCGGGCGTGCTGCACAGACTGCACCCCGCCGCCTTGGATCACGCCGTCGCGGGTCACCTCAGCCTTGAGGGCTCGCATCAGACCCTGCTGGATGCCTTGGGCAAACAGCCCCTGTTGTCGCTGGGTCTGCGGCTGGGCGAAGGGTCGGGCGCGGCGCTTGCCATCACCATCCTGCAAGGGGCCATCGCCTGCCATTCCGGCATGGCCACTTTCGCCGAGGCTGGTGTCAGCGACGCCTGACCGGCGTTCAAAGGCGCAAAAGCAATAGCAGGTCTTGACGCTGCTTACCCCTGCGGGATCTGCAACGCATGGGTGGTGCCGCGCTTGACATAGTTCAGCGCGTTTTCACCGATGGCGGTCACTTGCCCGCCGTCCAGTTCACTGCCGACCTGCACGCGGACAAATTGACCGTTGCCCAGCCGGACAAGTGCGCGCCGCGCGCTGGGTTGCCCGTAGACGCCGATCAGGTTGATGTCGCGCAGCCGGATCGCGCTGTCCTGCGTGGCGGCGCGGGCAACGCCGCCCGGCACGGGTTCGTAATTCTGCGGGGCGACGGGGGCTGCGGCCTGTACCTGCGGCTGTTCTGCCGGTGCAGGGGCTGCCGCGATGGCACCGGGCGTTGGTTGCGCTGCAGCTGCGGGCTGTTGGCGGCTGCGGGCCGCGGCGACGACCCGGTCAAAATTGGTGGGTCTGCTGGTCGGGCGTAATGATGTCGCCACCGCAAAGCCCGAGCCTGTGGCGCGCGGGTCCGGCGTTGCCAATGCGATCCCGCCCAGAACGGCATCGATCTCGTTTGCGGTATTGGCGGCCTCAGGCAAGGCGGGCCGCGCCCTTGGGCGGATCGCACCGGCGGGCGGTGCCAGATCGTCGCTGGCATCCGGTCCACTGGCACCCGGCTGCAACCCCGCCAGCGATACGCCGCCCGGTGTCGCCGCGGCGACCGTCGCAGGGCGCAGGGGCGGCACCACCGGCGGGGGGCCGGGGATCACGACGATATCGGCCAGACTATCCGCGACACTGGTGTCGGGCGCTGCGGCATCCGTTGGCGGGGCGGGCCGCGCGCGAAACGGTAGGTCCGGCAGTCCGGCATAAACGATGGCACCGTCGGGGGTCAGCGCGCCTTCGGCGGTGGCGCGCACAAAGCCGTCTTCATCAAGGTCGAACACCCTATCCGCCGCAGGCGGGGTCGCCAGCGGCACAAAGCTCAGATCGCTGGTCAGCGTCTGGATCGCGGGCAGGCGAGGGGCTGTGACAGGCGCAAAGGCCACGCTATTGGCCGGCAGCGTCAGGCTATCAAGAACGGCTACTGCGGGCAGATCGACAAAACGTGGCGGGCGCTGCCAGACGCCGGTGGCGGCATAGATGGCCTGCGCTGCATCCGCGCTCAATACCTGTCCGGGTGGTGTCGCTTGTCCGTCTGCAGGCGCTTGCATCAGGCTGGAACTGTCGGCCGCATCCGGTGTCAGCGGCAGTGGTGGCAGGCTGGCGGCGATGGCAGTGTCGGCTTCTGGCAGAGTTTGCGCCAGCCCCTGCTGATCCGGTGGCGCGATGGCGATGTCCAGCAGGGCGGGCGCGGGTTCAGATTGGGCCACCACCGTGGCGGGCGCGTCCACCGGTGCAGGGCCGGATTGCAGCCACCAGATCATGCCCAAGGCGGCAAGGCTGGCGGCAACCGCGCCCGGCAGCGCATAGGCGGGTCTGCGCAAAGCGGCCTTTGACACAGTCGCCATGACCCCGCCCAGCACCACAGGCCGCGTCGATCCGGGCGCAGGCACGGCGATCAGCGGCACTTCGGTCTGGATCGTGATGGCGCGATAGTCGCCGATGATCCGGTCCAGATGGCGGGGTGCGGTGGGGGCCATGTCGGACAGAACGATCCGCAGGGGCGCGGGGCTGGCCTGCGGGTGATATTCGGCGATGATCGGGTCAGGCAACAGCGCCTGGGGCGCAGCCACCGCCGTGGCGATGACGGGGGTCTGCGCATCCAGCAGATGCGCCTTGATCCTTGTGCCGATCAACGTCACCGGCATGCTGTCGCGGGTCACGCTAACACCGGGGCCAAGACTGCGGGCGGCCATCGTGGTGGGCCCGAAGAATATTTCCTGCGCAAAAGTGTCAGGGTCCGGCACCGCGACAAAGGCGACTGGGTTGAACCCATGCGCCGCGGCGAAATCTTCGGCCTCGCGCAGGGTCTCTTGGGCGACGGCGGCAATATGGGTGCGCCCGTTGCTGCGTTCGAAATCAATCGCCAATGCGTCCAGCGCATAGGGCGTGGTCCCGTCCAGCGCCCGCGTGATATCGGCCAGCGTGGTCTGCGCGGTGTCGAGTGCAAGGTATTTGACCTGCTCCATCGGGATCACCAGCTTGGTGCAAAATCCGTCAGGTGCCAGCGCCTGCCCTTTGGCGCGCAGATCGGCCAAGTCTGCCGCGATGTCGCGCGACAACAGCGATGCCGTGCCAACGCGCCGCCATCCGGTGTCGGTGCGTTGCAGCAGATCAATGCCTGCATGGGAAAGGGAAAGGGCGAAATCTGGTGTCATATACCGCGTCTAGCAGGTTGAAGGCCGCATCTGAACGCCATTGCGCAGATCCCCAAATCCTAAAGCAAAAACCCGCCCAAGCCAAGGGCAAGGGCGGGTATATAGGTCGTAAATGGCTTGTGCCGAGGGCGTCAGCCGACAGCCTTGGCCAGCGCCTGATCCAGATCGGCGATCAGGTCGCGGGCATCCTCGATCCCGATGGACAGGCGCACGATGTTCGGGCCTGCCCCTGCGGCCTTTTGCTGGTCCGGCGTCAACTGCCGGTGCGTGGTGCTGGCCGAATGGATCACCAGCGAGCGTGTATCGCCAAGGTTAGCCACATGGCTGAATATCTCCAGACTGTCGACCAGTTTGACGCAAGCCTCATAACCACCCTTGACCGCGATGGTGAACAAGGCACCCGCGCCTTTGGGGCAGATCTTGGGTACCAGATGCGCATAGGGCGAACTCTCAAGGCCCGCATAGGTGACATAATCAATGCGCGGATCATCCTGTAGCCATTTGGCGATTGTCTGCGCGTTCTGCACATGCCGGTCCATCCGCAAGGACAGCGTTTCGATCCCCATCAGCGTGTAATGCGCGGCCTGCGGGTTCATCGTCATGCCCAGATCGCGCAACCCGATGGCAATGCCGTGAAAGGTGAATGCCAGCGGGCCGAATGTTTCCGCGAATGTCAGCCCGTGATAGGCGGGTTCGGGCTGCGACAGGGACGGGAATTTGTCATTGGCCCGCCAGTCGAATTTGCCGCTGTCGACGATGCAGCCACCCGTCACGGTGCCATTGCCAGTCAGGTATTTCGTCGTGGAATGCACGACCAGTGTCGCGCCATGTTCGATCGGGCGGCACAGGTATGGCGTGGCGCTTGTGTTATCCACGATCAGCGGAATGCCCGCCGCATCCGAGATCGCGGAAATCGCGTCCAGATCGGTGATATGCCCGCCGGGGTTGGCGATGGCTTCGCAGAACACCGCGCGGGTGTCATCGTCGATGGCGGCGGCAACAGCGGCGTGATCGTCGAAATCGACGAATTTGGCCGACCAGCCGAAACGCTTGATCGTCTGGCTGAACTGGGTGACCGTGCCACCATAAAGCCTGCTCGACGCCACGATATTGCGCCCGGGTGCCATCAGCGGAAACAGCGCCATGATCTGGGCCGCATGACCCGACGAACAGCACACACCGCCAACGCCACCTTCGAGTGTGGCGATCCGTTCTTGCAAGGCCGCGACCGTGGGGTTGGTCAGGCGCGAATAGATATAGCCGACCTCTTGCAGGTTAAAGAGTGCTGCGGCGTGTTCGGCATCGCGGAACACATAGGCGGTGGTCTGGTAGATCGGCACCTGCCGCGCGCCGGTCGCGGGATCGGGGCGCGCGCCCGCATGAACCTGCAATGTGTCGAAACCGTAGCTGGGGGCGTCTGTCATCATCTCTCTCCCTGTGAATGGCCTGCCAAAGGTGTAGGGCCAAAGCGGTGGGCAAACAACAGCGCGCCGCGCGAAAAGACTTGTGCGGCGACAGGACACTTCCGGCTTGGACTTCGCAGCACAGAATGTGTAAATCGGGGGTGCAGAACCCAAGGAGCCGCCAATGCCCGTGCCATTCCATTTCGCCTATCACGTCACCGATCTGGACGAGGCCCGCGCGTTTTATACAGGCGCGCTGGGCGCCGTCGAAGGACGGTCCACCGACACCTGGGTCGATTTCGACTTTTTCGGCCATCAGTTGAGCCTGCATCTGGGCGAACCCTTTGCCAATGCCCCGACCGGCAAGGTGGGCGATCACATGGTGCCGATGCCACATTTCGGCGTTGTGCTGCCGCTGGATGACTGGACCCGGCTTGCCGGCCGTCTGGAGGACCGGCAGACCGATTTCATCCTCGCCCCTTCGGTGCGGTTCAAGGGCGAGCCGGGCGAACAATGGACGATGTTTTTCCGTGATCCGTCTGGCAACCCGATCGAGATCAAGGGTTTCGCTGCCGAAAGCGGTGTTTTCGCAAAGCTGTAATCACGGCAGTCTAGTGTCGCTATTGGGGCCTGTCGCCCGTCTGTGTTTGGTTTTCGAGTAGGTTTTCATATGAAAACGGTTTTTCTGGTCAGGTGTCATGCCTTTGATGTTGGTGCGCGCCATGTCGCCAATTCCTTGTCGGAAGCGGGCGCTCAAGTCGTGATGGTCGTCGATGAACGGCGTGCGGTTGCCGACACGGGCAGTTTTGCGAAGATCAGTATCACCGATCAGGTTCTGGCCGACCTTGACTTGACCGGGCTTCCCGAAAACTGGGGCTGGCTATGTGGCGATGTCTGGTATTATGTCGCCGCGCCCCATTTTCCAGACGCGACACATTTGTGTTTGGTCGAATCTGACGTTGCCTTTGCGGGTGATGCAGCGGCGCAGTTCGTGCAGGCGATGCTAGATGACCCAACCGATCTGCTGGCTGCCGAGTTAGGCGCGTTTCCTGCAACCCCGAAGTATTCAAAGGGATTGGCAACATTAGGCCGCGATACACTGGTGGGATGCTATTTTCCCGTCACGCGGTGTTCGGCTGGCGCCATCACTCGGATGTTTGATTTGCGTCGTGAAAGTATCGCCAAAGGTGTCTCGCACACGCTCAATGATGAGGCCGTTCTCGCATCTGTTGCCCATGCCGAAGATTTCAGTTTCCAGTCGCTCAATGAACTTTTGCCAGATCTGTTCAGACGCAAGAACTTCTATACGAATCCGCCGAATCTGCTTGAGGCAATCTTGCGAGGAGATACGACGACGGCCGTTTTTCATCCTGCCGTGCCTTTCGACCTCGTTCTTGCTCGTATCTACTCGCCCGACAAGAACTATAATCGATTCCGTTTGCGGCGCATTCTGCCGGTTCTTAATGCCGAGGAAAGCAATGTGCTCCTAGCGAGGCTTGAGGCGAAGGAACAGGCGGAAGCAACGCTTTTGCAACCAGTGCTCCCTTTCGCTTTGCTGGCACGAGAATTAGGGCTGCACGACCCGATCACCGTGCTCGATATCGGGGCAAACCCGCTGACCAATGGCTCCGCGCCCTATATTGCACTGTTGCAGGCGGGGCTAGCACAAGTCTTCGGCTTTGAACCGCAGCCAGACGCGCTGGCCGCGCTTAACGCTGGCAAGTCTGAAATGGAAACATATTTCCCTGATGCTGTTGGTAACGGTGAGCCCGCAACGTTGCACCTTTATCACGCGCAGGGTTTCGCATCCCTTTTCAAAATCAACGAGTATAGCGCCCGCTATCTTAACTTTGGCAAATGGGTCGAACCTGTGGGAGAGATCGCGCTAAACACCCGCAAGCTAGACGACATCGCAGAAATCCCGCCTGTGGACCTGCTCAAGATCGACGTGCAGGGGGCGGAAACGCAGATCATCGCGCATGGCCGTGCAAAGCTGGCACAGGCGCTGGTGGTCATCACCGAAATGCGGATGTTTCCGATCTATCAGGGCGAGCCGCGTTTCGGTGACCTTGCGGCGGAGCTGCACGGGCAGGGGTTCGAATTCCTGCGCTTTGCTCCGCTTCACCATGTGCCACTGACACGCAGGCACCGCGGCAATCTGCGCCGGTCCGAATTCGCTCAGGCCGTGGACGGCGACGCGATCTTTGTGCGCGACCTGCGCAACATGGCGACATTCGATGACGAAAGCCTGAAAAAGCTGGCGGTGATCGCGGATGCTGTGATCGACAACGCCGATCTGACCATCAGCATTCTTGAACAGCTGGAAGACCGCGGCGTCATTCCCGCCACGCTGATCCCCGATTACCTGTCGCGCCTGCCCGCGGATCGCCGCCGCTAGGACAGGCAGGGCAGTCCCCACGGAACCCGGACCTGCGCCAGGGGTTAAGCCTGCGTTGTCATCTTACCGAACGGGGCCACCGCATGCTGCAGGACATCTGGTCCACCATCATCGCCGAATTCGCGGATTTGCCGGATATCGCGACGATCACGATCATCACTGTGCGTTTGTTGACGGCAGCGGCGCTGGGTGGCGTGCTGGGCTATGACCGCGAACGCAAGGCGCGCAGTGCAGGCGTGCGCACGCATATGCTGGTCGCGGTCGGGGCCGCGCTTTTCGTGATCGGCCCGATGCAGGCGGGCGTGCCGGTCACGGATATGTCGCGCGTCCTGCAAGGCGTTGTTCAAGGTATCGGGTTTCTGGGCGCGGGGGCGATCATCGTGCGCAGATCGCGCCACGAGGTCGAAGGGCTGACCACGGCGGCCAGCATCTGGGCCACTGCGGGGATCGGCGTGATCGTGGGCTTGGGGCTCGAGGCGACGGCGATCCTGTCAACCGCCGTCGTGCTGGCCATCCTTGCGGTGATGCCGTTCGTGGTGCCGCAATGCGCGCCCGGCGATACCGATATCGACGATCCGCGCAGCTGAAGGGCGGCGCAGGGCAGGGGTGCCTCTGGCCCAATCCGGTCTTGGTCATGTGCCATGATGCGCGCCCCGTTCCGGCCCCGTTCCGACCCTGCGCGGGAACAATCGCGTGGCGGGGGCGTTCCTGCTCGCAAGGGCGCAAAAAGCCGCCCCTGCAAAACAGGAGAGCCGTGTCGATGGACAGGATTTACTGCGGCCCGCCGCCGCTTCCCGATCAGCTCTGGACCAGCTGGAACCTTGATCCGCCCCTGCTGGTGGCCTTGGCGGTCATGGCATGGCTGTTGCGGCGCAATCCGGCGGGTCTTGTGGCTGTCGCGGTGCTGATCCTTGCCTTTGTCTCGCCGCTGTGTGCGCTGTCCTCGGCGCTGTTTGCGGCGCGTGTCGTGCATCATGTCCTGCTGGTGGCCGTTGCGGCCCCGCTTTTGGCATGGGGCATCCGCGCGCCTGTGGCAATCGGGCCGGCGCTGCCCTTTGGTGTGGCGACCGCAATCCTGTGGGGCTGGCATCTGCCCGCCGCCTATGACGCCGCGCTGTCACATGTCGGGGTGTACTGGCTGATGCAGATCACCCTGCTGGCCAGCGCGGTCTGGTTCTGGCGCACAGCTTTTGCGCGCAACGGGGCGCCGGTGCTGCAACTGGCCTATATCACGGCCAATTTCGCGCAGATGGGCCTGTTGGGCGCGATCCTGACCTTTGCACCATCCGCGCTTTATGCGGCCCATGCCATCGCGCCTTTTGACTGGGGCATGTCCCCGCTGCGGGACCAGCAATTGGGCGGGCTGATCATGTGGGTGCCAGCGGGTTTGCCCTATGCGGTGGCTGCCATGGTGATGGCGCGCCAAAGCTGGACCCGTCTGCGGGCTGATCTATCGTGCTAGACGGGATCATGCCCCTGATCCCCGTCTTCAAAGGGGTGCATATCGCGGCGCTGCTGATCTGGTGCAGCGGCTTGCTGGTCCTGCCGATCATGCTGGCGCGGCATGAACCGGCCATCGGGGCGGATGATTACATCCATATCCGGCGCGCGGCGCATCTGACCTATACGCTCTGCGTGACACCTGCGGCGGTCGTGGCGGTGATCGCTGGCACCTGGCTCATCTTTTTGCGCGATGTTTTCGTGCCGTGGTTTTACGCCAAGATGGTCTTTGTCGCGCTGCTGGTCGCGTTGCATGCATGGATCGGGCATCTGCTGGTCCAGACCGCCGAAAAGCCCGGCACGCACCGGCCCCCCCATCCGGCCTATGCGGTGGGTGGCGTCTTGTGCGTGGCGATCATGATCCTTGGTCTGGTGCTGGCCAAGCCTGCCGCCGACTGGGTCGTGATGCCGCAATGGTTGCTGGTGCCCTATGGTCAGGATTTTCCTTTCGAGGTGCCAAGGTGATAGTCAAAGACAAGCTTGCCGCCGTGCCAGCCGGTGAACATCACCATCAGCACGCTCAGCCCCGACAGCATGATGCCGTAAGGCAGCACAGCCGCCTCATAGCCCGACAGCCGGTGTCCCCAATTCGCACCCAGAACCGCCAGCAGCGTGACCGCGATGATGAAATGGGTCCAGGCGGGCGCGCGGGCGCGGATGCCCGACACCAGCAGCAATTCCGCGGTCCCCGACAATCCAGCGATCATCCCCAGCAGAAATCCGGTGCCAGCCGCCCAGACAGCGGCGCGCGCCCAAAACAGATCAGCCGTGACCCAGTAAAAGACATCCGCCCCAAAGGTGCAAAAGGTCAGTGCGACAGGGAAGGCGACGCTCATCGCATGGATCGGGTGGCCTGCAAGGGCGATGCGCGATTGGGTCTCGTTGAAATCCGGCATTGCCGCGATCGGGTCGATCAGGTCGTCCGATTCATTTTCGATTTTGTCTTCAGGCATGGGGGGCTGGCTCCTCGGGGTGTGATTCTGGTCACAACGCTTTTGGCGCTGAATGGTTGCGCGGGGGCGAGTTCGACCTTGCAAACGGCGGGGCCTGCGGCAGGGGTGATTGCGCAATTGTGGTGGGCCATGCTGATCGGGGCGGTGCTGATCTTTGGTCTGGTCATGGTCCTGCTTTTGCTGGCCTTCATGCGGCGCAGGCCCGCCGCAGTGGCGGATGAAGGCGGGCAGGTGCGGGTCTGGATCATCGCCCTTGGCCTTGGTTTCCCGATGGTCGTGCTGGCGGTGCTGCTGGGTTTCGGGCTGGTCATTGGTGAACGGCTGTTGCCGCGCGATGCGGATGACACCGTGCAGGTCGGCGCGCAGGGGCAGCGCTGGGTCTGGACCTTTACCTATGCGGATGCGCCGGGGCGCGTGACAGAGGGTATCTTGCATATTCCCGCAGGCAGGCCCGTGGATGTGACGATCACCACGGCGGATGTGATCCACAGTTTCTGGGTGCCGCGCCTTGCGGGCAAGCTGGATGCGATCCCCGGCCGCGCCAATGTCCTGCGGATCGAGGCGGATGCGCCGGGCGATTATCAGGGCCTGAGTGCGGAATTCAGCGGCACAGAGTATGCCTCCTTCCGCTTTACCCTGCGGGCGCATGACGGTGCCGGATGGGCCGCTTTCATCAGGGAAGAAACCGAATGAACGTTCTTGCACGCCATCGCAGGCTGGATTCTATCTGGGCCTCGGAAAAGGGGTTTCGGGGCTGGTTTTCCACCGTGAACCATACCGATCTGGGGCGGATGTTTCTTGTCACCTCGTTTTTCTTTTTCATCATCGGCGGCATTCTGGCGATGCTGATCCGCGCGCAACTGGCGACGCCGCAGTCGGCCTTTGCGGGGCCAGAGATTTATAACCAGATCTTCACGATGCACGGGACCATCATGATGTTCCTGTTCGCGATCCCCGCCTTCGAGGGGCTGGCGATCTACCTTTTGCCCAAGATCCTTGGCACCCGCGACCTCGCGTTTCCGCGGCTGACCGCCTATGGATACTGGTGCTATGTGTTCGGCGGGGCGATGCTGCTGGTGGCGATGCTGCTGGGGATCGCGCCCGACAGCGGCTGGTTCATGTATGTGCCCTTGTCCAATGCGATCTATTCGCCCGGCATCAACACCGATTTCTGGCTGATCGGCATCACCTTTGTCGAGATTTCGGCCATCGCGGCCGCCGCCGAGATTTGCGTGTCGATCCTGAAATTCCGCGCGCCGGGCATGACGCTGGCGAAAATGCCGATCTTTGCGTGGTATGCGCTGGTCACGGCGCTGATGATCCTGACAGGGTTTCCGCCGCTGATCCTTGGGTCGATCCTGCTGGAGGTCGAACGCGCCTTCGGCTTTCCGTTCTTTCAGGTCGCACTGGGCGGCGATGCCCTGCTGTGGCAGCATCTGTTCTGGCTGTTCGGCCATCCCGAGGTCTATATCATCTTTCTGCCGGCCGCTGGCATCGTGTCCACCGTCCTGCCGGTGATGTGCCGCACGACGCTGATCGGCTATGGCTGGATCGTGGCGGCGATTGTCGCGCTGGCGTTCCTGTCCTTCGGGCTCTGGGTGCATCACATGTTCACGACCGGCATCCCGCATATGGGGCTGGCGTTCTTTTCGGCGGCCTCGACACTGGTCGCGGTGCCGACGGCGGTGCAGCTTTTCGCGTGGATCGGGACCATGTGGAAAGGGCGGCCGGAACTGCATCTGCCCATGCTGCACATCATGGGGTTTTTCGCGACCTTCGTGATCGGCGGGCTGACCGGCGTCATGGTCGCCATGGTGCCGTTCAACTGGCAGGTCCATGACACGGCCTTTATCACCGCGCATCTGCATTACGTGCTGTTCGGTGGTTTCGTCTTTCCGGTCTTTGCGGGCATCTATTACTGGCTGCCGCATGTCTCGGGGCGCAAGCGGTTCTTTCGCTTGGGCGAATTTGCCTTTTGGCTGGTCTTTGCAGGGTTTCACGTCACGTTTTTCGCCATGCATTGGGTCGGCCTTTTGGGCCAGCGCCGCCGGATCGACACTTATGCGCCCGAGGATGGCTGGACCCTGATCAACCTGATTTCATCCGTGGGCAGTTTCGTTCTGGCCATCGGGATTGCGATGGTCCTGCTGGATGTGATCCTGCATGTCTGGTCGCCGCGCAAGATCAGGCGCAATCCCTGGCAGGCAGGCACGCTGGACTGGGCGATGATCACGCCGCCGCCATCCTATAATTTCGCCAGCCTGCCGCATGTGGACAGCCGCCATCCGCTGCAGGGTGATCCCGCGCTGGCGGTCAGCCTTGCACAGGGCAAGGGCTATCTGGGCAATCCGCGCCACGACTGGCGCGAGACGCTGATGGTCGATGCCGCATCAGGCCGCCCCGAGGCGCATGTGATCTATCCCGCGAACACCCGCCTGCCGATCCTGATGTCGGCGGTGACGGGAATCTTTTTTCTGGGGCTGTTGCTGAAAACCTATTGGTTGGTCCCCATCGGAGTTGTCGGGGTCGCGGGTCTTGCCCTGCGCTGGGTCTGGATCATCGGAAGGACCGGCGATCTGGACGCGCAGGACATCGGGCATGATATTCTCGTGCCGCATGCCAGTGCGACGGACCGGTCACCCGGCTGGTGGGGGTCGCTGTTCGTGATGTTCGCCAATGCCACCCTGTTCGGCTGTCTGCTGTTCGGTTTTGCCTTTCTGTGGACCGTTGCCCCCGGCTGGCCGCCTGCCGTGCGGTTCGAGCCTTCCTTGGTCGAACTGGGTCTTGGCGTGGTGGCGGCGCTGGGTGCTGCCATCGCGCTGCGGCGGGCGATGGCGGCGGTGCGCACCGCGCGCGCGACCCTGCCTGCGCTGGGCATCGCGCTGCTGGGTGCGCTGGTGTTCGGCGCTTGCTGTGCCGTCATGCTGTGGCGCACGCCGCCGCCCGTGGATCACGCCTATGCCGCGACATTGTTCGTGCTGGGCAGCTATGGATTGTTCCATGCCGCGCTGGTCGTGCTGATGACCGGCCACCTGATGGCGCGGGTCTGGCATGGCTATACATCCCCGGCACGAAGGTCGGAATTCGCGGTGGTCAGCCTGTGGGCCGATTACGTCGCCATCACCGGATCGCTGGTCCTTGTCGTGGGGCATCTGTCGGGGCTGTCGCTATGATGGATCTCGCGCGCATCCTGATCGCGCCCCTTGTCTGGCTTGCCGCGTTCAGCGCCATCTACGGGCTGCACGGGGTGATCTGCGGTTTCGGGATCGAGGGGACGGTCCTTGGCCTGTCGCTGGCGCGCGGGCTGCTGGTTGCGGCCTATGCGCTGGCGATCATGGCGCAGGTGGCGCTGCTGTGGCTGCTTTATCAGCCGCGGTTTGCCTCCGGGTCTGGTTTTGTCACTGTGACGGCGCGGATGACGGCTTGGGCCGGTCTGGTCGCCACGGTCTGGACCATGCTGCCTGCCGTCTTGACCACCCCCTGCGCCTGAGCCGAAATCCCGCACGGAACATTCGTCCCCGGCCCCGGTTGACCCCGTATCGCAACACAGAGGAGAAATTCCATGGCCGATCCTATCAATACCAACACACGGTCGCAGGCCGAAAACGCCGATACCATCGACGAGACACATCGTCTGATCGCGTCCAACAAGGTGGAAGGCACCAATGTCTATAACCACGAGGGCGAAAATATCGGCAGCATCTATAACTTCATGGTCGATAAACACAGCGGCAAGGTGTCCTATGCCGTGATGTCCTTTGGCGGGTTTCTGGGGCTGGGTGAACGCTATCATCCGCTGCCTTGGGACACGCTGTCCTTTGACCCGAACCTTGGCGGCTATGTCGTGAACGTCACCCGCGCGCAGCTGGATAAGGCACCCAGCTATGCGCGGGACGAAGACCCCTGGCAGGACCCGGCCTATGGGCGCAATGTCTATGGCTATTATGGCGTGCCTTACGTCTGACGGGGCAGGCGGGCGCTGCGGCGTCCGTCGCTATACGCCTGTCCACCCCGCCCGCCGTGGCGGGGTGTTTCGTTTTCAAACTGCCGCAAATCTGGGCAATCCCTGTGATCGGGCATCGCCTTGGCCACCCAGCGGTGGGTTTGGTCCCGATCAGGGGTGGTCAACTGGACCTTTGCCCCCCGCGCATGTTAGCGTTGAACACGGGGGAGAAAGACAGCCGGTTGCTATGCGCCATTCTGTCTTGCCCTTTTTGCGGATGGTCGGTGCCAATCGGGCAACGGCCCCTTGTCCGGATCGCGTGCAGCGCACGCAACCAAGCGCCGTTTGGCGCGTTGATCCGGTGCCGCGACAGAACGCAAAGGACTGCATGTGACTGATCTTCTTCAGCCTCCGCCGGTATTGGCTCCGGCACGGATTGCCTTTTTCCTCGATGTGGACGGGACATTGGCCGCGATCGTGCCCGACCCGCAACAGGCGCGTGTCGCGCCGCCGGTGCTGGATGTGCTGCAAAGACTGGCGCTGCGGGCGGGCGATGCGCTGGCGCTGGTCTCTGGCCGGTCGGTGGCGCAGATTGACCGGATGCTGGCCCCGCTGGTATTGCCTGCGGTCGGGGTCCACGGGCTGGAACGGCGGCTGCATGACGGGGTGCTGGCGCGTTCGGCCTATGACGCACAGGCCCATGCCGGTCTGGTCGCCGCTGTCACGGATTTCGCGGCCCGCCATGACGGGCTGGAGCCTGACCCCAAGCCGGGTGCCGTGGCGCTGCATTACCGCAAACGGCCAGATCTGGCCGCAGATTGCCGCGCCTTCATGCAGGACCGCTGCGCTGCCGATGCGGAACTTTCGCTGATCGCGGGCAAGATGGTGCTGGAACTGATCTATGGCCGCCAGACCAAGGGCGAGGCGGTGGCGCACCTGATGGACCGGCCCCCCTTTGCCGGGCGCATCCCGTTTTTCGCAGGCGATGACGTGACCGACGAGACCGGCTTTGCCGCCGTGAACGGCATGGGCGGGCTGTCCGTCAAGGTGGGTAAGGGCGCCACATCCGCCCGCTACCGTGTGCCCGATATCGCGGCCTTGCTGCGTTGCCTTGATCTGGCTTGCCAGCATGACGCGCCGCGGCGGGAACAATCACAACACGGGGATGTTTCATGAGACAGGGAAATCGCAAGACAGGGTGTGCCATATGACCATTCAATCACCTCCGCCCCGGATCGACCTTGGCCAAGGCTTGCGCAAAGACGCGGATGAGGACCCGTCATCATCATCTGGCACGGGCAAGCCGCGGCTTGTCGTTGTCTCCAACCGTGTCGCTGACCTGAGCACGCAGGCGCAGACCGGCGGGCTGGCCGTGGGGCTGGCCGATGCGGTGCGCAAACGCGGCGGCATCTGGTTTGGCTGGAACGGCGAGCGTGAAGGCCAGACCGGCGATCCGGTCACGATCAGCGAACATGGCCCTGTGACCTGTGTGGGCATCCCGATCACGCCTGCGGATTTCACCGAATATTATTCCGATTATTCCAACAGCGTGTTGTGGCCCTTGTTTCATTACCGGCTTGATCTGGTCCATATCACCGCGACCGCCTTTGACGGCTATATGCGCGTGAACGAGGCTTTTGCCCGCCAGCTGTTGCCGATGCTGAAACCCGACGACATGATCTGGATTCACGATTACCACCTGATCCCGCTGGCCGGTATCCTGCGCCGGATGGGGTGCCGCCAGCGGATCGGGTTCTTTTTGCATATCCCGTTTCCGCCGCCGGAACTGTTGTCGGCGACGCCGCATCATCTGGAACTGATGCGCGGCTTTCTGGATTACGACGTGCTGGGGTTCCAGACGCATACGGATACCGGTAACCTCAAGTCCTATATCGCGGCCCATGCGCCGGACATCCGCGTGACCGAGGACCATCTGCACGCCAAGGACCGCAAGGTGCAGGTCGGGCGCTATCCGATCGGCATCGACGCGGCCGCATTCACGCAGCTGGCCAGCGCCGAACGCGCGGAATCGGTGCCGCCCACGCCTGTCGGTGCCGTGCGGATGCAGCGGATCATCGGGGTGGACCGGCTGGATTATTCCAAGGGTCTGCCGGAACGGTTCCGCGCCTTTGACGCATTGCTGCGCCAGCATCCGGACTTGTCCAAACATGTCAATTTCGTGCAGGTCGCCCCACCCTCGCGCGGCGAAGTGGACGCCTATGCCGATATCCGTGCCGAGCTGGAACAGATGGCAGGGGCGGTGAACGGACGCCTGGCCGATCTGGACTGGACGCCGCTGCAATATATCTGCCGCCCCTTGCCGCGCGACGTGCTGGCGCCTCTGATGCGCAACAGCGACATCGGCTTTGTGACGCCCTTGCGCGACGGGATGAACCTTGTCGCCAAGGAATATGTCGCGGCCCAGAACCCTGATGACCCCGGCGTGCTGATCCTGTCGCAATTCGCCGGTGCCGCCGAGGAAATGCAGGACGCGCTGATCGTCAATCCCTATGATGTCGAAGAAATGGCCGAGGCGCTTTACCGTGGTCTGACCATGCCGCTGGACGAACGGCGCGCGCGCCATGCGGCCTTGCTGGATAATGTCACGACCTGCGGTGCCAAGGATTGGGCGGCAGCCTTTCTGGCCGATCTGTCGCCGGCGCACTGACCGCTTGGGCGGTCAGGCCAGTTGCCTGACGGCGATGGTGATGACCGCCGCATAGGGCAGCAGGGCGATGACAAACAGCCGCCCGTCGCGCACCAGCAGCGACAGCGCCAGCAGAAACACGCCCGTCGCCACGATGGACGAGGTGAAAGGGATGAATTCCAGAAACGGCATGACCATGCCTGACGCAAGGCATAACCCCTGCGGTACCCAGATGATCGGCCGCTTGAACAGCAGGCGCCAGCGCCGCCGCGTGTGACGGTCGGTCCAGTCCACCAACGGCTGGATCTTGGACAAGGCCTTGTCCAGCTTTGCGCCATCGACGGTCCGGCCTGCGATGAAACCGGGCAGGCTGACGCGGTCGCGGTTCAGCAGCATATAGATCGAGACGATGGTGATGATCACACCCGCCATGGCCGAAAAGCCGGGCACGCCCGACAAAGGCGACATCGCCAGCAAGGCAGGCACGAGCAGGAACGGGATGATCCCGCGCCCGCCGATTGCGGCCACCATCTCTGCGATCGACACCCTGTCCTGCGCGGTGGTGTTGCGGAGCCGGAAAATCACATCTCCCAGCTTGTGATCTTCGCTTGTGGTCATGTCGTGTTTTTGCCGCCTGTGGTTGTGCGTGCCACCGCAATACCATCGGCGCAGTTCCGGTCAATCCGATACCCCGCGCGATCTGTGGAACAAGCGCGCCTTGCGCGATGTTGTGCCAGCAGCATCACCAGAGCGAAAGGAAAAGCTGTCATGTCACCCCCCTCTGACGACCCCGACACTGCGGCCAACGAAAAGCTGCGCCATCCCGCCCCCGATGTGATCGACCAGCGCCAGCAGCAGATCGACCCCGTGGGCAAACACCGCGCCGATGTGAACCCGCCCGCCGAGGATGCGATGAAACAGCCCGGCGCTGGTGGCGGCGGGGCGCAGGCTCAAAGGCCCAACCGTGACGCGCCATCCTATCCGCGCCCGCCCTTTCCCGAACAGACGCAGGAATTGCCCGGCAGTTTCGCCGCGATGGAACCGCGTCCTGATCATGGTGAAACATCGTGGAAAGGGTCCGGGCGGCTGCACCGCCGCGTGGCGCTGATCACCGGCGGCGACAGCGGGATCGGGCGCGCCGTCGCCATCGCCTATGCGCGCGAAGGGGCCGATGTCGCGATCAGCTATCTGGATGAGACCGCGGATGCCAAGGACACCGAACGCCTGATCCTTGATTGCGGGCAGCAATGCCTGTTGCTGCCCGGCGATATCTCCGACCCCGCCCATTGCCGCGCGATCATCGCCGATGTGGTCGGGGAATTCGGCCGGATCGACATTCTGGTGAACAACGCCGCCCATCAGCAAAGCTTTGATGCGATCGACGAAATCACGGATGCCGAATGGCAGCGCACCTTTGCCGTCAATATCCATGCGATGTTCTATCTGTCCAAGGCCGCCGTGCCGCATATGAAAGAGGGCGGGTCGATCATCAATACCGCCTCGATCAATGCCGACCAGCCAAGCCCCGCGCTTCTGGCCTATGCCGCGACAAAGGGCGCGATCCAGAATTTCACGATGGGTCTGGCGCAGATGCTGGCCGAAAAGGGCATCCGCGTGAATTGCGTGGCCCCCGGACCGGTCTGGACCCCGCTGATCCCCGGCAGCTTTGCCGGTGAAAAGGTGTCGCAGTTCGGGGCCAATTCCCCGATGAAACGGCCCGCCCAGCCGGTCGAGCTGGCCTCGGCCTATGTGATGCTGGCGGAACCGATGTCGAGCTATGTATCCGGCGCGACCATCGCCGTCACCGGCGGCAAGCCGATGATCTGAACGAGACACGCACCCGCCCCTTGGCGGGGCGGGTGCGTGGTGTCACGGATAGACGGTGATCAGAACCGCCAGCGCGGCCAGGGCCAGAACGGCGACCACCGCCAGCCCGGCATTGCTGGACCGCGCGGGCGCGATCCTTGGGTCTGGCTGCCTGCCCGGGCGGGCGCTGTCCACACCGGCCACGTCGTTGGTGCGCCATTCGCTTTCATGCGCGCCGCGCAACTGTTCGGGGCTGACAGGGATGTCTGCCGCTGCGTCGTCAGTGCCAAGCGGGGCGGCGGCGGGATCGGGATAGGCGATCTTGTCGCGGCCTCCTTCGCCGGCATCCGGATCGGCGCGCAAACGCGCTGCACTCTGGGCCTTGTCGGTGGGATCTGCCATTTTTGCCTCCTTCATGTCATATGGCCTCAACCGGCTGCAGGGGACTTTGTTCCGTGTGGGCAAAGCCATGCAGAAACCGCCGGATGATCAGCCAAAGGTCACATGGTTGCGCACGCCCGTGGCTTCGGGGGGGCTGCCTTCGGGCGCGGGGGCATGCCAGGCGTGGTGCGACCCGCCCTTGGGCTGTGCCCATAGCGCCGCGCTTTGCAGATCAAGCGCGACCAGCATCAATGCGGGATCATCCTTGCCATCCACGAAATGATCTGCGGCCGATGTTTCCCACAGGGCGTCTAGAACGGCCTTGTCCTGCTGTTCCGCAATCGGGCCGGACATGCAGGCATAAAAGTCCTGCGTCGCAGAGATGATAACGAAATGCGCAAAACTGTCGGGTTGCAGCGCCTGCGCCAGATCGGTGTCGCGGGTGGTCAGGAACCACAGGCGCTGGCCCTTGGCATCGGTGTGATGCGCCATCGGCTGCATGTGCTGGCCGCTGCCGGTGATGCCCAGCATCCCGGCCTCGAGCTTGGCCAGTTCGGTCCAGAGTGTATCCTTCGGGTCGGTGCGTGCGCGGTCTAGATCTGTCATCTGGTTTCCTTCTTGGGTTCATCTTGTGTCGTCATCAAGGTTCGCCACGGCGACGATGCTGGCCAGCGTGCCGAATAGGACCGCGCCCTGCATGAAGAACAGCAAGGTGGGCCAGCCGCTGTCATAGCTTGCGAGCAAGCTGCCGATACGGCCTGCATCGGTGCGGATCAGCACAAGGCCAAGCGCACAACCCGCAACCGCGCCTTGTGCGAAATAGGTGATCAGAAAACGCACGACGCGGGGCAAGGTTTGCATGTGCGACCGACCATCACCGGCATCCTTTCGCTGTGGTCCTTGGGTGTTCAACGCCGGGGGCAGGGGGTTGTTCCCCATCGTGTCGGCAGGCGCTGGCGGGAACATGCGCGGGTCAGGCGCGTTGGGTGCAAGAGTGGCGCATATGTGTCAACCGGACGCGATGGCATGAAGAACAAGGATGGTTTTTCCGGTTTCACGCCTTGGCCGGGTATCGCGCAGTTGCTGCGATGATCCGCAAATCTTCTGTCCCATCCATATGCGTCACTTGTCTTTGCCGACCTGAAAAAGGCACCCCCGCGATTGCAAGGGTGCCTGATCTGCAGCGGGACCGTGGCGGATTATGTGTCGCTGTCCTGTTCTGTGTCGTCTTGCGCATCCGCGTTGTCGTCATCCGAACCGGCCTCTGCATCCACGACCAGCGTGACGCTGCCATCGCCGGTCTGGTCCATCAGCGCCGCGACCACGTCGTCGCTGGAAAAGTCTTCGTCCTCAAGCGCCGTCTGCAAGGTATCGTTGGTTTCGATCGCGCTGCGCAGGTTGTCGCGATCATTGTCTAGATTGATCATCGCCTGATCCAGCATGGGTGCAGAGGGATCATCGGCATCGGCCAGTTCGGACAGGGTGACGATGGTGACGTCGGCGTCGTCAGACAGGTCCGAAAACGTTTCTTCCCAATCCACGCCAGCCGCCGAGGGCAGGCTCAGCTGCGCGATGATCACAAAGTAGTCGATGTTCTGCCGGTCCGCGCCCGTGTCGGGTTCGGGTGTCGTGCCGGCCGGTGTGTCCTGCGGCATCGGCGCGGGGGTAATGTCGGTGGGCGAATTTCCGGGCAGCGGTGTCGGTTCGGTGCCTGCGGGCGCGGTCGTCTGGCCGATGGCCATCGGCGCTGTCGAAGCCATCAGAAAAGCGGCGAATACGAGTCCGTTTGTCTTGGTCATGTCAGTCTCTCCTTGATTCAAAGGACCCTGCGGTCCCTGTGATGAAAAACCTGCCTATCGCCGCTGTGTTCCAGCCGACCGGTGCATGCAGGAGGGATGCCGCCGATGTCGCCATCGCGCGCGGCAGGCGGGAACATCGCGCAAGCCATCAGGTTGGTGGGCACCGGACGCAGGCAATCCCGCCCGCGTCACCAGAATGAAAAGGTGGACAACCATGGGTCTGTTTTCAAAAGACATCCAATCGATGGACGATCTCTATCTGCACACGCTCGAAGATATCTATTACGCCGAACAGCAGATCGAAAAGGCGCTGCCCAAGATGATCGACAAGGCGTCGTCCGACACGCTGCGTCAGGCGTTCGAGGCCCATTTGCAGGAAACCAAAGGCCAGATCGAACGGCTGCACCAGGTGTTTGCCCGGCTGAACAAGCACCCCAAGGGTGCCACCTGTCCTGCCATCGACGGCATCATCAAGGAAGCCAACGAGATTTCAAAGGAAATCGGTGATGCGCAGGTGCTGGATGCGGCCCTTGCCGCTGCTGCGCAGGCGGTCGAGCATTACGAGATCACGCGCTATGGCACGCTGGTCGCCTGGTCCAAGCAATTGGGACATACGCAATGTGCCGATCTGTTTCAGCAGACGCTGGACGAAGAACAGGCCACAGACCGCAAGCTGACGGAAATCGCGACATCGCGCCTGAACCCCGCGGCTTGAACCGGCGGCCGGGCGGTATGATACCCGCCCGGCCCAGTTACTTGACCTGTCACTTAATCGGTCGCGGCAGTCGGGTTCTGCGCCGGAACGGTGGTGGTCGCATCCTCATCCGGTCCGGTGATTGACAAGGATGTGCCTTGCGCCGGCACCTGCGCATCGGTGGCATCCTCGGCATCGGTGACGACACCGCCCAGCCACCAGACCAGCAAGATGGCGACGAATGCGCCAAGCGCGATGAAGCCGATCAATGGCCCCCTGTGGCGTTTGACCTGCCGGTTCATGTCGTTTTCGGAATGGCTCATGCGTTTCTCCCCTATGTTGATTGCGCGCTGAAGCTGTCGAGCCAAAACCACCGCCGGCCCCGAATGTTCCGCTGTCAGAATGTCGCAGCGCGCGCCGGAACCTTTGTTCCCAGCCCCGGTTGGACCGGTAAGTCAATCGAAACAGGAGATCACCATGGAATCCGGCTATTTTCTGGCGGCGCTGTCGCTGTTTACCTTTGTTGCGGTCATCATCGTGGCGCTGGTCAGCAAGAAAAAGACCGAAGACCGCTTGCACGACCCTGCCGCCCACAAGACCGAGAACAAGTCCACCTTGGCCAAGGACGCCCCCAACGAACACCGTTGAGGCGCGCCCAGCGATCCGGCAGCGAAGTCTCGACGCGCATGCGCGGCTGGGCCTGTGGATATTCCGCCTAAAACCAGACGATCCGCCGGCTGGCGCTGGCGCGGTGCATCCGGCTGGCCCGCCCAGTCTGGCGGGAAAATCCGCGCTTTTGGACGCAGACTTGCCTCGGACGGGGTCACCCAATGCCATGTTTGGGGTATTGCGCGTGACATGACACCACCGTTGCTGCGCATGCAAAAGCATATCCTGGGGTGACCTGTGGTCATGCGCATACATGCAAGAGTTGAAACAGGCAAAGGAACCCGCAGCACGGCAGCGACGTTAGACCCATGTCACGAGGGAGTAGCCCGATGCAGCATCACAGAACGAACACATCCGCCGACACCAATGATGTCGATGACGTTCTGACGCATCTGCCCGCCCTGCGTGCCTATGCCCGCAGCCTGACCCGACAATATGACGATGCCGACGATCTGGTGCAGACCACCTTGGTCAAGGCGATCGCGAACATCACCAAATACCAGCCGGGCACGAACCTGCGGGCCTGGCTGTTCACGATCATGCGCAATACCTTTCTGACCGATGTGCGCAAACGCACCCGCGAACAGCCGGGGTTGAGCGATTGCGCCTCGACGCTGTCGGTCACCCAGCCGACCCATGACGAACATATCACCGGTCAGCGGTTGCTGACCTCTATCGCCAGGCTGCCGCGCCATTACCGCGAGATCCTGTTGCTGGTTGTCGTTCTTGGCGAAAGCTATGAAGAGGCGGCACGGATCTGCGGTTGCGCCATCGGCACCGTCAAAAGCCGTGTGAACCGTGCGCGCAAGCTGCTGATCGACGATCTGGGCACGACCGACTTTTTCGAGGTGATCGAAGCCCGCCGCTGACGGATCAGCCTTTTGCAGCGGCGCCAGCCCGCCGGTCATCAAGCAGTTTTTGCAACCGCAAGGCCAGATCGCGCAATTCATCTGATACGGGTTCATGTGCGATCCCTGCCAAAAGATCACGCAGGGTCTGGTCCAGCATGCGGTCGGTCTGGTTGTGATCATCCATTTGCACGGGGCCCTTGTCACTGGTCACGACACCGCATGACCCGATGTCATGATCATACCGGCCGCGCGCCTGCGGCTGCTTCATGGTGACAATGCGGCAATGGCACGCTGCGGTCCAGTCGCTTGCGCCGCTTTTCAGCACTCATTTGAAACGCGCGGTTGTTTCGTGTGGGCGTGATTGAGGTTTTCGCGCCAAAGCAGCGGATCAAGGCCTGCATGGACAGGCCGCCCCAAAAAGGGGCTATGACACCCGTGTCACGATCTCGCGGCTGTCCAGCAGAACGAACCGGTCAGGATCAAGCGGTTCGACCTCTGCGCCGTTGCCCAGAACGTAGCGGTCGATCGTCTTGTGCCGCCTATCCATCGCCAAAGTGGCGCTGGTCCGGTCGTCGCGCGATTGTTTGATCACGGACAATGCTTCACCAGACCGGCCGACACATGAAATCACACTGATGTTTTTCCAGTCACTCATCGTGGTGCCCTTTCCAGTTTTGACACAACCATGACATCACCTAATCCTGATTCATGACAGGGTTTTGAACGGGCTGTCATCGCCTCGGCGGAAAATGGCTTGTTCCGGAATGAATATGCAAAGTGATGCAACCCCGTTTCGGTCGATGCCGCCGGGAACTGTTGCCTGCCCGGCACGTTGAATCTTGCCACATCAATGGAGAGCGAAATGACCAAGGCAGACGGACACAAGGACCAGACCCCCAAAACGGGTGCAACCCCCGAAACCCCTGACCATCAGCGCGAGGATCAGCCGCTGAAGGAAATGAACGATGATCCCGCCGATCATAAGAACGGCACAAACCAAGTCGACAAACGCAACGCGCAGGGTGATCACGCCGGATCAGCGCATGACCCTGCGGCTTTCGATCCGGTCAATCCCGCGGTGCCGGACAATGGCAAGTGATACCGGATGCCCCCGCTTTCACAGCCAAAAGCGGGGGCAAGCCGCAGCACTGCACAAAACACAGCACCGTCAGGCTGTCATGCGATTGCCCGTATCTGCCGTCTTTTTCGGGAACATCGGGGGGGCCTTGGTGTTGGTCAGATGACGCCGCCACAAGGTGACGCCTAACCGGAAAGGACCTGACATGCCTGATGCGCCGACCGACCTGCCGCCCAGCGATCTGCCGCCCCCGAACGAACGGCCTGATCCTGACACGTATCCCGCACCGATGCCGGACCCCGACCCCGATGACGTGCCGCCCGATCTGCCACCGCCACCGGGCGAGCCGACGCCACCTTTGCGCGCTCTTTGACGCATGGTGCGTGGTGTCATCCCTTTGTGTGGGGCCTTGGCGGGGGCATGCCTCGCCTTGGCGGCCTGGCCTGCCATGGCGCAGGGCAATGATGGCGCAGCGCAGATCGACCGCGGGGCCTATGTCGCGCGGGCTGCGGGCTGCATGTCCTGCCACATGGAAGACTTGTCCGGCGGCTATCAGGTCGAAACCCCGATGGGCACCATCGTCGCCAGCAACATCAGCCCGTCGGTCCGTTATGGCACGGGCGATTACAGCCGTGCTGATCTGGCCGATGTCCTGCGGCGCGGTGTAGCCCCTGACCGCCGGCTTTATCCCGCGATGCCCTATGCCTCCTATCGCGGCATGACGGATGGGGATATCGACGATCTTTACGCGTGGCTGCAAGATCAGGACCCTGTCGAGCGCCCGACACAGGCCCAGACCGACCTGCCGTTCCCGTTCAATATCCGCACCGGCGTGATCGCGTGGAACTGGCTTTATCTGGACGACCGCGATCTGCCTGTCAGCGATGATCCCGTCCTGCTGCGCGGTGCCTATCTCGTCAACCATCTGGGCCATTGCGGCGCATGTCACACCCCCCGCGATGACCTGTTCGGGATGCGGGATGATCTGTACCTTGCCGGGGAGACGATGGATGGCTGGCACGCGCCCAACCTGACCGGCGATCCTGTTACGGGCCTTGGAGAATGGTCTGAACAGGACCTGATCGCCTATCTGGGGCGCGGGCAGGCGGGTGACATCGTGCAGGCGGCAGGGCCGATGGCCGATGTCGTACAACATGCGACCCGCCATCTGAAGGACGACGACCTTGCCGCGATGGCGGCCTATCTCAAGTCCATCCCCCCAATCCCCCGCGGCACCCAAGAGGTGCCGGTTCTTGTCCCCGAGGCCGCGCGGGTCGATCCGGTCTTTCGCTATGGCATGATCCGCGCAGAAATGGATGTCGCACTGGACCGCGCGGAGCTTTCGCAGCCTCAGCAGCTTTACATCGACAATTGCGCCGCCTGTCACGGGGTCAGCGGGCAGGGGCAGGCGCAGGCCTATTACCCGCCGCTGAACCAGAACGCGGCCCTGCGCCGGACCGATCCGATGAACCTGCTGCAAGTGTTGTTGCACGGTGTGCCCGCAGGCAAACTGCACGGCGCGCCCGCGATGCCGGGTTTCGCGGATGAACTGGACGCCGACCAGATCGCGATGCTTGCAAATTATACGCGCACCAGCTTTGGCGACCAGCCCGACAGCGATGTGACCGCCGCCGATGTGGACCGCATGCTGAACTTCGAAGAAGACATGTCACCCGTGCTGCGGATGCTCCAGATCGCGGCATGGGTCGGGGTCGCGGTCGTGCTGGTCGTGGCGCTGCTGGGCGCGTGGTGGCTCTTGCGCCGCCGCCGGACGCATGTCGCAAAAGGGGAAACACCATGACACCATTCACCCCGACCCGCCGCCAGTTGCTGACCATGATCGGTCAGGTCGCAGGCACCGCCGCGATGTATCAGGCGATGACCAGTCTGGGGTTCGCGCAGGACTCGGGCTATACCCAGCCCGTCGCCCTGCAGGGGCCACGCGGGCAGCGGCGCGTGCTGATCCTTGGTGCCGGTGTGGCGGGCATGCTTGCGGCCTACGAGATGCGGCAGGCGGGCTATGAGGTGAAAATCCTCGAATACCAGAACCGGCATGGTGGCCGCTGCCTGACCATCCGCGGCGGCGACCGTTTTACCGAAATGGGCGGTGGGCAGATCACCTGCGATTTCGAAAGCGACGGCTATTTCAACCCCGGACCGTGGCGGTTGCCCGTTCACCACCGCGCAGTCATGGAATATTGCAGGCGGCTGGGCGTGCCGTTGCAGCCTTTCATCATCAAGAACAACAAGGCGTTCCTGCATTCGTCCAAGGCATTCGGCGGGCAGCCACAGCGGGTGGGCCATGTCGAAAAGGACATGCGCGGCCATGTCGCCGAACTGCTGGCCAAATCGCTGGATCAACGCCAGCTGGACGATACCGTCACCCATGAGGACCGCGAAAAGCTGCTGGACGGGTTAAAGGCATGGGGCGTTCTGAATGACGATTACCGCTATCCGGCCAGCGACGATCTGGGCGGCGTGCGGGGGTGGGACGTGCGCCCGCCGGGTGGCTTGATGCCCGACAAGCGCCCGTCAGAGCCTGTGGATCTGTCGCCGCTGCTACAATCGGGGCTCTGGGATCAGCTGTTCAACTTCAATGGCTATTCGTTCGAGCCACCGATGTTCGAACCCGTGGGCGGCATGGATGCCATCGCCAATGCCTTCGCGCGCGAGGTCGAAGATGTGATCCAGCTTGGCGCGCGTGTCACGCGCATCGCGCAGGATGATGACGGCGTGACCGTCACCTATGAGGACGCGAACCGTGGCGGGTCCGTGCAGGAAGAAACCGCCGACTGGTGCATCTGCACGATCCCGCTGTCGGTTCTGGCCCAGCTTGAGGTGCAATGCGGCGACCCGATGAAAAAGGCCATCGCGGCGGTGCCCTATGCCTCGGCGTTCAAGGTCGCGCTGGAATTCCGGCGCCGGTTCTGGGAACAGGATGACTGGATCATGGGCGGGATCAGCTATACCGACCTGCCGCTGGTGCAGATCGCCTATCCCAATTACGGCTTTATGACCGATGGTCCCGCGGTGGTGCAGGCAGCCTATGACACATCGACCGCGGGGCGCAATTTCACCTATTCCTGGTCCAGCATGACCCCGCAGGAACGGATCGACGCCGCTGTCGCGCTGGGGCGGCAGATCCATCCGCAATATGATACCGAATTCATGTCCGGCACATCTTGGGTCTGGCACCGGGTTGATTGGTCGCTGGGATGCTACGGCCAGTGGAGCGATGATCTGCGCGATCAGCATTACCGCGACTTGTGCGCAATCGACAACCGGCTGGTGCTGGCGGGGGAACATTGTTCCGAAATCCCCGCATGGCTCGAAGGGTCGCTGCTGTCCTCGCTGGATGCGATCAAGCGGCTGGACCAGAGGGAGAATGCAGCATGACCGCGCGCCAGCTTTGTGCCTTGTTTGTGATGACGGCCGCCTTGGGCATGGCCAAGGATGCGCGCGCCCAAGACCAGCCCGGCGATCCGGTCGCGGACCTGCTGGCGCGGTTTTCCGACCAGCCGGGGCAGTTGACCCAGACCGATGGTGCCGCCCTTTACCGTGCGACCTGTCAGGCCTGCCATATGGCCGATGGCGAGGGCGCGTCAGGGGCAGGGGCCTATCCGCCGCTGGCAGGCAATCCCAAGATGAATTCCAAACATTTCGTCGCGGGCGTGATCCTGAACGGTTATCACGGCATGCCGGATTTCGCGGATGAAATGGATGATGCGCAGGTCGCGGCTGTGACTGATTATGTGCGCATGGAGCTGGGCAACGCCTATCAGGACCCGATCAGGCCGGATCAGGTATCGGCCTTGCGCCCGCCTGACGGGGGCGACAGCACCGGTCATTAGGGTGACGTGAGGCAGGCAGCGACCAGCCTAGCGCATCCAGTATCCCGCCGCCCTGATCTGGTTGCGGATCGCGCGTTCATGGCGGGGCAGGTTGGCCCTGTCGAACAGGGCGCGCACTTTTTGTCCTTGATCCTGATAGACCATCCGCTTGAACGGCACATGCTGGCGCAGGTGTTTCTTGATCTTGTTGGGCGCGCAGACCTGTTCCAGTGCCGCGATCTGGGCATCGCTGCCGCGCGCGTATAGCAGGGGCAACAGGCGGTAATGGCAGGTCAGATCACCGTCCAGCCCTGCCAGCGCCGCATCCGGCCTACCGCCCCCCAAGGCATGGATGACCAGCGGCAAGGCCACCTGATCGAGCCAGGGATCAAGCGACTGGATCACCAGTTCGGGCGGCGGTGCATCGCGGATCGCCACGGCGTAATCGGTGAACCGCTGGCCAAAAGCAGCTGGATCGGCCCCGTAAAACCAGCCTGCGTTGAAATAAAGATAACGTTCCCAGAATTCATCCGGCTGCGACAGATCCAGCGACGACGCGAAATCCAGCCCGAATTTGTCATAAAGGGATCTCCAGATCGCGGTATAGCCCGGCCAATAGAGATCCTCGACCGGCCAAGTCCCCGTCCGGTTCATCGAAGCGGCAGGGCGCGTGAAATCGAATGGCAGTGCGCTGATATCGCCCGTGATCAGCGTGTCACTGTCGAAAAACACGAAGGGGTCGCCCGCGGGCAGGGCCTGCAAGCCTTCGATCTTGTTGCCATGCGGATAGGCTTGCCCGAAATGGCGCGCGGTGAAAGGGATCACCTCTGCCCCCATTTCCACCAGCGCCGCCGTGATCTCGGGGGTCATGCGCGGATCATCCTGCCACAAAGGCCCCGGCTGCGGTTCCGCCACGATCATCCGCCCTGCACACCCCGGCGCATGGGCGCGCAGGCTGGCCACAAAGACCAGCGCCTCGTATTGCAGCCGCCCGGCCTGACCCACGATCATGATATTGAACGGCTGCGGCATGGGGGGGAATCCTGTCACTCTTTACCCGCTTTTCCTAAGAGAAAAGGCGCTGTCGCAACAATAGGCAAAAAGATGAAAGTGGTGGGCGACCCAGGAATCGAACCTGGCGTGCGTCTCCGCGAGGGAGTTACAGTCCCCTGCCACACCTTGCGGCCTGTCGCCCACTGCGGGGGTGATTACCTGCGGCCCCGATTGCCGTCAACCGCAAAAGTCGCGGGTTTCGGCCTGCCTCTTCACAGCGCGGGCAATGTCGCGTATCGGCTAGGAAAAGCAAGGACGGATGCCAGAATGAAAAAGCCGACATGGGTGATCGCCAAGGAACAGGCCAAGCGCGTGGCTTCGCAGGAAACCGTCTGGTTGTTCGGCCTGCATGCCGTGCGCGACGCGCTGGAAAACCCCGCGCGGGAAAAATTGCGCCTGATCGTGACGCGCAATGCGCTGGAACGTCTGGGTGAGGCGGTGGCGACGGGCGGGATCGAACCCGAAATCAGCGATCCGCGCAAATTCGCGGCACCGCTTGATCCGCAATCGGTGCATCAGGGGGCCGCGCTGGAGGTCAAACCGCTGGATTGGGGCAGTTTGCAGGATGTCGCCTTGGGCGCAGGCCCGATGCCGCCGCGCATCGTGCTGCTGGACCGCGTGACCGACCCGCATAACGTGGGTGCGATCCTGCGATCCGCCGAAGTGTTCGGCGCGCGCGCCGTTGTCGCGATGCAGCGCCATGCAGCGCCCGAAACCGGCGCCTTGGCCAAGACCGCCAGCGGCGCGCTGGAACGCCAGCCTTACCTGCGGGTGCGCAATCTGGCCGATGCGATCGTGGAATTGCAGCAGATGGGCTATCTGGTGCTGGGGCTGGATGGCGCGGCCGAGACAACCATCGAAGCCGCCGTCGAAGGCAAGCGCGACCGCGCCGTGGCGCTGGTGATGGGGGCCGAAGGGCCGGGCCTGCGCGACAAAACCCGCGAGACCTGCGACATACTGGTCCGGATCGACGCAAGTGCCGATTTCGGCTCGCTCAACGTTTCAAATGCGGCGGCTGTCGCGCTTTATGCCGCAAAAGGCTGATCACGCATTCATCACGTCTTGCTGAGGGAACCTTTTGTTGTCGGGATGGCTTACCATCTGTGTAGTGTGGCGCGGCCTTTGGAACCGGTTGTGCCAAACTCACTGTCCCTCGTTCCATAACTGGCGCCCAAGGTTTCCTTGGGCGCTTTTTTCTTCTCGGACCTTGGGGTAGGATCGGAACATGACGATCACTGACGCCAGCCTGCGCGAGATTCTCAAACGCACCCGCACCATCGCGGTGGTGGGTGTGTCGGCCAATCCGGTGCGCCCCAGCTATTTCGTGGCGCGCTATCTGGGCTTGAAAGGCTTTCGCGTGATCCCGGTCAATCCGGGGCTGGCGGGGCAGAGCCTGTTTGGCGAGACGGTTTATGCCAGCCTGGCCGATATCCCGCATGATGTGGATATGGTCGATATCTTTCGCAAACCCGATGCTGTGCCTGCGCTGGTCGATGAGGCGCTGGCGCGCTGGCCCGATTTGCAAACGATCTGGATGCAGATCGGCGTGACCCATGCCGAGGCGGCGGCCAAGGCTGAAGCACGCGGTGTGACGGTGGTGCAGGATCGCTGCCCCAAGATCGAATACCAGCGCCTGTTCGGTGAATTGCGTATGGGCGGGTTTGCGACGGGGATTATTTCCTCCAAGCTGTGACAGGGGCTGCCCCAGTGCTTGAGTATTTTTGGAAATAAGAAATTGTGGATCAGGACGGGCGCGCGGCTTTTTCGTGGATGCCTGATGTGCCCTGGCGGCGGGCGAGTTCGGCCACGACTTCGGCCAATGTCACATCGCGGGCGGTCAGCATGACCAGAAGATGGTAAAGCACGTCGGCGGCTTCGGATGTGAGTTTGTCGCGGTCGCCTTTGACGGCTTCGATGATGGCCTCGATCGCCTCTTCACCAAATTTCTCGGCGCATTTTTCGGGGCCTTTGGCAAGGAGTTGCGCGGTCCAGCTGCTGGCGGGATCGGCATTCTTGCGCGCGGCGATCAGGGCGGCGAGATCATCCAGCGTCATGGCCGCACCGCGATGCCTGCTGCGGCCATATGCGCCTTGGCCTGCGCGATGGTAAAGGTGCCGAAATGAAAGATCGAGGCGGCCAGCACGGCAGATGCCCCGCCGATGGTCACCCCTTCGACAAGGTGATCCAGCGTGCCGACCCCGCCGGAGGCGATCACCGGCACATCGACAGCATTCGCGATGGCGCGGGTCAGCGGCAGGTTGAACCCCGCCTTGGTCCCGTCGCGGTCCATCGAGGTCAAAAGGATTTCGCCCGCGCCTTTTTCAACCACCGTGCGGGCGAAATCCACCGCGTCGATGCCGGTGGCCCGCCTGCCACCATGGGTGAAAATCTCCCATTTGCCAGGGCTGACGGTTTTGGCGTCGATGGCCACGACGATACATTGCGAGCCAAAGCGCATCGCGGCCTCGGCCACCACATCGGGGTTGGCCACCGCCGCCGAATTGAAACTGACCTTATCCGCCCCCGCCAGCAGCAGGTCGCGCACATCGTGATGCGTGCGCACGCCGCCGCCGATGGTCAGCGGCATGAAACATTGCTCTGCCGTGCGCGTGGCCAGATCGAACATCGTGCCACGGTTTTCGTGGGTCGCCTTGATGTCGAGAAAGACCAGCTCATCCGCGCCCGCCGCGTTATAGGCCATCGCCTGTTCCACCGGATCGCCCGCATCGACCAGATCGACGAAGTTCACGCCTTTCACGGTGCGCCCTTCGGCGACGTCGAGGCAGGGGATGATGCGGACCTTGAGCATGGCCCTGTTTATGCCTGCGCTGCCGGTTCGGCAAGCACGCGCAGCGCCTGCGCCAGATCAAGGGCCCCGTCATAAAGCGCGCGGCCCGAAATCGCCCCCGCGATCACGCCGGTGTCGCGCAATGCCGTCAGATCCCCCAGCGAGGACACCCCGCCAGAGGCGATGACCGGGATGCTGACCGCGCGGGCCAGATCGGCGGTGGCGTCGATATTGGGCCCTTTCATCGCGCCGTCGCGCAGGATGTCGGTGTAGATGATCGCGGCAATGCCAGCGTCTTCGAAACTGCGCGCCAGATCGGTGACCATGATATCGGTTTCCTCGGCCCAGCCACGGGTGGCGACGCGTCCGCCCCGCGCATCAAGGCCCACGGCGACCTGGCCTGGAAAGGCGCGCGCTGCCTGCCGCACCAATGCCGGGTTTTCCACGGCGACCGTGCCCAGAATCACCCGTGCGAGGCCCTTGTCGAGCCAGGCCTCGATCGTGGCCATATCGCGGATGCCGCCGCCCAGTTGCGCAGGCACGGGGCAGGCTTTCAAGATCGCCTCGACCGGGGCGGCGTTCACCGGTGCGCCGGCGAAAGCGCCGTTCAGATCCACCAGATGCAGCCATTGACAGCCCGCATCCACGAAGGCGCGCGCCTGTGCGGTGGGGTCGTCGTTGAACACGGTGGTCTGGGCCATGTCGCCATGCACCAGCCGCACGGCCTGTCCGTCCTTGAGGTCGATGGCGGGATAAAGGATCATTGTTGCAGCCTTTCGCATCTTTGCGCCCGTTATGCATGGCGCGCGGGCGAATGCAACGCAGCCCCGACCCAACGTCAGACTTGATTGCGCAAATCGGTCCGGATCAAACTGCCCCATCTTCAGGGAGGAGATCAAAATGAAACACCTAATTCTGGCCGCCGCTGCGGCCTTTGGCCTCGCGGGTGCCGCCAGCGCGCAGGATGCCGCCATCGGCACCTGGCAGACCGAGGTGGATGACGGCGCTTTTGCCTATATCACCATTGCGCCTTGTGGTGCGGCTGTTTGCGGCAGCATCGCGCGCACCTTCAACAGCGAGGGCGAATATCAATCCCCCAATCTGGGGCGGCAGATCGTCATCGACATGGCCCCGAACGGCGACGGGTCCTATAACGGACAGGTCTGGCGTCCGTCGAATGACCGGATTTATATGGGCAAGATGGATGTTGCGGGCGATGCGCTGCGCCTGCGCGGATGCGTGGCGGGCGGGTTGATTTGTGCCAGCCAGAATTGGGTCCGGATCGAGTGAAAGATATGGCCCCCCACGACGGGGCCATTTCGCATCAGGCGGGGCGCAGGCCGGTTTCGACCAGCAGGCCGCGGCGTCTTGCTTCGTAGTAATAGCCGCGCGCGTACCAGCGGACGGCGGTGGCTTCATCGCCGTCCGACACCAGCCATGCGCCGCGCAGATAGCGGCCTGCGTATTTCAGGTTGGTTTCCGCATCCAGCAGATCGCGCGGCTCGCCGCGAAACCCCATGGTCCGCGCGGTTTGCGGGTGGATCTGCATCAGCCCGTAATAGGGGCCGTTGCGCGCGGCGGGGTTATGCGTGCTTTCGCGGATGATCACCCGGTGCAGCAAGGTCACGGGGATATCGTGGATGTCGGCATATTGGTTGATCAGGCCGCGCAATGCGGGCGTTTCATTGGGATGCAGCGGGATGTTGCTGGTATCGGCCCTGCTGGCCTGATCCGTGTCATTGCGCGCGCAAGCGGCAAGTGCCGCCCCTGCACCAAGCAGGACCGCGCGGCGGGACAAGTGAAAGGCTGTCATGCTTACGGTCTCCATTTCAGGAAATTGCCGATCATGCGCAGGCCCGCATGCTGGCTTTTCTCGGGGTGGAACTGGGTGCCGATGATATTGTCGCGCCCGATGATGGCGGTGACATTGCCGCCGTAATCGACATGGGCCAGCCTTTCGGCGGGATTGCTGACCTGCATCGCATAGGAATGGACGAAATAGGCATGTTCGCCCGTGGCAATCCCGTCCAGCACCGGATGGGGCGTGTCGATCACCAGATCATTCCAGCCCATATGCGGCACCTTCAGCGCGGGATCGGCGGGGGTGATCCGGCGGATATCGCCCGCGATCCAGCCGAAACCGGGGGTGTCGGCATATTCATGGCCCATGGTTGCCAGCATTTGCATGCCCACACAGATGCCAAAGAACGGCACGGCGCGGCGGGTCACAGCCTCGGTGATCGCCTCGGCCAGACCGGAATGGGCGTAAAGCTGGCTGCGGCAATGCGGGAATGCCCCGTCACCGGGCAGCACGATCCGGTCGGCGCGGGCCACGACATCAGGATCGCCGGTGACGATGATCGGGCCGGCGCCGACCTCTGCCGCCATCCGTTCGAACGCCTTTTGCGCCGAATGCAGGTTGCCGCTGTCGTAATCGACCAGTGCCGTGGTCATAGGCTGCCCTTGGTTGACGGGATCGCATCGCCCTTGCGCGGGTCGGTTTCCACCGCGTCACGCAAAGCGCGGGCGACCGCCTTGAACGCGGCTTCGGTGATGTGATGCGCGTTGAACCCGTGCAGCCGGTCGATATGCAGCGTGATGCCGCCATGTGTGGACAGGGCCTGAAAGAATTCGCGCACCAGTTCTGTGTCAAAGGTGCCGATCTTGCCAAACGGCAGGTCCAGATTGCAGACCAGATAGGCCCGCCCCGACAGATCGAGCGCTGCGCGCACCTGTGCGTCATCCATCGCCAGATGGCAGGACCCGTAACGCCGGATGCCGCGCTTGTCGCCCAGGGCCTGCGTCAGCGCCTGGCCAAGGGCGATGCCCACATCCTCGACCGTGTGGTGATCGTCGATATGCAGATCGCCGCTGGCGCGGATGGTCATGTCGATCAGCGCATGGCGCGCCAGTTGATCCAGCATGTGGTCGAAGAACCCGACGCCGGTGGCGTTGTCATAGGTCCCGCTGCCATCCAGATTGATGGTCACCGTGATATCGGTTTCCGCGGTCTTGCGGGTGATCGTGGCTGTGCGCATGTGCTGCTGTCCCTTGGCCGTGCTGGCGCTGTCTATAAGGGCATCCGCCCCGACCGCCAAGTCCGCAGGGCGGCTGCCAGCGCTTTTCAGTAAGTTTTAAGCATTTGCTGTCATTCAGCAGGGGATGAAGTCTTGTCAGGAGAATCCGATGAAAGCAATGATCTTGCGTGCCGACGCCGCCGATGCGGTGCAAACAGCCCATATTCTGGCCAGTAAAGGGTTCCAGACCCTGTGCGTGACCAGCCGCGACCTTGCCCAGGCCATGATCCATGCCGAAATGATCGATCTGGTGGTCATGGATCAACGGGTCGGCACCCAGCTGACCCATACGCTGGCGCTGTCAGCCGAACGGCGCAACCCCTATGTCAGCACCATCATCATGACCGACGAAGGGCGCGAGGTGATGGATGACCTTTATGGCCTGATCCCCAGTCTCTACGCGCTGATCGGCACGCAGACAGAGACCGCCCTGATCAGCCAGATCTTTTTGTCCGCTGTCGCCAATGCAGAGGCGGTTGCCCGCCGCATCGACCGTCAGCTTGCCGCCGATGCCGTCGATATGGCGCAGGGTGAGGATGATCTTGACCTGATCGCGCAGGCCGATGATGCCGCCCTTGCGGCCGAGGGCGATGATCCGTCCGACGCCGGTTTTGCGCCGCCCGTCACCCGCGATATCGCCGTAGAAGGGCGGCGCAGCTGGGGCGATTACGCGGATGTGCGCCCGCATCCGGTGCTGAATGCCCCCGCGATGCCGCCGCGCGACGGCGCGATCAAGGCTTTTGCCTGATCCATAATGCAAAAGGCCGCCCTAAAAGGCGGCCTTTGCAGACGGCCCGCTGGGCCAGTGAACCAATTGGAGCGGGCGAAGAGATTCGAACTCTCGACCCTAACCTTGGCAAGGTTATGCTCTACCCCTGAGCTACGCCCGCATCCGTTGGTGAGGCGTGGATTACAAATACTTGGCGTGGTCCGCAAGGCCAAAATTGCAGGGCCTGGTGTTTTTTGTGCTGTTCGGGGCAATGGCAGGGGCGGCGGGGTGAACCCCGCCCTACGGCAGACAGCCATGGCGGGGTGCCAGCTGGTTGGGGGGCCTCCGGCGGGAGTATTTTTGGAAAAGAGAAGGTCAAGGGCGGGGCGCAAGCGGGTGTTGCGCCCCTTTGGGCGGATTATTCAAGCTCGACCAGCAGATCCTTGGCGTCGATCTGGCTGCCGGGCTGGACATGCACGGCCTTGACCACTGCGTCCCGTTCGGCATGGATGCCGGTTTCCATTTTCATCGCCTCGATCGTCAGCAAAAGATCGCCTGCCTTGACCTGTTTGCCCGCCACAGCGGCCACGCTGGCCACGACACCGGGCATCGGCGCGCCGATATGGGCCGTGTTGCCCAGTTCCGCCTTGGGGCGCTGCACCTTGTCGGCGGCGGCAAGCCGGTTCATCACCCTGATCGTGCGGGGTTGGCCGTTGAGTTCGAAGAACACCTTGACCTCGCCATCCTCGTTCATGTCGGCCACGGCCTGCATACGGATTTCGAGCGTCTTGCCGGGGTCGATTTCGGCGGTGATTTCCATCCCCGGTTCCATCCCGTAAAAGAAGGTCTGCGTCGGCAGGGTGCGCACGGGACCATAGATTTCGTGGCGTGTTGTGTAATCCATGAACACTTTGGGATACATCAGGTACCCGTTCAGATCCTCGTCATCGATGATCACATCCTCGAATTTTGCCTGCAAATCCGCCTTGGTCTTGACCAGATCAACGGGGGCCAGCGCCTTGCCCGGGCGGTCGGTCTGCGCCGCCTCGCCTTTGAGGATTTTTTTCTGCAAGGCCACAGGCCAGCCACCCGGCGGTTGGCCCAGATTGCCGCGCATCATGTCGATCACGCTGTCGGGAAAGGAGACATCGACCGATGGATCCTCGACCTGCGCGCGGGTCAGGTTCTGGCTGACCATCATCAGAGCCATATCGCCCACCACCTTGGACGATGGCGTGACCTTGACGATATCGCCGAACATCCGGTTCACATCGGCATAGGTCTGTGCAACCTCGTGCCAGCGGTCTTCCAGCCCCAAGGAGCGCGCCTGCGCCTTGAGATTGGTGAACTGGCCGCCGGGCATTTCATGCAGGTAAACTTCTGATGCGGGGGCCTGTAGCCCCGATTCGAAGGCCGCATAATGCGCGCGGACCTGTTCGAAATAATTGCTGATCTCGCGGATCGCCGCGATATCAAGGCCGGTGTCGCGGTCGGTGCCGCGCAAAGCCTCAACAATCGAGCCCAGCGTGGGTTGCGATGTGTTGCCCGAAAAGGAATCCATCGCCGCATCGATGCAATCCACCCCCGCCGCAGCGGCGGCCAGTACGGTGGCGATCGCCGCACCCGATGTGTCATGCGTGTGGAAATGGACGGGCAGGCTGATCTCGTCCTTCAGCGCCTTGATCAGCACGCTGGCGGCGGCGGGTTTGAGCAGCCCCGCCATATCCTTGAGCCCCAGCACATGGGCGCCGGCGGATTCCAGATCCTTGGCCATGGCGACATAATATTTCAGGTCGTATTTGCTGCGCGCAGGGTCCAAAAGGTCACCTGTGTAACAGATCGTGCCTTCGCAGACCTTGTTCGCGTCAATCACCGCATCCATCGCGACGCGCATGTTTTCGACCCAGTTCAGACTGTCGAAGACGCGGAACACGTCAACACCCGAAATCGCGGCCTGCGCCACAAAGCTTTGCACGACATTGTCGGGGTAATTGGTATAGCCCACGCCGTTGGACGCGCGCAGCAGCATCTGCGTCATGATATTAGGCATGGCGGCGCGGATATCGCGCAGCCGCTGCCAGGGGCATTCCTGCAAGAACCGGTAGGCCACGTCGAATGTCGCACCGCCCCAGCATTCGACGCTGAACAACCCGTGCATTTTCGCGGCATAGGCGGGGGCGGCATTGATCATGTCGATCGACCGCATCCGCGTGGCCAGCAAGGATTGATGCCCGTCGCGCATTGTCGTGTCGGTGATCAGCACCTGTTTCTGGTCGCGCATCCATTGCGCCACTGCCGCAGGCCCTTGGGTGTCAAGGATGTTGCGGGTGCCCGGCGTCAGGTTGCTGGTCGGTTTCACCGGCGGGCGCGGCAGGCGGATATCGGCGGCAGGGCGCGCACGGCCTGCGGTTTCGGGATGCCCGTTGACGGTGATATCCGCGATATAGGTCAGGATTTTCGTCGCGCGGTCGCGGCGTTTGGTGAAAGTGAACAGATCCGGCGTCTCGTCAATGAATTTGGTGTGGTATTCGTTGTTCAGAAACGTTGGATGTTTCAGCAGGTTTTCGACAAAGGCGATGTTGGTGGACACCCCGCGGATGCGGAATTCGCGCAAGGCACGGTCCATCCGTGCAATCGCCATTTCGGGCGTGGGGGCGCGGGCGGTGACCTTGGTCAGCAGGCTGTCGTAATAGCGCGTGATCACGGCACCCGAATAGGCGGTGCCACCGTCAAGGCGGATACCCGGGCCGGTGGCGCTGCGATACATCTGGATGCGCCCGTAATCGGGGATGAAATTGTTTTGCGGGTCTTCGGTCGTCACGCGGCATTGCAGGGCGTGGCCGTCTAGTTTCACATCATATTGCGAGGCGCAGCCTGTCGCCTCGACCAGTGATTTGCCTTCGGCAATCAGGATTTGTGCGCGCACGATGTCGATGCCGGTGACTTCTTCGGTGACGGTATGTTCGACCTGCACGCGGGGGTTCACCTCGATGAAAAAGAAATCGCCGCTGTCCATATCCATCAGGAATTCGACGGTGCCGGCACATTCGTAATTCACATGGGCGCAGATTTTCTTGCCCAGATTGCAAATCTGTTCGCGCTGGGCGGCGGACAGATAGGGGGCAGGGGCGCGTTCCACGACCTTTTGGTTGCGGCGCTGGACCGAACAATCGCGTTCCCACAGATGATAGATCTGGCCGTGGCTGTCGCCCAGGATCTGCACCTCGACGTGGCGGGCGCGCATGATCATCTTTTCAAGATAGCCTTCGCCATTGCCGAAGGCGGCCTCGGCCTCGCGCCGGCCTTCGCGGACTTTTTCCTCGAGCTCCTTTTCGTTCATGATCGGGCGCATCCCGCGCCCGCCGCCGCCCCATGACGCCTTGAGCATCAGGGGATAGCCAACCTCGGCCGCCTGTTTGCGGATCAGGTCCATGTCATCGCCCAGAACGTCGGTCGCGGGGATGACCGGCACGCCAGCCTCGATCGCCACACGGCGCGCAGAGGCCTTGTCGCCCAGCTGGCGCATGGTTTGCGCTTTGGGGCCGATAAAGGTGATGCCGTGCGATGTGCAGGCATCCACGAAATCGGGGTTTTCGGACAAAAGCCCGTAGCCGGGGTGGATCGCATCCGCGCCCGACATTTTCGCCACGCGGATGATTTCGTCGATCGACAGATAAGCCGCGACTGGCCCCATGCCTTCGCCGATCCGGTAAGCCTCGTCCGCTTTGAAACGGTGCAGGCCGAGTTTATCCTCTTCGGCAAAGACGGCGACGGTTTTTTTGCCCATCTCGTTGGCGGCGCGCATGATGCGGATCGCGATTTCGCCACGGTTGGCAATCAGGATTTTCTTGAATTCGGTCATTGTCGTCCCCTTCGCAGTTGCAGCATTGGTAAGCGGCAAATGCGGGGACGTCCAGATGGTTAAGGGGTCTGGCGCAGGCAGGCGGGCAGGTCTTTCAGGCTGCGCGCGCCCAGCTGGCCCATGTTGGAAATCATGTCCTGGCGCAGGATATCCAGCACATGCGCCGCCCCCGGTTCGCCCATCGCGGCCAGCCCGTAATGAAACGCGCGGCCCAGCATCACGAAATCCGCGCCCAAGGCCAGCGCGCGCAAAACGTCCAGCCCGCCTTCGATACCGCTGTCGAAGATCACCGGCAGCGGGGTGGCGGCACGGATCGCGGGCAGGGTTTCGATACTGGCGGGACCGCCGTCGAACTGCCGGCCCGCATGGGTGCTGACCCAGATCGCATCCGCCCCTTCGTCGGTCAGGCGCGCGGCATCATCGGCGCGGCCCACGCCCTTGACCACCAAAGGGCCATCCCATGCATCGCGCAGGGCCTTGAAATAATCCCAGTCGGGTGAGGTGCGCAAAAGGTAGCCGATGTGCTGGTTCGATGGCAGCGAGCCTTTGACCTGACTGTAGCTTTCCATCAGCCGCAGGCGCGGCATGCCGGTCTGCCTGATGCCCAGCAGCCAGGCCGGACAGCGCGCCGCCTGCAGCGCCAGCCGCGGCGTCAGTTTCGGCGGTTGCGTCAGCCCGCCCCGCGTCTGCCGTTCGCGCCGCGAGGCGACGGGCACATCGACCGTCAGCACCAGCGTGTGAAACCCCGCCCCCTTGGCGCGGTTCAGGATATCGTCGCGGATCACCGGATCGCGCGGCGGGTAAAGCTGGAACCAGCCCTGATCGCCTGCATGGGGCCCCACATCTTCGGGCAATTGGCTGGCGACGGTGGACAGGGTGTAGGGGATGGCTTCGCGCGCGGCCATGCGCGCCAGCATCTGTTCCGCCCCCGGCCAGATCAGCCCCGACATGCCCAAGGGTGCGATCCCGATGGGCAGCGGATGGTCGCGCCCCAGCAAAGTCGTGGACAGATCGGGCGTAAATTCGCCATGCAGGATCGAGGGGTTCAGCAGCACCTGATCCAGCGCGGTACGGTTGCGCCTTTGCGTGGCCTCGACCCCTGTCGCGCTGTCGAGATATTCCCAGACGAAATGCGGGATACGGCCCCGCGCGCGGGTTTTCAGGTCGGATATCGCGGGGTATTTTGCATGGGCGTTCATGCCGCAACGTTAGGGAGGTTTTCCCGCCATTTGCAATGGCCGGGAGGCCTCCGGCGGGGATATTTTTGCTCGGAAGATGGGATGGAACGGAAGCAGAACAAGGCTTTTCATGGCGTGGTGATGGCGCTATGTCTGAGGGATGAGTGATTATTCCGAAGATGATGCCTTTGAGGCGGCCGCCATTCCGCTGAGCCAGCGCGCGATGGCGCGTCGCCGACCATTGAGCAATGGGGCCAAGGATCACCTTAAATGGCTAAACGACTCGCAGTTAGAGGCGGCACAAAGCCTTGACGGACCACTTCTTGTGCTCGCCGGTGCGGGGACCGGAAAGACAAGAACGCTTATATCTCGAATTGCTGAACTGCTTGACGAGGGCGTCGTAAGATCAAATCAAATCTTGGCTGTCACCTTTACCAACAAGGCGGCAGCAGAAATGAAAAAGCGTGTTGCTCAGTATCCAGTCAATATTGACGAGGGCATGCAATGGATGGGCACCTTTCATTCGGTGAGTGCGAAACTGTTGCGGCGTCATGCTGAGCTGATCGGATATCCTTCTTCTGAAGTTGCCGATCCGATCCCGGACGAAGAGTTCGACGAGGTCATTGATACGGATGCCTTTGATCAAGGACCTGTCCCAAACCCTAATGTCGTTCAATCGGGCAAGCCGAAGGCGCGGCAGTTACATCAAGTTCATTTGCAATCCAGCTTCACGATTCTTGATACCGATGACCAGCTGCGTCTGCTCAAGCAATTGGTCGTCGCCTCTGATATCGATGAAAAACGTTGGCCGCCGCGCATGCTGGCGGGGATCATCGACGCTTGGAAAAACAAGGCGCTGACGCCCGACAAGGTGCCGGTCGCCGAAAGCGGGGCGTTCGATGGCAAGGGTGTCGATCTTTACGCCGCCTATCAGCGCCGCCTGATCGACCTGAATGCTGTCGATTTCGGCGATATCCTTTTGCATATGGTCACGATTTTTCAAAAACATCCCGATGTGCTGCGCCAGTACCAGACGCGGTTCCGCTATATTCTGGTGGACGAATATCAGGATACCAACGTCGCCCAATATCTGTGGCTGCGCCTGCTGGCGGCGGGGCACAAGAATATCTGCTGCGTGGGCGATGATGACCAGTCGATCTATGGCTGGCGCGGGGCCGAGGTGGGCAATATCCTGCGGTTCGAGGCGGATTTTCCGGGCGCGCATGTGGTGCGGTTGGAGCAGAATTACCGGTCTACCCCGCATATCTTGGCTGCCGCTTCGGGTGTCATTGCTGCGAATAAAGGGCGGTTGGGCAAGACACTTTTCACAGCCGCAGAGGACGGCGAGAAGGTCCGCCTGATCGGCCATTGGGATGGCGAGGAAGAGGCCCGCTGGATCGGTGAAGAAATCGAGGCGAGCCAGCGCGGCACCCGTGGCATGGCCCCCTTGGGGCTGGACAGCATGGCGATCCTTGTGCGTGCCAGCCACCAGATGCGCGCCTTCGAGGACCGGTTTCTGACCATCGGCCTGCCCTACCGCGTGATCGGCGGGCCGCGATTCTATGAACGGATGGAAATCCGCGATGCGATGGCCTATTTCCGGCTGGCCGTGTCGCCTGCCGATGATCTGGCGTTTGAACGCATCGTGAATACCCCCAAACGCGGCCTTGGCGACAAGGCGATCCAGACGATCCAGCGCACCGCGCGTGCCAATGGCCTGCCTTTGGTCGAAGGCGCGCGGCTGGTCTGCCAAGAGCGTCTGCTGGGCGGCAAGGGGTTGAAGGAACTGACAGAACTGGTCGCAGGGCTGGACCGCTGGCACGCGCAGGTCCGCGCCGGGGCGGATACCCATGTCGCACTGGCCGAGATCATTCTGGACGAATCCGGCTATACCGGTTTCTGGCAGAACGACAAAACGCCAGAGGCACCGGGACGGCTCGAAAACCTCAAGGAACTGGTCAAGGCGCTGGAAAATTTCGAGAACCTGCAGGGTTTTCTCGAACATGTCAGCCTGATCATGGATAACGAGACCGAGGAAGCGGGCGAAAAGGTCAGCATCATGACCCTGCACGCGGCCAAGGGGCTGGAATTTCCTTCTGTGTTCCTGCCGGGCTGGGAAGACGGGCTGTTCCCCTCGCAACGGTCGATGGATGAAAGCGGGCTGAAGGGGCTGGAGGAGGAACGCCGCCTTGCCTATGTCGGCATCACCCGCGCCGAAGAGCTTTGCACGATCTCTTTTGCCGCCAACCGCCGCGTTTACGGCCAGTGGCAATCGCAGATGCCGTCGCGGTTCATCGATGAATTGCCCAGCCGTGATGTCGCGGTGCTGACGCCGCCGGGCCTTTATGGCGGCGGGTTCGGGGCGGCGGGTATGGCGGCCAGCGCCTCGCCCGCGATCATGGGGGCGGCTGGGTCCGACCTGCACCAGAAAGCGCATGACGCCGATGTCTATAATTCGCCGGGCTGGCGGCGGTTGCAGACCCGCAGCCAGCAACGCGGCATGGCCATGCCGTCCGAGGCGCGCAACATGACGATCGACGCCACCGCCGTGTCGGCCTTCAGCGTGGATGATCGCGTGTTCCACCAGAAATTCGGCTATGGGAACGTGCTGGCGATCGAAGGTGACAAGCTCGAAATCGCCTTTGACAAGGCAGGCACCAAACATGTGGTGGGCCGTTTCATCGTCAACGCCGATGCGGCGGATGATGTGCCGTTCTAGCCCACCAGCATCGGCCAGAGTGACGCCACCAGCAGCAATGCCATGCTGATGTTGAACACCCGCAACCGGCGCGCCGTGCCCAGCCAGCGGCGCAGCTGCACCCCGATCCAGGCCCAGATCGTGACGGCGGGCAGGTTGGTCGTGGCGAAAATCCCCGCCACCATCAGCGACCCCAGCACCAGCCCGCGGTCCTGCGGCGCATAGGCGCTGATCGCGGTTGTTGCCATGAACCAGGCTTTGGGGTTGACCCATTGAAACGCGGCCGCCTGCAAAAAGGTGAACGGCTTGCCGGTGACTTGCTTCATCTCTGGCGGCACTGCATTGGCGATTTTCCAGGCCAGCCACAGCATATAGGCGGCGCTGACGACCTTCAGCACGATATTCAGCGCGGGATAGGTCAGGAATACCCCCAGCAGCACGACGCCGACCATGAACACCATAAACGCATGACCCACCGAGATGCCCAGCATATGCGGCACCGTCCGGCGCAGCCCGTAATTGGCCCCCGAGGCCATCAGCATCACATTGTTCGGCCCCGGCGTGACCGAGGAGGCAAAGGCAAAGCCCACAAGGGCAATCAGGATGTCATAACTCATCGCGCAACAATAGTGGGCAGATCGCGCAATGTAATTGCCAAGTTGCGCAATTTCAGGCTATTTCTGCAATTCATGACCAATATAGACAAAATAAACGCGCATATATTGCGCATCCTGTCCCGCGATGGCCGGATCAGCAATCTGCAGCTTGCCGAACAGGTCGGACTGTCGCCCTCGGCCTGCCTGCGCCGCGTGCAGGACCTGGAACGCAGCGGTGTCATCAAAGGCTATCGCGCACGGCTTGATCCGGCGCAGACCGGCCGGGCCTATGTGGTCTATGTCGCGGTGGGGCTGTCGGAACATACCAAATCCGCGCAGACAGGGTTTGAACGCGCGATGCAGGGGGCGCCGCAAGTCACCGAATGCCACAATGTTGCGGGCGCGTTCGAATACATGCTGCGGGTCGAGGTCGCCGATCTGCCTGCCTACAAGGCGTTCCACACCGATATCCTTGGCACGGTGCCGCATGTGCGGTCTATCACCAGCTATATGGTGATGGGATCACCCAAGGATACGCGGGCCTGATCCCCGGCTTCTTATTTCCAAAAATACTTCGGGGGGACCCCGGATTTAATCCGGGGTGGGGGCAGCGCCCCCTGCAACCGCGCATAAAAAAACGGCCATGCCCGGGAGGAGGTGGGCATGACCGTTCTCTTTTATCAGCGCCTCCTTGCGTCTCGGGAGGAGAAGAAGCAAGGCGCGTCCTCGCCAACTTTGCCCGGGAGGAGGTGGGCGCCGTCGGCGGTATCATCGGTCCCAGCCCGGGAGGAGGTGGGCGGTTCCGAAACCTGTGTCATAAAGCGGCGGCACCCGGGAGGAGGTGGACGCCGCCGCCTTAATCGTGACCCCTGGCCCCGGGAGGAGGTAGGGCGTGGGGGTCTGTCAGATCTGCCTTTTCAGGGAGGAGGCGGCAGATCCGATTCTTGAATTATTTGCCGTAGGCGGCTTCGATCGCGATGCCGCGCAGCGATGAGCGCGACAGGCCCAGATCCGCAAGGTCCCGGTTGGACAGCGACTGCAATTCGCGCAGCGTTGTCAGAAACACTTTGCGCTTGGCCATCTTGTCGGACAGGGTGGCGCCCAAACCGGACAGACGGTCCACAAAGGGAATGCTTGTCGGAAGCGTGATGTTAAAGGTTGTCATGTCACTACTCGTTTCGTTTGTTCTGGTGGTCGCGGCAGGCTTGCCGTTCGCTCGTGACCATCATGTAAGATAATGCTGCACTTGCACAATGGCTGATCCGGCAATGCTGCTATGCAGAAAATGCATAAGTTATGCTGACCTAATGTCATCTGGCTGTTGCAAAATTGGGCAGGTGGGGTTGTGCCCTTGCGTCTTGCCCAAAACGTGCCAGAAGTTGACGCAAAAACAGGCGTATTTAAAAAGGAACCGTCGATATGGCCGTAACCCGAGAAATCATCATGACCGCCCTTGGCCGGATCACGCTGCCGGATGGCGGTGATATCGTGGGGCGCGACATGATCCGCGCGCTGACCATCGACGCAGGCAAGGTCAGTTTCGTGATCGAAGCCGAAACGCCCGCCGCCGCCACCCGTCTGGACGGTGTGCGCCGCGCGGCCGAACAGGTCGTGCTGGCCTTGCCCGGTGTTGACAGCGTGGCGGCCGTGCTGACAGCCCATGGTCCTGCGCCCAAACCGGCCGAGCCGCCCCAGATCAAGATCGGCCGCCATCCGACCCCGCAGGCCGGCCCCGCCAAGGTCAGCGGCGTGGACCGCATTCTGGCCATCGGGTCGGGCAAGGGCGGGGTGGGCAAATCGACCGTGTCGTCCAACCTTGCCGTGGCGCTGGCGCGGCAGGGGCGGCGGGTCGGTCTGCTGGATGCCGATATCTATGGCCCCAGCCAGCCGCGCATGATGGGCGTAAACAAACGCCCGGGCAGTCCCGATGGCAAGACGATCATCCCGCTGCAGGCGCATGGTGTCACAATGATGTCCATCGGCCTGATGATGGACCCCGACAAGGCGGTGGTCTGGCGCGGCCCGATGCTGATGGGCGCGCTCCAGCAGATGCTGGGGCAGGTGGCCTGGGGCGAGTTGGACGTGCTGCTGGTCGATCTGCCGCCCGGCACCGGTGATGTGCAATTGACGCTGTGCCAGAAAACCGAACTGACCGGCGCCATCGTGGTCAGCACGCCGCAGGATGTGGCGCTGCTGGATGCGCGCAAGGCGCTGGATATGTTCAACACGCTGAACACGCCGATTCTGGGCCTGATCGAGAATATGTCCACCTATATCTGCCCAAGCTGTGGCCACGAGGCGCATATCTTTGGCCATGGCGGCGTGGCGGCCGAGGCTGACAAGATCGGCGTGCCGTTTCTGGGGGCCTTGCCCATCGACCTTGACACGCGGCTTGCGGGCGATGCCGGCACGCCGATTGCGGCAGGATCGTCGCCGATGGCCGAGGCTTATGCCACCATCGCGCGCCGACTGATCGCGGGCGGCATGGCGTGATCACGATCCGGCGGGCGGTCGAGGCGGATTTCGCCGCGCTTTGGCCGATCCTGCGTGATGTTTTTCGCGCAGGCACGACCTATGCCGTTGATCCTGCAATCAGCCGAGACGCCGCTTTCGCCTATTGGATGCAACAGCCCGCCGCGACCTATGTGGCTTTGTCGGATGATGCTGTCATCGGCACCTATTACCTTCGCACCAACCAGCCCGGCGGCGGCGCGCATATCTGCAACTGCGGCTATATCGTCGCCCCTGCGGCGCGCGGGCACGGTCTGGCGGCGCAGATGTGTTTGCACAGCCAGGATCAGGCCCGCGCGATGGGCTATCTGGCGATGCAGTTCAATTTCGTGCTGGCCAGCAATGCGGGTGCTGTCCGGTTGTGGCACCGGCTGGGCTTTGCCACCATCGGCACCATCCCCGAGGCGTTCCGGCACCCCGAACAGGGGTTTGTCGCGGCGTATGTGATGCACAAGCGCCTGACCTGACGCATCGTCGGGAATTCATGGAATCAATCACGCATCCGAATCATTTTCGTGAGGTTTGTGTGAATGAAGGCGGGAAATGGTCTGAAACACCGATGCCAAAGATGGCAGAACCGCGGTTTTTCTGCATCAGGCGCAAAACCCCTGACACCGCTTTATATAGTGGGTCATTTCACATCACCCGCAACATCTGCGCATAATCAGTCCGAAACGCGGCGAAATCATCCCCCTGGGTGGCGGCGGTTCGCCCATCAAGTTCCATGAAATCCCAAAAAATCCTTGATCACAGCATCGCGCGATGGCAGAAGTGTTGCACGGTGATGACGGACACGACTTCAAAGGGGCAGCTCAAGAACCCCAACTGGCAAAAGCAGGTTTCATACAGGCTTCGGCATCACTTCAAAAACGATCCGGCGCGTGAGCGAGCAGACATCCCCCCCAGGTGGCACGCGCAGTCGGACTTTCCCAGAGATGGGACGAGGGCGGCGGATTGTGCAGTGGCAGCAGCACAATCCGCCGTTTTCACATCCGGAACCAGCGTCCGGCGGACAGTGAAGGCAGAGGGCAGTGGATCTGAGTTTTACCGGCGAACACACCCAAAAGGTGGACGGCAAGGGGCGCATGTCGATCCCGGCCGATTTTCGTCGCGTGCTGGAATCCGGTGACCCCGAATGGACCCCCGACCGCACCCCGCGCATGTATCTTTTGTATGGCGAGCATCTGAAAAACCAGCTGCACGGCTATAGTGTCGCCGAATTCGCCAAGGTCGTGGACCAGATCAACGCACTGCCGCGCGGGTCCGAGCGCAAGCAGATCCTGTCGCGCCTGATCATCGGCCAGTCGATCCGGCTGGATGTGGACAAGGACGGGCGCACCGTCATGCCGATCAAGCAGCGCCAGAAACTGGGCATCACCGATGGTGAATTGACCTTCAGCGGCCTTGGCGACCATTTCGAGATATGGAAAGCCGACCGCTATGACAGTGACGTGTCCAGCACGCTGACAGCCTATCTTGCGGACAAGCCCGACGGCTATGACCCGCTGATCCTGCTGGACGGATAGGCCCGCCATGTCCGCTGCTGCAGATCAAACCCCGCATATACCTGTCCTGATCCGGCCCTTGATCGCCGCTGTCAGCCCCGTGTCGGGGGTCTGGCTGGATGGTACATTCGGCAATGGCGGCTATACCCGTGCGCTGCTGGCCGCTGGCGCGGACAAGGTGATCGCGGTGGACCGTGATCCGCTGGCGTTCCAGATGGCCGCCGGTTGGGTCGCGGATTATGGCGACCGGATCGTGATGCAGGAAGGCGTGTTTTCCCAGCTTGATACCTATGCGCAGGATCTGGACGGCGTCGTGCTGGACCTGGGTGTCAGTTCGATGCAGCTTGATCTGGCCGAACGCGGTTTTTCTTTCATGCGCGACGGGCCGCTGGATATGCGGATGTCGCAATCGGGCCTGTCGGCGGCTGATCTGTGCAATGACGCAGAGGAGGCTGAACTGGCCGATATCATCTATCTTTACGGCGAAGAACGCGCATCCCGCCGCATCGCCAAGGCGATTGTCGCCGCCCGCCCGCTGACCACCACGGGCCAGCTGGCGAAAATCGTCGAAAGCTGCCTGCCCCGCGCCAAGCCGAACCAGTCGCACCCCGCCACCCGCACCTTTCAGGCGCTGCGCATCGCGGTGAACAATGAATATGGCGAACTGGCGATGGGGCTGATGGCCGCCGAACGCGCGCTCAAACCGGGCGGGCAACTGGCCGTCGTGACCTTTCATTCGGTCGAGGACCGGATGGCCAAGCGGTTCCTGCAGGCGCGGTCGGGCAACAATGCCAATGCCAACCGCTATGCGCCGGAAACCACGCAGGTGACCCCCGCCTTTCGGATCGACAAACGCAAGGCGATCGGGCCGGATGATCAGGAACTGGCTGAAAATCCCCGGTCGCGGTCTGCCAAGCTGCGGGTGGCGATCCGCACTGATGCACCGGCACAAAGCCTTGATCCGGCCGATCTGGGCATGCCGATGATGCGCAAGAAGGGGGGCCGCTGATGCGGGGGTTTCTGTATGTTTTCGCGGCGATGGCGGTCATTGCTTCGGCGTTCTGGGCCTATCAGGAAAACTATACCACCCAGTCCGCCGTGCGCGAGGTGCGCGGGCTTTATACCGACATCGGTGCGGCGCATGACCGGTTGCAGATGCTGCGCGCGGAATGGGCCTATCTGAACCGGCCCGACCGGCTGGCGGATCTGGCGGATCTGAATTTCGACCGGCTGGGCCTGTTGTCCTTGCCGCCAGAGGCCTTTGGACAGGTGGACCAGATCATCTATCCGATCCCGCCGATCCTGCCGATCACCGACCCGATTGAAATCTCCAATGACACGCTCGACCTTGGCGAGGAGCCTTTGTGATGCGCACGCCGCTGCGGCCTCTGGCCCGTATCCTCAAGGCCCGCGAGACGGGCGAAAACCCCGATATGATCGAGGCGGAAAACCGCGCCCGCCGCCATGCCGCCACACAGGACAAGGCGCGCAGCCGCGCCGAAGGCCGTTTGCTCTTGCTGGGGCTGATGTTCTTTTGCGCCTTCATCGTGATTGGCGGGCGGATGGGCACGCTGGCCTCGTCGGTTCCCGAAGAACCGCGCGCCGCCGCCGAAGGCAACCCGATCATCGGCCAGCGCGCCGATATCGTGGACCGCAACGGGCGTTTGTTGGCCACTAACCTTGATACATTCTCGCTTTATGCGCATCCGCGCCAGATGCTCGACCCTGCGCGCACGGCGACGCAGCTGGCGGCGATCTTTCCGGAAATGGATGCCGACAGGTTGCTGGCTGATTTCACCGGCGAAAGGCGCTTTTTGTGGCTGCGCCGCCAGATGAGCCCTGAACAGATGCAGGCCGTGCATGATATCGGCAGCCCCGGCCTGTTGTTCGGCCCGCGCGAGATGCGTCTTTACCCCAACGGATCGCTGGCCGCGCATATCCTTGGCGGTGCGCGCTATGGCCGCGAAGGCGTGTCCAGCGCCGAGGTGATCGGCGTGGCTGGCGTGGAACGCCAGTTCGACACTTTCCTGCGCGACCCCGCCAATGAAGGCGCGCCGCTGCAATTGTCCATCGACCTGTCCATTCAGGCCGCCACCGAACGGGTGCTGGCAGGCGGCATGGCGCTGATGAATGCCAAGGGGGCCACGGCCGTCCTGATGGATATACATTCGGGCGAGATTATCGCCATGGCCTCCTTGCCCGATTTCGACCCCAACAGCCGCCCGCAGGTCGCCACCACCGGCGATCAATCCGACAGTCCTTTGTTCAACCGCGCGGTGCAGGGCGTGTACGAGCTGGGATCGGTGTTCAAGATATTTACCGTCGCGCAGGCGATGGAACTGGGTCTGGTCAATGCCGACACGATCATCGACACAACGAACCCGCTGACATGGGGGCGGTTCCGGATCCGCGATTTCCGCAATTACGGGCCGCAGAACAGCGTCACCAATGTGATCGTCAAATCCTCTAACGTCGGGACGGCGCGGATCGCGATGCAGATCGGTGCGGAACGGCAGCGTGATTTCCTTGGCCAGCTTGGGCTGTTGCAGGCAACACCTGTCGAAATGATCGAAGCCCCGACCGGCGCACCTTTGCTGCCGCGCAACTGGTCCGAGATTTCGATGATGACGATTTCCTATGGCCACGGCTTGTCGTCGTCGCCTTTGCATCTGGCGGCGGCCTATGCCGCGATGGTCAACGGCGGCACCAAGGTCGAACCGACCCTGCTGCGCAATCCAGACCCGCAACCCGGCCCGCGTGTCATCAGCGCCGCGGTCAGCCAATCCATGGTCGATATGCTGCGCGACACCGTGACCGAAGGCACGGCATCGATGGGCGATGTCGCGGGCTATCAGGTCGGCGGCAAGACCGGCACCGCCGACAAACCCCGCGCGGCAGGTGGCGGCTATTACGAGGACAAGGTCATTTCGACATTTGCAGCCGTGTTTCCGGCCAGTGATCCGCAATATGTGCTGATCACCACGCTGGATGAACCGGTGGAAACATCCGGCACCGAACCGCGCCGCACCGCAGGCTGGACCGCCGTGCCAGTCGCCGCCGAAATCATCCGCCGGACAGCGCCTTTGCTGGGCCTGCGCCCGCAGATGGACATGGGCGCCCCTGACAGTATAACACTGACCGCGAACTAAGAGGGGCTGTGATGACGACATTGACCGCGCTGGGACTGACGGCAGCGCAGGGCCGCGATGCGACCATCACATCCCTGGCCGTGGACAGCCGCGATGTGATCAAGGGCAGCCTGTTCGCCGCCCTGCCGGGGGCAAAGGTGCATGGCGCGGAATTCATCCAATATGCGCTGCGCATGGGCGCTGCTGCCGTGCTGACCGATGCTGCCGGCGCGCGGATCGCCGCCGATGTGCTGGCCGCCAGCGACGCCGCCCTGATCGTCGCCGAAGACCCGCGCCAGACGCTGGCGCAGACGGCGTCTTTGTGGTTCGGGGCGCATCCGGGGACCGTCGTGGCCGTGACGGGGACCAATGGCAAGACATCGGTGTCCAGCTTTTGCCGCCAGATCTGGGAAGAAATGGGGCTGGCGGGCGTCAACCTTGGCACCACCGGTGTCGAAGGCGCATGGGCCTATCCGCTGAAACACACGACCCCCGAACCGATCACCCTGCACCGCGTGCTGGCCGAGGCCGCGGGCCAAGGCGTCACCCATGTCGCGATGGAGGCATCATCGCACGGGCTGGACCAGCGCCGCCTTGATGGCGTGGTGCTGGCGGCGGCGGGTTTTACCAATTTCACGCAGGACCATCTGGATTATCACCACACGTTCGAGGCCTATTTCGCCGCCAAGATGGGCCTGTTCACCCGCGTTCTGGCCGAAGACGGCGTGGCCGTCATCAACCTAGACGATCCCAAGGGGCCGGTGGTGGCCGCGATCTGCACCCGGCGCGGGCAAGAGGTGATCGGCGTTGGCCGCAGCGATGACGCCCGCCTGCGCCTGACCGGCCAGCGGTTCGATGCCACGGGGCAGGATCTTTTGTTCACATGGCAGGGCCGTCCGCATCACGCACGCCTTGCGCTGATCGGCGGGTTTCAGGCCGAAAACGTGCTGCTGGCGGCCGGATTGGTGATCGCCGCAGGGGGTGATCCGCTGGATGTTTTTGCCGCCTTGCCACATCTGGGCACCGTGCGGGGCCGGATGGAACTGGCTGCGACCCGCGCCAACGGGGCGGCAGTATTTGTCGATTATGCCCATACGCCCGATGCCGTGGAAACCGCGCTCAAGGCATTACGCCCGCATGTGATGGGCCGGATCGTGGCGATCATCGGCGCTGGCGGCGACCGCGATAGCACCAAGCGCCCGCTGATGGGCGCGGCAGCGGCGGAATTTGCCGACAGCGTGATCGTCACCGACGACAACCCCCGCTCTGAAGACCCCGCCAGCATCCGCGCCGCTGTTCTGGCAGGTGCGCAAGCCTGCGATAGCCTGACCGAGGTCGCCGACCGCGCCGAGGCGATCCTGCGCGGCATCGACATGCTGCAACCGGGTGACGCATTGCTGATCGCGGGCAAAGGCCATGAAAGCGGGCAGATCATTGGCGATACGGTGATGCCCTTTGACGATGTCGAACAGGCCAGCGTCGCCGTCGCAGCCTTGGAGGGGCGGATATGACCGCACTTTGGACCGCCGTTGATGCAGCCACCGCCACGGGTGGCGTGGCGCATGGCGATTGGACCGCGACAGGCGTGTCGATCGACACCCGCAGCTTGCAGCCGGGCGATCTGTTCGTGGCCTTGACAGATGTCCGCGACGGGCATGATTTCGTGGCCATGGCATTGGAAAAAGGGGCTGCTGCCGCTTTGGTCAGCCGCCGCCCTGATGATGTGCCTGCCAATGCGCCGCTGCTGGTCGTCCCCGACGTGCTGGCGGGGCTGGAGGCGCTGGGCATCGCCGCGCGCGCCCGCAGCACCGCGCGGATCGCGGCAATCACCGGATCGGTCGGCAAGACATCGACCAAGGAAATGCTGCGCACCGTGCTGAGCCGCCAAGGCAAATGCCACGCCGCAGAGGCGTCTTATAACAACCACTGGGGCGTGCCGCTGACGCTGGCGCGGATGCCTGCCGATGCCGATTTCGCCGTGATCGAGATCGGGATGAGCAATCCGGGCGAAATCGCGCCTTTGTCGCGCATGGCGCGCCCGCATGTGGCGATGGTCACGACCGTGGCGGCGGCGCATCTGGCGTCATTCGAAAGCCTTGCGGGGATCGCGGCTGAAAAGGCCACGATTGTTGACGGGCTGGAAACGGGCGGGATCGCGGTGCTGAACGGCGATGTCGCAACCACAGCGATCCTGCAAGACCGCGCACGCGATATCGGTGCGCAGATCGTGCTGTTCGGTGAAACCGCAGGTGATTGGCGGGTCAGTGATCTGCGCATCTCGCAGGATGTGACGGTGATCGGTGCGACATCGCCCGGGCATGATTACCTGTTCAAACTCTCGGTGCCGGGGCGGCATTTCGGGCTGAACGCGGTGGGTGTGCTGGCGGTGGTCGCGGCCCTTGGGGCGGACCCTGTCGCCGCTTCGCTTGATCTGGCGCTTTGGGTGCCGCCTGCGGGGCGCGGCACGTGCGAGATCCTCCAGCTTGATCCGGCCAATGAATTCGAAACGCTCGACCTGATGGATGATGCGTTCAACGCCAATCCCACATCGCTGGCCGCCTCGCTCGAGGTGATTGCAGCAGGCCAGCCGCGCGACGGCGTGGGCCGGATCGTCAAGGGGCGGCGGATCGCCATTCTGGGCGATATGCTGGAACTGGGCAGCGAAGAGGTCGCGATGCATGCCGCCATGGCGCAGAACCCGCATCTGCAGCAGCTTGACCTGATCCATTGCGCAGGGCCGTTGATGCGGCATCTGTGGGACGCCTTGCCGCAGGGCAAACGCGGGCAATGGGCGGCCACGGCGGCCGAACTTGCCGCGCAGGCAACACGGCTGGTGGACAGCGGCGATGTGGTGCTGGTCAAAGGATCAAAAGGCAGCAAGGTATCGCTGGTCGTTGACGCGATCCGCAAACTCGGGCATCGCCGCGGTGATGAATAACAGGACCACATCATGTTTTACTGGCTGACGGCACTTTCGGATGGCGGCGACGTCTTTAACCTGTTTCGCTATATCACCTTTCGTGCCGGTGGGGCCTTTCTGACGGCGCTGGTCTTTGGCTTCATCTTCGGGCGTCCGCTGATCAATGTGCTACGCCGCAAGCAGGGCAAGGGCCAGCCGATCCGTAGCGACGGCCCCGAAGGCCATTTCGCCAAGGCCGGCACGCCGACCATGGGCGGTTTGCTGATCGTGGGGGCGCTGACCTTTTCCACGCTGCTGTGGGCGCGGCTGGACAATCCGTTCGTCTGGATGGTGCTGTTTGTGACGCTGTCCTTTGCCGCCATCGGTTTTGCCGATGATTACGCCAAAGTGTCCAAGCAGAATACATCGGGCGTGTCGGGCAAGGTGCGTATCCTGCTGGGCATCACCATCGCGGCGATTGCAGCCTATTGGGCGGCGCAATACCACCCTGATGATCTGACCAACCAACTGGCGGTGCCGATCTTCAAGGACACATTGATCAACCTTGGCCTGTTGTTCGTGCCTTTCGCGGTGATCGTGATCGTGGGGTCGGCCAATGCGGTGAACCTGACCGACGGTCTGGACGGTCTGGCCATCATGCCGGTGATGATCGCGGCGGGGACCTTTGGCGTGATCGCCTATGCCGTCGGGCGCGTCGATTTCACCCAATATCTGGACGTGCATTACGTCCCCGACACCGGCGAATTGCTGATCTTCACCATGGGGCTGATCGGCGGCGGCCTCGGGTTTCTCTGGTATAACGCACCCCCCGCCGCCGTGTTCATGGGCGATACCGGATCGCTGGCCTTGGGCGGCGCGCTGGGGGCCATCGCCGTGGCCACCAAGCACGAGATCGTGCTGTCCATCGTCGGCGGACTGTTCGTGGTCGAGGCTTTGTCGGTGATCATTCAGGTGCTGTATTTCAAACGCACCGGCAAACGGGTGTTCCTGATGGCCCCGATCCACCATCATTACGAAAAACAAGGCTGGTCCGAACCGCAGATCGTGATCCGGTTCTGGATCATCGCGCTGATCCTTGCGATGATCGGCCTTGCCACGCTGAAGGTGCGGTGATCCGATGATCCCTGTCCGTGGATATGAAGATGCGACGGTCGCGGTCCTTGGAATGGGCCGGTCGGGCCGTGCGACGGCCGCCGCCCTGCAGGCCGGTGGCGCCAGCGTCGTCGTCTGGGATGACGGGCAGGCGGGGCGGGAACTGGCGGAAACCGCAGGCTATGTGCTGCGCGACCTGACCAAAGCGGCGTCCTATGACGGTGTCGCGGCGCTGATCGTCAGCCCGGGCATTCCCCATCTTTATCCTGCACCACACGCCGCCATTGCCGCTGCCTGGGCCGCAGGCGTGCCGGTGGACAATGACATCGGGCTGTTCTTTCAGTCCTTTGCCACCGATGACTGGGACGGGTTCGAGACGACCCCCCGCGTCGTGGCCGTCACCGGATCGAACGGGAAATCCACCACCTCTGCGCTGATCCACCACATATTGGCCGAAAGCGGGCGGCCTGCGCAGCTTGCCGGCAATATCGGGCGCGGCGTGCTGGATATCGACCCCGCCCGCGATGGCGAGGTTGTGGTGCTGGAACTGTCCTCCTACCAGACCGATCTGGCGCGTGCGCTGACGCCCGATGTGGCGGTACTGACCAACCTGTCGCCTGACCATCTGGACCGGCACGCAGGGCATGGCGGCTATTTCGCGGCAAAACGGCGCCTGTTTGCCGAAGGTGGCCCCGACCGCGCGGTGATCGGTGTTGATGAAAACGAAGGCCGCTATCTGGCCAACCAGCTGGCCCAAGGGGCGGGGGATGACCGTGTGGTGCAGGTCTCATCAGGGCAGAAACTGACCGAGGCCGCTTGGTCGGTTTTCGCGCGCAAGGGGTTCTTGTCGGAATACCGGCATGGCCGGCAGGTCGGGTCCATCGACCTGCGCTCCATCGCGGGCCTGCCCGGCGCACATAACCACCAGAACGCCTGTGCCGCCTATGCGGTCTGCCGGACATTGGGGCTTGGCCCACGCGCGATCGAGGCGGCGATGCAATCCTACCCCGGCCTGCCGCACCGCAGCCAACTGGTCGCGGAACGGGACGGCGTGCGCTTCGTCAACGACAGCAAGGCCACCAATGTGGACAGCGCGGCCAAGGCGCTGCAAGCCTTTCCCCGCATCCGCTGGATTTGCGGCGGTCTGCAGAAAGAGGGCGGTCTGGACGCGCTGCTGCCGCATCTGCCGCATGTCGCCAAAGCCTATGTGATCGGGCGCGAGGCGGCGGATTTCGCCCGCCAATTGCCTGGCATCCCGACCGAGGTCTGCACCACGATGGAACGCGCCGTCGCGCTTGCCGCGGCAGAGGCCGAACCGGGCGATGTTGTCCTGCTGGCACCGGCGGCGGCGTCGTTCGATCAATATGACAATTTCGAACAGCGCGGCGCGGATTTCATCACCTGCGTGGGGGCCGAACTGGCGGGTCTGTCCGGCTGAACCCCAAGGCGCGAACGAATTGTTTACGCTTTGTGCTGTAGGTGTTTTGCGTTCACCAGCGCAGGATTGTCCGCATGTCCGAAACAATCGATCAGGTTCTGACCAAATTCGACCTTGACCGTGACAGGGTCAGGGCGGCGGGGGCGGTTGTCTTGCCGCTGCTGGATCAGGTGCTGGACCATTTCTATGATTTCGCGGCATCGGACCACGACAGCCTGCGGTTTTTTCCCGATCGCGCGATGATGGCCCATGCGCGGCAGGAACAGAAACGGCATTGGGTCTTGCTGCTGTCAGGACGGTTTGATCAGGCTTATCTGACCTCTGCCGACCGTTTGGGGCGGGTGCATTTCAGGATTCAGGTGCCGTTCCTTTTGTATCTTTCGGGCTATGGCCACGCGACATCGCAGATCCAGTCCCTGATGCTGAAAAACGCGCGCGGGCTGACCAATGTCGCACGCCGCGCGCAGGTGGTGCAGGTCCTGCCGCTGCTGACGCGGGTCTTCGGGCTGGACATGCATTATGTGATCAAGGCCTATTTTGCCGCGCAGACCGATGAACAGACCCGCGCTTTTGACCACATCCGCGCGGGAATTGATCGCGCCCAGCCGATCCCCGATCCGGCGACCAGCGGCTATCCCGCGCGCTATGATGACATTCGCCTTGCCTTCAACGGGTTGATCGGGACGTTCCGCGATGTGCTGGGCCGGATCCAGACGGCCAGTGTGACGATCGACCAGCATGCGCAGGAAATGACCGTCGCGGCAGAGGATCTGTCGCGCCGGACCGAAACGCAGGCCGCGACCCTCGAACAGACGGCGGCCGCGGTTGAACAGATCACGGTCACTGTCCGGTCCTCGGCCGCGGCGACGGTGGAAACCGATCAGGTCGTCGCCCAGGCCCAGAATAATGCCGTGCGGGGCAATGATGTCGTGCAGCAAAGCGTGCAAATGATGCGCGACATCGCCCAGGCCTCGGCGCAGATTGCGGAAATCGTCACGGTGATCGACGACATGGCGTTTCAGACCAACCTTTTGGCACTGAACGCGGGGGTGGAGGCTGCGCGCGCAGGCGATGCCGGGCGCGGTTTCGCGGTCGTCGCTTCCGAAGTGCGCAACCTTGCCCAAAGGGCATCCGATTCCGCCAAGGAAATCAAGGTTCTGATTCAAAGAAGCACTGATCTTGTCGATCATGGCGTGCAACTGGCCGACCAGGCCGGTGACGCGCTGGGCAGCATCGTGACAGAGGTTGGCCGGGCAAGTGTGCTGATGTCGCAAGTGGCCAGTTCCTCGCAGGAACAATCAACTGGCCTGACCGAGATCGCAACCGGCGTGGCCCAGCTGGATCAGGTGACCCAGCACAATGCGGCGATGGCCGAACAGACGGCGGCCGCGATCACCGCGATGCAGCATTCCGCGCGCGCCTTGACGCAGCTGGTCAATGAATTCGTCCAGCAGGATATGACCCGCGCGGGGGCGGCTGCGCCGCGCGCGGCGTAGGGTGGGTCAAGACCCACCTTACCCCTGCCGGATCGCCTGGCCTGCGGCCCATCCCGATGACCAGGCCCATTGAAAATTATACCCGCCCAACCATCCGGTGACATCGACACATTCGCCGATGAAATACAGGCCGGGCACAGCCTTGGCCGCCATTGTCTGCGATGACAGGGCGTCTGTATCGACACCGCCCAGGGTGACTTCTGCGGTCCGGTACCCTTCGGACCCGGACGGTGTGACCTGCCAATCCGCCAGTGCTGCGCAGATGGTGGCAAGCCTTGCATCGCTTTGGTTGGCCATGGTCCCCGTCAAGGCAAGCCCTTCGGCCAGATAATCGACCAGCCGCGCTGGCAGATACAGCGACAGGATCGTCGTCAGCGCCTTGCGCGGATCGCTGTGCCGGTGGCCTTGCAAGGCGCCCAGCAGATCGGTGCCGGGGGTCAGGTTCACGCTGACCGGATCGCCCTCATTCCAGTAAGACGAGGCTTGCAGCACCGCAGGTCCCGACAGCCCGCGATGGGTGAACAAAAGCGCCTCGTCAAAACCGGTCCCGCCCGCCGTGACCCGCACCGGTGCCGCCACCCCGGCCAGCGGCTTGAAGCGTTCATCCGAAAAGGTCAGCGGCACAAGGCCCGGACGCGGTGTCACCAAGGGCAAGCTAAAGCGGGCCGCGATCTGATAGCCAAGGCCGGTCGCCCCCATCTTGGGGATCGACTTGCCGCCGCTGGCCACCACCAGATTGCGGGCCGTCACCGCCACGTCGCGCCCGTCGCGGGTCAGCGTCACGGTGAAACCGGTCCCGTCATGGCCAATCTCGCCCAGCTGCGTGTCAAGCCACAATTCAGCCCCCGCGCGCGCCATTTCCGCGCGCAACATGGCAATGATATCCTTGGCCGATGTATCGCAGAACAACTGCCCCAGCGTCTTTTCATGCCAGGGGATGCGATGCGCATCGACCAGCCCGATGAAATCCCATTGCGTATAGCGCCCCAGCGCGGATTTCGCGAAATGCCTGTTCTGGCTGATGAAATTATCGGCCGCCGTGTGCAGATTGGTGAAATTGCACCGCCCGCCGCCTGAAATGCGAATCTTCTCGCCCGCCGCGCGCGCATGGTCCACGACCAGCACGCCCGGCCCTGCATGGGCCGCGCACATCATGCCCGCGGCACCGGCGCCAATGATCAATGTCTGCACTTTCATGCCCAGCGATGTCGCGCGGATCGCTGCCGGGTGCAAGAGCGCAGTTTTCCAGTGGAATCACGCGCAAATGCGGTCTATGGTGGCGACAGACCCGGACAACGGGCGATCGAGGCAAATTGGCGGTGATCCATGACGGAAATGGTCTATGGTGCGGTTCCGGTGCAATCCGGGGACGCGGTTCTTCCACGTTGGTGGCGGACGATTGATAAATGGACCTTGTCCTGCGTGCTGGTCCTGTTCGGGATCGGGCTTTTGCTGGGCTTTGCCGCATCCCCGCCTTTGGCCGCCAAGAACGGGCTGGAGCCGTTTCACTATGTGATCCGCCAGACGGTGTTCGGCGGGGCCGCGATTGTCGTGATGATCGCCGTGTCGATGATGTCGCCGGTGATGGTGCGCCGCCTTGCGATCCTGGGGTTTTTCGCGGCATTCGTGTCGCTGTTGTTGCTGCCGGTCTTTGGCACCGATTTCGGCAAAGGGGCGACGCGCTGGTATTCGCTGGGGTTCGCATCGGTGCAGCCGTCCGAATTCCTCAAGCCCGGGTTCATCGTCATGACCGCATGGCTGTTGGCCGCATCGACCCAGCTGGGCGGCCCGCCGGGCAAGCTTTATTCCTTTGTCCTGACCATGATGGTTGCCCTGCTGCTGGCGTTCCAGCCTGATTTCGGGCAGGCGGCGCTGATCATGTTCGCATGGGGTGTGATGTATTTCGTGGCTGGCGCGCCGATGACCCTGCTGATCATCCTCGCCGTGGCGGTGTTTTTCGCAGGCACGCTGTTTTATGCCAATTCCGAACATTTCGCCCGCCGGATCGACGGCTTTCTGTCGCCTGACGTTGACCCGACCACCCAGCTGGGTTTTGCCACCAATGCGATCCGCGAAGGCGGGTTTTTCGGTGTCGGCGTGGGCGGCGGGCAGGTGAAATGGTCGCTGCCCGATGCGCATACCGATTTCATCATCGCTGTCGCCGCCGAGGAATACGGGCTGGTCTGTGTCGTGGTCATCATCGCGCTTTATACCACCATCGTCGTGGGGTCGCTGTTGCGCCTGATGAAGGAACGCGATCCGTTCATCAGGCTGGCGGGAACAGGGCTTGCCTGCATCTTTGGCGCGCAGGCGATGATCAACATGGGCGTCGCCGTGCGCCTGCTGCCTGCCAAGGGGATGACGCTGCCTTTCGTATCCTATGGCGGATCGTCGCTGATCGCGGGTGGCATCGCCATCGGCATGTTGCTGGCCTTCACCCGGTCGCGCCCGCAAGGCGAGATTGGCGATATCCTGATGCGGCGTGCCAACCGATGAAAGCGCCGCTGTTGATCATCGCAGCCGGTGGCACCGGCGGGCATATGTTCCCCGCGCAGGCGCTGGCCGAGGCGATGCTGGCGCGTGGCTGGCGCGTGAAACTGTCCACCGATGCGCGCGGCGCGCGGTACACGGGCGGTTTTCCGTCGGCTGTCGCGGTCAGCACCGTCGGCAGTGCGACATTCGCCCGCGGTGGTCTGGCGCAAAAACTCGCGGTGCCGTTCCGCATTGCCGCTGGCATCGTGGCGGCGAAATGGCGGATGCTGCGCGACCGGCCCGCGGTCGTCGTGGGCTTTGGCGGCTATCCTGCGATCCCCGCAATGACCGCCGCCTGGGCCTTGCGCATCCCGCGCATGATCCATGAACAAAACGGCGTGTTGGGGCGCGTCAATCAGGTCTTTGCGCGGCGCGTCGATCAGGTCGCTTGCGGCACTTGGCCGACCGACCTGCCTGCTGGCCTGACCGGCATCCATACCGGCAATCCGGTGCGCGCATCGGTGCTGGACCGCGCGGGCGCACCCTATATCGCGCCGGGGGATTACCCGATGGCGCTGTTGGTGCTGGGCGGGTCGCAAGGCGCGCGGATCATGTCCGATGTCGTGCCTGCTGCCATCGCCGCCTTGCCGGACCCTCTGCGCGGCAATATCCGCGTCAGCCATCAGGCACGGGCCGAAGATATGGACCGCGTGGTGCATTTCTATGCCGAGGCCGGTGTTTCCGCCGATGTGCAGACCTTTTTCACCGATATCCCCGCACGAATGAGCGAGGCGCAATTGGTCATCTCGCGCTCTGGCGCGTCCACGGTGGCGGATGTCAGCGTGATCGGACGCCCCGCGATCTGGGTGCCGTTTGCCGCTGCCCTGCGGGATGAACAGACCGCCAATGCGCGGCAACTGGTCGATGCGGGGGCGGCATTGATGATGACCGAGGCGCAATTCAATGCGTCCAACCTGACGATGGCGTTGCAAAACCTGTTGTCGGATGATGCGATGGCCGCCGATATGGCGCGCAAAGCGGTGGCCTGTAGCGTGCCGGACGCCACCGACCGGCTTGTGCAATTGGTTGAAAATCTGGCAGAGGCGCGCAAGACATGATGGATGGAACCCCGGTGATGAATGCAGCAACCAAACTGCCCCTTGATGTGGGCCCGATCCATTTCGTCGGCATCGGCGGTATCGGCATGTCCGGCATCGCCGAGGTGCTGCTGAACCACGGCTACCGCGTGCAAGGCTCCGATCTGAAGGTGACCAAGATCACCGACAGGCTCAAATCACTGGGGGCGGTGATCTTTGAAGGCCAGCGCGCGGAAAATCTGGCAGGGGCCGAGGTTGTCGTGATCTCCTCTGCGATCAAGACCGGCAATCCCGAACTTGACGCCGCGCGCGCCACGGGTCTGCCCGTCGTGCGCCGCGCGGAAATGCTGGCCGAATTGATGCGCCTGAAATCCAACGTGGCGGTGGCCGGCACGCATGGCAAGACGACGACAACCACGATGGTTGCGGCCCTGCTGGACGAAGGCGGCATTGACCCCACAGTGATCAACGGCGGGATCATCCATGCCTACGGGTCCAACGCGCGGATGGGGCAGGGCGAATGGATGGTGGTCGAGGCTGACGAGAGCGACGGCACCTTCAACCGCCTGCCTGCAACGATTGCCATCGTCACCAATATAGACCCCGAACATATGGAACATTGGGGCAGCATCGAAAACCTGCGCAAAGGGTTTTACGATTTCGTCTCCAACATCCCGTTTTACGGATTGGCCGTCTGTTGCACCGACCACCCCGAGGTGCAGGCGCTTGTCGGCCGCATCACCGACCGCCGTGTCGTGACATTCGGTTTCAACGCGCAGGCCGATGTGCGCGCGATCAACCTGACCTACAAGGCCGGTGTGGCGCATTTCGACGTGGCCCTGCAATCCGAAGATCAGGTGATCGCAGGGTGCAGCCTGCCGATGCCGGGTGATCACAACGTGTCCAATGCGCTGGCCGCTGTTGCCGTGGCGCGGCATCTGGGGCTGAAAAAGGATGAAATCCGCGCCGCCTTGGCCGGTTTCGGCGGCGTGAACCGCCGTTTCACCAAAGTGGGCGAGGTGAATGGCGTCACCATCATCGACGATTACGGCCATCATCCGGTGGAAATCGCCGCCGTGCTGCGCGCGGCCCGTCAGGCCACCACGGGCCGCGTGATCGCGGTGCATCAACCACACCGGTTTAGCCGGTTGTCGCATCATTTCGACGCATTCTGCGCCTGTTTCAACGATGCCGATGTTGTCGGTATCTCCGAGGTTTATGCCGCGGGCGAAGACCCGATTGCTGGTGCCAGCCACGCCGATCTGGTCGCGGGCCTGATCCGGCATGGCCATCGCCACGCCCGCATCGTCAATTCCGAGGATGATCTGGAGCGTCTGGTCCGCGAACAGGCCAAACCGGGCGATATGGTCGTCTGCCTTGGTGCAGGCACGATCAGCACCTGGGCCAATGGCTTGCCCGCAAGGCTGCAAGGCTGATCCATGACCCGCCGCCGGATCGCCCCCTGCGTGCCTGTTCTTGCAGGGCGGATGCGCTGATGGGGGGATTCTGGATCATCGCGGGCATGACATTTTGTGCCTTGGTGCCTTTTGTCGTGCAGGTCCGGTTGGCGCGGGCGGGGAAATTCGGGCCTGTCCTGTCGGTATTGGCGGTGCTGGGCGCGGTTGCGGTGATCCTGCTTTACGCCACGGCCAAACCCTTTGGGATCGACCCGGTGCAGGCAATGGCAATCTTGCTGTTGGGGGTCGTGCCTGCGGGGCTCGGCGGCGGGGCGGGGGCGCTTTTGGGCAAATTGCTGCGCAACCGCGATGACCGCAGGTTGCGTTGATCTTTACATTTCGGGCCGGTCTTGCGCAAAAGACCCCCGACAAGGATGGACCCGGTGATGCAGAACCTTCCCCCCGTGCGCGGCACATTGACGGCAGACCGGCCACTGGCTGATCTGACATGGATGCGCGTCGGAGGTCCGGCCGAAATGCTGTTCCAGCCCGCCGATGTAGATGATCTGGCGGCGTTTCTGGCAGCACTCGACCCGTCCGTGCCGGTGTTCCCGATGGGGGTCGGCAGCAACCTGATCGTGCGCGATGGGGGGATACCGGGTGTCGTTGTGCGGCTGGGGCGGGGGTTCAATAGTATCACCATCGACGGCGGTATGGTTACGGCGGGGGCGGCGGCGCTGGACAGCCATGTCGCGCGCCGCGCGGCGGATGCGGGGCTGGACCTGACATTCCTGCGCACCATCCCCGGCAGTATCGGCGGGGCTGTGCGGATGAACGTTGGCTGCTATGGGTCTTATGTGGCCGATGTCCTGACATCGGTCCGCGTGGTTCTGCGCGATGGCACCCTGCATGACCTGCCTGCTGCCGATCTGCAACTGGGCTACCGGCAAAGCAGCTTGCCTGATGGCGCGATCATTCTGGCCGCGACCTTTGCGCCCCCCGCAGGGGATGCCGCAACGCTTGGCGCGCGGATGGACGACCAGCTGGCCAAGCGTGACGCGACCCAACCGACCAAGGACCGCACGGCAGGATCGACCTTTCGCAATCCGGCGGGGTTTTCATCCACCGGTCGCGCCGATGATACCCATGACCTGAAGGCTTGGGCCGTGATCGACGCCGCCGGTCTGCGCGGTGCCACGCTGGGCGGGGCGGTGATGAACGTCAAACACCCCAACTTTCTGACCAATGCGGGCGGGGCAAGTGCCGCCGATCTGGAAGATCTGGGCGAGCTGGTGCGGAAAAAGGTTTACGATTCCCAAGGGATCACGCTAGAATGGGAAATTATGCGGGTCGGTTTGCGGCACGCGGATTAATGGTCGCAAAGACCGGCGCCCCGCGCAGGGGCAAAACCAATGACGGGCCGCAAACGGCCCGCGCAAAAGGCGGTGGGTATGTCGAGCAGGGCAAACCCCAAAGTTGTTGTTCTGATGGGCGGTCCATCGGCTGAACGCGAGGTATCGCTCAGCTCTGGCCGTGAATGTGCAGCGGCTTTGCGGGCAGCAGAATGTGACGTGATCGAGGTCGATGCTGGCCCCGACCTTGCCACGCGTTTGACCCAGATCGCGCCCGATGCCGTGTTCAACGCGCTGCATGGCCGCTGGGGCGAAGACGGCGCCGTGCAGGGCCTGCTGGAATGGCTGCGCATTCCCTATACCCATTCGGGGATTCTGGCCTCCGCGCTGACGCTGGACAAGGAACGCACCAAGGATATTTACCGCGCGGTCGGCCTGCCGGTTGTGGACAGCATTCTGGCCGATGCCGATGACGTGCGCGCGCGCCATGTCATGCCGCCGCCCTATGTGGTCAAACCCTATAACGAAGGCTCCAGCGTCGGCATTTACATCGTGCAGGATGCCGCCAATGGCCCGCCGCAATTGTCGGATGACATGCCCGTGCGGGTGATGGTGGAAACCTATGCGCCGGGGCGTGAACTGACGGTGACCGTGATGGGCGACCGCGCGCTGACCGTCACCGATATCATCACCGATGGCTGGTATGATTATCACGCCAAATACGCCCCCGGAGGGTCGCGCCATGTGGTGCCTGCGGATATTCCCGCGCAGATTTTCGAGGCCTGCATGGAGTATGCCCTGCGCGCGCATCGGGCGCTGGGTTGTCGCGGGATCAGCCGCACCGATTTTCGCTGGGACGAAAGCCGCGGCCTTGACGGGTTGATCCTGCTGGAAACCAACACCCAGCCCGGCATGACCCCCACGTCGCTGGCCCCCGAACAGGCGGCCAAGGTCGGGATCAGCTTTCCCGAACTCTGCCGCTGGCTGGTCGAGGATGCATCATGCGATCGTTGATCCGCCGCCGCGCCATGGCCGATGTGCCACATGATCCGGCCCCCACGAAATGGGGCTATCGCTATCAGCGGCTGATGCTGACACCGGGTGTGCGCGCAGCGCTGCGGATCGGCCTGCCGGTGCTGCTGGTCTCGATGATCGCGGGGTCGTGGTTTGCCAAGCCCGAGAACCGCGCCATGCTGGAAGCGCAGATTGCACAGGTGGTCCGCAGTTTTCAGGAACGCCCGCAATTCATGGTGCAATCGATGACTGTGACCGGTGCGGATGATGCGATCCTGCCCGCTGTCACCGCACTTTTGCCCAAGGATTATCCGCAATCCTCGTTCGATCTGGACCTGCTTGCGATCCGCGCCCGGATAGAAACGCTGGACGCCGTGCGTTCTGCCAGCGTGCGGGTCGGGCTGGGTGGGGTGTTGCAGGTCGCGGTGACCCCGCGTGATCCGGTTGCTTTGTGGCGCGACGGGCCTGTGCTGCGCCTGATCGATGCCGAGGGCGTGCAATCCGGCACGCTTGCCGCACGCGGCGACAGGCCCGATCTGCCGCTGATCGCGGGCGACGGGGCCGAAAGACATATTCAAGAGGCGCTTGATCTTTACGCCGGTGCGGGGCCATTACGCGACCGTGTGCGCGGGCTGGTCCGGATGGGCGAGAGGCGCTGGGATATCGTGCTGGACCGTGACCAGCGGATCATGCTGCCAAGCGACGGGGCAGTGGCGGCTTTTGACCGCGTGATCGCGCTTGATCTGGCGCAAGACATGCTGGAACGGGACGTATCGGTTGTGGATATGCGCAATGCCGACCGTCCGACCCTGCGCATGAACGAAGATGCAGCGGCCGCTTTGCGCCGCGTGACAACACCAACTGGGGCGGGCAATTGATGGGCGATCTTTACGACAGTCAAAGGGCGATGCGGCAAATGCGCAAGGCCGCGATGCAGCGCGGGGTGGTGGCGGTGCTGGATGTCGGCACATCGAAAATCGCCTGCCTTGTGCTGCGCTTTGATGGGCCGGAACGGGTCCGTTCTGTCGATGGTGTGGGGTCGATGGCGGGACAGTCGCAGTTTCGGGTGATCGGGGCTGCGACGACACGGTCGCGCGGTGTGCGTTACGGCGAAGTCGATGCCATGCAGGAAACCGAACGCGCGATCCGCACGGCGGTGCAGGCGGCGCAGAAAATGGCCAATGTCCGCGTTGATCACGTCATCGCCTGCCTGTCCGGCGCGCGCCCGCGGTCGTATGGTCTGGCGGGTGAACTGGACGTGTCGGGCGGCACTGTCACCGAACAGGATATCAGCCAGGTCATGGCCAATTGCGATGTGCCTGACTACGGCACCGACCGCGAGGTGCTGCATGCCCAGCCGGTGAATTTCGCGCTGGACAACCGGACAGGGCTGGCTGATCCGCGCGGGCAGATCGGCAACAAGCTGACCACCGATATGCATATGCTGACGGTCGATGCGGCTGCGGTTCAGAATATCTTTTACTGCATCAAACGCTGCGATCTGGAACTCGCGGGGCTGGCATCATCGGCCTATGTGTCGGGCATGTCCACGCTGGTCGAAGACGAACAGGAGCTGGGCGCCGCCTGTGTCGATCTGGGCGGCGGGTCCACCGGCATTTCGGTTTTCATGAAAAAGCACATGATCTATGCGGATTCGGTGCGCATGGGCGGTGACAACGTTACCTCTGACATATCAATGGGGTTGCAGATCCCTGCCGCCACTGCCGAACGGATCAAGACATTCTATGGCGGTGTCGTGGCCACCGGTATGGACGACCGCGAAATGATCGAGATCGGCGGCGATACCGGTGATTGGGAACGCGACCGCCGCACGGTCAGCCGTGCCGAACTGATCGGCATCATGCGCCCAAGGGTCGAGGAAATATTGGAAGAAGTCCGCCTGCGTCTGGATGCGGCGGGGTTCGAACATCTGCCAAGCCAGCAGATCGTGCTGACAGGCGGGTGCAGCCAGATTCCCGGTCTGGACGGTCTGGCCAGCAAGATCTTGGGCCAGCAGGTCCGCCTGGGCCGCCCGTTGCGGGTGCAGGGCCTGCCGCAGGCCGCCATTGGCCCCGCCTTTTCGGGCGCGGTGGGGCTGTCGCTGTTTGCCGCAAACCCGCAGGACGAATGGTGGGATTTCGAAATTCCCGCAGACCGGTATCCCGCGCGGTCGCTGAAGCGGGCGGTAAAATGGTTCAAAGACAACTGGTGATGCGCAACATCTTGCCGATCTGACGATATTCAGCGGAAAAGGTGAAATATCCGTCAAGATTTGGTGCCTCTTTTGTGTTTTTTCCGTGACCTTTCGGCACCATAGCGCTATGCTGGGGGGTAATAGGCAGCAGTCGCCCGGTGGGACGGGCTAAAACAAAAACAGGCGGACAGAGTTATGACACTGAACCTTTCCCTTCCCGGGCACGATGAACTGAAGCCGCGCATCACCGTTTTTGGCGTGGGCGGCGCTGGTGGCAATGCGGTCAACAACATGATCGAAAAGCAACTCGACGGCGTTGAATTCGTTGTGGCCAACACCGATGCGCAGGCGTTGCAGCAATCGCGCGCGACCTCGAAAATCCAGATGGGTCTGAAAGTGACCGAAGGTCTGGGTGCCGGTGCGCGCGCCAGCGTCGGGGCGGCTGCGGCCGAGGAAAGCATTGAACAGATCGTCGATCATCTGGCCGGCGCGCATATGTGTTTCATCACCGCCGGCATGGGCGGCGGCACCGGAACCGGTGCGGCCCCGATCATCGCGCAGGCCGCGCGCGAATTGGGCGTGCTGACCGTCGGCGTTGTGACCAAGCCGTTCCAGTTCGAAGGCGGCAAGCGGATGCGTCAGGCCGATGAAGGCATCGAAGCCCTGCAAAAGGTCGTTGATACGCTGATCATCATTCCCAACCAGAACCTGTTCCGCCTTGCCAATGAAAACACCACCTTTACCGAAGCCTTCGCGCTGGCCGATGACGTGCTGTATCAGGGCGTCAAAGGTGTGACCGATCTGATGGTCCGTCCGGGCCTCATCAACCTCGACTTTGCGGACGTGCGCGCCGTGATGGACGAGATGGGCAAGGCCATGATGGGCACTGGCGAGGCCGAGGGCGAAAACCGCGCCATTCAGGCCGCCGAAAAGGCCATCGCCAACCCGCTGCTGGACGAAATCAGCCTCGAAGGTGCGCGCGGCGTGTTGATCAACATCACCGGCGGTTACGACCTGACCCTGTTCGAACTGGACGAGGCCGCCAACAAGATCCGCGAAAAGGTCGATCCAGAGGCGAATATCATCGTCGGGTCCACGCTGGACACCAGCATGGAAGGCCGGATGCGTGTGTCGGTCGTCGCCACCGGCATCGACGCCAAGGTCAAGCGCGCCGAGGATGCAACCCCGCGCCGGTCGATGTCCGCGCCATTGCCGCAGGCCCATCAGGCCCCTGCGCCTGCCGCACCGGCCCCCGCGCCTGTTGCCGCCGAACATGTCGCAGCCCCGGCGCCCCGGCGCCCCGAACCCAGCCTGTTCGAGGATCTGGAAACCGATCACGCCCCCGTCATGGCCCCCCGCCGCGAAGCGCCCGTTGCGCAGACCCGCGCCGATGATCTGCCGCCGCCAGCCTATACGCCGCGCCCCGAACCGACATTGTCGGATGCCGATACATTCGTGGCACCCCGCGCACCGGCCCCCGGCACCCCCTCGCCAGAGGCGCTGGCCCGTCTGCAGGCCGCCGTCAACCGCGTGCCAAAGCCTGCGGATCAGCAACAGCGCCCCGCGCCACGGGCCGCCGAAGCAGAAAAGCCGCGTTTCGGGATCAATTCGCTGATCAACCGCATGACCGGCGCGCAGGCCGATGCCGCCCCCGCGCCACAGCCATCGCGCACGCAGCCGCAGGTCACTGCCCTGCGTCCCGAACAAGAGGCCGAAGACGATCAGGATCGAATCGAAATTCCCGCTTTTCTGCGCCGTCAGGCGAACTGATCGTAAGGCCCGTGGGCGTTCACGGGTGTGACAAGACTGGCAAAGGGCCGCAGCGATGCGGCCTTTTTGATTTTTATCAATGACTTGCGCCGTGTTAACGGGTTTGAAACGTCATGTTTCAGTCCGTCGCAAAGAGTGAGTTGAGCATGCTGCACCTGCACCTTACCAAGGTCGGAACAATGCTTTCCTTGCAAAATTGGTCCCGCTTCGTGCAGAACAGCGTCAAATCCCCCATCGTTTTCGAAGGTGTCGGCCTGCACACGGGCGTTCCCGTGCGGGTTGTCCTGCGCCCGGCACCTGCGGGCGCGGGGATTGCGTTTCGCCGTGTGGATCTTGCGGGGATGCCGGTGATTGCGGCGCTGTGGCAGAACGTTGTTGTCTCGCCGCTGAACACGCGTCTGGCCAATGCCGATGGCGTGTCCGTTTCGACCATCGAACATCTGATGGCCGCACTGGCGGGATGTGGTGTCCATAACGCGCTGATCGACATCGACGCCGCCGAAGTGCCGATCCTTGACGGCAGCGCGGCAGCCTTTGTGCGCGGGATCGTGGCGACCGGTCTGGAGACCGACACAGCCCCCCTGCAGGCCATCGAGATCCTGCGCGATGTGACGGTGTCCCAAGGGGCCGCGACCGCCACGCTCAGCCCCGCGACCACCTTGCAGATCGATTTTGCGATTGATTTCACCGATGCGGCGATTGGCCGGCAGCACAAGACGCTGAATATGGCAAACGGCGCTTTCGTGCGCGAATTATGCGACAGCCGGACATTCTGCCGGTCTGCTGACGTGGATGCGATGCGCGCGCAGGGACTGGCACTTGGCGGGACCATCGACAATGCGGTTGTGGTGGATGGCGACAAGATCCTGACACCGGGCGGTCTGCGCCATACGGACGAGGCTGTGCGCCACAAGATGCTGGATGCCTTGGGTGATCTTTATACCGCCGGTGCGCCCATTCTGGGGCGCTATACCGGATCACGCGCGGGGCATGCGATGACCAACCTGTTGCTGCGCGCGCTTTTCGCCCAGCCTGATGCCTGGCGCATGGTGCGTTGCGACAGCAATATCGCGGCCCGTCTGCCCGGTGTCGGCGTCAGCCAGGCCGATCTGGTCGCGGTCGCCTGACATCTGCTATCGCGCTGTTGATCGCTGCCGGAGCAAAAGGCATTTTGCCCCCGAATTTTGTATGCTAGACCGTTGCAGGACCGCAAAGCGCCGCTTGCCTTGCGGCGGCAGTCAGGCAAGAGGACAGCAGACGTGACAAGCAACATGACAAACAAACGCGTTCTGGGCGCGGTTGCCGCCCTGATGTTGCTGGTGGCCTGCAGCGGCGCAGGCAGCAATGCCCCGCTGGAAGACCTGAGCGCGCAACAGATATTCGAACTGGGCGAACGCCAGATCGAGGCCGGCAATGCCGATGACGCGGCCTTTACCTTTGGCGAGATTGAACGTCTTTATCCCTATTCCGAATTCGCGCAGCGCGCGTTGATCATGCAGGCTTTTGCCTATCACCGCGACGGTGATTATCCCAACAGCCGCGCTGCGGCCCAGCGGTTCGTCGATTTCTATCCCGCCGAACAGGATGCGCCCTATGCCGCCTATCTTTTGGCCCTGTCCTATTATGACCAGATTTCCGATATCGGCCGTGATCAGGGCCTGACGTTTGAGGCGCTGCAAGCCTTGCGCCGCGTGATCGAAACCTATCCCGACAGCGAATATGCCGCCGCATCGGTTTCGAAATTCGATCTGGCCTTTGACCAGCTGGCCGCCAAGGAAATGGAAGTCGGGCGCTATTACCTCAAGCGCGCCAATTATGCCGCCGCCGCCAACCGGTTCCGCACCGTGGTCGAGGATTTCCAGACCACGACCCATACGCCAGAAGCTTTGCACCGTCTGGTGGAAACCTATCTGTCCTTGGGCCTGACTGACGAGGCGCAGACCGCAGGCGCGATCCTTGGCTATAATTACCAGTCCAGTGACTGGTACGCGGCCAGCTACGCCTTGCTGACAGGGCGCGGTCTGGTGGCCGAGGCGGCGGGCGACAACTGGCTGGCGTCGATTTATCGGCAGGTGATCCGGGGTGAGTGGCTTTAACCACGGCGGGGGTTTTCCCGCCCTTCGGGGTGCGACATGCTGCGCGGCTTAGACATCAGGGATATGCTGATCATCGACCGGCTGGAATTATCGTTCCAGCCCGGCCTGAATGTGCTGACAGGCGAAACCGGCGCAGGCAAATCCATCCTGCTCGATTCGCTGGGGTTCGTGCTGGGCTGGCGCGGGCGTGCCGAACTGGTCCGCCAAGGCGCCGAACAGGGCGAGGTTACGGCATGGTTCGACCTGTCCCCCGATCATCCGGCCCGCGCGATCCTGCTGGATGCGGGGCTGGAGGTCGAGGATGAGCTGATCCTGCGCCGCATCAACACCCGCGACGGGCGCAAGACCGCTTGGGTCAATGACCGCCGTGTCAGTGGCGATGTGCTGCGTGCGCTGTCCGAAACCTTGGTCGAACTGCATGGCCAGCATGATGATCGCGGGCTGCTGAACCCGCGTGGCCACCGCCAGATGCTGGATGCTTTTGCCGGGGCCGACGGTGAATTGGCTGCGTCGCAGGCCGCATGGCGCGCCCTGTCCACTGCGCGCAAGGCGCTGGTCGCCGCCCAAGCCAAGGTCGCCGAAACCCGCGCCGAGGAAGATTACCTGCGCCATGCCGTGGCCGAGCTTGACGCGCTGTCCCCCGAGGCGGGCGAAGAGGCCACATTGGACGCGCAGCGCCGCCTGATGCAATCCGCCGAGAAAATCCGCACCGACATCGCCCGCGCGCATGAAGCCTTGGGCCTGCAAGGCGCCGAAGGCTTGATCAATGATGCGTCCCGCTGGCTGCAGGGCGCCGCCGACAAGGCCGAAGGCCAGCTTGACCCCGCTCTGACGGCGATCGAGGCGATGATGTTGTCGCTGGACGATGCCCAACGCGCCATTGAAACCTGTCTGGACGCGTTGACATTCGATCCTTTCGCGCTGGAACAGGCAGAAGAACGGCTGTTCGCCATCCGTGGACTGGCGCGCAAACATGACGTGTTGCCCGATGATCTGCGCGGCTTTGCCGATGATTTGCGCGGGCGGCTGGCGGTCTTGGATGGATCAACCGGCGATCTGCAGGCGCTGGCCGCGCAGGTGCAGGCCGCGCAGGCCGCCTATGATACCGCAGCGGCCAATCTGCGCGCCAAACGGCAGGGGGCGGCGCGCAAGCTCGACCTTGCGATGGCGGCAGAACTGGCCCCGCTGAAAATGGAACGCGCCGTATTCACGACCGAAATCACCGAGGCCGACCCCGGCCCCGATGGCGGCGATGCTGTCGCCTTTACCGTCGCCACCAACCCCGGCGCGCCGACCGGCCCGATCAACAAGATCGCCTCTGGCGGCGAGCTCAGCCGGTTTTTGCTGGCGCTCAAGGTCTGCCTGACCCAAGAGGCCGACGGGTTGACCATGATCTTTGATGAAATCGACCGTGGTGTCGGCGGCGCGACGGCGGATGCTGTGGGGCGGCGGCTGGCGGAACTGGCGCAGGGCGGGCAGGTGCTGGTCGTGACCCATTCGCCGCAGGTCGCGGCCTTGGGCGGACATCACTGGCGGGTCGAAAAACACCAGCGCGCCGATGCGACCCTGTCCACCGTCGTGCGGCTGGACGCCGCCGCGCGCATCGACGAAATCGCGCGGATGCTGTCGGGCGACACGGTGACAGATGCCGCGCGCGAAGCCGCCAAGGCGCTGATCAGGGCCTGAACGGCAGGCGCGCCCGATATCAGGGCTTGGACCTGCCTCACGGTCCCGTTATCAAGGCACCAACCCTCACGTCCGGTCGGCGGGCAGAGTGCAATCACGGCGGAGACGGATGCGCGCAGCTGTCAGATCGACCCTGCAAAAAGGTGCCGCCCATCTGCGACGCGCCGGATTTGACGCGCTGCAGGTGATGAAAACCCACGGGCCGACCCAGATCCAGTTCTGGTTCATCGCATTGGCTATCGGCATCGCGGCTGGCGGGGCGGCGGTGCTGTTCCGGCTGGGGATTTCAGTGATCCAATCCGCCGTCTATGGCACCGATGATTTCCTGATGCTGCATACGATCGCCGCCAATCTGGCCTGGTATCATGTGCTGGCCGTGCCGATCTGCGGCGGGCTGATCGTTGGATGGATCCTGCACCGTTTCACCGATGATGGCCGTGTGCGTTCGGTCGCGGATGTGATCGAAGGTGCGGCCCTGTCGCGTGGGCGGGTCGAGGTGCGGCGCGGGCTGGCCTCTGCCGCCGCCTCGCTGGTCACCTTGTCCACCGGCGGGTCCAGCGGGCGCGAAGGCCCGGTGGTGCATCTGGCCGCCGTGCTGTCCACCATCCTGTGCCGCTGGATCAAGGCCAACGGGATCACCGGGCGCGATCTGCTGGGCTGTGCGGTCGCCGCCGCCGTTTCCGCCAGTTTCAACGCCCCCATCGCCGGTGCCTTGTTCGCGCTAGAGGTCGTGCTGCGCCATTTCGCGGTCCATGCCTTTGCGCCTATCGTCATCGCCTCTGCCGTGGGGACCGTGATCAACCGCACGGTATTCGGGGATGTGGCCGAATTCGTGCTGCCGGTGCAGAATGCGCTGGCGTTTTATGTCGAACTGCCGGCCTTTCTGTTGCTGGGGCTGGTCTGCGGGCTGGTCGCGGTGGTGCTGATGAAATCCATCTTCTGGGCCGAGGATTTTGCGAATTTCGTGCAAAACCTGACCCGCTTGCCGCGCTATCTGCGGCCTGCGGTGGCGGGGGCCATGCTGGGCGGGCTGGCGATCTGGTTTCCGCATATCATCGGGGTCGGCTATGAAACCACGACCGCCGCGCTGACCGGATCGCTGCTGCTGCACGAGGCGATCGTTTTTGTCGCGCTCAAGGTGCTGGCTGTCGCGATCACCATCGGCGGGCGGATGGGCGGGGGCGTGTTTTCGCCATCCTTGATGATCGGGGCGCTGACCGGGCTGGCCTTTGGCCTGATCGCAACGGCGGTCTTTCCCAATGTCTCGGGCGAAGGGTCGCTTTATGCGCTGGCGGGCATGGGGGCGGTGGCCGCCGCCGTGCTGGGGGCGCCGATATCCACCACGCTGATCGTGTTCGAGCTGACGGGCGACTGGCAGACAGGGCTGGCGGTCATGGTCGCCGTGTCTTTGTCCACCGCGCTCGCATCACGGCTGGTGGACCGGTCGTTTTTCCTGACCCAGCTGGAACGGCGCGGCGTGCATCTGGCGGCGGGACCGCAAGCCTATCTGCTGGCCACGATCCCCGTCATAGCCCATCTGCGCGATGCACCAGAGGATGGCTGCTTATCCTTGATCCAGCAGGGGCTTTTTCTTGACCGCAAAGCGACGCTGGAACAGGCGATGCCCCTGTTCGACCGCAGCGGCGAGGCGTTTTTGCCGATTGTCTCCTTGGACGGCGCGGCAGACACGCCCATGGTGCTGGGCGTGCTGTATCAGCTCGATGCCCTGCGCGCGATGAACCGCGCACTCTCGGACACGGCGGCCGAAGAACATTCTTAGACTTCTTCGACGGTGACCTTGGTTTTGTAAAATGCCAGATAGCCCTTGATCGCGGCCACGGCCGGTTTGGGGTCTTCATAGGACCAGACCGCATCGGCGATCAGCCCGCTTTTCGCGGCGATCCCGTAATAGGTGGCACTGCCCTTGTGCGGGCAGGTCGATGTGGTGTCCGACGGTTCCAGAAACGCCATGGCAATATCGGCGCGCGGAAAATAGATCACGGGCGGATAATCGGCTTCGGTCAGTTCCAGCGCCTGGGTGGATTCGCCCAGAACAGCGCCACCGGCGCGCACGACCCATGTGCCGGTCGCAGGGCGAATTGTAATGTGATCAGGCATGAAATATCCTTCGGGGCAAGATTTCGGGTTACAAGATTTTGGCTTACAGGGGCGCGCAGGCGGCGACCAACCACGCAGAGGTAGCTTGATCAACGCGCGGGCCAACATTCGTTAATATATCGGCATGATAGCGATCAATCCAGTCCCGTTCTGCATCCGTCAACAGACCCGTATCAATCAGGCGGCGGTCGAATGGCACCTGTGTCAGCGTCTCGAAGGCCAGCATGTCGCGCCCGTCGGCACCTTGCAGGGGCGGGGCCTTGACCGTGACGATCAGGTTCTCGATCCGGATGCCGAAATCGCCCGCGCGGTAATAGCCCGGTTCGTTCGACAGGATCATCCCTTCGTGCAAGGCCACCTCGGACCGGCGCGAAATCCCCTGCGGGCCTTCATGCACGCTCAGATAACTGCCGACCCCGTGGCCGGTGCCATGGTCGTAATCCATCCCTGCCAGCCACAAGGGTGCGCGCGCCAGCGCATCCAGATGCTGCCCGCCCACACCCCGCGGAAACCGGATACGGCTGATCGCGATCATCCCCTGCAAGACGCGGGTGTAACAGGTGCGGTGCGTCGCGGTCGGTGTGCCGATGGCAATCGTGCGGGTGATATCGGTGGTGCCGTCCTGATACTGCCCGCCACTGTCCACCAGCAGCAAGGCGTCCTGCCCTAGCTTGCGGTTGCTGGCCTTGCTGACACGGTAATGCACGATGGCGGCATTGGGGCCGGACCCGCAGATCGTCTCGAAACTGATGTCGCGCAGGGCATTTGTCTCGCGGCGGAATGCTTCCAGCGCGCGCACGACGTCGATCTCGCTTAGCCCGCCTGTGGGGGCGGTGGCATCCAGCCAGGCCAGAAAACGCACCATTGCCACGGCGTCGCGGTCATGGGCGGCACGCGCGCCCGCGATCTCGGTAGCGTTCTTGCAGGCCTTGGGCAGGATGCAGGGGTCAGGCGCATGGACCAGCCTTGCCTGCAAAAGCGTGCTGGCCACCAGATCAGGGCAGGTCTTGGGGTCGATCTGCACGGTGCCGGTCAGCCCCTGCAATGCAGGCAGGAATTCGGCCACATCGCGCAGGGTGACATCCGGCCCCAGATGACCGGCGATCCCCTCCGCCTTGCCCGCCCCTGCGAACAAGCTGACAGCCCCATTGCGGTACAGAACGGCAAAACCCTGCGGCACCGGATTGCGCGGAATATCGCTGCCACGGATGTTCAGCAGCCAGGCGATGGAATCAGGCAAGGTCAGCACGCAGGCATCCGCCGCCAACCCCTGTGCCAGCCGCGCCCGCTTGGCCGCATGATCCTCGCCTGCAAAATCCAGCGACTGCACGGCAAAAGGCGCATCCGGCGGGGCCGGCTGGTCCTGCCAGATCCGGTCCACCAGATTATCCAGGGCACGCAGATCGAACATAGGCAGCGCCACGCGCAGTTTTGCGATCTCGTCCACTGTATGCAGCCAGGGATCATAGCCCAGCACAGCGCCCGCAGGGCGCGCCTCTTTCAGCCAATCGGCCAGTTGGACCTCGGGCCAATGGACCGGCGTGAAACACGCCGCCACCTCTGCCAGCACCTGCACGCGGTAACGCCCGTCGATGAACACGCCCGCCCGGTCCTGCAAGACCAGGCAAAACCCCGCCGAGCCGGAAAACCCCGTCAGCCAGCGCAGCCGCGCATCGCGGGCCGCCACATATTCGCCCTGATGGGCATCGGCGCGCGGCACCACGAAGGCATCCACACCCGCCGCCTGCATCTGCGCCCGCAGATCATCCAGCCGTGCTGGTCCCTGATCCGGGTTGGATTGGGCTTCGAAACTCTGGAACATCGCGCCCCCCACTTCTCTTTTCCAAAAATACTCTCGCCAAAGGCGTCCGGTTCGCCAGAACCGGATCAGCCGACCTTGCGGATCCCCAAGACGCGCGCCCTTTTGCGCGGATCATTGTCGAACAGGCTGGCCAGCTGTTCCGTCATCGCCCCTGCCAGTTGCTCGACATCGGTGATGGTGACCGCGCGTGCGTAATAGCGGGTCACGTCATGGCCGATCCCGATGGCGATCAGCTCGACCGCGCGGCGCTTTTCGATCATCGCGATCACGTCGCGCAGATGCTTTTCCAGATAATTGGCCGGGTTCACCGACAAGGTGCTGTCATCGACCGGCGCCCCGTCGGAAATCACCATCAGGACCTTGCGCTGTTCGTGCCGCGCGGTGATCCGGCGATGCGCCCATTCCAGCGCCTCGCCGTCGATGTTTTCCTTCAGCAAGCCTTCTTTCATCATCAACCCCAGATTGGGGCGGGTGCGCCGCCATGGCGCGTCGGCGGATTTATAGATGATATGGCGCAGATCGTTCAGACGGCCGGGGGTGGCGGGGCGGCCATCGGCCAGCCATTTCTCGCGGCTTTGGCCGCCTTTCCAGGCCTTTGTGGTAAAGCCGAGGATTTCGACCTTCACGTCGCAGCGTTCCAGCGTGCGCGCCATCACATCGGCGCAGATCGCGGCAATGGAAATCGGGCGGCCGCGCATGGAACCGGAATTGTCCAACAACAGCGTCACCACCGTGTCGCGGAATTCGGTGTCTTTCTCGACCTTGAAACTCAGCGGCGTGGTGGGCGAGGCCACGACCCGCGCCAGACGGCCCGCGTCCAGAATCCCTTCTTCGCGGTCAAATTCCCATGACCGGTTCTGCTGTGCCTGCAAGCGGCGCTGCAGCTTGTTGGCCAGCCGCGACACCGCCCCTTTTAGCGGGTCCAGCTGCTGGTCCAGATAGGCGCGCAAGCGGTCCAGTTCCACCGGTTCAGCCAGATCCTGCGCGCCGATTTCTTCGTCAAAGGCGGTATAGGCAACCTTGTAATCAGGATCGGCATCGGACACGGGGGCCGGCTGGGGCGGGTCCATCGGGGCCTCGCCTTCGGGCATCTCGACCTCTTCTCCCATCTCGGCATCGGCCTGGTCATCCATGCTGACCTGCGCCTGTTTGGCATCCTGCTGGCTTTGCTGGCTTTGTTCGGGGCTGGCTTCGGCCTCCTCGCTGTCACCGTCATCATCGCCGCTGCTGTCGGGTTCGGTTTGATCATCGCTGCCATCTTCGGCTGCGTCATCCTGGTCATCGTCCAACTGGTCGGGGTCATCGCCCAGCTGGTCGCCATAGCCCAGATCGGCGATCAACTGACGCGCAAAACGGGCAAAGGCCTGCTGGTCGTTCAGCGTCGCGCTGAGGTTTTCGAGCGTGCCGCCGCAATGATCCTCGATGAACCCGCGCCACAGCTGCATGACATTATCCGCCCCCGCAGGCAGGGCGCGCCCCGTCGCCAGATGCCGGATCAGATAGCCCGCAGCGATGGGCAAAGGCGCATCCGCGGCCTGGGTGATCTGGTCATAGCCTTTGCGCCGCGCGTCATTGCCGATCTTGGCGTCGATATTGCCGGCAGTGCCGGGCATATATTGCGCGCCTACCGCTTCGATCCGGGCGGTTTCCATCGCGTCGTAAAGATCGCGCGCCATCTGGCCTTGCGGCATATAGCGCGCGGCGGTGGCGGCATCATGGAACCTGTGGCGCAGCGCGAAACTGTCGGCCGTGCCGCGCGCCAGCAACACCTCGTCGCGGGTCATGCGGCGCGACACCTGCGGCAGGCGCATGCTGTCCGCCGTCTGGCCGGACGGATCGACCGAAAAGGTCACCGACAATTCGGGATCGTCGGCCATGACCTTGGTCGCCTCGGCCAGGGCCTTTTTGAACGGATCAGCGGGGTTGTCGGATTGTTTTTGCATGCCAAAGATAAACCACCGGATCAGGGCAGGGGCAAGGGGGCCTGCGCGCCCTGCGTATTTTTGCACAGGGCCTGCGCCGTGGTGCCTGTAGCCAGACAGCGCAGCCTGCCGCATGTAGGGCCCATCACATACCAAGTCCGGAGAGACAACATGACCACGAAACCAAAAATCGCCCTGATCATCGGATCGACCCGCGCCACCCGCTTTGCTGACAAACCTGCCGCATGGATGCTGAAAAAGGCGCAGGCCCGTGACGACATGGATGTCGAACTGGTCGATCTGCGCGATTTCGACCTGCCGCTATTCGACGAGATGGCCAGCAATTTGTGGATGCCATCGTCTGACGCACGCGCCGTGAAATGGCAGCAAAAGATCGGTGAATTCGACGGCTATATCTTTGTTGTTGCCGAATATAACCGCTCGATCACCGGCGCGCTGAAAAACGCGCTGGATCAGGCCTATAACGAATGGAACCGCAAACCGATGTCGGCCATCGCTTACGGGTCGGTCGGCGGCACACGCGCGCTGGAACATCTGCGCAATATCGCGGTGGAACTGCAAATGGTGCCAACGCGCAATGCCGTGCATATCGGCGGCGGTGATTTCTTTGGCGTGCATCCTTTGGGGGCCAATGCCGAGATCGACACGATTGCCGACCATTTGATGCCATCGGTCACCGCCACGCTGGACGATATCGTCTGGTGGGCGAATGCGACCAAAGCCGCACGCGGCTGAATGACCATGAGGTAAGGTGGACTTAAGTCCACCTTACGTCTGCACTCTATCGCAGGCTCAAGCTCGCCGCACTTTCCGGCAATTCCTCGTCGAAACAACGCTGATAGAATTCCGCCACCGTCTGGCGTTCCAATTCGTCGCATTTGTTCAGGAATGACAGCCGGAACGCATAGCCCACATTGCCGAAAATCCGCGCGTTTTCCGCCCAGGCCAGCACCGTGCGCGGCGACATCACCGTGCTGAGATCGCCGTTCATGAAGGCCGTGCGCGTCAGGTCGGCGACGGTGACCATCTGGCTGATCGTGCGGCGGCCTTTTTCATTGTTGTAATGCGGCGATTTCGACAGCACGATCGCGGCCTCGGCATCATGTGACAGATAGTTCAGCGTCACCACCATCGACCAGCGGTCCATCTGCGCCTGGTTGATCTGCTGGGTGCCGTGATACAGCCCCGTCGTATCGCCCAGACCCACGGTATTCGCGGTGGCGAACAGGCGGAAATAGGGGTTGGGGGTGATGATTTCGTTCTGGTCCATCAGCGTCAGCTTGCCGTCGGTTTCCAGCACGCGCTGGATCACGAACATCACATCCGCGCGCCCCGCATCATATTCGTCAAAGACGATGGCGACGGGGTTGCGCAAGGCCCAGGGCAGGATGCCTTCGTGGAATTCGGTGACCTGCACGCCGTCGCGCAGCTTGATCGCGTCTTTGCCGATCAGGTCGATCCGGCTGATATGGCTGTCAAGATTGACCCGCACCGCAGGCCAATTCAACCGCGCCGCCACCTGTTCGATATGCGTCGATTTGCCGGTGCCGTGATAGCCCTGGATCATCACCCGCCGGTTATAACCAAAGCCAGCAAGGATCGCGAGCGTCGTCTCGGGGTCGAATTTATAGGTGCTGTCGATCTCTGGCACGCGGTCGGTGCGGTCGGCAAAGCCCTTGATCTTCATGTCGCTGTCGATGCCAAACACGTCCTTGACCGAAATATCCTCGGTCGGTTTCGCGTGCATGTCTGTGGTGCCGTCGGCCATGTGCCTTGCCTTTTCGTTAAGATGTCGCAATCGGGTATCGGGCTAACATAACGCAGCCAGCAGCAAGCGCCACCCCGTCTGACCGCATTGCGCGGCCCGCCGGTGCAGGGCGCACAAGTTCAGTCGGTATCGCGAAAGTTCCGGCTGACCTTGATCTGGTCCCAGGCCCAGACGACCTCGGACAATTGTTCTTCCTGGCTGCGGTCGCCGCCGTTCATATCGGGATGCAGCACCTTGATCAGCGATTTATAGGCTTTGCGGATTTGCGGCTTGGACCAGTTGTCCTTGGCGTCCAGAATGTCGATGGCGCGCCGTTCGGTCGGCGGCAGCTTGCGCCCGACAGCGGCACCCCGGCCCGGGTTGCGGGTGGCATTGGCCCCCAGCACCTGATGCGGGTCGTCGACGCCCAGACGCGCCCAGGCGCGTTCCTCGACCGAGCGTTTGAACGGCTTGGTCGGCCGGTCCCAGACGCGGTCCTTGTCCATCTGCGCGGCCAGTTCGGCCTCTGACGTTGTGTCAAAGAAATTCCACTTCAGATTGTATTCGCGGACATGTTCCTGACAGAACCAGAAATAATCATCCAGCACATCGGGCGATTTCGGCGCGCGGAATGGCGCGGCAAGTTCGCAGCCGTCGTGATCGCAGACCCGCGTTGAAGTTTCGGATGCCCCCGACATGCCACGCCGGCCGCGCGGATTCTTTTTCTTGGACCCCGATACAGACATATCGAAACCAAAGGGATCATCTTTTTTCATTGTGCATCTCATCTTTCCGACTCGGACGACAGACTGTAGACCCCTGAGCGACAGAGAGAAGAGGGCAGAGGGAAAATAATGGCATTGCAGGCTGAAATTCACACAAGACTGATGACGCTCGATCCCCAGATGCTCGATGTGATCAACGAAAGCCACAAACACGCGGGCCATGCGGGTGACGACGGGTCAGGCGAAAGCCATTGGCGGGTGGTGATCAAGGCCGCCGCATTGGACGATATGTCGCGCATCGCGCGCCACCGCGCGATCCACACAGCCATTGGTCCGGACCTGATGGCACGGATTCACGCGCTGGCGATTGATCTGCGCTGATCAGTCGCCCCCGGCCACGTCCGGCGCTGGGCGGGCGTCTGATGCCACGGGTCTTTTCGGCACCTGCGGGGCGGGGGCCGTGACCGATGGCATCTGGCGATGTGATTTCATCTTGGGTGCGGTATTGGCGACCTTGGTCCGGCGGAACACCAGCATGTTCTGATAGACCGTTGTCCGGCTCATCAAGCCTTCGCGCTGGTCGCAGGGCAGGGTGTCGGCGCGCAGGTATTCCCAGCCATCCGCCGCAAGATCATTCATCACGGTTTCCAGCGACAGGGCAAAGCGATCTTCATTCGTCTTGACGCCGGGGGCCTTGGTGCCGCGCAGGGGGGCCGGCACGACCTTGTATTCATATGTCATCGCGTTTTCCCTTGATCAGACCTGCCGGACCATACCAAGCCTGCCGCCGATGTCCAACCGTCCTAAAGACCCAGCCGTGCCGCGACGATCTGGTTGACGGCGGCCGGATTGGCCTTGCCGCCTGTGGCCCTCATTACCTGACCGACGAACCAGCCCGCCAGTTTCGGATTGGCCTTGGCCTTTTCGACCTGATCGGGGTTGGCGGCGATGATGTCGTCAACCGCAGCCTCGATCGCGCCGGTGTCGGTGACCTGCGTCATGCCTTCGGTGGCGACGATTTCTTCGGGGTCGCGGTTCTGGGTATAGGCGATGTCGAACACATCCTTGGCGATCTTGCCTGAAATCGTGTCGGATTTGATCAGACCGATGATCTGGCCCAGCCGCTGCGCGGAAATCGGGCTGTCGGCGATATCGCGGTCGTCTTTTTTCAGACGGCCAAACAATTCGTTAATCACCCAATTCGCCGCCAGTTTGCCATCGCGGCCTTCGGCGACCTTTTCGAAAAACGCGGCGTTTTCCTCTTCTGCGGTCAGAACGGATGCATCGTATTCCGACAGGCCGAAATCGGCGATGAATCGCGCCTTTTTCGCATCGGGCAATTCGGGCAAATGGGCGGCGATATCATCGACCCAATCCTGTTCGATTTCCAAGGGCAGCAGGTCCGGATCGGGGAAATAGCGGTAATCATGCGCTTCTTCCTTGGACCGCATCGAACGGGTTTCATTCCGGTCCGGATCATAAAGGCGGGTTTCCTGCGTGACGGATTTGCCATCCTCCAGCAGGGCAATCTGGCGACGGGCCTCGAAATCAATGGCCATCTGGATGAACCGCATCGAGTTCATGTTCTTGATCTCGCAACGCGTGCCAAGATGGCTGAAATCCTGCGTCGCCTGATAGCGTTCGTAATCGCCCGGACGGCAGACCGACACGTTCACATCGGCCCGCAGGTTGCCGTTTTGCATATTGCCGTCGCAGGTGCCCAGATAGCGCATGATCTGGCGCAGTTTCAGCACATAGGCGGCCGCTTCCTCTGGCCCGCGAATGTCGGGGCGGCTGACGATTTCCATCAGCGCGACACCGGTGCGGTTCAGGTCCACAAAGGACATCGTTGGGTCCATATCATGGATCGACTTGCCCGCGTCCTGTTCCAGATGGATGCGTTCGATCCGCACCAGACGCGCGGTGCCATTGCCCATTTCGACCAGCACTTCGCCTTCGCCCACGATGGGATGATAGAGCTGGCTGATCTGATAGCCCTGCGGCAGATCGGGATAGAAATAATTCTTGCGGTCAAAGGCAGATGTCAGGTTGATCTGTGCCTTCAGCCCCAGCCCGGTGCGCACGGCCTGTGCCACGCAGGCTTCGTTGATGACGGGCAACATACCGGGCATGCCAGCATCGACAAAGGCCACATTGCTGTTGGGTTCGGCCCCGAACAGGGTCGATGCACCGGAAAACAGTTTGGCGTTGGTGGCGACCTGTGCATGGACTTCCAGCCCGATGACCAGTTCCCAATCGCCGGTCGCACCGGAAATCACTTTGGGGGTGGGGGCGTCATAGGTCAGGTCAAGCATCGTGGCATCCTTGGTTCAGGTCTGCACGATCAACAGCGAAACGCGCAGGTATGCGCGATCCTATCGGACCGCGCAGCTTTGCGCGATCTCTAAAAGAACGCGGCCCCCGCTTCAAGATGCGCTGGGCGCGCCTTTGGACAGCCAGGGCCGCGTTGTGGCGATCAGATTGACCACCGGCGCGTATTCCCCGCCCAAGGCCAGCGTGGCCGCGCGCAGCAGCGCGATGCCTTCCTCGGGGTCGCGCGGGATGGCCGAGGCCGAAATCGGCTCGCCCATGGTCACGACGAAAGGCTGACGGTCCTTGTTCAGCGTCTCGTGGAACAGGGTGATGTCGCGCAGCGTCGGGTGGATGCGGTCGAACAGGTAAAACAGCGCCGAATTGCGGGCCTGAATGTTCACTGGAATCACCGGCAGGTCGAATTTGCGCGCCAGCATCGCCGCCGAGGCCATCCATGGCCGTTCATGCAGCGACAGCCAGCGCCGTTTGGCCAGCCGTCCCGATGGAAAGATCACGCCAAGCCGCCCTGCCTCGGTCGCCTGGCGCACAAAGGCCATGGTTTCGCGTGTCTTCGCATGGCTGCGCAATGGTTTGCGCCATTCGACGGGGGCGATCATGCTGTCCATCTGCGGAAACACCCGCAGGATATCGCGGTTGGCAAAGAAATAGGCGTCAGGCCGGCTGCGCGCGATCAGGTGGTTCAGGATGATCCCATCCGCGATTCCCGTGGGATGATTCGCCACGATCAACGCGGGGCCATGCACGGGCAGATGGCCAAATCCCTTGCTTGACACCATCAGCGCCAGTCGGTCCGCCATATCCTGCATGATCAGTGCGGGGTCGGCATGTTCCAGATTACGCGCGATCTTCAGTGTTTTTTCATATCCCAGCATAGCGTGCAGCGCCCGCCGGACATAGGTTGTGCCGGGCCTGTCCGCGTAAAGCCACGGCGCACGTTCTGCAATCAATGGCGTGATACGCTCTTCCATAAAATATCAAACACCAGAATTATGTAACGGTTCCACGACATTACGATTTTTTCAGTGCGATTGCAAACCGGTCGCTTTGCACAACCCCAGACCAGCAAGGTTCCGCGCGTCTGGCGATCGTGTCGATTGCCAGTGGATTTCATCCTGTGCTGACCTAGCTGGCGGTCATGGCCAAAATGCGTAAAAAATCCGACCTGCCCCAAAAAACCTGCGCCACCTGCGGCAGGCCGTTCACATGGCGCAAGAAATGGGCAAAGGTCTGGGATGCCGTGCGCTATTGTTCGGACAAATGTCGCGGGACGCGCAACTGAATCTGCCCGCCCGTGTTGCCTATCGGAAACTTGTGTTCTAATTCCTGACGCAAAACACAGGTATGCCGCTGCATGCCGCCGATAAAAGGAAAAACAGCCATGACAGATCGCGTCACAAAACACGGGCTTCAGGTCGCCAGTGAATTGGCCAGCTTTATCGACACAAGCGTCTTGCCGGGAACCGGCCTCAGCTCTGACGCCTTTTGGGCCGGTTTTGCCGGGCTGCTGGACAAGATGACCCCGCGCAACCGCGCCTTGCTGCAAAAACGCGACGATCTGCAATCGGCCATCGACGCCTGGCATGTCGGCCAGCGCGGCAAAGTACATGACCGCGTGGCCTATGAACATTTTCTCAAGGATATCGGCTATCTGATCCCCGAGGGCGATGATTTTGAAATCGACACCGCCAATGTGGACCCCGAGATTGCAACGATTCCCGGGCCCCAGCTGGTTGTGCCGATCACCAATGCCCGTTTCGCGCTGAATGCCGCGAATGCGCGTTGGGGAAGCCTCTATGACGCGTTTTATGGCACCGATGCGATGGGTGTATTGCCTCCCGCTGGCGGCTATGACCGTGGCCACGGCGCGCGTGTCGTCGCCCGCGTGCGCGTGTTTCTGGACGAGGCTTTCCCGATTACCGGCAAGAGCCATGCTGACGTGTCGCGCTATCATGTGCAGGATGGCCAGTTGCTGATCGACGACGCCCCGCTGCGCGACCCTGCGAAATTCGTGGGCTATCGCGGCAACCCCAAGGCCCCCGATGCGGTGGTGCTGGTCAACAACGGTTTGCATGTCGAACTGGTCTTTGACCGCGCCCATCCGATTGGCAGCCGCGATCAGGCCTTGTTGGCGGATGTGCGTTTGGAAAGCGCCGTTTCCGCGATCATGGATTGCGAAGATTCCGTCGCCTGTGTCGATGCCGAGGACAAGGTTCTGGCCTATGAAAACTGGCTGGGCCTGATGAAAGGCGATCTGACCGCCGATCTGGTCAAGAACGGCAAGACGATGACCCGCAAACTGGCCGCCGACCGTGACTATACGACCCCCACAGGCGGCAAGGTCACGCTGAAAGGTCGCGCGCTCCTCTGGATTCGTAACGTGGGCCATCTGATGACCAACCCCGCGATCCTTGATGCGGATGGCGCAGAGGTGTTCGAAGGTCTGATGGATGCGATGATCACCACGCTGATCGCGCTGCATGACCTGAAACGGGATGGCGGCAATTCCGCGCTTGGCTCTGTCTATGTGGTCAAGCCCAAGATGCACGGCCCCGAAGAGGTCGCCTTTACCAACGATATTTTCGCCGCGGTCGAAGACGCGCTGGGCCTGCCGCGCCACACCGTCAAGATCGGCATCATGGACGAGGAACGGCGCACGACCGTCAACCTCAAGGAATGTATCCGCGCGGCGAAATCCCGTGTCGCCTTTATCAACACCGGTTTTCTGGACCGCACCGGCGATGAAATCCACACCTCGATGGAAGCAGGGCCATTCAGCCGCAAGGATTTCATCAAGCGCAAGCAGTGGATCGGCGCCTACGAGGATCAGAACGTCGATATCGGTCTGGAATGCGGCTTTTCTGGCCGTGCGCAGATCGGCAAGGGGATGTGGGCCATGCCCGACCTGATGGCCGCGATGCTGGAACAAAAGATCGGCCATCCGCAATCCGGTGCCAACTGCGCCTGGGTGCCAAGCCCGACAGCCGCGACCCTGCACGCGCTGCATTACCACAAGATCGACGTGATGGCGGTGCAGGCGCGGCTGCGCAAAGGCGGACGGCGGGCCTATGTGTCCTCGATCCTCGACATCCCGCTGGCGCAATACCAGCGCTGGACCGAGGCGCAGAAAATGCGCGAGGTGGAAAACAACGCCCAAGGTATCCTTGGCTATGTGGTGCGCTGGATCGATCAGGGTGTCGGCTGTTCCAAAGTGCCCGACATCAACAACGTGGCCTTGATGGAAGACCGCGCCACCTGCCGGATTTCCTCGCAAGCCTTGGCCAACTGGCTGCACCATGACGTGGTCGGCCGCGATCAGGTGATGGCGGCAATGCAGAAAATGGCCCGCGTGGTGGATGACCAGAATGCGGGTGATCCGGCCTATCGCCCGATGGCCCCTGATTTCAGTGGCATCGCCTTTCAGGCGGCCTGCGATCTGGTGTTTCTGGGGCGTGAACAGCCATCCGGCTATACCGAACCCGTGCTGCACCGGCGGCGTCTGGAACTGAAAGCGCAACGCAACCACTAAGGCGGCGACGCCCGACAAGGAGACGAGAATGTCAGATATTTCGATCACCAAAGCCCGCACGATCATCCGCAAGGCGTTGGCGACAGGCCGCGAACTGGGGCTGAAACCGCTGTCAGTCGTGGTGCTGGACGCGGGCGGCCATGTGAAGGCGTTCGAGCGTGAAGACGGGGCTTCGCCCGGCCGGTTCGGCATCGCCCATGGCAAGGCTTACGGGTCCGTCATGCTGGGCATGGCAGGCAAGGCACAGATGGCGCGGGCGGAAAGCCAGGCCTATTTCATGGCCGCGATCAACGGCGTCTATGGCGGGCAGGTCGTGCCGGTGCCGGGCGGTGTGTTGCTGCGCGACAAAAAAGGCGGCGTGATCGGTGCTGTCGGCGTCACGGGTGACACATCCGACAATGATGTCATCGCCGCCATGGCAGGGATCGAGGCGGCGGGCCTGATCGGCGAAGCCTAAGCGCGATTTTCGCGCGTCAGACCCTGCAAATGCTGCATTGACGGGCATGTGCGCCAGCGCATGCCCCCTTGTGCGCATGACATCCCTTCCGCTTTGGTCCCGCCACGGCTATCTTGCGGGCAAATCTGCAGGAGAATGACATGCGCCGGCCAGTGATCGGAATTATCGGCAACAGCTATCTGATCAACGACGAATACCCCGCCCATGCCGCCGGCACGATGAACGCCCAAGCCTTGGCCGAAGTGTCGGGCTGCCAACCGCTGATCGTGCCGTCGCATCCGGGGCTGGTCTGTATCGAAACCTTGCTGGATATCTGTGACGGTTTTGTCTTCCCCGGCGCGCGCGCCAATGTCCATCCCGAAGAATACGGCGAACAAGAAACCCCCGCCCATGGCACATTCGACCGCGACCGCGACCGTCTGACCCTGCCGCTGATCCGCGCCTGCGTGGCGCGCGGCCAGCCGATCCTTGGCATTTGCCGCGGCTTTCAAGAGGTCAATGTCGCCATGGGCGGCACGCTGTTCCCTGAAATCCGCGATCTGCCGGGGCGTGACAATCACCGGATGCCCCCCGACGGGTCACTCGAAGAAAAATTCGCCCTGCGCCATACTGTCACCTTCCGGCCCGGTGGGGTGTTTCACAAGCTGATGGGCGCACCCAGCGTGATGACCAACACGCTACATGGCCAGGGGATCAAGCATGCTGGCCCCCGCGTCATCGTGGACGGCCACGCCCCCGACGGTACGCCCGAGGCGATCTATATCGCCGATGCGCCCGGTTTCACCCTGTCGGTGCAATGGCACCCCGAATGGAACGCCGATGCCGATCCGGTGTCGCGCCCGCTGTTCACCGCCTTTGGCGATGCTTGTCGCGACTGGGCTGCGGGGGCTTTGCGCAAGGTGTCGTGACGACTGCCGTTTTGGGCCTGCTTTCGTTCACGATGCGGCAGGGCTGCCCGCTTTTCCCAATCACAGGATCAGATCAAAGGTCTTGATCAGCGGCAATTCCCGCGCCCGCACGCCTGTCAGATCGAACAGGGCATTGCCAAGTGCCGGCATCGCAGGCGGTGTGCCTGGCTCGCCAATCCCGCCCAGATGCGCGCTGGTTTCCAGAATACGCACGTCGAACCGAGGCGCCGTATGCATCCGCAACGCATCGTAATCGGTGAAATTGCCCTGATCAGCGGCCCCGTCGGTGAATGTCACCTCTTCCTGCATCGCGGCCGACAGACCATAGATCGCGCCGGATACCATCTGCGCCTCGATGATCGCAGGGTCCAAGGCGATGCCCGGATCACAGGCGATCCAGCAATGGTTGATGCGGATGCCGCGCCCGGTATCCTCGACCTCGACCACCTGTGCGGTGGCGGTCCCGAAGGAATGACAGAACGCCACGCCGCGCCCGATATTGGCGGGGGTTTGTCCAGTCCAGCCGCACATCTCGCCCACGGCACGGATCACGCCGGCGGACGGCGCATGTTCACGTTCCGCCAGCGCCAGCCGGAACTGCAACGGATCGGTGCCTGCGGCATGGGCCATTTCGTCGATGAAGGTATCCAGAAAGAACCCGTTGAATGACGCCGCCACCGACCGCCAGAACCCGACAGGCACGGCCAGATCGGCCAGATGGCCTGTGATGCGGAAATTGGGCACGCCGTAGGGTTGGTCTGCCGCCCCTTCGACATGGGCGCGGTCGGGGCCGGGGGGGACCTGCCCCATCTGGCGAAAGCTGGATTGCTGGAACACCGAAGGGGCCGCGATCTGGCCGTCGATCAATTGCGCCGCGCCATCCGCCACCACACCGCGAAACCGTGCCATGGCCGCAGGGCGATAGAAATCGTGGCGCATGTCCTCTTCACGGGTCCAGGTCATGCGGATCGGCGTGCCGGGCAGGGCGGCTGCAATGCGGGTCGCCTGCACCGAATAATCCGTCTCGGCGCGCCTGCCGAAACCTCCCCCCATTAGTGTCGTATGTACGGTCACGGCCTCGGGGGCGATCCCCGCGACTGCTGCGCATTTGTCGCGCGTCATCACGGGGGCTTGGTTGCCTGTCCAGATCTCCAGCCTGTCGCCGGTGAACAGGGCCGTGGCATTCATCGGCTCCATTGTGGCATGGGCAAGGAAAGGCACGGTATATTCTACAACGATTTCAGTGCCTTCAATCGCGCCGGTCACATCACCATCATCGCGCACGGTGCTGTTCGGCACCGTCTCAAAGGCGGCGGCAATCGCGGCCATCATGCCCGCCGTATCGGCCGGATAGGCCGCGTCTTGCCAGACGATCTCTACCGCCTGAGCCGCCTGCATGGCCAGCCATGTGTTCGACGCCACGACAGCGATGCCATCGCCAAGATCGATCACCGCGGTGACCCCGTCCATCGTGCGCGCCGCAGTGTCGTCATATGACACCATGCCCGCCCGCTTGGGGTTGATCCGCACGGTGGCGAATTGCATGCCCTCAATCTGCACATCGCCCGCGAATTGCGCGGTGCCGGTCGCCTTGGCCAGCATATCGACGCGCGGCATGGATTTACCCAGGTATTTCCATTCCGACCGGGGCCGCAATTCCACATCGGGCAGATCAATGTCACGCACCGCCTCGGCCAGCGCGGTATAGGGGATGCGGGTGCCATCGGGGGCGATGACATGGCTGTCCTGGGTGCGCAGGTCGCTGGCCGCAACGCCCAATTGCGCGGCTGCTGCCAGTTTTAGCGCCTCGCGCGCGCTGGCACCGGCATGGCGCACCCGTTCATAGCCGTCCTTCATGGATGTGGACCCGCCGGTTACCTGCAGATGCAGCAATTTGCCGATCTGCCCGATCCCCTGCCGCAGGCTGTGGCGGAAATCCGTGTCGGCATAATGACGAAACGGCAGGGCAATGCCCAAAAGCGCCTGATTGTAATAGGCCTGCGCGGGCGGGCCGTGCAGAACGGTGATATCCTGCCATGCGACATCCATTTCTTCGGCGACAAGGGCTGCCAGCGTGGTCTGCACACCTTGGCCCATCTCGGCGCGCGGCGCGATCACTGTGACCCCGTCCTGATTGAGCAGCACAAAAGGCGTCAGCACGGCCTCGCCCGCGCCGGCGACCAAGGGGTTGGGGGCATCCTTGCGAAGCTGATAGACACCAAAGGCGACACCGCCCGCGATAGCGGCAGAGCCGATCAGGAACGTCCGGCGGGCGATTTTGCGAAAACTGGCCATGATCAGACCTCCGTCAGACGCTGCGCCGCGTCCTTGATCGCGGCACGGATGCGCGGATAGGTTCCGCAACGGCACAGGTTGCCCTGCATGGCGGCGTCGATATCGTCATCCGTGGGGGCAGGGGTTTCAGCCAGCAAGGCGGCGGCATTCATGATCTGGCCGGACTGGCAGTAGCCGCATTGCGCGACCTGATGGTCGATCCAGGCCTGCTGGATCACCGCCAGATTGCCGGGCTGGCCCAGCCCTTCGATCGTGGTGACTGCGCCCCAGACATCGGCGAGCGCCACCTGACAGGACCGCACGGCCTGCCCGTCGATCTGCACGGTGCAGGCCCCACAGGCGGCGACACCACAACCGAACTTGGTGCCAGTCAGCCCGATTGCGTCGCGCAGCACCCAGAGCAGCGGCACATTATCGGGAAGATCGACATCATGTACCGTACCATTGATCGTCACGGATATAGCCATCTTGCACCTATTTACTGAACTGACCTGTTTAGTTTATCAACCACGATGCCTGATATCAAGCCTGCCGCATCTTCCGAGCCCAAATATCCCCGCCGGAGGCAACCGCAGCGTGCTGCGGTTACAGCAGCGCCAGCCGCTTGATCTGGCCCAACAGCTTGGGAATCGCATCCTTGAAGCGGAAAAATCCGTGGGTGGCGTGCGGCCATGCGTCCAGATCATAGGCGCGCAGCACCCGCAGCGCATCGACACGGCGCAGGGCATCGGCGGTGGGGCCGACAGGGGGATGGGCCATCACCACCTGTTCCAATCCTTCGGCCTTGCGCCAGTCAGCCAAGGCATCGGGGCTGATCACGCTGACGCGGCCCAACCTGTCTGCAAACCGGTCGTGACAATCGCGCATCGCGGCTGCGACGAAATCGGTCACCATCGGGGCCACCTGCAACGGGCTGCGCCACTCGGTTGTCTGCACAAAGGCCGTGGCGACGGGCGATACCCTATCCAGCAACCAGCCCGGCGACAAATCCTCCTCGGTCACGATCAATCCGGTGCGTTTGGCGGGATCGATGGTGGCGCTGGCAGGCAAGGGTCCGCGGTCGGGATGCGGCGGGCAGGGCAGGGCGGCCGCGACCTTCGCCAAGCCTTCGGGGCGGAACCGGCCTTGGGTGTATTTGGCGATATTGTCGGGCTGCGCCAGATAGGCCTTGCCCAGCGTCTGGATGCCCCCGACCCAGCGCCATGACAGCGTGTTGGACGCCGGATCACCGTCCAGCAGATGCCGCAAAAAGAAATCCGCGCCCAGCACCCATGGCAATTGCAACGTATGAATCCAGATCGAGGCAAACCACATCCGCGCGTGATTGTGCAAATAGCCTGTATCCGCCAATTGCCGCGCCCAATGGTCAAAACCGTCGATGCCGGTCTGGCCCAGACAGGCGGCTTCCCACCGCTGGCGCAGGCCCGCCTGAGTCTGGACTTCGTTCAGCGCCGCCCCCAGATCGCGCTGGTAATCGGCCCAGACGGTGGGGCGCAGTTCGAGCCAGCCTTTCCAATAGCTGCGCCAGAACACCTCTTGCACGAACTTTTCGGAGGCTTGCGGGCTGTGGCGGGCCAGCACTGCGCGCAGCACATCTGCTTCGGTGATGATCCGGTGGCGGATATAGGGCGACAGCGCCGAGACATGGGCGAGGTCGTCATGGTTGCGCATTGCCGCGTAATCGCGCCCCGCATGGGGAACAAAACCGGCAAGCCGCGTCAGCGCGGCGGTATGGGTTGGTGTGCACATCCGTGCCAATTAACCCGCGCCTTGCGGGTTTCAATGGCGCCCGTTCTTGACAGCGGCGCAGGCGCGGTCCAACGCTGCGGCATGTTTGATCTGCGCCCTGTCGGATATGTGATCGGCCTGTTGATCGCCTCGCTCGGGGTGACGATGCTGGTGCCGCTGGCGGCCGACCTGCTGGCCGGTGACCGGCATTGGTTCGTCTTTTTCGAAAGCGCGATCGTGACGATCCTGACGGGGGGCTTGCTGGCGCTGGCCTGCGCCAATGGCGTGACGGCGGGGCTGACGCTGCGGCAGACGTTCCTGCTGACCTCGCTGGTCTGGCTGACCTTGCCATTGTTCGGGGCGATCCCGTTCATTCTGGGCGCGACCGAGGCATCCCTGACCGATGCCTTTTTCGAGGCCATGTCGGCGCTGACAACGACCGGAGCCACGACCTTTACCCAACTTGAAACTTTGCCTGCTGGCTTACTGTTGTGGCGCGGGCTGCTGCAATGGCTGGGCGGGATCGGGATTATCGTGGTGGCGATGGTGTTCCTGCCCGAATTGCGGGTCGGCGGGATGCAGATTTTCCGGTCAGAAGCCTTTGAGACAATGGGGAAAATCCTGCCCCGCGCAGGCGAGATCGCAAAGCAGATCTCGGTCATCTATCTGGTGCTGACGGTGGCCTGCGGGCTGATCTATTCCGCCTTGGGAATGGACCCTTTCGATGCGTTTGTCCACGCGCTGACCACCGTATCGACGGGGGGCATGGCGACGACCGACAATTCCTTTGCAGATTTCAACGCGGGCATCCATTACACCGCCGTGGTGTTCATGATCCTCGCCGCATTGCCTTTCGTGCGTTATGTGCAATTGCTGGCCGGCACCGCCGCGCCCCTGTGGCGTGACAGCCAGATCAGGGTTTTCTTTGGCATATTGGCCTTGGTCACCCTGCTGATGACGGCCTGGCTTTGGGCGCGCGAAGGGGCGTGGACGGAACTCGCCTTTCGCGAGTCCATGTTCAACATCGTCTCCATCATGTCAGGAACCGGCTATTCCAGCGCCGATTACATGATGTGGGGCACGTTCCCTGCCGTTGCCTTTTTCTTCATCGGGTTGATCGGCGGCTGTGCCGGGTCCACCGCCTGTTCGGTCAAGGTGTTCCGCTACCAGATCCTGTTTGCCGCGATCAAAAGCCAGATCCGCCAGATCCACAGCCCGCATGGCGTTTTCGCCCCGCGGTTCGAAGGCCGCCCCATCGGGGATGACGTGATCAATTCGGTCATCGCCTTTTTCGTGGCCTTCGTGTCGCTGTTGGGGATCATCACCGTGCTTTTGGGGCTGACGGGGCTGGATTTCATCACCTCGCTGTCGGGGGCGGCGACGGCCATCGCCAATATCGGCCCCGGTCTTGGGCCAGAGATCGGACCGGCGGGCAATTACGCGAATATCAACGATCCCGCCAAATGGATTTTGGCGATCGCGATGTTCATCGGCAGGCTTGAGGTGATGGTCGTGCTGACCATCATCTCGGTCCGGTTCTGGCGCAACTGATTGACCCCAATGGCGGCGGGGCCTATGTGACGCCCAAGATGTCAAAGAGGGTGCCCATGTCCGACAAACCGCGCAGTTTTCAGGAAATCATCCTGCGGCTTCAGTCCTATTGGGCGGCCAAGGGCTGTGCGATCCTGCAACCCTATGACATGGAAGTCGGTGCAGGCACCTTTCACCCCGCCACGACCCTGCGGTCGCTGGGGTCGAAACCCTGGGCTGCCGCCTATGTGCAACCGTCCCGCCGCCCCACCGACGGGCGTTATGGCGAAAACCCCAACCGGTTGCAGCATTATTACCAATATCAGGTGCTGATCAAACCCAGCCCGCCGGATTTGCAGGACCTTTATCTGGGGTCACTGGCCGCCATCGGGATCGACGCGCATCTGCACGATATCCGCTTTGTCGAGGATGATTGGGAAAGCCCGACGCTTGGCGCCTGGGGTCTGGGCTGGGAGGTCTGGTGCGACGGGATGGAAGTCAGCCAGTTCACCTATTTCCAGCAGGTCGGCGGGCATGACTGCCGCCCTGTGTCGGGCGAATTGACCTATGGGTTGGAACGGCTGGCGATGTATGTGCTGGGCGTGGATCATGTGATGGACATGCCGTTCAACGATCCTGACGCGCCTATTGCGCTGAGCTATGGCGACATCTTTCGCCAGACCGAACAGGAATATGCGCGCTGGAATTTCGACGTGGCCGATACCGACATGCTGTTGCAGCATTTCAAGGATGCCGAGGCTGAATGCCACCGTATCCTGTCCACCGCCGCGCATGACCCCAAGAAAGATATCCAGATCATCATGGCCCACCCCGCCTATGACCAATGCATCAAGGCCAGCCATCTGTTCAACCTGCTGGACGCGCGCGGCGTGATTTCCGTCACCGAACGGCAGGCCTATATCGGGCGGGTGCGCGCGCTGGCCAAGGCCTGCGCCGATGCCTTTGTGCAGACCCCCGCAGCGGGGGCTGCAGCCTGATGGCGCGCATATTGATCGTGGCGATGCTGGTGCTGGCCGCCGTTGTCGGTGGGGCGATGTATTACCTGCAGGTTTATGCCTATTACGAAGATGTCGTCGTCGCCCAAGGTGACATCACCCTGACCGGCGCAGATGGCGATCCGATCATCCTGCCATTCAGCGATTTCACCGGCATCGACGCGATATCCAGCCCGCTGCGGTATCGCGCCTGCCTGAGCACCGATATCGACACCGCGACGCTGGCCATGGCGACGCCCTTGCCCTTTGCCGAACCGCGCATCGCGCCGCGCTGGTTTGACTGTTTCGACGCCCGCCAGATCGGCGCGGACCTGCGCGAAGGGCTGGCCACGGCCTATCTGGGCACCGCCAACCTGCAATACGGCATCGACCGCGTGGTCGCCGTCTATCCCGACGGGCGCGCCTATATCTGGCACGAGATCAACGCCTGCGGCGAAGCCGTGTTCAACCGCTATCCCGCCCCTGACACCTGCCCCCCAGCCCCCGAAAGCCTGCAATAATGCCCGATCTTCTGATTGAACTTTTCTCCGAGGAAATTCCGGCCCGGATGCAGGCACGCGCCGCCGATGACCTGCGCAAGCTGGTGACGGATGGTCTGGTCGAGGCGGGGCTGACCTATGCCGGTGCTGCCGCCTTTGCCACGCCGCGCCGGTTGACGCTGGCGATTGACGGGCTGACCGGCGAAAGCCGCGCTGTGCGTGAAGACCGCAAAGGCCCCAAGGTCGGCGCGCCCGATGCCGCCATCGACGGGTTCCTGCGTGGCGCGGGGATCACCCGCGAGGCGCTGGAAATCCGCGACGACAAGAAAGGCCAGACCTATTTCGCCGTGATCGAAAAACCGGGGCGCAAGGCCGCCGACATCATCGCCGAAGTGCTGGACGCCACCCTGCGCAATTTCCCCTGGCCCAAGTCGATGCGCTGGGGCACGGGGTCGCTGAAATGGGTGCGCCCGCTGCAATCCATCATCTGCCTGTTGTCGGATGAGGCAGGGGCAGAGATCGTGCCGCTGACCATCGACGGGATCACCGCAGGGCGCAGCACGCGGGGCCACCGTTTCCTGTCGCCACACACCTTCACCGTGAACGGTTTTGACGATTACGAGGCGAAACTGAAACGCGCACATGTGATCCTGCGCGCGGATGAGCGGGCCGAGGTGATCTGGAACGACGCAACCCAGCAGGCCTTTGCCTCGGGTCTGGAACTGGTCGAGGACCGCGGGCTTCTGGCCGAGGTTGCAGGGCTGGTCGAATGGCCTGTCGTCCTGTTGGGCTGGATTGACGAGGCGTTTCTGGGCCTGCCGCCCGAGGTGCTGCAAACCTCGATGAAGGAGCACCAGAAGTTCTTTTCGGTCCGCAATCCGAAAACCGGCCGGATCGAACGCTTTGTGACCGTGGCGAACATGGCCACCGCCGATCATGGCGCGACCATTCTGGCGGGCAATCAAAAGGTGCTGGCAGCGCGGTTGTCGGATGCGAAATTCTTTTGGGAAAACGATTTGCGCAGGGTCAAGGATGCTGGGCTCGAAGGCATGGGCGCGGGGCTGGCCAATGTGACCTTCCACAACAAGCTGGGATCGCAGGCCGACCGGATCGCGCGGATCGCGGCCTTGGCGCGCGAAATCGCACCGCATGTGGGCGCGGACCCCGATCTGGCCGAACAGGCGGCCAAGGTCGCCAAGGCTGATCTGCAATCTGCGATGGTGGGTGAGTTCCCCGAATTGCAGGGGCTGATGGGGTCTTATTATGCAAGAGCCGCCGGATTGGATCCGGCGGTGGCGGCCGCCTGCCAGGACCATTATTCGCCCTTGGGACCATCGGACGCCGTGCCGACAGCGCCGGTATCGGTGGCCGTGGCGCTGGCCGACAAGATCGACACGCTGACAGGGTTCTGGGCGATCGACGAAAAACCGACAGGGAGCAAAGACCCCTTTGCGCTGCGCAGGGCGGCACTGGGGGTTATTCGGTTGGTGTTGGAGAATGGGTCTACCATTGATTTGTTAGATATCGGAGCCAAACAAGTGGAAAAAGTGAACGCCAATCTGCTTGGCTTAAATCCACTTGTTTTGCGTAGCCTTGAGGACGGGGCATCGAAATATCCAGTCGCCGCAATCGACCTCCTCGCCTTCTTCCACGACCGCCTCAAGGTCTACCTCAAGGACGCGGGCATCCGCCACGACATCATCGACGCCTGCATCGCCATGCCGGGCAACGACGATCTGACCCTCTTGGTCAAACGCGCCCGCGCCTTGGCGGACACGCTCGCCACCGATGACGGCGAAAACCTGATTCAGGGGTTCAAGCGCGCCAACAACATTATGACGCAAGCCGAGGAAAAGGATGGCGTCGAATATTCCTATGGCGCGGACCTGAAATTTGCCGAAGACGACGCCGAAAAGGCGTTGTTTGCCGCGCTTGATGCTGCGGATGCAAAAATCGCCCCCGCGATGAAAGCCGAAGATTTCAGCACCGCAATGACCGCTATGGCGGCACTTCGCGAGCCAATTGACGCTTTTTTCACCGCTGTGCAGGTCAATGACGACCGGCAGGTGATCCGGCGCAACCGGCTTAACCTTTTGTCCCGCATCAGGAAAATCTGTCTTTCCGTGGCTGACCTGACGAAAATCGAAGGCTAGACGGCGCAACTGTCAACTTTGCTTTACGGACGGGCTTTTCCTGCTCTATGCTGCACCTACGCAATGGAGCGACGCCGCAGTGCAGCAACAGATGATTTCCCCTCTGGTGACCCAGATCACGCCGGATGCGCGCATGTCGGCGGCGGTCCATGGTGACCGCGCGAAATGCCTGCAACGGCTGATCCGGCTGGATATGCCGGTGCCGGTCACGGTGGCCTTGTCGTTCGACGCGGTGCGCGATGCGGCGCTGGGCAATCTGCCTGATATGGTGGCATTGATGGCCCCGTTCGGGCCACAGCCGCTGTTATCCGTGCGCCCGTCGAGCGAAAACGCCGATTGGGGCGGGCCATCCGCGATCCTGAATGTGGGCATGAATGATGCGCGTTTTGCCAGCATGGCGCAGGCCATGGGCGAGGCGGCGGCGGCGCGGCTGTACCTGCGGTTCGTGCAATCCTATGCGGTGCATGTGGCGCGGCTGGACCCCGACGAATTCCACCTGCCGGATCACGCCGATGCGACTAGCCTGGGCATGATGCTGGCCGCCTATGAGGCCGAAACCGACGAACCTTTCCCGCAAGACCCCGCCGTCCAACTGGCCGAGGTGTTGCGGTCCATGGCACGCGCCTGGGATGGCACCTCTGCGCGGTTGTTGCGCCAGGCCAAGGGCGCGCCCGCCGATGCGGGCTTGGGCCTTGTGGTGCAGGCGATGGCGCTGGGGCTGGGGCAGGGCGAATGTGGCACCGGCACCGTGCAATTTGTCGATAGCACGACAGGCGCGCCGCGGATCACGGGCCGCTATGTCGCGCAGAACGTGCCGCAGATGGACAAGACCGATGCCGAAGGCGCGCTTTATCTGACCCGTGATCCGCGCGGGGCGTCTTTGCAGGACCGCTGTCCGCAGACTTTTGCGCAGCTGCTGGACTGTGGCGCGCTGTGCCGCCAGCATCTGCGCGAAGAAATGCAGGTGAAATTCACCATCGACGCGGGCAAGCTTTATATCCTTGATGCCGTGCGGGTGCAGCGGTCGTCGCGGGCCTCGGTGCGGATCGCCGTGGCCTTGGCCGAAGATGGCGTCATCACCCGGCAGGATGCGGTGTTGCGCGTCGAACCCGTCGCCTTGTCGGAATTGCTGCACCGGCAGGTGGACCCCAGCGCGCCGCGTGATGTGCTGGTGACAGGCATCGCCGCCAGCCCGGGCGCCGCATCGGGCCGCATCGTGCTGACCGCGAACGAGGCGCAGGCCAGTGCCGCGCGCGGCGAGGCTTGCGTGCTGGTCCGCCGCGAAACCACGCCCGAGGATATCCGCGGGATGCATGCCGCATCCGCCGTGCTGACGATGCGCGGCGGTATCACCAGCCATGCCGCCGTGATCGGGCGGGGGCTTGGCGTGCCTTGTGTCGTGGGGGCCTCCGACCTGCTGATCGACCGCAAGTCGGGCCGCGTTGTCGCCCGCGACGGGCGGACCTTTGCCGCCGGTGACATCATCACCGTCGATGGCACCACGGGGCAGGTGCTGGCCGGTGCGCCGCCGATGCTGGAGGCATCGCTGGACGGTGCGTTCCAGACCCTGCTGGAATGGGCCGACACGTTCCGCGATATCGGCGTGCGCGCCAATGCCGACACGCCCGCCGATGCGCAGACCGCGCGCAATTTCGCCGCCGAAGGCATCGGGCTGTGCCGCACCGAACATATGTTTTTCGAAGGCGACCGTCTGGGTGTCATGCGCGAGATGATCTTTGCAGAAAGCAGCAAGGACCGCCGCGCCGTGCTGGACCGTCTGCTGCCGATGCAGCGCGCGGATTTCGCCGAATTGTTCAGCATCATGGAAGGGCGCAGCGTCTGCGTGCGTCTGTTCGACCCGCCACTGCATGAATTCCTGCCCTCCGACAAGGCCGGAATGCGTGATCTGGCCGAACAACTGGCGCTGCCCTTGCCCGAAGTGGCCGAACGGGTTGCCGCCCTGAGCGAATACAACCCGATGCTGGGGATGCGCGGCGTGCGGCTGGGAATCGCCATCCCCGAGATTTACGACATGCAGGCGCAGGCGATTTTCGAGGCGATGGTGGCCGTGGGCGCCAAGGGCATCGCGCCCGCCGTCGATATCATGATTCCGCTCGTCTCGGCGATGCGCGAAGTCGAGCTGATGAAATCCCGCATCGAAAGCGTCGCCAATCTGGTGGCCGGACGGGCGCGCGCGACGTTGAATTACCGGCTGGGCGTGATGGTCGAAACCCCGCGTGCGGCCCTGCGCGCGCAGGATATTGCCGCGCATGCCGAATTTTTGTCTTTTGGCACCAATGACCTGACGCAGATGACCTATGGTCTGTCGCGCGATGATGCGGGGCGGTTCATGTCCACCTATGTGCAGCAAGGCGTCTATGCCGAAGACCCGTTTCACACGCTCGACATCGAAGGTGTGGGCGAATTGGTGGCGATGGGCGCCGAACGCGGGCGGCGTGGCCGGCCCGATGTCGTGCTGTCGATCTGCGGCGAACATGGCGGCAGCCGCAGCGCCATCGCCTTTTGCCGCGATCACAAGTTCGATTACGTCTCTTGTTCGCCGTTCCGGGTGCCGGGGGCGCGGCTGATGGCGGCGCAACTGGCCCTGAAGGATCAAATCACCAAAGCGTGAGCCGCTAGATATAGTGGGGCACCCTGCGTCATGGGCATGATGTGGTGCGGTTTTATCATATTTTCACACGATTTCGGCGTTGTTCCGCCGGTGCGGCCACTAGGGGTAGACCTCTGGCCCGGATTGCCCTAACCACCGCCCTGCCTCCGCGGGGCTTTCCGCGTGGTTGCTTTGGTCTGAAGAATGACGCCTTTGAAGAAAATCGCGGCTGCTTTTGTGGTAGCACACCTTGCCTTTGTGGGCGCATCCGCCGGTGCGGATACCGAGATGGCCAGCCGACTGGCCAGCGTTCTGGGGGATGAGCGTTCCGCGCTTTCCGTGGTGTCCGATGCGCGCATGGCGCAATTGACCAGCCTGCCCCCCGCCAGCGAACGGGGCATTCCGACGGCCCCCGCCGTGATCTATGACACCGCTTTTCTTGACAGCCTGCCCCCCGCCTCTGGTGATGCGCAATGGGAATGTCTGGCCGAGGCGCTATATTTCGAGGCGCGCGGCGAATCCGTGCGCGGCCAGTTCGCCGTGGGCGAAGTGATCCTGAACCGCGTCGAAAGTGCCGCATATCCGCAATCCTTGTGCGGTGTGGTCAAACAGGGCACCGGGCGCAAATACGCCTGCCAGTTCAGCTATAATTGCGACGGCAATCCCAAGGTCGTCCACGAACAAGACGCTTGGGACCGTGTAGGCAAGATCGCAGCCATCCTGCTGGAGGGCGCATCGCGTGACCTGACGGGCGGTGCCACGCATTTCCATACCCGCGCTGTCAACCCGTCGTGGTCGCGCAGTTACACCCGCACGACCGAGATCGGCGCGCATCTTTTCTACCGCGCCCCTGTCCGTACTGCCGCGAACTGAGGTCGCAACCGGTGGCCGCGCTGTCGCGGCTGTCCTTGTCCTGCGGGCGGGGGCGCGCTATCGCTGGCGGTAACGCCGCCAGTTGACTGGACGACCCGATGACCGATGACATCCGCCTTGCCTTTGCCCATCCCAGCGAAAGGGCCGAGGCCAGCACCACCACCCCCTGCGACCGGATTTCCCTGCGCGACTATATCGTCAGCGTAGAGATCGGGGCGTTCCAGCAGGAACGCGGCACCTTGCAGCGGGTGCGCTTTAACGTGGTGGTCGAAGTGCCGCGCCTGTCCGGCCCGATTGACGATGACGTTGACCGTATCCTGTCCTATGACCGCGTGACCGAAGCCATCGGGGTGGAACTGCATGCAGAACGGCTGAACCTGCTGGAAACCCTTGCCGCGCGTGTCGCGGATCGCATCTTGCTGGAACCGCAGGCGCAGCGGGTTTTCGTGCGCATTGAAAAGCTGGACCGCGGCCCCTTTGCCTTGGGCGTCGAGATTGTGCGCGCCCGCGATGGCCAGACCCCAAGCGGGCAGGCCCATATCCCCGTGCCGCATCCGCGCGTGGTGTTTTTGTCGAACGCGGCCATCGCCTCGCCGCTGCTGGGGGGCTGGATCGACCAGCTTGCCGCGATGCCGGCCCCTGTCATCATCTGCGTCGGTGCGGGTGATACAAGCGCCCCGCAAGTCCCCAACCGGCTGGCACAGCGCCGGATCGACCTTTTGGCCATCGAACAAAACGCGTGGCGGCTGGCCGTGCGCGATGCGCGCTGCGTCGTGGTGCAAACCCGCACTGAACTCGACTGGGCGATGAAGAACGGGCAGGTCAGCGTCTGGGCCCCGTCCAAGATCGTGCTGGATGCGGTGGATGGCCCGTCTGCCAGCCCGGCCGATGCAGCGGCCCTTGTCGCGTGGTTTGCAGGCCAGATGCAGGCTGCCGAACTGGTCTTTGTTGGCCATGCCGCCCCTGTCACCGATATTGCCCTGCGTGTGCTGCCGGTCGATCAGGCGGTGTTGGCATGACGCTTTATTACCGGCCCCTTGTGGTGGCGGAACCGGCCAGCGACAGGCTGCCGCTGGCGGGGGGGGCGTGCCTGTTTCGCGATGTCGCGGTGCTGGAACGCGGGCAGCCATCGCACATCATTGCCGCGCGCGATGTCCCCCCCGCGATCCTTGCCCGCCTGACCGCGCCGCGCGCGCCCGTTGCGGGGCTGACGATGGACAGGGCGCGGATCATGGGCATCCTGAACGTGACGCCGGACAGTTTTTCCGACGGCGGCGATCATGCCGATCTGGCCAGCGCCACCGCCCGCGCCTTGGCGATGCAGGCCGACGGGGCCGAGATCATCGACATCGGCGGCGAAAGTACCCGTCCGGGGGCCGCGACCGTCGCCAATGCCGCGGAAATCAGCCGCACCGCGCCGGTCATCGCCGCGATCAGGGCGCAGTCCGCGGTGGCCATCTCGATCGACACGCGCAAGGCCGATGTGGCCAAGGCTGCCATCGCGGCGGGGGCGAGCATGGTCAATGATGTCGCGGCCTTCAGCCATGATCCCGCCTTGGCGCAGGTCACGGCGGATGCGGGCCTGCCTGTCTGCCTGATGCATGCGCAGGGCGATCCCGCCACAATGCAGAACGACCCGCGCTATGATGATGTGCTGCTGGACGTCTATGACTTTCTGGCCGCGCGGATCGCACAGGCCGAGGCGGCAGGCATCGCGCGCGACGCCATCGTGATCGACCCCGGCATCGGTTTTGGCAAAACGCAGGATCACAACCTGACCCTGCTGCGGAATGTGTCGCTGTTCCATGCCCTTGGCTGCCCGATCCTGTTGGGGGCCTCGCGCAAGCGGTTCATCGGCACCATCGGCGGCGGACAGGATGCCAAGGACCGCTTGGCGGGTTCTGTCGCAGTGGCGCTGCACGGCCTATCGCAGGGGGTGCAGATCCTGCGGGTGCATGATACATTTGCCACAAAACAGGCGCTGGCGCTCTGGTCGGCGATCAACGGGACAGACAGCAGATGACACGCAAATTCTTTGGCACCGACGGGGTGCGCGGCACGGCCAACATCTATCCGATGACCGCCGATATGGCACTGCGGATCGGGGCGGCGGCCGGGCGCTATTTCCGCAATGACGGATCGAACGGCCACCGCGTGGTGATCGGCAAGGATACGCGGCTGTCGGGCTATATGTTCGAAAACGCGCTGACGGCAGGGCTGACCAGCACCGGCATGAATGTGCTGCTTCTGGGGCCGGTGCCGACGCCGGCGGTGGGGCTGCTGACCACCTCCATGCGCGCGGATCTGGGCATCATGATTTCCGCCAGCCACAACCCGCATCATGACAACGGGATCAAGTTTTTTGGCCCTGACGGGTTCAAACTGTCCGACGCCGCCGAGGAACAGATCGAGGCGCTGATTGCATCCGACGTGGAGCCTGCCAAGGCCGCCAATATCGGGCGGGCCAAGCGGATCGACGACGGGCGGTTCCGCTATGCCGAACGGCTCAAAGCGACCTTTCCCGCAGGCATGCGGCTCGACGGGCTCAAGGTTGTGGTGGATTGCGCCAATGGCGCCGCCTACAAGGTCGCGCCAGAGGTTTTGTGGGAACTGGGTGCCACCGTCATCAAGGTCGGCGTGGACCCTGACGGGTTCAACATCAACGACGGCTGCGGATCAACGCACCCCGAACGCGCCGCACAGGTCATCCGCGACACGGGCGCCGATGTGGGTATCTGTCTGGATGGCGATGCGGACCGGGTGATGATTCTGGATGAAACCGGTGCTGTCGCCGATGGTGACCAGATCATGGCGCTGATGGCTGCGCGCTGGGCGGCAGCGGGGCGGTTGCAGGGCGATACTCTGGTCGCGACGGTCATGTCCAATCTGGGGCTGGAACGGTTCCTCGGGGCCAAGGGGCTGCACCTCAAACGCACCGCCGTCGGCGACCGCTATGTGGTCGAGGCGATGCGTGCAGGCGGGTTCAACCTTGGCGGCGAACAATCGGGCCATATCGTGATGACCGATTACGCCACAACAGGGGATGGTTTGCTGGCGGGGCTGCAATTTCTGGCCGCGATGATCGACACGGGGCACAAGGCGAGCATGCTTGCCCGCAATTTCGACACCGTGCCGCAGATGCTGAAAAACGTGCGCTTCACCGCAGGGACAGACCCATTGGCGACCAAGGGCGTCGCGGCCTCTATCGCGGATGCGGAATCCAAACTGCGTGGCAAAGGCCGGCTCTTGATCCGCAAATCCGGCACCGAACCGCTGATCCGTGTCATGGCGGAATGCGAGGATGACACGCTTCTTGCACAGGTCGTGGACCAGATCATCGCCGAGGTTGCGGCGGCGTCCTGATCCTGCCCATCTTCAGAGCCTAAATATCCCCGCCGGAGGCCCTTCTCGCGGCGAACAGCCGCTTCAGCCCCGCCCACTGGCTGATCGCAAGGCCCAGCAGGATCAGGGCGAGGGCGGCAAAGAACCGCAAAGGCAGGACCTCGTTCAGGACCAGCACGCCGAACAGCATCGACCAGACCGGCACCTGATAATTCACCAAGGTCATGAACACCGCCCCGGCGCTGCGGATCGTGGCGACCCGCAAAAGTGCTGCAAGGGCTGTCGGCACGACACCCAGAAAAATGATCGCCGCCATCGGGCGGGGGGCGGCAGGGCCGGGGATGCCTTCGACGATCAGCATCGCGGGGATCAGTGCTGCGGCGCCCACGCTGAGCAAGAGCGCTGTCATCGTGATCGGGTCGATGGGCGGGCAGCGGCGGGTCATCACGCTGGACACCGCATAGGACAGGGCGGCGGCAAGGCAGGCGAGCTGGCCCAAAGGTTCCCACCCCGTCCCGATCCGCAACACGCCGGGGCCGATCAGGACGACCGCGCCGCAAAAACCGATCACGACCCCCAGCGTGCTGCGCAGGCGCAGCTTTTCATCCGAAAACACATGCGCCAGCGGCAGCACGAACAGGGGTAGCGCCGCCATGGAAATCCCCGCAAAGGCCGATGGCACATATTGTTGCCCCCAGCTGAGCAAGGCAAAAGGCACCGCGGTGTTGAAAATGCCGATGGCCAGCAGATAGGCCCGCATCTGCGGCGTGAACTGCGGCAGGGGGCGGCGCAGGACCACCATCAGCGCCAGCATCGCGACCGCCCCCAGACTGGTGCGTGCGCAGGCGACGGTCAGCGGGCCGTAGCCTTCCAGCGCGGTGGCGACGACCATGAAGGTCGCGCCCCAGATCAGCCCGAGAAGGGCGATCGAGATCCAGTTCAAAGGCGTGGGCTGCTGCGGCATGGGGGCTGTCCAAAGGGCAAAAAGGCCCGGATCACCTCCGGGCCTTGCAGGGGTAGGGTGGGCCTTGACCCACCATACGCCGGACGTGTTTAGTTTTTGGCTTTGTCCACCATGCGGCCTGCGGAAATCCACGGCATCATCGCACGCAGCTTTTCGCCGACCTTTTCGATCTGGTGTTCGTCGTTGATCCGGCGGGTCGCCTTGAAATAGGGCTGGCCCACGGCGTTTTCCTGCATGAAGTCCCGCACGAATTTGCCGGTCTGGATATCGGTCAGCACGTCTTTCATCCGCTTTTTGGTTTCCTCGTAAGGCAGGATGCGCGGACCAGAGACATATTCACCATATTCGGCGGTGTTCGAGATCGAATAGTTCATGTTGGCGATGCCGCCTTCATAGATCAGATCGACGATCAGCTTGACCTCGTGCAGACATTCGAAATAGGCCATTTCGGGCTCGTAACCGGCCTCGACCAAAGTCTCGAAACCCATACGGATCAGTTCGACCAGACCGCCGCACAGCACGGCCTGTTCGCCGAACAGATCGGTTTCGCATTCCTGACGGAAGTTGGTTTCGATGATCCCCGAACGCCCGCCACCGATGGCCGAGCAATAGGACAGGCCGATTTCCATCGCGCGGCCGGTCGCGTCATTATGGACCGCCACAAGGCAAGGCACGCCGCCGCCTTTGGTATATTCGCCGCGCACGGTGTGGCCGGGGCCTTTGGGGGCCATCATGATCACGTCAACGCCGGCTTTTGGTTCGATCAGGCCGAAATGCACGTTCAGGCCGTGGGCGAAAGCGATGGCAGAGCCTTCCTTCAGGTTGTCATGGACGTATTTGCGGTAGGTTTCGGCCTGCAATTCGTCGGGCATGGTGAACATGATGACATCGCACCAGGCGGCGGCTTCGGCGATACCCATGACTTTCAGCCCTTCGCCTTCGGCCTTTTTCGCGGATGGCGAGCCTTCGCGCAGGGCGACGACGAGGTTCTTTGCACCCGAATCGCGCAGGTTCAGCGCATGGGCATGGCCTTGGGAGCCGTAGCCCAGAATGGCGACTTTTTTATCCTTGATCAGGTTCACATCGCAATCACGGTCGTAATAAACGCGCATTTTCGTATTCCTTTGTTGAAGCTGCAGCACTTATAGCGCCGTCCCGCCGTGATGTGAGCGCAGTTCTTTGAGTATTTTTAGAAATAAGAAGATTGTTATGCGTGATTTTGTTAAATATAGCGGATTTCATGTTGGATGAGCTTGATCGCCGTTTGTTGCGCCTGCTGCAGGCTGACCCTGGCCGCGGGGTGCCGGATCTGGCCGAGGCTGTGGGCAGCACGCCTGCGCGCGTGACCCGCAGGCTGGACCAGCTGCGCGCAGCGGGCGTTTTGCTGGGCAGCCGGACCCTGATTGACTGGCGTGCGCTGGGCTATGCGGTGGCGGTCAGTCTGCGCATCACGCTGGACAAGACGCAATCGCGCGCCTTTGACGATTTTCTGGCGGCGGCGCGGCTGGTGCCCGAGGTGATCGAGATTCAGACCTTTCTGGGCCGTGTGGATGTCCGCCTGTCGCTGATCGCGCGGGATCTGGCGGATTATCAACGTATCTACCGCGAACAGATCCTTGAACTGCCGCATATCGCGGATATCGAGGCCTTGATGACCGTCGCCACCGTCACCGGCGATGAAAGCCTGCCGTTATGAGCCTTGATGATCTGGACCGCATGATCCTGCGCGCGCTGGTCGCCAATGCTGACCAGTCCACCACGCAGTTGGCGGCCAAACTGGCGTTGAGCCAGCCTGCGACATGGCGCCGGATCAAGCGGTTGCAGGAGGCAGGGATCATCGCGGGGCGCCGGTTGCAGCTGGATGCCGCCAAGGCCGGGTTCGGGGTGACGGTGTTCCTGGGGGTGAAGCTGGCCACCAAGGGCCGCGTCAGTCTGGAGGATTTCGAGCGTGCGGTGGGCGCGATCCCCGAGGTGCAGACGGTGGATCATGTGCTGGGCCTGTATGATTACCGCCTGCGCGTTGTCGCCCGCGATCTGGCGGATTTTGAACGCGTGCTGCGCCGCCGCCTGATGACCTTGCCCGGGGTTGGCAATGTCGAGGCCAATGTGCTTTTGTCCGAAGAGCGCCGTCCGGGGCCGCTCTGACGCGGATCGGAAACTTAGGGTGGGTGAATTGGCCGGTCTTGGCCCAGATAGACTTTGATTTTGCGTGATCCGCGTCTTAGCTGTGGGGCAACAGCCGAGGAGGGCGATGATGGACGGTGCAGCGCGGAATGTGGACCCTGACGGGTTGATGGAATTTTCGGTCGTGTTCACCGACCGGTCCCTGAACCATATGTCCAAGACATTCCAGGGGGTGATGACCGATATATCGGCCATGCTGAAAGAGGTCTATGCCGCCGATCACGTCGCCATCGTGCCGGGCGGTGGCACCTATGGGATGGAGGCCGTGGCGCGCCAGTTTGGCAGTGGTGCCCATGCGTTTGTTCTGCGCAACGGCTGGTTTTCCTATCGCTGGTCCCAGATCTTCGATGCGGGCCAGTTTGCCGCCCAGACCACGGTGATGAAGGCGCGTCAGGCCGGCAATGACAGCCGCGCGCCTTTTGCGCCTGCGCCCATCGATGATGTGGTGGCCGCGATCAGGGCGGCGCGCCCCGATGTTGTCTTTGCGCCCCATGTCGAAACATCCGCGGGCATCATCCTGCCCGATGATTACCTGACAGCCCTTGCCGCTGCCGCGCATGAGGTGGGCGCGATCATGGTGCTGGATTGTATCGCCTCTGGCTGTGTCTGGGTCGATATGAAGGCGACCGGTGTCGATGTGCTGATCTCTGCCCCGCAAAAGGGCTGGTCCTCCACCCCGTCGGCGGGCCTTGTGATGCTGTCCCAGCGCGCGGCGGACAGGATGGCGGGGACCACGTCCAATTCCTTTGCCGTTGATCTGAAGAAATGGAATGCGATCATGCAGGCCTATGAAAACGGCGGTCATGCCTATCATGCGACCATGCCCACCGACGGGCTGCGGGCCTTTCGTGATACGATGCTGGAAACCCGTGATTACGGCTTCGACCGGCTGAAGGCCGCGCAATGGGAATTGGGCAATGCCGTGCGCCGCGTTCTGGCGGATAAGGGGCTGCGGTCGGTTGCGGCAGATGGCTTTGGCGCGCCCGGTGTCGTCGTCAGCTATACCGATGATCCGGCCATCCAGAACGGGTCGAAATTCATGGCTGAGGGGATGCAGATCGCCGCGGGTGTGCCGCTACAATGTGACGAGCCTGCGGATTTCCGCACCTTCCGGCTGGGGCTGTTCGGGTTGGATAAGCTTTACGACGTGCAAGCCACGCTGGCGCGGCTGGTGCCGGTGCTGGACCGCGTACTTTAAGGCATTTTAGGCTTGCCTGAAATGCCTAACGCGCGCCCAGACCCAATTGCATCAGCGTGCGCCGGACCGGCGTGATCCCGTAAAGTGCGGCTATCCCGCGCGCGCGCAAATCCTGCGCCATGCTATTGCCCAGCATGGACGCCTTGTTCAGCGCGTCGATGCCTGCCACCCGCAGCTTGATATCGGGGTGCCGCTGGCGGGCGTAGCTGTCAAGCATCGCGGCGCTGCCAAGGCTGGCGGGATCGGCTGTGGCAAGGTCCAAAAGGCAGGCCAGATCGCGCAGCGACATGTTCAGCCCCTGCGCGCCGATGGGCGGCATCACATGCGCGGCCTCGGCCACCAGTGCTGTGCGCGGGCCGGTGATCTGGTCGGCTGTCTGGCTGATGATCGGCCAGACCATGCGTTTGGAGGCAAGTTTGAGCGGGCCGTAATGCAGGGCGGACCGGTCATTCGCCTCGGCCTCGAAATCTGCGGCATCCAGCGCCGCCCGCCGCAGGCATTCCGCGCCATGATCCATCCAGACCACGGCGGAACAGGGCTTGCCTGCATGATCGGGCAGCGGGACCAGCGTGAAAGGCCCGCCCGCCCGGTGAATCTCGGTCGAGATATTGTCATGCGGCGCGTCATGGGTGACGGCAAAGGTCACGGCCTTTTGCCCGTAGCGCGTGGTGCTGGCACTGATCCCCAAGGCGCGGCGCACTGCGGAATTGCGCCCGTCGGCCCCGATGACCAGCGCGGCTGCGACCTGTGTGCCGTCGGTCAGATTGACCAAGGCCGCGTTCAGGCGTGGCACCATGTTGGCAAAACCGGTGCCGGGGCGGAAATCGACATTGGGCAAATCTTGCAACCGCGCGACGATTTCGCGCCGCAGCAGCCAATTGGGCAGGTTCCAGCCAAAGGGCTGGTCGGAAATGTCGCTCGCGTCGAAATCGCGGATCACATGGGGGCTGGCTGCGGCATCGACGATGCGCATGATCTGCAAGGGCGTCGCGTGATCCGCCAGATGCGGCCAGACGCCTGCCGTCTCCAGAAACGCCTGTGCCGGTTGCAGGAACGCCGTGGTGCGCAGATCGGCCCCGTCGCTGTCGGCATCGGTGACGGGCGGTGCGGGATCGACGATCACCACGGAAAAACCGGCCGTGCCAAAGGCGGCAGCGGCGACCAGCCCCGCGACACCGCCACCGGCGATCAGAATATCAGCGTTTTTGCGTTCCATAGGATGGACATAGTCCGCCGATGCGGGCTTGAGAAGGATCAGCGCGCAAGCTGCGACAAGAAAGCCGCAAGGTCCGGCGCGCCATGGTGGATATGCCGCGCGGTTTCGGGGGTTTCATGCACATGCACCGTCCGCATGCCGACGTCATGCGGCACGGCCAGATTGCGCGCCTCATCCTCGAACATGGCGGCCTTGGTCGGGGTAATCCCGTCGCGGGTAAAGATCGCGGCAAAAGCCTCGGCCGTGGGTTTGGGGCGGTAATTGGCGTGTTCAACGCCGTAAACCGCATCGAAATGCCGCGTCAACCCGCGCGCGGCCAGCACGCGTTTGGCATGGTTTTCCGACCCGTTGGTATAGACGACCTTGCGCCCCTGCAGCCCCGCGATGGCCGCCCCCAGCAGCGGATCAGGCGCCAGATGGGCGATGTCGATGTCATGCACCTCGGCCAGAAATTCGTCAGGGTCGATCGCGTGTTCGGCCATCAGCCCCGCGAGGGTAGACCCGTGGCTGATCCAATAGTCATGCGCCAACCGCAGCGCGCGCGCCTGATCCAGCCCCGTGATCCGCATCACATAGGCCGCAAAACGCACATCCATCTGCGCGAACAACCCCGCCGACGGGTGATAAAGCGTGTTGTCGAGGTCAAAGACCCATGTATCGACATGTGCAAAATGCTGCGCAACCATATGCCTTGGGTAATCTGCGCCAATGGCGGGTGCAACTGCTTTGGCTTGCCTGCGGCGGCGCATGCGGCGTAGGGTCTTGGGATCAACGACAGGTTCACCGATGCAAGACCCGCGACAATCCCAGAAAGACGCCTATGCCCTGATACTGGAGGCGATCGACAGCCACCTGTATAAACCGGGCGACAGGCTGGTCGAAAGCGAATTGGCCGAACGGTTCGGCGTCTCGCGCACCCCGATCCGCGAGGCGTTGCAGCGGCTGGAAACCCAGTCGCTTCTGACCCGTGATGGCCGGTCGCTGATCGTGGCTTCGCTGGATCATTCGCAATTGTCCGAACTTTACGTCGTGCGCGGCGAATTGGAAGGGCTGGCCGCCCGTCTGGCCGCCCGCCACGCCGCCCCCGAAGAAGTGCGGGTTTTGCAGGACATGCTGGAGGCCGACAAAAGGCTGATCAATGATCCATCCGCGCTCAGCCGCGCGAACCGGCGGTTTCACAAGCAGATCCATCTGGCGTCACATAACCGCTATCTGGTGCAGCAGCTGGACCTTGTGCATCGGTCGATGGCCTTGCTGGCCACCACGTCGCTGGCTGCCGAAGGGCGCGGCGCGCAGACCTTGCAGGAACATGCCGATATTGTCGCGGCGATTGCGGCGGGTGATGGTGATGCCGCCTATAAGGCGCTGCGCGATCACATCTCTGCCGCTTTTGTCACGCGGTTGAAACTGGACGCGGCAAAGGTCGAGGCGGCAGATTAGCGGGCGGTTTCAGCCCTGTCAGCACCACGCCATGCGCTGTCTTGTCCCAATAGAACGGCCTTGTGGCCAGTTCCGCCAGCCCGCGATAGGCCGCCAGCGTGCCCAGCGGAAAATAGACCGGCAGCGTCAGCGCCCAGCCCCACAGCCGCAGACGGCCCGCCTTGTACAGCCCCACAAGATTGACCGATAGGGCCAGCGCCTCGGCCGCGATAAACGCATAGGTCATCGCCCGAAATGCCCCCGGCGACAGCCAGCCCTGCAGCGGATGCGCCACCCCCAGCGGGATCAGCCAAAGCGACCAGAACAAGGGCATCAGGGCAAACAGGCTCAGCGTGCCCAGAAACAGCACCTGCACCCCGATGAATTGCCACAGCCCCAGATCGCGTAGCAGGCGCGCGGGGTTGCGCATATGGACGCCATAGGTGATCGCGTAACCTTTCAGCCAGCGCGCGCGTTGCTTGACCCAAGGCCAGGCGCGGCCATTGGCCTCTTCCATCGTCACGGTGGGGATCAGCGCGGTGGTATAGCCGCGCCGCGCCAGACGCAGGCCCAGATCGGCATCCTCGGTCACGTTATGCGCGTCCCATGCGCCCAAGGCTTCCAGCACGCTGCGCCGGAAAAACAGCGTCGTGCCGCCCAAAGGCACCACAAGGCCCAACCGCGCCAGCCCCGGCAGGACGACACGGAACCACGCCGCATATTCGATGGTGAAACAGCGCGTCAGCCAGTTGGTGCCGGCATTGTAATAATCCAGCACCCCTTGCAGGCAGGCGACACGCGGTCCGGCGGCGGCGAAATGGCGCGCCACGACATGCAACTGGTCGGGGGCGGGGGCATCTTCGGCATCCCAGACGCCGATGATGCTGCCCCGCGCGAAGGGCAGCGCATAGTTCAGCGCGCGTGGCTTGGTCTTGACCTGACCGGGCGGGACGATGATGGCCCTGATCCAGCCGGGCAGGGTGGTGCGCGCTAGCGTTGCGCGGGTGGTCGCGTCATCCTGTTCCAGCACTAGACAGACATCCAGCAAGGCGCGCGGATAGCGCAGCGCCGCCAGCCGCACCAGCAGATGCGACGCAATCGCCGTTTCGCGGTAAAGCGGGACCAGCATCGTGATCACCGGCAGATCGGCATCGGCCACGGGGCGGGGGTCGCGGGCGCGCGCGCGCATCCCGATCATCGCGGCGGCCGCTTTCAGCAGCGTCGTTGCCGCCAGCACGCCCATCGCCCAAAACGTGACCGCAATGACCAGCGCGCCCGGATCAAGGACCGCACAGGCCATGATGGCCAGTGCCATGACCAGCGCCAGCCGGGCTGTGCGGGTGGTGTCCCAGGTCCGGCAGCTTTCGGCGGCAGGCACGCAGGTTTCCGCATCCGCCGCAAAGGCGGGGCCATGCAGGGTGGCGATGGCATCTGTCAGCTTGGCCTCGGTGGTGATCGCCATGCGGATGCGGCCAAAGACCTGTTCCAGATCGGGGCGCGCTGCGGCGAAACGGGTGGGGCAGATGGTCAGGACCGTGACCATGCCCTGCGCATCGCGCCATGGCAGCACCGCGCGGCGCAAACACGCGCGCGCGCCCCAGCGGGCGATCAGCGTTGCATCCGCCGGGCGGCGGGTCGGGTCAATGATCTGCGCGCCATGGGCTTTTGCCAGATGACGGGCGATTGTCCGCGCTGGCAGGTTGCAATCGCGCAGCAACACATCGCTCAGCGGCACATCCAGACGCAACGCCGCCGCAGCGGCTCGGTCGGCTTGTGCCTGATCCAGCAGATGCTGCGCCAACAGTGACTGCAACAGCGCCAGATCCGTGTCTGTCAGGCGGGCGACAACAGCGGAATCGGTGATGAAATCAAGCATATGGCACCTGTCCCGTGACCGGGTCAGGTATCGCGCCACATGGTTAAGGACTGGTTAATGCGCCCTCAGCGCGCGGCGCGGGCATCCATCGCCTCGGCAAAGCGTTCAAACAGGTAATAGCTGTCCTGCGGGCCGGGGCTGGCCTCTGGGTGGTATTGCACGCTGAACACAGGGCGGCCATCAAGGCGGATACCGCAATTGGACCCGTCAAACAGCGACACATGGGTTTCGATGACACCCGCAGGCAGGGTCTGGCTGTCCACGGTAAAGCCGTGGTTCATCGATGTGATCTCGACCTTGCCAGTCTGCATATCCTTGACCGGATGGTTGGCACCATGATGGCCGTGGTTCATCTTGATGGTGCGTGCGCCCAAGGCCAGCGCCAGCATCTGATGGCCCAGACAAATGCCAAAGACCGGAATATCGGTCGCCAGCACGCCCTGGATCATCGGCACGGCATAAACGCCGGTGGCTGCGGGATCGCCCGGACCGTTGGACAAAAACACGCCATCGGGGTTCAGGGCCAGCACATCTTCGGCGGTGGCGCTGGCGGGCAGGACGGTGATGTCGCAACCAGCCGAGGCCAGACAGCGCAGGATATTGCGCTTGGCCCCGTAATCGACGGCGACCACCTTGTGGCGGGCCTGGGTCTGCGGCTGGTGGCCTTCGGGCCAGGCCCAGCGCATTTCGTTCCACTGATAGGATTGCGCGCAGGTCACATCACGGGCCAGATCCAGCCCTTCCAGACCGGCAAAGGCGCGGGCCTTTGCAACCAGCTTTTCCAGATCGAACACGCCATCGGGGTTATGGGCCAAGGCGACATGCGGCGCACCCTGCTGGCGGATCGCGCGGGTCAGGCGGCGGGTATCGACGCCGCCCATGCCAATCCGGTTGCGGCTGGCCAGCCAGCTTTTCAGCTCGCCCGTGGCGCGCCAGTTGGACGCATCGGTCGGGTCCCATTTGACAACCATACCCGCCGCGACCGGATCAGCGGTTTCATCGTCATCGGTATTGACGCCGGTGTTGCCGATATGGGGAAAGGTAAAGGTGATGATCTGCCCGGCATAGGACGGGTCTGTCATGATTTCCTGATAGCCCGTCATCGCGGTGTTGAAACACAGCTCGGCCACGGTTTCGCCCGCGGCACCAAAGCCCGTACCGTAAAAGATCGTCCCATCCGCCAGTGCAAGGCAGGCCGTCGGTTTCTGCGTCATGAGCCGATCTCCATCCGTCAAATTGGTGCGGGTTTACGGGCGCACAGCCACAGGGTCAAGGCCGGAGTGTCGCCTTGCAAATAAGGGATACCGTCACGTCAGTCTGCTTGTCACTGCCGGGGCAAAGGGGTAAGCTGCGCATTCTTTATTGGCAAAATAACAGGATTTTCCATGCAGCTGCGCGACCGGATCACCACCGCATTGACCGATGCGATGCGAGCGAAAGAAGCCGACAGGCTATCCACGCTGCGCCTGATCAACGCGGCGATCAAGGACCGCGACATCGCCATGCGCGGCACTGCCGACGAGGCCGCGGGCCTGTCGGATGCCGATGTGCTGGCAATCATGGGCCGGATGGTCAAGCAACGGCAGGAAAGCGCGCGCGCCTATGAAGAAGGCGGCAGACTGGAACTTGCCGAAAAGGAACTGGCCGAGATCAAGGTGATCGAAGAATTCCTGCCCCGCCAGCTGTCCGATGCCGAATCCGAATCTGCCGTCGATGCGGCCATCGCTGCAGTCGGTGCCACCAGCATCCGCGACATGGGCAAGGTGATGGCGGAACTGAAAACCAAATATACCGGCCAGATGGATTTCGCCAAGGCAGGCCCCTTGGTCAAATCGCGGCTGGGATAGCCTCTTTCATCATCTTCCGAGCCCAAATATCCCCGCCGGAGGCATAAAAGTTTTTGCACCCGCTAGGGTGCCGCATTGCCTCGCAACGCCCGCTTGAGATCACCATAAAGTGCCAGCCGTTCGGACACATCCAGAAAGGCGCCGATCTCGACCTCGCGGTCGCCGCCGCGCAGGGTGATGTAATTCTCGACCGGCCCGCCCTTGGGGTGCAGATGCACCGTCACCCAATAGCGGTTGGCGTGCCATTCCAGCTTTTCGCCCTTGGGGTTATGGCGGATCAGATGCGCGGATGTGTCATCCACGACCAGTTCCTCCAGCACCTCGCCGCGTTTGTAACTGACATTGATCGCGGTCCACAGCCCCCAGAACATCAGCCCGAAAAACGGCAGCAAGGCCCAGACAACCACCGTCCCCAAAAGCGATATCAGCGGCAGCGCCACCAGCGCTGCCGTCGCCCCCATGAACAGCACGAAATCCTTGCGCAACAGCGACCGGTACGGCCACAGGCTCAGCTGCCAGTCGGTTTGCGTCACGGGGTGGTCAGGTGTCCATTCGTAGGGCATGTCGTCTCCTTGCTGCGACCAGTCTCCTCCGTTTGGCTACATAGAACCATGCGTGAAACTGTCACCCGCCAAATGTGCAAAGCTGACCTGGGAAATCTGACGTCTTTGCGATTTCGGGCCGATCCTGACAAATAGCTCGGTTACTTGCCGTCCGATGCGCAAAATCTCGCGCTTGATCTTTGACCAACCCGTGTATTTCTCCGGTGCGGACAGGCGCATTTCGCTCCGACCGTCCTCGATCATGGAAAGTTCTGCCTCATCCGGCATGAAAGCGATGTCCGGCGCATTCTTCTGCTGGATACAAATGGCGGGACATAGTTGATAGATGTTCAATCTTGAAAGAACGACATGCGCCGGATCAAATATGGCGTGATCGACAGGGACTGAAAAAGTCTGTGTCCGCGCCAGCAATCTGGCCGCGACGTCGCGCCGCATCAGATAGCCGCCTGTGCCAAGGTTCATCGAATGAACTTTCGCCAGCAATCTTCCCCTCTGCGGGATGCTTTGCTCCTGCCCCAAGGCAAGGCGCTGCAGCGGGAAGGTTTCCAGTTTGACCAGATGCGCCTTGCGCGGGATAAATGTGGTTGATGCAAGAAACGCGGCGGAATCCTCGGCAAGAAGCATGTCATCCTCGAACACGCCGCCCCAGTCGAACGGGCTGTCCGCAATCTCTGCCCAGGCTTTCCTGTGGCTCAGAAAACAGCCGATCTCGGCTTTTGCAAGATGTTGAAATCCAGGCTTCGGCCGTGCCACGGCCCTGCAGTCCGCATCGGACAGCAAGGCGCCGTCGATGGCGCTGATGCGCCTTGCGGCGATGCCGCGCGCGGCAAACATATCTTGCATGAACGCGTTTCGGACAGTCGCCCTGTCCAGATTGATATACACAACAAGCATGCCGTAAACTCTGTAACCTTTTACACCAAAACGCAAAAAGCCCCCGCAGCGCGGGGGCTTTTCATCTGTCACGCCGCTAGTGGGCGTGTTGTTTGTCCCAGTCTTCGCGCTTGGGCAGCGTTTCGAATGTATGCTCTGGCGGTGGGCAGGGCAGGGTCCATTCCAGCGTGTCGGCATATTCGTTCCACGGGTTGTTTTCCGTCACGACGCGGCCGCGCAGCAATGTCCAGGCGATCACACCGATGAAGAACACGAATGACGCAAATGACAGGAACGCGCCCCATGACGACACCAGGTTCCACAGCGCAAAGGCGTCGGGATAGTCGATATAGCGGCGTGGCATGCCCTGACGGCCCAGAAAGTGCTGCGGGAAGAAGGTCAGGTTCGCACCGATGAACATGGACCAGAAATGCAGCTTGCCAGCCCATTCGGGATACATCCGGCCCGACATCTTGGGCAGGTAGAAATAGATCCCCGCAAAGATGGCAAACACCGCACCAAGGCTCATCACATAGTGGAAGTGTGCGACGACATAATAGGTGTCATGATAGACACGGTCCACGGCGGCCTGTGACAGCACGATACCGGTCACACCACCGACGGTGAACAGGAACAGGAAACCGAACGCCCAGAGCATCGGTGTCTTGAACTCGATCGACCCACCCCACATCGTCGCAATCCACGAGAAGATCTTGACGCCGGTCGGCACCGCAATGACCATTGTCGCCAGCATGAAATAGCTTTGCTGGGTCAGGGACATGCCCACGGTATACATGTGGTGCGCCCAGACGACAAAGCCCAGAACCGCAATCGCGACCATCGCATAGACCATCGGCAGATAGCCGAAGATCGGCTTGCGGCTGAAGGTGGCGATGACGTGGCTGATGATGCCAAAGCCGGGGATGATGATGATATAGACTTCGGGATGGCCAAAGAACCACAGGATGTGCTGGTACAGGACCGGATCACCGCCGCCTTCAGGCTGGAAGAAGGTCGTGCCGAAATTGCGGTCTGTCAGCAGCATGGTGATCGCACCAGCCAGAACCGGCAGCGCCAGCAGAATCATCCAGGCAGTCACAAAGATCGACCAAGCGAACAGAGGCACTTTGTGCAGGGTCATGCCCGGCGCGCGCATGTTCAGGAAGGTCGTGATGATATTGATCGCGCCAAGGATCGACGAGGCCCCCGACAGGTGCACGGCAAAGATCGCCAGATCCATCGACATGCCTGCTTCATTGGTGGACAGCGGCGGGTACATGACCCAGCCCACACCCGACCCCAGCTGGCCATTGCCACCCGGTGCCAGCATGGATGCGACACCCATCGCACCACCGGCCACGAACATCCAGAACGACAGGTTGTTCAACCGCGGAAACGCCATATCTGGCGCGCCGATCTGCAATGGCATGAAATAATTGCCGAAGCCCCCGAACAGGGCCGGAATCACGACAAAGAACATCATCAGAACACCGTGATAGGTGATCAGGACGTTCCACAGATGGCCGTTGGGTGTGCAGGGATCGGTCATGAACCCTTCCATGCACATATATTGCACGCCCGGATGCATCAGCTCGAGGCGCATGTAAACGGTGAATGCCACCGAAATGAACCCCAGAACACCTGCCGTGAACAGGTACAGGATCCCGATGTCCTTGTGGTTGGTGGACATGAACCACCGGGTAAAGAAGCTCCGGTTGTCCTGATGTGCGTCGCCGTGGATGGCTGCGTCCGCCATGTGGCTCTCCTCGTTTTGGCTACAGATCGACGCCGCCGATTCAATAAAGGGCGGTCGTTGGATGTGTTCTAGTCGCTTGCACCGTCATGGGCAACTGCGGATGCGGCGTGGCTGCTGGGTTAAATTGGCGCAGGCTGGGGACCCGCTGACCGCGTAAGGTGGATTGAAATCCACCCTACATGATATCCGCGAAACGCTGCCGCAGGGCGACGTCCAGATCGGCCATGCTGACGGGCAGGCCAAGGTTCACCAGCGAGGTCACCCCGTGATCGCGGATACCGCAGGGCACGATGCCGTCGAAATGCGAAAGATCGGGGTCCACATTGATCGCAAGGCCGTGGAACGACACCCATTTGCGCATGCGGATGCCAATTGCGGCGATCTTGTCCTCGGCCAGCGCGCCATCCGGCCCGCGCGGCTTGTCGGGGCGCTGGACCCAGACGCCGACACGGCCCGGCCGGATCTCGCCCTTGATGTTGAAGGTGTCCAGCGTGCCGATGACCCAGTTTTCCAGATCCTGCACAAAGCGGCGCAGGTCGCGCCCGCGTTTGCCGACGTCGAGCATGACATAGACAACCCGCTGCCCCGGCCCGTGATAGGTATATTCGCCGCCGCGCCGCGCGTCATGCACTGGGAACCGGTCAGGCGTGATCAGGTCCGCCGCTTTGGCCGATGTCCCCGCGGTATAAAGCGGCGGATGTTCGAGCAGCCAGATACATTCATTCGCCGCGCCGGCGATGATCGCGTTCACGCGGGCCTCCATAAAGGCCAGCGCGTCGTCATAGGCTGTCAGCCCTTCGGTGATGATCCAGTCTACCATGTGTTGGAGATAAGCGCCCAGATGGGCGATGGAAAGGGACATGATTTCCCCTTGGCATCGCAAATCGCCTCGTCTATGAGAACAGCACTTACCAGCCTATGGACTTGCGGTCGTGGCGGAATTGGTAGACGCGCAGCGTTGAGGTCGCTGTGAAGTAACATTCGTGGGGGTTCGAGTCCCCCCGACCGCACCAAGACTGTCACGGGGTCAGGCGTCACGCCACTGACCGGACGGCACATCCTCTACAGACCAGTCCCCGATCCGCCAGCGCACCAGCCGCAGTGTCGGAAAACCGATATGGGCGGTCATCCGGCGCACCTGCCGGTTGCGGCCTTCGTGGATCGTGATCTCGATCCAGTGATCCGGCACCGATTTGCGAAACCGGACAGGCGGGTCGCGCTTCCATAGGGCAGGCGGCGCGATCAGCCGCACCTGCGCAGGCCGCGTGGGGCCATCGTTCAGCGTCACGCCGCGCCGCAGCGGGTCCAGATCGGCGTCGGTCGGCGCGCCTTCGACCTGCACCAGATAGGTTTTTGGCAATTTGTGGCGTGGATCCGCGATCCGCGCCTGCAAGGCGCCATCATCGGTCAGGACCAGCAATCCTTCGCTGTCGCGGTCCAGACGGCCTGCGGGATAGACGCCGGGCACAGTGACAAAGCCCGACAGTGTCGGGCGCGGCGAGGGGCTGCGCGCATCGGTGAATTGCGACAGGACGCCATAAGGTTTGTTGAACAACAAGATACGCGACATGGCGTTTTCTAGCCCGCCCCGCCCCGCGCCGTCCACCGTATACCTTTGTGTGCGACTAAGTAATTATAAATCAACGATTTTATATTTACACTCCGAATTGCTGCGCTAGTGTAGATGTCATCTGATTGTGAAAGCGCCTGACCATGCCGCCGATTGCCGACCATCCCCTGCGCTATACTCTGGCGAATGAACTGCATGCGCGGCCCTTTCCGGCTGTGGGCGCGCCCAGCCGTGCCGCCTATCTTGCGATCAAGCCCGCCAGCAATGCCGCAGGCCGTGACCGTGCGGCGGACCGTGCGCATCTGATCGACCTGCTGGACCGGTTCGGCGCGCAGCATCCACAACCCGATGCCACGCATTACTTCGGCACCATCGGCAAGCATCAGCTGAAATGGGAAAGCCATACCGAATTCGTGACCTACACGGTCTTTGGCGACGGCGTTGCCGCGCGCCCGTTCGATGCCGCCACCTTTGATGTCTTTCCTGACGACTGGCTGTCCAAGGCGCCGGGCACCCGCGTGACATCCGCCCTGATCCGGATCGAGGTGGTCGAGGGTGATGACGGCATCGTTGAAAAAGCAAAAGATTGGTTCGTGCCGGAAAGTCTTGCCATCAGCCGGGTGGTGGAAAACGATCTGGTGATCGCGGGCGATTTTCGTATCGATACCGCAGGGCATATGCGCTTTGCCGTCTTTGCCCGCCCGCATGTCGATGACCGCCGGATCGGCCGTGTCGTCCAGCGCCTGTGCGAGATCGAAACCTACAAGGCGATGTCGATGCTGGCCCTGTCCAAGGCGCGCTCGCTGGGGCCGAAGATGGCGGAATTCGACAAGATCCTGACCAGCCTGCTGGAAGACATGCGCCTGTCGATGGCCGACCCTGCCAAGGTGCTGCAATCGCTGTTGCAGGTCTCGGCCGAGATCGAGAATACGATCGCGCAGACCACATTCCGGTTCGGGGCGGCGGGGGCCTATGAAACCATCGTCAACCAGCGCATTTCGGTTCTGCGCGAGGAACGCTTTGCCGGCCGCCAGACATTCGGCGAATTCATGATGCGCCGTTTCGATCCTGCGATGCGCACCGTCAAATCCACCGAGGCGCGGCTTTACGCCATGTCCGAACGCGCGCTGCGGGCGGGCGATCTGTTGCGCACCCGGGTCGATGTGGAACGCTCGGCGCAGAATCAGGAATTGCTGACCAGCATGGACAAGCGCGCCGATCTGCAACTGCGCCTGCAACGCACGGTCGAAGGGCTGTCCGTCGTCGCGATCAGCTATTACGCCGTCAATCTGGCGCTTTACATGGCCGCCCCGCTGGAAGCGGCGTTCGGCATTACCAAACCCGTGATGACAGCTGTGGCCACGCCAATTGTCTTGCTGCTGGTCTGGATGCTGGTCAGCCGGATTCGCAAGCGGATGGAATGACGCAGGCTTGCCAGAGCCTTGGCAAGTGATACGATCCGCCTTGCGAACAGGGGGGATCACATGCGTCTGGTTTTGGGTTTTGCCGTCATGGCGGGCAGTGCGGCAGCGCAGGATCTGCCGCAGCCCCTGACGGATGCTGATTTCAAGCCTGTCAGCCTGATCGAGGCGGAATTGGGTCAGTTGTTGTTCTATGACCCGATCCTGTCAGGCAACCGCGATGTGTCTTGCGCGACTTGTCACCATCCTGATTTTGGCACCAGTGACGGGCTGTCGCTGGGCTTGGGCGATGGCGGCAAGGGGCTTGGCCCTGACCGCCTGGCCGATGCGGCCAATATGCCCGAACAGCGGATTCCGCGCAATTCGCCCGCCTTGTTCAATCTGGGTGCGCATGAATTCAGCGTTTTGTTTGCCGATGGCCGGATCGAGGTGGACCCCGCCCGCCCCGGTGGCCTGCGCACGCCCTTGGCCGATGACATGGTGGCGGGCTTTGTCTCGCTTTTGTCGGCGCAGACGATGTTTCCGGTGCTGTCGGCCGATGAAATGGCCGGGCATTACAGCGAAAACGATGTGGCCCAGGCGGTGCGGCGCGGCATGATCACGGGGCAGGGCGGGGCTTGGGACATCATCGCCCAACGCGTCGCGGATATTCCGGCCTATGGCGATGCCTTCATTGCCGTTTATGACCATATCGACAGCCCCGACCAGATCGGGTTCACCGATATTTCCAACGCTGTCGCGGCGTTCATGGAACTGGAATGGCGGTCCGACAATGCCCCCTTTGACGCGGTCCTGCGCGGCGAGGCCACATTGCCCGAACCCGCCGCCACTGGCATGGCGCTGTTTTATGGCGATGCGGGCTGCGTGTCCTGCCATGCCGGCCCTTTCCTGACCGACCACCAGTTTCACGCGATGGGCGTGCCACAGATCGGGCCGGGCAAGGCCGAACGGTTCGAAAGCCATGCCAGCGACCTTGGCCGGTTCCGTGTCACCGGTGATCCGGCGGATCTTTATGCCTTCCGCACGCCCAGCCTGCGCAATGTGGCGCTGACCGGCCCTTATGGCCATTCGGGTGCCTATGCCGATCTGCGCGAATTTCTGGTCGCGCATCTTGATCCGGTGGCGGCGCTGGAGGCTTACACACTTGACCTTGCGCTTCTGCCCGACCTGCCGGTCGATGACAGCCGCGGGCTGGCCGATAATGCCGCGATTGCCGCGGCGGTGACGGTTGCGCCGGTCACGGTTGACGATGCCGCCGTTGATGCCTTGCTGGCCTTTCTGGATAGTCTGACCGATCCCAATGCGCAGGCGGGGGTTCTGGGTATCCCCGATGCGGTGCCAAGCGGCCTAACGGTCGCGCGGATGCCCGAAGGTTAGGGGCGATTTCGCCTGCACCTGATGCGTGCTTTGCGCCCCGTCGGGCCATGTCACGGTCACTGTCGCGCGATCCGCATCGCCCAGACCGAAATGCAGCGGCAGCGCCTTGCCGCCCGCATGGCCGCCGCCGATGGTGTTTTGCTGGCTTTGCCTGCCGCTGTCCGTCGTGACCATGACAACCGCGCCGATGGCGTTGCGGTTGCCGCCCGACTGGGTCAGCGCCACGGTCAGCCAGTTGCCGGTGCCGTCCGTCACGTTGCGGTAAATCTCCAATGGCGCGCGGCGGTTCACGACGATCAGATCGAGCCGCCCGTCACCGTCGAAATCGGCCAAGGCCGCACCCCGTGACCGCGCGGTGGTGGCGATGCCAGCGGTCTGCGCGGCCTCGACAAAACTGCCATCCGGCTGTTGCATCAACAGGTTATTGGGGTCGGCCATGGCCAGCCCCGGCATCTGGTCCACATTGCCTTTGGCGATGAACAGATCGGCGCGGCCGTCATTGTCCATATCGGCGAATTCCGCATGCCAGCCGGTCGAAGGCCGCCCGTCATCGCCGGTATGCGGGCGCTGGGCATAGGTGCCGATGCTGTAGGGCGCATTGGCATAGGTGCCGTCCTCCTGCGCCAGTTGCAGCAGCTGGTCCCCCATCGAGGTCAGCATCACATCATCGCGGCCATTGCCCGTCAGGTCGCGGCTGGCAATCCCCATCCCCCAGAGAGAGACATTCTTCCAGCCATCATCCGGCCCCAGAAACCGCGCATCAGCGATGTCCCACATCTGCTCGTGCCCGCCACGGACATAGTAATGCCGGTCGTTCGACAGCCGCAGCGTCAGCCGCCCGCGTGCATCCTGTGCGGCCAGCATCGACAGCGGGCAAAAGCCGGGGGTCAGATCGGCGCTGGCATAGCCGCCCGCCACAGGCGTCAGGATCTGGTTGGTATCGCACGCCTCGAACGGGCCTTCGGGGTTGGTGCGGTCCACATAATTGCCGACGGCCATGACCGGCCTGCCATCGCCGTCCCACCAGGCGCTAAAGGCCGTGGTCCAGTGATCGCCCACAGGCACACCCCAATCGGCGGTCGCATCGGCAAAGCCGCAGGCGCCATCGCCGCGCAGCACGACATTCGGACCCACGCGCAGCACGAACAGATCCATGGCACCATCAGCATCGATGTCGATCGGATAGGCACCGGTCACGCCAGTCAGCGTGGGGACCGGCATGGGGGAGAATGTGAAATCACCACCATTGCGCAACAGGATGGCAGGGGTTTCACCGCCTGCGGCAAAGATGTCCGGCAACCCGTTGTTGTTGCAATCGAAAACCGCGACGCCGCCACCGACGAAATGGTCCCAACCGCCATCATAGACATGTTCGGGCAGCGCGTCAGAGCGATCCTCGAACGCAGGTCCAGCCGCCACGGGGCTTGCCAGCAGGCACAGCGCCAGCGCACGGATCATGCCCGCGCCTCGCCCATGATCTTGTCGGTGACCGCCGCCAGCGCCAGCGCCGATGCACCCCGCGCCCAGACCAGATCGCCCCAGGCGTGAATCTCGATCCGGCAGGCGGCGCGCCCGTCGTTCAGGGTCAGTTTGCGCATCTCGGCCAGCACTTCTTCGGAATAAAGGTAGTCATATTGCATCCTTTCGCCCGACAGGATGATCAGTTCGGGGTCAAACAGCTGGATCACATTGGCCAGCCCGACCGACAGATAACGCCCCGCACGGCGGAAAATCGTGCGCGCTCCCTCGTTGCCGGCCTTGGCCTGCGCGAACAAGGCATCCAGCATCGCATTGGGGCTTTGCAGGTTGCGGGGATTGCGGTGCAGGGCGGTCGCGGCCTCGCGGGCAAGAGCGTAATCGGCGAGGTACGCCTCCAGACAGCCGCGCTGGCCGCAGCGGCACAGCGCCCCGTCCAGCTGCACCTTGGTATGGCCCAGTTCCAGCCCCATGCCGCGCGATCCGCGAAACAGCCTGTTGTCCAGCACCAGCCCCATGCCGACCCCGTGTTCTATGGTCACCACCGCGAAATCCGTCATCGACCTGCCCGCCCCGAACCACAGTTCCGCCAACGTCAGCACATTGGCGTCATTGTCCAGATACAGCGGCACGCCAAACCGCGCGACAAAGGCGGTGGCGATATCCATGTCGCGGCCCGCCAGCAGCGGTGACCACGGCACGGTGCCGGTGTGATGGTCCACGATCCCCGACAGGCCGATCCCCACGGCAGCGATGTCGCAGATATCCTTGCCGCTGCCTTGCAGAACGGCGGTGATCAGCACGCCGATTTCGTCCAGCAGGTCATCGAGGCTTTTGCGCGTGGGCGGGGTGGGCAGGCTGGCATCCGCGACCATCTGGCCGGAAAAGTCGGTCAGAACAGCGGAATGGACCTCGTCCGACAGCTTGATGCCGATGACATGGCAGGCCTCTGACACCACTTCGAGCGCGACAGGCGGCCGGCCGCGCCCGGTTTCGCGCGGCAGGCCCTCGACCTCGCGCAGCAAACCGGCGGCGATCAGATCGGCGGTCAGTGTCGTGGCCGACCCTGCACTGATTCCCAGCGCGCGGGTGACATCGGTGCGCGCCGCACGGCCCGCACCGCGCACATGTTCGAAAATCTGCTGGCGCAAAGGTTTTGCAGAGGCGCTGGCCGTGGGCAACAATGGGCCGCAGCCTGAAACCACTGGCGATTCGTCGCCATCGGCCGAGATTTCATCATACATAGTTCAGCCCTTGAATTATAAACGGGCGACAGGTGCGCCAAATCCTGCGGTATTCACAGACTGCCCGAATATTGCGCTGTATCAAGCCTGTTTTTTCCGAAATTGTGCGATTTTTATTTTGACAAGTGAAGTTAATCTGGCATTTTGAACGCCGTAGGGTTCGCAAGCCCACACCCTCACTGCATGAGGGCCGCATTTCTGGGAGGAATACATGCATAAATCCATCATCGCTGCCGCGATTGCTGTCGCTGGCTTCAACTCTGCCGCACTGGCACAGGACCTGACGGTCGGCGTCAGCTGGTCCAACTTTCAGGAAGAGCGCTGGAAGACCGATGAAGCCGCGATTCGTGCCGCGCTTGAAGCAGCCGGCGCCACCTATGTGTCCGCTGATGCGCAGTCGTCCTCGGCCAAGCAGTTGTCGGACGTCGAAAGCCTGATCGCCCAAGGCGTTGACGCGCTGATCATCCTGGCACAGGACAGCGCCGCCATCGGGCCAGCTGTCGAAGCTGCCGCCAACGAAGGCATCCCTGTCGTCGCCTATGACCGTCTGATCGAAGATCCGCGCGCCTTTTACCTGACCTTCGACAACGTCGAAGTCGGCCGGATGCAGGCCCGCGCCGTGCTGGAACAGATGCCCGAAGGCAACTACGTCATGATCAAAGGCTCGCCCACTGACCCGAACGCAGATTTCCTGCGCGGCGGCCAGCAGGAAATCCTGCAATCCGCCATCGACAGCGGCGCGATCACCATTGTCGCCGAAGCCTATACCGATGGTTGGTTGCCTGCGAACGCACAGCGCAACATGGAACAGATCCTGACCGCCAACGACAATGCGGTTGACGCTGTTGTCGCCTCGAATGACGGCACTGCCGGTGGTGTCGTGGCGGCGCTGACCGCACAGGGCATGGAAGGCATTCCTGTCTCTGGTCAGGACGGCGACCATGCCGCGCTGAACCGTGTCGCGCTGGGCACGCAGACCGTGTCGGTCTGGAAAGACGCCCGCGATCTGGGCAAATCGGCGGCGGAAATCGCCGTGGCGCTGGCCTCTGGTGACGGTGACATGACCGCCGTCGAAGGCGCGCAGTCATGGACATCGCCCGCCGGTACCGAAATGACAGCGATCTTTCTTGCGCCGCTGCCAATCACCGCGGATAACCTGACTGATGTCACCGATGCAGGCTGGATCACGGTCGAAGCCCTGTGTCAGGGTGTGACCGCTGGCCCCGCACCTTGTAACTAAACGCCGGTGGCGGTGCTGCCGCCATCCACAGGGACCCTGCCGATGTGCAGGGCCCCGCCTTTCTTTTTAAAGCAAACAATTGGTCGCTGACCCTGCGCGATTGGCTGCGATGGAGCAATGCTATGTCTGATCAAACCGCGACCAAAGCGCCCGGCGCGCGCCGGTCTCTGCTCAAAACGCTCGAAGTGGATACCCGCCTTTTGGGCATGATCGGGGCGCTGCTCCTGATCTGGGTCGTGTTCCATCTGTGGTCAGACCTGCGGTTCCTGACACCGCGCAATATTTTCAACCTGTCGATCCAGACCGTGTCTGTGGCGATCATGGCGACCGGCATGGTGTTCGTCATCGTGACCCGCCACATTGATCTGTCGGTTGGCGCCTTGCTGGCGACCACCACGGCCGTGATGGCCATCACCCAGACACAGATTTTGCCGCAGATGTTCGGGTTGGACATCGGGCATCCGATGATCCCGTGGATCACCATTATCGCCGGTATCCTGACCGGCGCGCTGATCGGCGCGTTTCAGGGGTATCTGGTCGGCTATCAGATGATCCCCGCTTTTATCGTGACCTTGGGCGGTTTGCTGATCTGGCGCAACGTGGCATGGCACCTGACCGACGGGCAGACCATCGGGCCGCTGGACCCGACCTATATGCTGTTTGGCGGCATCAACGGCACGCTGGGGATTTTCTGGAGCTGGGTTGTCGGCCTGATTGCTGCCGCTGCCGCCGCTGTCGGGCTGCTGCTGGCGCGCCGCACCAAGATGGGCCACGGTTTCACGGTCAAACCGATGTGGGCCGAAATCGCCGTGATCGGCGTTGTGATCGCCGCGATCCTTGGCTTTGTCGCCGTGCTGAATTCCTATGAAGTGCCCGACCGCGTGATCGCGCGGGAATTCGAACGCTGGGGCTGTGCTGCCGCCGAAGGCTGCACCGCCGGTTACGGCATCCCCTATTCCGTGCTGTTGCTGATCGCCGTTGCCATTGTCATGACCGTGATCGCACAGCGCACGCGTCTGGGCCGGTATATTTTCGCCACCGGCGGCAACCCGGATGCGGCGGAATTGTCGGGGATCAATACCAAACTGCTGACGGTCAAGATTTTCGCCATGGTCGGTATGCTATGTGCGCTGGGCGGTATCGTCGCCTCGGCCCGGCTGGGCTATCACACCAATGACATCGGCACGCTGGACGAATTGCGCGTCATTGCGGCGGCGGTCATTGGCGGCACGGCGCTGGCGGGCGGGATCGGCACGATCTATGGCGCGATCATCGGCGCGCTGATCATGCAATCGCTGCAATCGGGCATGGCGATGGTCGGGGTCGATGCGCCTTATCAGAACATCGTGGTGGGCCTTGTGCTGGTCCTCGCCGTCTGGATCGACATCCAGTACCGCAAATATTCGGGAGCGAAATGATGACACCCCTTGTGCAGATGAAAGATGTCTCGATCTCCTTCGGCGGGGTCAAGGCGGTGGATCACGTCAGTATCGACCTTTACCCCGGTGAAGTCGTGGGTCTTTTGGGCCATAACGGTGCCGGTAAATCGACCCTGATCAAGATCCTGTCGGGGGCCTATAAGATGGATTCCGGCGAGATCTGGATCGACGGCCAAAAGGCCAATATCCAGTCCCCCCGCGACAGCCGCGACCACAATATCGAGACGATCTATCAGACGCTGGCGCTGGCCGATAACCTTGATGCGGCCTCCAACCTGTTTCTGGGGCGTGAATTGACCACGCCTTTCGGTTTCGTCGATGATGGCCGGCAAGAGGCCGAAACCCGCAAGATCATGGCGCGGCTGAACCCCAATTTCAAAAAGCTGAAAGAACCCGTGTCCGCCCTGTCGGGTGGTCAACGCCAGTCGGTCGCCATCGCGCGGGCGGTCTATTTCAAGGCGAAAATCCTGATCATGGATGAACCGACTGCCGCCCTTGGCGTGCATGAAACCAAGATGGTGGCCGATCTGATCAAGGAATTGAAATCCCAAGGTCTGGGCATCTTCCTGATCAGCCACGACACCCGCGAGATGATGGAATTGTGCGACCGTGTGTCGGTGATGAAAAACGGGCAGGTCGTCGGCACCGAACGGGTCGAGGACGTGACCGAGGATGATATCCTGTCGATGATCATTCTGGGAAAAAATCCAAAGAAAGCCGCCTGATGTATATCGGACTTGATCTTGGGACCTCGGGTCTCAAGGCGGTGCTGATCGATGCGGACCAGACTATTCTGGCCGAAGCATCGGCACCTTTGCATGTCAGCCGCCCGCAACCCGCGTGGTCCGAACAGGACCCGGCGACATGGCTTGACGCCGCCGATGCCGTGATGCGCGCGCTTGGTGCGCAGGTGTCGCTGGAGGGCGTCAAGGCCATCGGCCTGTCCGGCCAGATGCATGGCGCGACCTTGCTGGACGGTGCGGATCAGGTGCTGCGCCCCTGTATCCTGTGGAACGACACCCGCGCGGCGGTCGAAGCGGCGGCACTGGACGCCGACCCGCGGTTCCGCGCGCTGACCGGCAATATCGTCTTTGCGGGTTTTACCGCGCCAAAACTTGTCTGGGTGGCGCGGCATGAACCTGCAATCTTTGCCCGTGTCGCCCGTGTGTTGCTGCCGAAAGATTACCTGCGCCTGTGGCTGACCGGTGAAGCGGTGGCCGAAATGTCGGACGCCGCTGGCACCAGCTGGCTGGACGTGGCCAAGCGCGATTGGTCCGATGACCTGCTGGCCGCGACCGGCCTGACCCGCGCGCAGATGCCGCGACTGGTGGAAGGCTCCGACGTGTCGGGGCATCTGCGTGATGCATTGGCGACCCGCTGGGGCCTGCCGCATGGTGTGGTCGTGGCGGGCGGTGGGGGTGACAATGCCGCCAGCGCCGTGGGTGTGGGCGTAGTCAAGGCGGGGGATGCCTTTGTCTCTCTTGGCACATCCGGCGTGCTGTTCGCGGCCAGCGATGCCTATCACCCCGATGCCGCCAGCGCGGTGCATACATTCTGCCACGCCTTGCCCGACACATGGCACCAGATGGGCGTGATTTTGGCCGCCGCCGATGCGCTGAACTGGTTTGCGCGTGTGGCGGACAAACCCGCCGCGACGCTGACCGCTGATCTGGGGGCCTTGCAGGCGCCGGGCAAGCCGTTGTTTCTGCCCTATCTGGGCGGGGAACGGACCCCGCATAATGATGCTGCGATCCGTGGCGCGTTTTTGCATCTGGATCACGCAACCGACAGCGCGGCCATGGCGCGTGCTGTGTTGGAAGGCGTGACCCATGCGATCCGCGATTGCCATGACGCGCTGGCCAGCACCGGCACCAAGATCACCCGCCTGATCGCCGTCGGCGGCGGGTCGCGGTCGGATTACTGGGTGCAGGCGATTGCCACATCGCTGGACCTGCCCATCGCACTGCCGGTTGCAGGTGATTTCGGCGGGGCTTTCGGGGCTGCCCGCCTTGGGCTGATGGCGGCAACAGGGGCTGGGGCCGAGATTGCCACGGCGCCCAAGATCGCCCGCACGATCGACCCCGACACCAAACTGACCGCGGCCTTTTCGCAGGCCCATGCGCGCTATCGCGCGAGCTATACCGCACTGAAAGGACTATCATGACCGATTTCTTCAAAGGCATCCCCGCCATCACCTATCAGGGGCCGGACAGCGACAATGATTTCGCCTTCCGCCATTACAACCCCGACGAAGTGGTCATGGGCAAGACGCTGCAGGATCACCTGCGTTTCGCCGCCGCCTATTGGCATTCTTTTGCCTGGCCGGGCGGTGACCCGTTCGGCGGGCAGACATTCGACCGCCCGTGGTTCGGCGACAGCATGGATGCGGCCCGCATGAAGGCCGATGCCGCCTTCGAGATGTTCCAGATTCTGAACGTGCCCTATTTCTGTTTCCACGACGCCGATGTGCGCCCCGAAGGGAACAGCTTTGCGGAAAACACCCGCAATCTGGAAGAGATCGTCGATTACTTTGCCGAAAAGATGGAAGCCACCGGCGTCAAACTGCTCTGGGGCACGGCGAACCTGTTTTCGCACCGCCGGTTCATGGCGGGGGCGGCGACGAACCCCGACCCTGATGTCTTCGCGTTTTCTGCTGCCACGATCAAGACCTGCATGGATGCGACCATGAAACTGGGGGGCGAAAACTATGTCCTGTGGGGCGGGCGCGAAGGCTATGAAACCCTGCTCAACACCGACATGGGCCGCGAACGCGCGCAGGCGGGGCGGATGTTGCAGATGGTCGTCGATTACAAGCACAAGATGGGCTTCAAAGGCGCGATCCTGATCGAACCCAAGCCGCAAGAGCCGACCAAGCACCAATATGATTACGATGTCGCCACGGTTTACGGTTTCCTTAAGGAGTTTGGCCTGGAAGGCGAGGTCAAGATGAACATCGAACAGGGTCATGCCATTCTGGCGGGCCATTCGTTTGAACATGAACTGGCGATGGCGCGTGAATTGGGGATTTTCGGGTCCATCGACATGAACCGCAACGATTACCAGTCCGGCTGGGATACCGACCAGTTCCCCAACAATGTGCCGGAAATGGCGCTGGCCTATTACGAGGTGCTGCGTGCTGGCGGTTTCACCACGGGCGGCACCAATTTCGACGCCAAATTGCGCCGCCAGAGCCTTGATGCCGAGGATCTGATCCTTGCGCATGTCGGCGGCATGGATGCCTGTGCGGCGGGGCTGAAGGCGGCAGCGGCGATGCTGGAAGATGGCAAGCTCGAAGCCGCGCGCGATGCCCGTTACGCGGGTTGGGACACAGAGGCGGGCCGTGCGCTGTTGGCCAGTGATCTGGATGCGATCACCGCCAGGGTGATGGCGGAAGGGGTCAGCCCGCAACCTCGGTCGGGCCGTCAGGAACGGTTGGAAAATCTGGTGAACCGCTACCTGTGACCTTGTAAACTCGGCGGGTAAGGTGGATCATGATCCACCTTACCGATGCCGAAAAGAGGTCCGATATGAACGATATGCGCAGCACCGCGCGGCGGCTGTTTGACGCCGGGGTGCAGGCCGCTGATCCGGTGGCGGCGGTGACGCGCCACCTGGATGATCTGCCGGCACCCGCGCTGATCGTGGCGGTCGGCAAGGCCGCGCGCGGGATGGCGCAGGCGGCCTTGACCCGTTTTAACGGCGTGCCAGCCATCGTCGTGACCAATTACGAAAACGCCCAGCCGCTGGACGGGGCAGAGGTGTTTGCCGCGGGTCATCCGGTGCCGGATGAAAGTGGCGCAAAAGCGGCGCAGGCGGTGATCGCGGCCTTGCGCGCGGCCCAAGGCCCGGTGCTGGCGCTGATTTCGGGCGGTGGGTCGGCCCTGCTGCCTGCCCCCGCAGGCGCGCTGACATTGGCCGACAAGATCGCGGTGAACAATCTGTTGCTGGCCTCGGGGCTGGACATCCGCGCCATGAACCTGATCCGCCAGCAATTGTCAGATCTCAAGGGTGGCGGGTTTCTGCGCCATGCCGCCCCCAACAAAGTCACCGCATTGATCCTGTCCGATGTCGTGGGCGACGATCTGAGCGCGATTGCCAGCGGCCCGACCGCGCCGCCCATCGGCACAGCGGCGCAGGCGGCGACAGTGTTGCGCGATGCCAACCTGTGGGACCGCGTGCCGCCATCGGTGCGCGATCATCTGGCGCAGGCCCGCCCCGCGCCGGACCTGCCTGTCGCGCGCAACATCCTGATCGGATCGAACGGGCAAAGCGTTGCCGCCATGGCGCAGGCGGCGGGTGTCGCGCATGTGATCGCCGCACCCGTCACCGGCGACGTGGCCGATGCCGCGCAACTGATCTGCGATCAGGCGCGCACGGGTATCACGCTCTGGGGGGGCGAGACGACGGTCATGCTGCAAGGCACCGGCCGTGGCGGGCGCAATCAGGAACTGGCGCTGCGCATCGCCATCGCCGCCGCAGACCGCGGCTGGGGTGACTGGACCTGCCTGCAGGCGGGCAGCGACGGGCGCGACGGGCCGACCGATGCCGCAGGCGGTATTGTGGATCAGGACAGTCTTGGCAAGATTGCGGATCTGGCACCGCTTTTGGCCAATAACGACAGCTATGCCGCCTTGGCGCAGGCGGATGGTCTGTTGCTGACCGGCGCCACCGGCACCAATGTTGCCGATCTGGGCGTACTGATCCGGCGTGGGTGACGCGCGCCGCGCGGGGGAGTATTTGCAACAAAGCGAGGCGGAAAGAATGGCGCAGGACGATGTGTGGCTGGACAGGTTTGCTGGGCTGGCGCGGCTGGAACCAGCCATCAAGGCGCAGCTTTTGGCGCGCAGCGCGGTTGTGGCGGCCCCTGCGGGCACAGTGATTTTCGGCCCCGGCAAATCGCCGGAAAACATGCTGTTCCTGCTGGCGGGCACCGTGCGTGTCCAGCAAGTGTCCGACACCGGCCACGAGATCGTGCTGTACCGGATCGAGGCGGGCGAAAGCTGCGTGCTGACCACGGCCTGCCTGCTGGCCTATGATGATTATGCCGCCACGGGCATTGCCGAAACCGATGTGCGGGCCGCCGCCGTGCCGCGCGATGTGTTCGATGATCTGGTCGCGCAGTCCAAATCCTTTCGCAATTTTGTCTTTGCCGCCTTTTCCAAGCGGATCACCGATCTGTTCTTGATGATCGACGAGGTCGCATTCCAGCGCATCGACGTGCGGCTTGCCGACAAGCTGTTGAAACTGTCGCATGGCGATGACCGGATCGCCACGACACATCAGAAACTGGCTGTCGAGCTGGGCACCGCGCGCGAGGTCGTGTCGCGCCAGTTGCAGGAATTCCAGCGCCGCGGCTGGATCGCGCAGGCGCGCGGGGTCGTCATGATCGCGGATCGTGCAGGGCTGCAGGATGTGGCGCGCCATCACGGCTGAGCGCTGTCAGTGACATTGTCACCGATACCGGCAGGGTCGTCGCGGTAAAGAGGGGCAGCTTGATGAAGGAGCCTTTGAAATGACCGTCAATGTTGGCACTCTCGACCGGATGATCCGTGGCACGCTGGGCATCGTCCTGCTGGCGCTGCCTTTTGTCAGCGGCATGGCGCTGTTTGACAGCACGCTCGCCACGATCATATCCGTCGTGATAGGCTTGGTGATGCTGGGGGTTGCCGCGACGCGGTCTTGCCCGCTGTACACCGTTCTGGGCATGCGCACCTGCAAGGCCTGATCTTGCGATAAACCTGTCCGCTTGCAGCCTTTGCAAGCGGCCCAACTGGCCAGAAATAGATGAATACCCGTTTGACCCGTTACCTGCCCATCCTGACATGGGGGCGGGAGTACACCCGTTCCGACCTTGGCAATGACCTGACCGCTGCTTTTATCGTGACGATCATGCTGATCCCGCAATCGCTTGCCTATGCGCTGCTGGCGGGCTTGCCGGCCGAGGCGGGGCTTTATGCCTCGATCGTGCCGATCATGCTCTATGCCGTGTTCGGCACCAGCCGCAGCCTGGCCGTGGGGCCGGTCGCGGTGGTGTCGCTGATGACGGCGGCCGCACTGAGCAATATCGTGGAACAAGGCACCATGGGCTATGCCGTCGCCGCCCTTTCCTTGGCAGGGTTGTCAGGTGTCATACTGGTGGCGATGGGGTTGTTCCGGCTGGGGTTCGTGGCGAATTTCCTGTCGCATCCGGTGATCGCGGGGTTCATCACGGCCTCTGGCATCATCATCGCGGCGAGCCAGCTGAAACATATTCTGGGCATCAGTGCGGACGGGCATAACCTTGCCGAACTGGTGGTGTCGCTGGGCAGTAATCTGGGTGGCATCAACTGGATCACTGCGCTGATCGGCGTGCTGGCGACTGCGTTCCTGTTCTGGGTGCGCAAGGGGTTAAAGCCAGTGCTGACCAAGCTGGGCCTTGGTGCGGGGCTGACGGGGTTTTTGGTGAAACTGGGGCCCATCGTGGTGGTCGTGTCGACCACGGCGGCGGTCTGGTACTGGGGGCTGGACGCGCGCGGCGTCAAGATCGTGGGCGATGTGCCGCAAAGCCTGCCGCCGTTCACCCTGCCATCCTTTTCGCCCGCTTTGCTGGGGCAGCTGCTGTTGCCCGCTTTCCTGATTTCGATCATCGGCTTTGTGGAATCGATTTCCGTGGCGCAGACGCTCGCCGCCAAGAAACGCCAACGCATCGACCCCGATCAGGAACTGATCGGGCTGGGGGCCGCCAATATCGGCGCATCGCTGACAGGGGGCTTTCCGGTGACGGGGGGATTTTCGCGGTCTGTCGTGAACTTCGATGCGGGGGCGGCGACGCCTGCGGCAGGGGCCTTTACCGCCGTCGGGCTGGCGATTGCGGCTGTCGCATTGACGCCGCTGATCTATTTCCTGCCGAACGCGACCTTGGCTGCGACGATCATCGTGGCGGTGCTGAGCCTTGTGGATTTCTCGATCCTCAAACGCAGCTGGACCTATAACCGTGGCGATTTCGCGGCTGTCGCCACGACGATCCTGCTGACGCTGGCCTTGGGGGTCGAGGTGGGGATTTCCGCGGGCGTCCTGCTATCGGTGCTGCTGCATCTTTACCGCTCGTCCAAGCCGCATATCGCCGAGGTTGGCCAGGTGCCGGGGACCGAACATTTCCGCAATATCCTGCGCCACAAGGTCATCACCCATCCCAGCATCGTGACGCTGCGGGTGGATGAAAGCCTGTATTTCGCCAATGCCCGCTATCTGGAGGACCGGATTCAGGCCCGCGTCGCGGGGGACAAAGAGGTGCGCCACGTCATCCTGCAATGTGCGGCGATCAACGAGATTGATTTCAGCGCGCTGGAATCGCTGGAGGCGATCAACGAGCGTCTGCGCGAGATGGATGTGAAACTGCATCTGTCAGAGGTGAAAGGGCCGGTGATGGACCGTCTGGCCGAACAGCATTTCCTGCACCAGCTGACCGGCAAGGTTTTCCTGTCGCAATATGACGCGGTGCAGGGGGTTTTGGCGTAGGGTGGGGTTCACCCCGCCGTCATGAAAATAGGTCAGGGTAAACCCCGACCTACGCAATTTGGTGCCGTAGGGCGGGGTTTACCCCGCCGTCCGGACCCTTATCAGTTCAGATCGCTCTCATAGCCCGCTGCCAGATCAGCCTCGACCTCTGCCACGGCTGCTTGCAGCGCGGTGAGGATTTCCGGCCCACCCTGCACATTGGCGCTAAACCAGCCATAGACGGGGGCTGCGGCCTCGGCAAAGAGCGCCTTTTCCTCGGGCGATGGGACGTAAAGGTCACCGCCACCCGCAACGAAGGCTTCATAGGCTTCGATGGATTTGCGTTTGGGTGACGCGAATGTCGCCTGCTGCAGCGCATAGAACCCGTCCACCACGATACGGCGCAGATCCTCTGGCATGGCAAGGAAGGCGTCGTTGTTCATCCACCAGATCGCACCCATGTAGGAATGACCGTCCAGCGTCAGATATTGCAGACCGGCATCGGGGAACTTCATGTTCATGATATCGGTGATGCCGTTGGCGGTGCCTTCGACGACGCCGGTTTGCAGCGATGTGAACAGCTCGGGCCACTGGATCGGGGTCGCGGATGCGCCCATCGCCTCGACCAGCTGGATCGGCAGGTCGGCCACGACCGTGCGCAGCTTCAGCCCTTCCAGATCGGCTGGGGTCTGCACGCGGCGTTCGGTATTGGCAAAGTTGCGCCAGCCGCCGGTATTGCCGATGGTCATCAGGCGGATCGTGTTGCCGCTGTCAGCCAGCGCCATATCGCGCATGGTGCGCACGAAATCGCCTTGCAGCACGGCCTCGGCCACGCGGTCGGAGGACATCAGATAGGGCAGGTCAAGCACCTGAACATAAGGGAAAATCCCCGCAGCCCCGCCCGAGGTCGAGATATAGACGTCGATGGACCCTTCGGAGACGCCTTCAAGGCATTCCTCGCCGGTGGCGCAAAGCTGCGTACCTATGAACAGTTCCACCGCGATGCGTCCGTTGGAGGCCGCTTCGACGTAATCCTTGAACACGACCAGACCGTCGTAATCTTCGTCATCGGTGTTGGAATTGGCGGTCGCCCGGATCGTGAAATCCTGTGCGGCCAGGGCCATCGGCGTGACAAGCACGGCGGCTGTCATGGCCAGTTGGGTCAGTTTTTTCAGCATTTTATCCTCCCTGTGGATGCTGTTGATTACTGTATCGGCGCGGGGCTGATACAGGCGGAAAAGCCGACTTCGGGCGCGCAGCCCAGAAAGCCTGCCAGATATGGCACCGTCATCGAAATGGCGGGGACATAGGTAATCAGGAAAATGACAAGTACTTCGACCGCCAGAAACGGCAGGATCGCGCGGGCGATGGTTTCGACCCTTTCGCCCGACACGGTCGAAGCCACGAACAGCACCAGCCCCATCGGCGGTGTGGCCAGCCCCACGGTCAGGTTCACGCTCATGATGATGGCGAAATGCACGGGATGCACGCCCATATCGACAAAGATTGGTCCAAGGATCGGCCCCAGAATGATGATCGCCGGTCCCGCATCAAGGAACATGCCGACGATGAACAACAACACGTTGATGAGAAACAAAAGGACAAGCGGATTCTCGGACAGCGTCAGGATATAATCCGACAATATCTGCGGCGCATATGACAAGGCCACGACAGTCTTGAACGCGACAGCGGCCCCGACCAGCAACAGCACCGCGGATGTGGCGATGGCCGAGCGTGTCAGCACGCCCAACAGATCGCTGAATTTCATCGACCGCAGCACGAAAAACGACACGATCAGCGCATAGGCCACCGCGACGGCCGAGGCCTCGGTCGGGGTGAAGACACCGACAAGGATGCCGCCCAGAATGATGATCGGCGTCTGCAGCGGTGCAACCGCCTTTTTGCAGACCATACGGAAATCAATGCTGACCCGCTTGCGATAGCCCATCAGGATGACATGCGACGCGACCAGCAGGGCGGCGAACACGACCCAGAGGTTCAGCGCATGCACCGTGTCGCCCGCATCATTCACATGCGCCAGCCCGACAGGGGGCGCGATGAAGGCATAAAGCGCGATCAAAAGCCCCGCGAAATTGACCCGCAACAGCGCAAAGCTGACCCAATATTCGACCGGCGTGATCGTCTGGTTCTTGGTGACGATCCGTTCCGCCTTGGGCAGGTCGTACCTGTCGGCCATCAGCCGGACCATGATCATCAGCCCGACACCCACCAGAATCCCCGGCACGATGCCTGCCAGAAACAGCGATGCCACGCTTTCACCCATGACATAGGCATAGATGATCATGATCCCCGAGGGCGGGATGATCGGCCCGATCACCGAACTGGCCGCGGTGATCGCCGCGGCGAAACGGCGGGTATAGCCGTTCTTTTCCATCGCGGGGATCATGGTGGACCCGATGGCGGATGTATCTGCCACAGCCGACCCCGACATACCCGCGAACAGCATCGACGACAGGATATTCACATGCGCCAGCCCGCCGCGCAGATGCCCCATGAACGCTTGCGCGAATTCCACCAGCCGTGTGGTGATGCCGCCACGGTTCATGATCTCGCCCGCCAGCATGAAGAACGGCAGCGCCATCAGGGGAAAACTGTCCATGCCGTTGTAAAGGTTGCGGTAAAGGCCGGCCACCACGTTGCGGGTATCGCCTTCGGCCATGATCATCGCGAAAGGCGCGGCCATCAGCGCAAAGACCACGGGCAGGCCGATCAGGATCAGGATCAGGAACAGCGGCAAAAACAGGATCAGCATTATTCGGCCCCTGCCATGTCGGTCTGTTTGAACGATGTCAGCCGGTCGCCTTGCCCCAGCAGCATGATGACCTGCCGCAGCATCAGTTCGACATTGACCGCGATCAGCAGGCTGACCCCGACCCAGAGTGAAGCATATTGGTAATTATTCTGAAACCGCGCGCCGCATTTGCCGATCTCGAACCCGAAAGGCCAGCGCAGCGACGACGAACAGCCCCGCCCCGACAGTGTCAGCAGATGGTTGTTCAGCCCGCGTTCCCAGGCGATCACCAGCACCCAGAGAGAGATCGCCAGCAGCAGCAAGCCCAGAAGACCCGCGAGCAGACGGGGCAGGGCGCGTTCGAGCATGTCTATCGCCACGAAGCCGCCGATCCGGTAGGCCAGTGGCGCCATCAGCCCGGTCATCCAGAGCATCCCGAACCGCGCGCCTTCTTCGGTCCAGTTGGGGGCGGCATTCAGCACATAGCGGAAAAAGACCTGTCCGAGGATCAGGGCCACCATCACGCCAAGCGCTGTCACCGCGATCAGCTTGCCGATGGCAAGCACCCCGGTGTTGAACCGCTCCAGCGGCCACAAGATACCAAACAGGACCGACATCGGCTCCTCCCCTGTTCATGTTGCGGGCCTTCGGCCCTTTGGGGGCGCTGCCCCCTTGCCCCAAGGGGCAATTCCCCCGGGATATTTTTACTCTGAAGATGGTGGATGGTGTGGTGCGAAGGTGCCGTATTGGCCGCCATGAAAGGTCAGGGGCTGGCCGTCTGTATGGTGCGCCTTGGTCACGCGGCCGACGATGATCACATGATCGCCCGCGTCATGGCTGGTTTCGAGATTGCATTCGAAGGTGGCCAGCGCGCCTGCGATGATCGGCATGCCGCAATGCGACAGATGCGTCGGCACATTGCGGATCGCGGTCTTGGAGCCAAGGATCGCCGCGCAGATATCGCGCTGGTCGGCGGCCATCACATGGATCGCAAAGCGCCGCGCGCCGGCGAAATGTTCAAAGCGTTTGGAGGATTTCGCCGGCGACCACAGCACCAGCGGCGGGTCGAGCGAGACGCTGGCAAAGCTGTTGGCGACGATCCCGATCGCGCCTTCGGGGCTGTCGGTGGTGATGATCGTCACGCCGGTCGTGAAGGCCCCGAGGGCCGTGCGAAAACGGGTGCTGTCGGTCTGGGGATCGAATGTCTGGGGCATTAGGGGACTTCCTGGCCAAGGGCTGCGGTATAGAGCTTGAACCAAGTTTCACGGTCCATCGTGACTTGCAATGCGGCAGACAGGGTTTTGATCCGGCCAATCGCATTGGTGCCCATCACCGGCATGATCCGTGCGGGATGTGCCAGCAACCATGCGACGGCAACAGCCGCGCTGTCCACGCCTTGTTCGGCGGCCACGGCGGCCAGCGCGTCCTGCACAGCCCCGGTACCGGTCATCAGCGCGCCGCCGCCCAGCGGCGACCAGGCCATGATCGGCACGCCGCGTTCCTGCAAATAGGCGACATCGCCATTGGTGAAACCTTGATGGGCCGTCAGCGACAATTCGATCTGGTTGGTAATCAGCGGCGTTTGCATCGCCGATTGCAGCAGCGTCCAGTCATGCCGTTTGAAATTGGACACGCCGACGCTGCGCACCTTGCCGGATGCGACCAAAGCGTCCAGCGCGGCCCCTGTGTCGTGGTGGTCCATCAGCGGGTCGGGCCGGTGGATCAACAGCGTGTCGATCCGGTCCACCCCCATCAGCCGCAGCGAATGATCGACCGAGGCCGTCACATGGGCGGCCGATGTGTCATAATGTTTCACCCCCGCGCCCGCATAGCGCCCGGCAGAAACGATGATATCGCATTTGGTCACAATCTCGATCTGGTGTTTCAGCGCGGGGGCTGCGCGCAGCGCGTGGCCCATGATTTCCTCGGCCATGTAGCCGCCATAGATATCGGCCTGATCCATCGTGGTGATGCCCTGGGCCAGACAGGATTCGATCTTGGCCTGCACATGTTTGAGGCTGGTGTCGCTATCATCGCCCAGCCGCCACATGCCATAGATGATGCGGCTGAAGGAAAGGTCATTGGTGATCTGGATGCGTTGCATTAGCGGCGTTGTCCTGTGCCCAAGGGCGTGGCTGGTGTTGCGGTTGGCACGCGCCCATAGGCATGCGGCAGCGAGCAGGTTTTCAGATGTGGCATCACCCGTGCGCCGAAATGTTCGGCCTCGGCGATATGCGGATAGCCTGAAAAGATGAAAGCACGGATGCCCATTTTATGGTAATCCGCGATCTTGGACAGGATCTGGTCGGTTGACCCCACCAGCGCCGCCCCGCAACCCGACCGCGCGCGGCCGATTCCCGTCCAAAGCCCCGGTTCGGTATAGCCGAATTGATCCGCCAGTTCGCGCGCGCGCGATTGATGCGCCACCCCAAGGCTGATGCTGTCATGCGCACGGTCGCGGATCAGCTTGCCATATTCGTCGTCAAGCTTGCTGGCGATGTAATCGGCATAGTCTTTGGCCTCGGCCTCGGTGTCGCGCACGATCATATGCACGCGCAACCCGTAATCGAGCGTGCGCCCATGGGCGGCGGCGCGGGCGTGGACGTCCTTCATCCGCTGCGCCAGTACATCGCGGGTCTCGGGCCACATCAGGTAAACATCGCATTGCGCGCCGCAAAGTTCCAAGGCATCGGGCGAATAGCCGCCGAAATAGAGCAGCGGGCCGCCGTTTTGCTGGTAAGGGCGGGCGGGGTCGGTGGGCAGTTTGCTGATCTGGTAGATATCGCCGTCATGGCTGACCTCGTCCTGGGTCCAGCATTTGCGCAGGATTTCCACGACCTCGTGGCTGCGTTTGTAGCGGTATTTGCTGTCGGCCACTTCACCGGGGAAATCGGAGCTGATGACGTTCAGCGTCAGCCGCCCCTGTAGCATATGGTCCAGCGTGGCAATCGTGCGCGCCAGCATGATCGGCTGCACCTCGCCACAGCGGATCGCGGCAAGGAAATTGATCTTTTCGGTCAAGGGCGCCATGCCGGCCACGAAAGACAATGTATCCTGCCCGACCTGATAGGAGGAGGGGGCGAGGATGTTGCGGAACCCCTGTGCTTCCGCTGTCAGGGCGATGTCGCGGCAATGGTCCCATGACGACCGCAGATCGCCGTCCGGCACGCCCAGGAACTGGTAATCATCCGAACACAGGGCGGAAAACCAAGACACCTCTGCCGCATCAAGATCGGCGCTGGTGACGGGCACGACGGTCATTGATTCCCCTCCCAAGGACGTTGTCTTTGCACTTGCGTAGCATGGCCGGATATGTGCAACAATAGTGTATCAATTCGATGGCGCGCCGGGGAGGGGCAGGGCCATGGCGACACCCTCTGCCTTGCCGAAATTCGTGCAGCTGAGCGAAATGCTGATCCGCGAAATCGCCGCCGGACATCTGGCCGATGGTGCGCGCCTGCCGCCTGAACGCGAGATGGCCGAGACTATGGGCGTTGCTGTCGGCACATTGCGCAAGGCGCTGGCCGATGTGGAATCCAAGGGTCTGCTGGAGCGGGTGCAGGGGTCGGGCAATTATGTCCGGCACCGCGAACAGGTGGACTCGGTCTATGCGTTTTTCCGGCTGGAATTGAAACGCGGTGGCGGTTTGCCCACAGCACGGGTGCTGTCGGTCGATCTGCTGGCGAAACCTGTGGATGCGCCCGCCTTTGGCGCCCATCCGCTGGGCCACCGGATCAGGCGGTTGCGCTGGTTGGGCGGGGTGCTGGTCGGGCTGGAGGAAATCTGGCTCGACGGGGGCTATGCGCCCGCCATCGGGCCGGATGATCTGATCGATTCGCTCTATCTGTTTTACCGTGACCGGCTGGGGCTGGTGATCGCCGCGGCCGAGGACCGGATCGGCATCGCGCCTTTGCCCGACTGGACGCCGCCCGAATTTCATCTGCGGGCAGGGGCGGTGACCGGTTACATCGAACGCAAGTCATATCTGGCAGGCCGCGTGCCTGTCGAATTTTCGCGCACCTGGTTCGATGCGGACCGGGCGCAATATATCTCGCGCATGGGAAAAGGGTGAACGACGTGCAAATGGTGAACTACGGGCTGGTCGGCTGCGGCATGATGGCCCGCGAACATATCATGAATATCAACCTGCTGCCGCATGGGCGGGTGTCTGTGGTCTATGATCCGGTGCCAGACCTCGCGCAGGCGGCATCGGTGCTGGCGGGTGGTGCGCAGGTCGCGGACAGTCTTGAGGCGCTGCTGGGCTTTGCCGATCTGGATGCGGTGGTCATCGTCAGCCCCAATTACCTGCATGTGCCGCAATTGCAGCAGATCGTGGCGACGCGTCCCCTGCCGATCCTGTGCGAAAAGCCGCTGTTCACCAACCCGTCCGAGGCGGCGCTGGTGGATGATCTGTTCGCCGGTTACCCGCACCCTGTCTGGGTGGCGATGGAATACCGCTATATGCCGCCCGTTGCCGCGCTGGTCGCGCAGGCCGCGGCGGCCACGGGCGGCGTGCGGATGCTGACGATCCGCGAACACCGCTTTCCATTCCTGCCCAAGGTCGGCGACTGGAACCGGTTCAACGCTAAGACCGGCGGCACTCTGGTTGAAAAGTGCTGTCATTTCTTCGACCTGATGCGCCTGATCCTGCAGGACGAACCTGTGCGCGTCATGGCCAGCGCGGGGCAGGCGGTGAACCATATCGACGAACGCTATGACGGGCAGGCACCCGATATCTGGGACAATGCCTATGTGATCGTCGATTTCGCGCGGGGGGCGCGCGCAATGCTGGAACTGTGCATGTTCGCCGAAGGATCGCGCTATCAGGAAGAAATCAGCGCCGTGGGTCCATCTGGCAAGATCGAGGCGCTGGTCCCCGGTCCGGGCCGGTTCTGGCCGCTGGCGCTGGGTGCGCCGCCCGTGCCGCAGCTGATCATCAGCCCGCGTGACCCCAAGGGTCCGTTCGTGTCGGAAATTCCGGTCGATCCGACCTTGCTGGAGGCGGGCGATCACAATGGGTCGACCTTTTACCAGCACCAGCGGTTCAACGCTGTTGTGCGCGGTGAAGGCGTGGTCGAGGTGACTTTGCAGGACGGGGCCGCGGCTGTTGCCATCGGCATGGCCGCACAGCAAAGCGCCCGGACAGGGCAGGTGGTCAGCCTGCCGCAAACGCCGGTCACGGCTGCGCAGGTGGTCGGGCTATAGCGGATTTTACGTCGAAAAGTTTGCTGGCAAGACCATGTCCTGCCAGCAAATCAGCATCCGCCGATCCGGCGTCCGCATTCCGCAAGACTTAATACAAAATTTACTGATAAACGCGGCTTGGTTGTGTTCTACGCCATCCATTTTCAGTCGGTCAATGTCTTTTATCCACGCGCAGCAGGAAATCTGCCCTAAAGAACAGGTTTCGCCAAAGTGACGTTGTGTCACGCGTACCGATACATAAACGTCATGCGCTAAAGTATTAAAAAAAGGCTAAAATAAGGCGAATAGTGGCGAATCTGTGGCACGCTTTCATGCGCGTGTCACAGCCGTAAAACGCGGTTATGCCTGCCCGCCTGCCGCGTGATCCGGTCTTGGCAATTGACCTGCGCCGCGCTGGGTCCAGGTGTTGCAACCGTTTGGCGAATACACGTTAAGAATGTAAATCATGGCCCGCAGCGATCCACCGCCCTGCCCAGCCCTTGACGAAGCCGCAGCAGCCAAAGACAGTCACGCCGGTATGGTCAGAGGAGACAGCAGGCATGGCGGGCGCACTTGACGGGATCACGGTTCTGGATCTGACCCGTATTCTGGCGGGGCCGACCTGCACGCAATTGCTGGGCGATCTGGGGGCCGAGGTGATCAAGGTCGAAAACCCCGCGACGGGGGGCGATGACACCCGCGGCTGGGGCCCGCCCAATGTCTGTGACACGGACGGCCAACCCACCGATCTGTCGGCCTATTTCATGGCCGCCAACCGCAACAAGAAATCCGTCAGTATCGACATCAGCACAGAGCTTGGCCAGCAGCAGGTCCGCGCGCTTGCGCGGTCTGCCGATATCGTGGTGGAAAACTTCAAACCCGGCGGGTTGGCGAAATACGGGTTGGGGCCGGATGATCTGCTGACGCGCCAGCCCGGGCTGATCTATTGCTCGATCTCGGGCTTCGGCCAGACCGGCCCGAACCGCGACAAGCCGGGCTATGACCTGATGGCCCAAGGCTTTGGCGGTATCATGAGCCTGACCGGCGAACCTGACGGCGCGCCGATGAAGGTGGGCGTCGGCATCGCCGATGTGATGTGCGGCATGTATGCGACGGTCGGCATCCTTGCCGCCCTGCGCCACAAGGAACGCACCGGCGAAGGCCAGCATATCGACATCGCCTTGGTGGACAGCCAGTTGGCATGGCTGATCAACGAAGGCACCAATTACCTTGAATCGGGTGATCTGCCGCAGCGCCGTGGCAACGGGCATCCCAATATCGTCCCCTATCACGTCTTTGCCGTGGCTGATGGCCATGTGATCATCGCGGTCGGCAATGACAGCCAGTTCGCGCGGTTCTGCGAATTTCTGGGCTGTGCGGATATCGTCCCCGATGCGCGTTTTGCGACCAATCTGGCGCGGACGCAGAACCGCGATGCCCTGCTTGCGGTGATCGGCCCACGACTTGCCGCGCGCCCGCTGGCCGCGGTGATCGCAGGGCTGGAGGCGCGCAAGGTGCCCGTCGGCCCCGTCAACACGATTGATCTGGCGCTGGGGTCGGATCAGGCGCAGGCGCGCGACATGGTCGTGGCGATGCCGCGCGCGGATGTGCAAAAAGGGCAGGTCCGGCTGCTCGGCAATCCGCTGAAACTGTCGCGCACGCCTGTGACTTACCGGTTGCCGCCGCCGCATTGCGGTCAGGACAGTGCCGCGATACTGGACAACCTGCCGCTTGATGACTGAGCAAAGGATAAACCCATGAAAGCCGTCGCCCTGACCCGTTACCTGCCGGTGACCGACCCTGCCTGTTTTGTCGATGTCGATCTGCCCCAGCCCGTGCCAACCGGGCGCGACATTCTGGTCGCGGTCAAGGCGGTCTCGGTCAATCCCGTCGATACCAAGGTCCGCAAGTCAAAGGGTGCCGATGTGGTGGAAAACCCGCCGCGCGTGCTGGGCTATGATGCCGCCGGCGTGGTCGCGGCTGTGGGGCCGGATGTGACGCTGTTCGCTGTGGGCGACGACGTCTATTATTCCGGCGACATCACGCGGTCAGGTTCGAACGCGGAATTCCAGCTGGTCGATGAACGTATCGTCGGGCGCAAGCCTGCCAGCTTGGGCTTTGCACAGGCTGCGGCCTTGCCGCTGACGACGATCACGGCTTACGAATCCTTTTTTGACCGGCTGGGCATCGACCGTGACGGTGCGGATGCGGGGCAAAGCATCCTGATCATCGGGGCAGGGGGCGGCGTCGGGTCCATCGGCATACAGCTGGCCAAGGCGGCGGGGCTTGTCGTGATCGCCACCGCGTCACGGCCTGAAACCACCGCCTGGGTCACCGCGCTGGGGGCCGATCATGTGATCGACCATCGCGCCGACATGGTGGCACAGGTCCGCGCGCTGGGGCTGCATCATGTCGATCATATCGCCGTGTTCAACGATATGCGCCATTGGGATGCGGCGGTCGAACTGATCCGCCCGCAAGGCGGGATCGTGTCCATCGACAATACCGATGTGCCGCTGCCGATGGCCGCGATGAAAACCAAGGCTGCCAGCCTGCATTGGGAATTCATGTTCGCCCGCGCGATGTTCCAGACCCCCTATATGATCGCGCAGCATCATTTGCTAAGCTATGTCGCGGATGAAATCGACGCGGGCCGGTTGCGGACCACGCTGGATACCGTGCTGACCCCGATCAATGCCGAAAACCTGCGCAAGGCCCATGCGATGATCGAAACCGGCACCGCCAAGGGCAAGATCGTGCTGGAACAATCCTGATTGCGCAGTGTTCCATCAAGACCACGTCGCAAGGCTGTGTAAAGACTTGTGCCGTAAAGCCCTTGTCAGGGTCTTGGGCCCTGCCTAGAGATAAACTGATCTTTGACGCTAAAGTTGGACCTAGACCATGCTGAACCGCCGCCATTTCATCGTGACAGGCGCTGCCCTGTTTTCACAGCCGATTGCGGCGCAAACCCTGTCTGATCCGGCCGTCGACACGCTGACACAGGGCGAGATTGCAGCCGATCTGCCGGAATTCGCTGATCTGCCGCCATCGCCACCGCCACCGCCGCCGCCAGTATCCCCGCCAGAAATGTGGCCGATCTGGGACCGGCGCGTCATCCCTGCGAATTACGATCCGAAGACCTCGAACCCCTGGGGGTTTCACCCGCGTTTCCTGCCAACGCTTGTGCAGGCCAATGACGGTTTGCGCGCCGGTGACATCCACGTCGATGCGGTGGCGCGCTATCTGTATCATGTGCGCGGCGACGGGACGGCGATGCGCTATGGCGTGGCGATCGCACGGGGCAATCTGTACGAGCCCGGCACCTATACGATCCGGCGCAAGGCGAAATGGCCGACGTGGCGGCCGACCGATGCGATGATCGCGCGCGAGCCGGAAACCTATGAACAACATGCCAACGGGATGGATGGCGGGCCGTCAAACCCCTTGGGGTCGCGGGCGTTCTATCTGTTCGATGGCAACCGCGACACCTATCTGCGGATTCACGGCACCCCCAGCCCGCGGTCGATTGGCGGGCGGGCCAGTTCGGGCTGCGTGCGCATGGTGATGGCCCATATCATCGGGCTGTACGAAGAGGTGAACACCGGCGTCAGTGCGATTCTTTACCCCACCGAAAACGACATCACCGCCCGCAGCTAGGCGGCTGCGCCTGTTGCGGCGCAGCCAAGGCGGTCAGATCGCGGCGGGTGCCGCCGGCGCTGTGGGCTGTTCGGCGCAGATCGTGTTGCCGCGCGCCGTGCGCAGCGGCAGCAGGGTTGTTTCGACCGGGCCTGCATGTTCGTACCAATAGCAATTGTCCTGTTCCAGAAACACGACCTTGTCGAGGTTCTGATCCGGTGCCGCAATCGTGCGCACGCTTTCGGGGACAGTCGACAGAAAAGGCGACCCGTCAGCTGCAGTGCCGGTCGGTGCCAGTTCGGTGCAGGCTGCCAGTGACAGGCCTGCCAACAGCAGCAGTTTTGACCGAATATTCATCTGTATTCTCCAGTTATGCTTGGCCAAAGGCCCTTTGGCTGCTGCGTGATTGGCACCACCTTTGCCGATGCGCAACAGCGCGCGCGTCACATCTTTGTTTTTTTGTCGGGGCGTGGTCTGGCGGCCCACAGAATTTTTGCTTGCTTTTGTGGCAAACTGCTCAACAATCGGGCAAATCATGGTCGATGTGGCGCGGGCTTGACCGGCATGTGCCACGGCGGCTGGCGTCTTTGCGGGCGCATGGGAAATCTGGGTCCGACTGGATCAAACACCAACGGGGAAAAAACATGTTCAATCGTACCATTCTGGCTGTCGCGCTGACGGGGGCATCGGCCGTTCACGCACAGACCGACCTGCCTTTCACGCTCGACTGGCGTTTCGAAGGGCCGGCAGCCCCCTATTTCGCCGCCATCGACAATGGCAATTTCGCGGCGCTTGACCTGAATGTCACGGTGTCTGCCGGTGACGGATCACTTGACGCGATCCCCAAGGTGGCGACAGGGGCCTTCCCCGTGGGCATGGCCGATATCAACAGCCTGATCAAATTCCTTGACCAGAACCCCGGCGCGCCCGTGATCGGCGCGATGATGATCTATGACAAACCGCCTTTTGCCGTCATCGGGCGGCGGTCCTTGGGCATCGACGACACGCCCCAAAGCCTGCAAGGCAAGATCCTTGGCGCGCCGCCACCTGACGGCGCCTGGGCGCAATTCCCGATCTTTGCGGCTGAAAACGGGCTGGATATGGGTGCCATCACCGTGGAACCCGTGGGCTTTCCGACCCGCGAACCGATGCTGGCCGAAGGCAATGTTGCCGCGATCACCGGCTTTTCGTTCACATCCTACCTGAACACCGCGCGTCTGGGCGTGCCAGAGGATGATCTGGTCACGCTGCTGATGGCCGATCACGGTGTCGATCTTTATGGCAACGTCATCATCGTCAACACCGATTTCGCCGCCGCCAATCCAGAGCTGATCAGCAGCTTTCTGCAAGGTGTCGCCGAGGGTTGGGCAACGGCCATTGCCGACCCCGCAGCCGTGATCCCGCTGCTGATCGAACGCAACCCGGCCGCTGATTCGGGGCTGGAACTGCGCCGCCTGCAATTGTCCATTCAGGACAATGTGGCGACCGATTGGGTCATGGCCAACGGGTTCGGCATCATCGATGACGCGCGCATGGCCAATGCGATCGAGCAGATCGCCACGACCTATGACTTTGTCAACGCGCCTGACGCAGCCTTGTATTTCACCAGCGCCTATCTGCCCGAGGGCGGATTTTCTCTGGCTGAATGATCTTGGATAATCTGATTGACATCACGGGGGTGCGGCATGCCTACCGCACCGCCTCTGGCCCGCTGCCGGTGCTGGACGGGCTGGAATTGTCCGTGCCGGAAGGCGGCTTTGTCGCCGTTGTCGGCCCGTCAGGCTGTGGGAAATCCACCCTGACGCGGCTGATCGCGGGCCTTTTGATCCCCGATCAGGGCGAGGTGCGGGTGCATGGCACCCGCATCACCGCGCCGCGGGCGAATGTCGGCATGGCGTTCCAGAATCCCGTGCTGCTGGAATGGCGCACGATCCTGCAAAACGTGCTGCTGCCGCTGGAAATCGTGCCAACCAAGCTCAGCCGCGCACAGGGCGAAGACCGCGCGCGCAAGCTGTTGGCTTTGGTCGGTCTGGAAGGGTTCGAGAACAAGCGCCCGTCCGAATTGTCCGGTGGCATGAAACAGCGCGCGTCGCTCTGCCGCGCACTGATCCATGCGCCCGAGGTGCTGATTTTGGACGAACCTTTCGGCGCGCTTGATGCCTTTACCCGCGAGGATTTGTGGCAGATCATGCACCGCGTGAAGGCCGAAGAACCCTTTACCGGCGTGCTGATCACCCATGATCTGCGCGAATCCATCTTTCTGGCCGATCAGGTCGTGGTCCTGTCGGGCCGGCCTGCGCGCACGCAATATGTGCTGGATATCCCCGATACCGGCCTGCGCACGCTGGACCATCTTTATACCCCCGAGGCTGCAACCATGCTCAACACCCTGCGCCACCAGATCGAGGTCGCCCAAGGCCGCGTCCCTGCGGGAGATGCCGCATGAATGCCCGTCAGGTCTATGTGCCGGTCGCGGCTTTGCTGATCTTTCTGGCCGCATGGGAAGCCTTGGTCTGGGTCATGGGCTGGCCCACGTTCAAAATGGCCGCGCCCAGCGATTTGCCCCCTGCCTATGCCAAATACTGGGAATTGTTCCTGACGATGGGCTGGCAGACCCTGTGGCGCACGGTGGCGGGGTTGTTGCTGGCTGTCGTATTCGGCACGGCGCTGGGCATGGTCATGGGCTTTTCACGCACCATGCGCGATGCGCTTTATCCGCTGCTGGTCGGTTTCAACGCGGTGCCAAAGGCGACTGTCGTGCCGATCGTGGCGCTGATGTTCGTGGGCTGGCATGATTTCAACACGGTGCTGATCGCCTTCATTATCAGTTTCTTTCCCATCGCCGTATCTGTGTCCATCGGGCTGTCCACGCTGGAACCCGAATACCGCGATATCCTGCGGTCACTGGGTGCCTCGCAATCGACGATTTTCTGGAAAATCGCGCTGCCCAAGACGCTGCCCGAATTCTTCGGCGCGCTGAAGGTGTCGGTCACGCTGGCCTTTATCGGGACCAATCTGATGGAAATCGTGTCGCCGCACGGGCGCGGGCTGGGGGCGCTGTTCGACAGCGGCAAGACCAATTCGGATTATCCGCTGATGTTTGCCGTCTTGATCGCCTTGGCGCTGTTGGGGATCTTGCTGTATTATATCGTGGTCGCGCTGGAAAAGACCTTTGCAGGCTGGGCCGACCGCAGCAACCTTTAGGGCTTATTTATCGTCGCGCGACCGGCCTTTTGCATAAAGATGCCGGTTCAGCGTGATGAAATCGCGGATCAGCCGCCCCAATACGCCGGCTGACCGCCCCTTGAGATAGGCATAGCCCGCCAGCGCGCCGATCACCGCGCCGATGGCATCGGTGATCAGGTCGATCATCGTGTCATCGGCGCTTTTCTGCATATTGGTGCCGAATGTCTGGTCCATGCCATATTCGAAAATCTCCCAGAGCGCACCGATGCTTAAGGCGAAGGTAAAGGACAAAAAGGCGATGGCACCGGGCGGCGCGGCGAACCTGTCGCCCGCGAACAGCATGTAGATGAACAAAAAGCCGATCATCCCCAGCGCCACCGCCGACGACCCATGCAGCGCCATATCCCACCACCAGATCCGGTAATAGATGTCGAACACCTCGCCAAAGATCAGCGAGGCGATGATAAAAGCAACCGTGGCGACCAGAAACGGCAGCGGCAGCGCGATATTGTACCGCGACGCCAGCAGGATCGGCGCCATCGACAGGATCAGGGTCAGCGTCGACATTGCCGCCAGCGGCCACCAGCCTTCCCATGCGGCCCAGATCGCGGCCAGCGCCAGCGCGACCCAGATCGGGGCCATCAGCCGCATGCGTGTGTTGTTATGCTCTGACGCTTGGGTCATTTTGCTGTCTCTTTCATCCGCGCGGGGGGTACCTATATCATGGGGATGACAAGCGCCCCTCACAAGTCACGTCCACTGCGGCTGGCATCTTATAACATCCGCAAGGCCAAAGGCGTTGACGGGCGCTATGATCCGGGCCGGATCGTGGATATTCTGGCGGGCCTCAACGCCGATGTCATCGCCTTGCAAGAGGCGGATTTCAGATGGCGTGGCAGGCCGGGGGCCTTGTCGCCCGATATGATCAGGCAACACACGGATTACGATCTGGTTCCGGTCACCACGGATGGCGGCAGTCTGGGCTGGCATGGCAATGCGGTGCTGGTCCGGCGCGGCAGTCTTGTGACGGATGTCAAACGCCTGATCCTGCCGGGGCTGGAACCGCGCGGGGCCTTGCGCATCGATATGGATGCAGGCGGGCCGTTCAGCGTGATCGCCACGCATCTGGGCCTGACCCGGTTTCACCGCCAGCGCCAGCTGGCCGCGATCAGCGCCGCTGTCGCCCCTGACGGGCGGCCCACGGCGATTCTGGGGGATTTCAACGAATGGTCGGCCACCCGCGGGCTGGACCCGTTGCGCGCCGCCTTTACCGTCCATGCGCCGGGCAAATCGTTTCATGCCGCCATGCCGATGGCCGCATTGGACCGGATCGCGCTGGGCCCTGGCCTGACGCTGACCGATGGTGGCGTGGTGCAGACACGGCAAAGCCTGCTGGCCTCTGACCATCTGCCGATCTGGGGCGATGTGCTGATCACCCGCGCCGCCTGATTGACGCAGGTCAAGGGCAGGGCGCGCGATTTATGGCATCATCACGCATCCCGATAGCCAAGGAGGACCCGCGATGACCAAAGACACCGACAAAGACGGATTTGCGCCCGATGTGCTGGACACGCTTGCAGCCGTGGCACCTGCCGCAACCTGGATGAACCCCGCATGGATCGAGACGATGACACAGGTCAGCACTGCGCTGGCGACCTTTGTCGCGGCCCGTTTCAAGGAAGATCTTGAATTGCAGCAGGCCCTGTTGCGCTGCACATCGCTGGCCGAGGCCCAGCATGTGCAGGCCGCGTTCATCCAAAAGGCGATTGACCAGTATCAGGCCGAAACCGGCAAGCTGATCACGATCACCGGCAAAATGGCGGCAGGGCAGCACCCCGAAGCTGACTGACCCGCCAGAGGAACCAGCGCCGGATGCCAAGACCCGGCGCTGCCCGTTCAATGCGCCAGCAGGACGGCGTGATCCGTCTGGCTGACCATGATCTGCGTGGTGCCGCCCAGAATACGCTGGCGCGCGCGCGAATGGACATAGGCGCCCATCACGATCAGGTCGGCGCCGATCTCGCCCGCGCGGGCAAGGATGCAGCTGCCGATATCCTGCCCCGCGCTGGGCGATTGCTGCAGGGTGACATTGCAGTCATGCCGCGTCAGCCAGGTGGCGACATCGCTGCCGGGGTTCTGGCCTTCGGGGCCATGCAGGTTGGGATCGACGACAAGGATGGTCACCTGTGCGGCCTGCCGCAGGATCGGCAAGGCGCGGTGCAATGCGCGCTGCGCAGGCAGGCTGCCGTCCCAGGCCAGCATCGGGTGCTTGGCCTGCACCACGCCATCAACCCCCGCCGCGTTCAACGCGACAGCAACCGGCGTTTTGAACAGCACCCCTTCCAGCGCCTGCTGGAATGTCAGGCTTGCATCGGCCAGCGCCGGATCGATCAGCACGACATCGCACAGCGCCGCGCGGGCGGCGATCTGGTCATCCAGCACCGAGGCTTCGCCATAGGCAGAGGTGACATCACCGGCGACACCGGCCGCCTGCAACAGTTTTTCGATCACATCGGCGCGATCGGCGACTTCGCTGCCGCCGGCCTGATAGGTTTCATGCCAGTTTTCGGGAAAGATGATCGGCCCGTAAGGTGCCGACCCATAGGCCCACATCGGCAGGGACGGGGCGGCACCGACCACCAGCACCGACAGATGCACGCCTTCTGCGGGCAGGCAGGCGATATAATGGCGGATGCGGTCGTCGGAACAGGCGGCATCGACGATGATCAGGGCTGTCAAACGGTCCATGGTGATTTCCTTTATGTTGCAGCGCGCGACACTGTCGCACGTTCCTTATGCATCGCAGATCGGCGGGGTGGCTGCCTTGACGCAAATCAACCTGCAGTGCAGCCCGCGCTTGCCCAGGTCGTGGCGATATGCGACCCAAGGGACGCGCCGCCCGCCGCTGTGATCCGAGGAAAACATGTCCGCCACCCAATTGCAAACCGCACCGGATATGTCCGGCCAGCCCCGCTTTGACAGCGATGGCGCGCGGCTGTCGGTGCAGGGGCGGCTGACGATTGACAGTTTTGCCGATCTCGATCTTGACGCGATCCGGCAGCAGGCATCCCGGGCCGAGGCGGTCGATATCGCCGCGCTGGCGCATGTGGATACGGCAGGTGCCTGGTTCCTGCTGGATCTCGCAGGCCGGACATCGGCGGGTGCGGCGTCGGGGATCACCGGTGCCAGCGCCGCGCAGACCCAGCTGATCGAGGCGGTGCGCACCAACCTGCCACCGAATGGCGCAGCGGCAAAACCGCCGGTGCGGCTGGTGGACCATCTTGAAACGCTGGGCCGCCGTGTTGCGCGGGCGGGCAGCAACGCGCTGGAAATGCTGTCGTTTTTTGGGCAGGTCATCGGGGCCATGGGCGGTGTGATCCGGCATCCGCGCAGGCTGCGGCTGACCTCTGTCGTCTATCACTGCCAGCAGGTTGGGGTGCAGGCCGTGCCGATTGTGGCGCTGATGGCCTTTCTGATCGGGGTCGTGCTGGCGTTTCAAGGATCTGCGCAATTGCGCCAGTTCGGGGCCGAGGTGTTCGTCGTCGATCTGATCGCCATTTCGATCCTGCGCGAACTGGGCATCCTGTTGACCGCGATCATCGTGGCGGGGCGGTCGGGGTCGGCCTTTACCGCCGCCATCGGGTCGATGAAAATGCGCGAGGAAATCGACGCCATGCGCACGCTGGGGCTTGATCCGGTGGCGATCCTGATTTTGCCGCGCGTTTTGGCGCTGGTGCTGATGTTGCCCGCACTGGGGCTGATCGCCAATGTATCGGGGCTGTTTGGTGGCGCGTTGATGTCCTGGATCGAACTTGACGTGTCACCAGCGGTGTTTCAGGCGCGGCTGGTCAGCAATACCGATGTCTGGCATTTCAACGTGGGCATGATCAAGGCACCGTTCTTTGCGCTGATCATCGGGATCATCGGCTGTTTCCAGGGCATGAAGGTCGGCGGCGATGCCGAAAGTCTGGGGCGGCAGACCTCTGCCGCGGTGGTCATGGCGATTTTCATGGTGATCGTGGCGGATGCGCTGTTTTCGATCTTTTTCGCGATTGTGGGGGTGTGATGCCAAGCGATCCTGACATCGATCCGATCATCCGTGTGCGCGGGCTAGTGACGCGCTTTGGCACGACCGTGGTGCATGACGGGCTGGACCTTGACGTCAAACGCGGCGAGATTATCGGCGTTGTGGGCGGGTCGGGGACCGGCAAATCGGTGCTGTTGCGGTCCATCGTCGGGCTGCTGAAGCCCGCCGAAGGCCGGATCGAGGTGTTCGGCCAGAATGTGCGCGACACCGATGCCGATGAGTACCGCGCGCTGCGGCGGCGCTGGGGGGTCATGTTTCAGGACGGCGCGCTGTTTTCATCGCTGACCGTGCGCCAGAACGTCGAAGCGCCGATGCGCGAACAGCTGGACCTTGATGATGACCTGCGCGCCTTGCTGGCGGGAATCAAGGTGCGCATGGTCGGGCTGCCGGACCGGGCGCAGCACAATTACCCGTCCGAATTGTCGGGGGGGATGCGCAAAAGGGCGGGGTTTGCCCGTGCCATCGCACTTGATCCCGAAATCGTGTTTCTGGATGAACCCACGGCGGGGCTGGACCCGATTGGCGCTGCGGCTTTCGATACATTGATCAAGCAATTGCAGACATCACTGGGGTTGACGGTGTTTCTGGTGACGCATGATCTGGACAGTCTGCACGCGATCTGCGACCGGATCGCGGTGCTGGCCGATAAAAAAGTGCTTGCCGTCGGCACGATGCAAGAGATGCTGGCCCTTGATCATCCTTGGGTGCATGAATATTTCCACGGGCCCCGCGCAAGGGCCGCCACCCCGCCGGCCAAGCCGAAAGAGACCGAATAATGGAAACCCGTGCCAATTTCATCCTGATCGGGATTTTCACGCTGGCGGCGCTGCTGGGCACGCTGGGGTTTTTCATCTGGCTCGCCTCGGTCCAGCTGGACCGGCAATATGTGACATATGGCATCTTGCTTGATGATGTCAGCGGGCTGGATGCGGCGGGCGCGGTCACCTATAACGGGATCGCGGTCGGGTCGGTGATCGGGTTGCGGATATACGAGGATGATCCGTCCAAGGTTTTCACCATCATTCAGGTTGACGCGGCCACACCGGTCAGCACCGCCACGATTGCGCAGCTGCAATCGCAGGGGGTGACGGGGGTCGCCTTTATCTCTCTGTCCGCGACGGATCAGGTGGCTGCCCCGATCGAGACATTCGCCGGCGGGCTGCCGATCATCGAATCGCGCCGTTCGACCGTGCAGGCGCTGGTCGAGGATGCGCCGAACCTTCTGGCCGAGGCGCGGCTGTTGCTGCAACAGGTGCAGGGCTTTGCGGGTGCTGAAAATCAGGCGCTGGTCGGGGATATCCTGCGCAATCTGTCGCGCACCACCGCGCGGCTGGATCAGGCGCTGAACGATTTTTCCGAAATCAGCGGCACCGTGCGGGATGCGACCGCCCAGATCACCCAGTTCACCGAACGGCTGGACACCATCGGCGAGGCGGTGGAAATCACCCTGCGCAGCACCGACAGCGCGTTGGTCGCCGTGCAACAGGCCTTTGTGTCCGCCGATGTGGTGCTGAACACGACTGGCCCGATGCTGGACCGTGCGGATGGTGCCTTTACGCTGGCGGAAAACCTGCTGCGCGACCAGATCCCGATGATCCTTGCGCAGGTGTCCGAGACCGTGGCGCAAACAACTGCCGCCGTGCAGGATATCCAGACCCGCACGGGCCGGACGCTGGACGGGTTCGGGGAAACGGCGGCGCTGCTGAATGCGCGGCTGGTCGAGCTGGAAACAACGCTGGCCGATGCGACGATTGCTTTTGACGCCGTGACCACCGCGTCCGAAAGCCTGGAGGTGCTGGTCGAAGGCGACGGTGCCGCCTTGATCGCCGAGGTGCGCGCCGCCGTGGCCACCGTGGAAACCGTGGTCAATACCGACCTGCCGCTGATCGTGGCCGATGTGCGCCGCGCGGTGCAGACAGCCTCTGTCGCGGTCGAGGATGTGGCCGCCGATGTGACAGGTTTCACCGGACGGCTGACGCCCTTGGCCGATGACGGTCAGGCTGCATTGACCGCCGCCACCGATCTGATCGCGCAGGCGCAGACATCCCTTGCGGCGCTGAATACCACGCTGGGGGTGGTCGATGGCGCGCTGGGGTCGGCGCAGGCGACCTTTGACAGCGCCAATGACGTGTTGCAGACCGATCTTGGGCCGGTGCTGTCCGATCTGCGCATATCCGCCGAACGGATCAGCACCGCGGTCGAGGATGTGACCGGCGACGTGCCGGCCATCGCCGCCGATCTGCGCGCGCTGATCGCGCGGGCCGATCAGGTCGTGGTGCAGGTGCAGGATGCTGTTGCGCAATCGGCGCCGGGGATCAGCGCCTTTTCCTCCGGCGGGCTGACCGAACTCAGCCGCCTTGCGACCGAGGCGCGCGGCCTGATCGCCACGCTGAACGGCCTGACGCGGCGGATCGAAAATGACCCTGCGGGGTTCATCCTGGACAACCGCGTTCCCGAATACCGGAGATGACATCATGACCCCAATCCAACTGTCGCGCAGACTGGCAATTCTTGGCGGGGCCGTCGCCCTTGGCGGATGCAGCGCCGTGTCCGCGCTGAATGCGGCGGGAACTGCGCGCGACACCTATGATCTGATCCCGCGCAGCGGCAGCACCACCGGGCGCCAGACGCGGCGGACCTTGCTGGTCGCGCTGCCCGATACCACGGCAGCGATCAACAGTGACCGGATTCTGGTCCGGCCCGATGCCGCCGCGATCACCTATCTGCCCGACGGCCGCTGGACCGCCGAACTGCCCCGCGTTGTGCAATCGCTTTTGGTGCGCAGCATCTCGGGATCAGGGCGCATCGGCTATGTCGGACCGGCCGAAGGCGGACCGGTGCCGGACAGCGCGCTGTTGACCCGCGTCGATGCGTTCGACGTGACCATCGGCGCGGATCGCATCCCGGTGGCTGCGATCGACATCACGCTGACCGTGCTGGATGACCGCGACCAGCGGGTGATCGGCTCGCGCCGGTTCAGCCAGTCGGTGCCTGTCGCGGGTGACAGCCCTGCCGCCATCGTCGCGGGGTTTCAGGCGCTGCTGGATGCGCTTCTGCCCGCCATGGCCGATTGGGTGCTGGACCGCGCCTGACCGGCCTGCTTTGTGAATTTTTTGTAAAACCGCGCAAAGCGGCTTGTCGTGTTTTCTATTTCGTATATTCGTGAAATATGGAAACAGATATCAGCACCCGCCTGACGACCCTTGGCCACCCCCAGCGGCTGGCCCTGTTCCGCCTGCTGATGCGGCGCTATCCCGACCGCGTGCCAGCGGGCGAGTTGGCGCAGGCGCTGGATATCAAGCCGTCGACCCTGTCGGCCTATCTGTCCGCGCTGATGCAGGCCGGTCTGGTCACGCAGGATCGCATTGCCACATCCCTGCAATATTCCATCGCTATGACAGCGGTGAATCAGACCTTTGATTATCTTTTCAATGATTGCTGTCGGGGCAGGCCCGACCTTTGCGCACCCGCGCCACTTGGACATGATCCCATGACACGGACACAGTATAACGTGCTGTTCATCTGCACCGGCAATTCGGCCCGATCGATCTTTGCCGAAGCGATCCTGCGCAAAGAAGCGGGCGACCGCTTCAACGCCTATTCGGCAGGCACTTTGCCCCGGTCGGAACTGAACCCTTTCGCGCTCGACGTGTTGCGCGCCAAGGGGCATGACATTGCGGATCTGTCGTCCAAGAACGTGAATGTCTTTACCGGCCCCGATGCGCCCGCCTTTGATTTTGTCTTTACCGTTTGCAATCAGGCCGCGAACGAAGAATGCCCCGCATGGTCCGGCCAGCCCGTCAGCGCGCATTGGGGCATGCCCGATCCGGTCAAGGCCACCGGCACGGATGCCGAAAAAAGCCTTGCCTTCCAGCGTGCCTATGGGGCCTTGGCCAACCGGATCAAGCTGTTCACGGCCCTGCCCATCGCCAGCCTTGACCGGTTGTCGCTGCAAAAAGCGGTCGATCAGATCGCACAATCCCCGTCGGAGATATGATGATGACCACCTATGCGATCAACGGCCTTGGCCGGATTGGCAAGCTCGCGCTGAAACCGCTGTTGGAAAAAGGTGCGCGGATCGCATGGATCAATGACGCGGTGGGCGATCCGGCGATGCAGGCGCATCTGCTGGAATTCGACACGGTGCATGGCCGCTGGGATGCCGATTTCGCCCATGACGCGGACAGCCTGACGATCAACGGGACAAGACTGCCCTTTATCGGGACCAAGGACATTGCCGCCCTGCCGCTGGACGGTGTCGATGTGGTGATCGACTGCACCGGCGTGTTCAAGACCGCCGCCAAACTCGCACCCTATTTCGCGGCAGGGGTGAAAAAGGTCGTGGTGTCCGCACCGGTCAAGGACGGGCCGACGGCGAATATCGTCTATGGCGTCAATTCGGATGCTTACGATCCGGCATTGCACCAGATCGTCACGGCAGCATCCTGCACCACCAATTGCCTTGCGCCGGTGGTCAAGGTGCTGCTGGACGGGATCGGCATCACGCATGGGTCGATCACGACGATCCATAACGTCACCAACACCCAGACCATCGTGGACCGCCCTGCCAAGGATCTGCGCCGTGCGCGCTCGGCGCTCAATTCGCTGATCCCGACGACCACGGGCAGTGCAACCGCGATCACGCTGATCTATCCCGAACTGGCCGGCAGGCTGAACGGCCATGCGGTGCGGGTGCCCTTGCTGAACGGATCATTGACCGATTGCGTGTTCGAAGTGCCGCGCCCGACCACGGCGCAAGAGATCAACGCGCTGATGAAAGCCGCCGCCGACGGCCCGCTGAAAGGTATCCTTGGCTATGAGGAACGGCCGCTGGTCTCCGCCGATTATACCAATGACACGCGGTCGGGGATCGTTGATGCGCCATCCACCATGGTGGTGAACGGCACGCAGGTGAAACTTTACGTCTGGTATGACAATGAAATGGGCTATGCGCATCGTCTGGTCGATGTGGCCTTGATGGTCGGGGCGTCGCTGTGACCGCCCGCGCCGCAGGGATGAACGCCTATATCGCGGTCACCGCGTCCTATTGGGCGTTCATGCTGACCGATGGCGCGCTGCGGATGCTGGTGCTGTTGCACTTTCATACTTTGGGCTTTTCGCCGGTGCAGCTGGCCTATCTGTTCGTGCTGTATGAAATCGCGGGGATCGTGACGAACCTGTCCGCAGGCTGGATCGCGGCACGGTTCGGGCTGACCCTGACGCTTTATCTGGGGCTGGGGTTGCAGGTGCTGGCGCTGCTGGCGCTCGCGCAGCTTGACCCGACCTGGGCCATCGGGGCGTCGGTTGTTTTCGTCATGCTGGTGCAGGGGGCCAGCGGTGTGGCCAAGGATCTGGCCAAGATGGCGTCCAAATCGGCGGTCAAGATACTGGCCCCCGATGGTGGTCTGTTCCGCTGGGTGGCTTTGCTGACCGGATCAAAGAACGCGGTCAAGGGTCTTGGCTTTCTGCTGGGGGCAGTGTTGCTGGCGACATTGGGTTTCACGGCGGCGGTGCTGGCCATGGCCGCCGTGCTGGCGGTGATCCTGCTGGCGGTGCTGGCCTTCATGCCTGCGGGCCTGCCCAAAGGGCGCAAGGGTGCCAAATTCACCGAAGTCTTTTCCAAATCCCATAACGTCAATTGGCTGAGTGCGGCGCGCGTGTTCCTGTTCGGCGCGCGCGATATCTGGTTTGTCGTGGGTATCCCGATCTATTTCTATGCGGTGCTGTCGGACGGGACCGTCGCAGGCAACCGGACCGCGTTTTTCATGATCGGGACCTTCATGGCGGTCTGGATCATCCTGTATGGCGCCGTGCAGGCGGCCGCGCCAAAGCTGCTGCGCGCGGATACGCGGCCCGCGGCGGACCTGATCGGGGCGGCGCGGCAATGGGCCTGGGGGCTGGCAGCGGTGCCTGCGATCCTGACATCGGCGGCGGTGCTGTCCACGGGTCCGCAGCTGTGGCTGACGGTGACGCTGGTGCTGGGGCTGCTGGTGTTCGGCGCGATCTTTGCGGTCAATTCCGCACTGCATTCCTATCTGATCCTGTCCTTCAGCAAGGCCGAACGGGTCACGATGGATGTGGGGTTCTATTACATGGCCAATGCGGCGGGGCGGCTGTCAGGCACCTTGCTGTCGGGGCTGACCTATCAGGCGGGCGGGCTGGGGCTGATGCTGGGCACGGCGACAGTCATGGTGGCACTGTCCGCGCTGGCGGCAGGCCGGCTGGACCGGTCGGTCACGCAAACCGGTTGACGACACGGGCGTGCCGGTGCGGCGCGCCGTTGCCATGGGCGTGGCTGTGATCCTCGACCACGACGGGGACCAGCGCCAGTCGGCCATGCCGCACGCCGCGTTCCAGAAACAGCGCATTGGCGATGGTTTCCACCTCGGCCACTGATCCTTTCAGCACCGCCACTTCGAGCGAGGTGGAATGATCCACCGGAACCGACAGGGCGGCGGCGAACCGGTCGTGATGGTTTTGCCGGACCTGTGGCACCTTGCGGGCCAGATCACGGATGTCGGGTTCGACCGTATAGCTGGCAATGCCAAAGCAGGCGGCATCGGACGGTGCCTGTGGGGCCAGCGCGCGCGCGACCAGATCGCGGATCGCCTCTGACCGGTTGGTGGCACCAGAGGCATCCATATGCGCATCGACCGCCGCCAAAAGATCGTCGTCCAGGGTCATCGTGATACGTTTCATCGGGGCTTACCTGCGGTTGCTGGCCCCAGCATCGGGCAAAGCCGCGCCAAGGGCAACGTTCTTTGCAAAAGGCGTGCGGATGCAGCGTTACATAAACTTCGTGAAAGCGACACAAATGTGAATCGCAGCAGGGCTATCTGACCCCCAGACACAAGGGGTTGGTCATGCTGAAATTTGATAAAGTCACAAAAACTTTTGGTGCGAACACGGCTGTCAGCGCGGCCAGTTTCACCGTGGACAAGCCCATGATGATCGGCATCATCGGCCGGTCCGGCGCGGGAAAATCAACGCTGTTGCGTATCCTGAACCGGCTGTCGGATGCGACATCGGGGCAGATCACCTTTGACGGGCTGGATGTCACCGCCCTGCGCGGCGCGGCCAAGCGCAGCTGGCAATCGCAATGCGCGATGATTTTCCAGCAGTTCAACCTCGTGCCACGGATGGATGTCGTGTCCAACGTGCTGCACGGCACGCTGAACCGCCAGTCCACGCTGGCGACGATGTTCAACCTCTATCCAACCCCCGATATTCACAAGGCGATCGACATCCTTGACCGTCTTGGCATGGCCGCCCACGCCCCCAAACGGGCCGAGGCTTTGTCGGGTGGCCAGCAACAGCGTGTGGCGATTGCGCGCGCGCTGATGCAGGACCCGCGCATCATTCTGGCGGATGAACCTATCGCGTCGCTTGATCCGATGAATGCGCAGGTCGTGATGCAGGCCCTGCGCGACATCCACGAAGAAGACGGGCGCATGGTCATCGCCAACCTGCACACGCTGGACACCGCGCGCCGCTATTGCGACCGCGTGATCGGGATGCGCGACGGGCGCATCGTGTTCGATGGCACGCCAGACCAGCTGACCACCGGTGTGGCCCGCGACATTTACGGTGCCGACGACAGCTTTTCCGAAAGCATGACCTCGACCCAGATCGAACAAAGCGCTGCTGCGACCGCCATGATGGAACAAGCCGCCGCCCTTTGACCCTTTCCCCCGCGCCCCGTCAGGGGTGCATTCAACCAAGAGAGACTGACATGAAAAAGATCATCGCGACCGCATTGATGACGACTGCCCTTGTGGCTCCTGCATTCGCGCAGGACACGATCACCGAATTCCGCATCGGTATTCTGGGTGGTGAAAACGCACAGGATCGTCTGGCGTCCAACCAGTGCCTGGCCACCTACATCGAAGAAGCGTTGGGCGTGCCCGTCCGCATGTTCACCCCCGCAGACTATAACGGTGTGATGCAGGGCTTGCTGGGCGGCACACTTGACCTCGCATGGCTTGGGCCATCGGCCTATGCTGGGGTTTTCGTTGACGACCCCGAGGCGATTGAGCCGATCCTCGTAAAAACCAATCTTGACGGATCTTATACCTATTATTCAATCGGTTTTGCCCGTAGCGACAGTGACATCACGTCGCTGGATGACATGAAGGGCAAGGTCTTCGGCTTCGGCGATCCAAACTCTGGCTCGGGTTACCTGATCCCATCAGTTGAAATTCCCGAGGCCACCGGTGCGACCATGCAGTCCGGTGACTATTTTGGCGAAGTGACATTCACTGGCGGACACGAGCAAACAATCGTCGCCGTGGTCAATGGCGATGTGGATGCTGGCGTCACTTGGGCCGATGGTCTGGGTAACTGGGAAGATGGTTTCAACTCTGGTGCATTGCGCAAGGCTGTTGACTCTGGCCTGATCGATATGAACGACTTGGTTGAAATCTGGCGGTCCAAGCCGATTGCCGAAGGTCCAATTGTCATGCGTCAGGCAATGCCCGATGATATCAAGCAGACAGTCACCGAATTGATGATGGGTCTTCATGAACGTGATGCAGATTGCGCCTACGGTGTTGCTGCTGGTGAAACAGCCGGTTTCATCCCGATCACGCATGAAGCATACGAAACAATCGTCGCGCTGCGCCTCGCCGAGGTCAACAACTAAGAGTTAAACACGTGGCAACGGGTCCGGCATCAGCCGGGCCCGACTTTTTTGTGACAAGGCAGGGACATGGCAGAACTTTCGGCATCTACATCTTTGGGCACGCAGTCGATGCGTGACAATTACATGGCGATGACGCGCCGCAGACGCGCCTATGGCGGGATCATTCTGGCGATCTTTGTTGTCCTGATGGTGTCCGGCTTTCAGACCGTCGATGCGCGCAGCGCGGGCGGTTTCTGGGCAGGTCTGCCACAGCTTTTCGATTTTCCTGCCGGTGTCGTCAGCGAAGCGTGGGACCGGATCGACCGGATGCCTGCCAATCTGGCCACCTATTTCCCCGCGCTGATCGAGACGATCAATATCGCGGCTGTATCCACGCTGGTCGGGGCCTTGCTTGGGCTGGTGCTGTCGCTGTTGTCCACACGCGGTCTTGCGAAATGGCCCCGCCTGATCCCGGTGTTCCGGCGGATCATGGATATCATGCGCGCCTTTCCCGAAATTGTGATTGCACTGGTGCTGATTTTCATTCTTGGTGGTGGGCCGATCCCTGCAATGATCGCGATTGCCATCCACACAGCGGGTGCCTTGGGGAAATTGTTTTCCGAAGTCGCCGAAAACGCCGATCTGAAACCTGTCGAAGGTCTGGCCTCGGTCGGGGCGAACTGGTCGCAGCGGATGATGCTGGGGGTGATCCCGCAGGTGGCCCCCAATTACCTGAGCTACACATTGATGCGGTTTGAAATCAACATTCGCGCCTCGGCCATTCTGGGCTTCGTCGGCGCTGGCGGTATCGGCTATGAACTGCGCAATGCGATGACATTCGGCATGGGCCGGTTCGATCTGGCCGCCGCGATTTTCGTGCTGCTGTTCCTGACAATCGTGTTTTTCGACCAGATTTCCAGCTATTACCGCAACAAACTGGTCAAGGGGTATCAGGCATGACGATGCTGTCCACCAATGGCGACCTGCGCCAGCAAACCGCCGATCTGTTCACCCGCAAGAAACGTATCGCACTTGCCGTGCCTGCCGTGATCCTGGCCTATCTGGTCTATATCTTCATCGCCTTTGATGTGGCCGGTCTGGCTGATCGCGCACGGATGGACAATGCGCGCACGCTGGTGGCCGATGCCTATAGCTATAAAACCCATGTTGCGCGCGACAACCGCGATGCGGAACTGTCCTTTGCCATCGAAGGGTCGCGCGCCGGCACATATCCCGCAGGGGAATACCCCGATTGGGTCAGCGTCGATGGCACCAATATGGTGGTGGACTTGGGGGCTGGGAACTTTGTGCGCTATCTGGATGATACGCTGGTCACATTTGAAAGCCCCGATTTCGACACGATCACCCTGCAATTGGTGGATGATGTCGTCGTCACCAATCTGCCCGATCCCGCGCCTGACTGGGTCAATGCATCCGATACCCGCGTATCGATCACCACCGATGCGGGCCGTCTGACCTATACAAGATCCAAGGCCGAGGTGTTCCGCTATTCCAACGGCTGGGAGCTGTTCTTTTTCACCCTTGCCAGCCCCTATCACGGGGCCGGTCTGGGCGATCTGCTGACCGGTCCGCAACTGGACGACAGCCGCAGCAATATCGTGGGTGCCTGGCAGGATTTCTGGGGCAATACGCTCTGGCGGCACACGGATGTGATGTGGGCCTTGGGCGAAACCGTGCTGATGGCGTTTCTGGGTACCTTTGGTGCGGCGATCATTGCCTTGCCACTGGCCTTTCTGGCCGCCAAGAACTTTGCGCCTGTCGTGGCTGTCCGCTTTGCCGTGCGGCGTGTGTTCGACTTTGTGCGCGGGGTGGACGGCCTGATCTGGACCATCATCCTCAGCCGCGCCTTTGGCCCCGGCCCTTTGACCGGCGCGCTGGCGATTTTGGTCACCGATACCGGCAGTTTCGGCAAAAGCTTTTCCGAAGCCTTGGAAAATGTTGATGAAAAACAGATCGAAGGCGTGCAATCCACCGGCGCAAAACCCGTGCAACGCTATCGTTTCGGGGTGATCCCGCAGGTCACGCCGATCCTGTTATCGCAGATCCTGTATTACTTTGAATCCAACACCCGCAGTGCGACGATCATTGGCGCGATCACGGGTGGCGGCATCGGGTTGTTCCTGACACAGGCGATGCAGACCCAGAACGATTGGGAAAAGGTGACCTATTACATCATCCTGATCGTGATCATGGTGATGGTGATGGATACGATTTCCGGCTGGTTACGGCGCAAGCTGATCAAGGGCGATGAAGGCGGACATTGATGGCAAGGCTGACAGCGGATGCGCCGTTCCTCCATGCGGATTGCAGTATCGAGGATGCCAGTTTCGGCGCCTTCGTCGAAATCGGGCAGGGCAGCCGCATCGCCCATAGCAGTATCGGCGATTACAGCTATTGCGACCGCTATGCCGACATTGCCAACACCACCCTGGGCAAATTCGCCAATATCGCGGCCTTCGTGCGGATTGGCGCCACCGACCACCCGATGGACAAGGCCAGCCTGCATCACTTTCACTATCGGTCCGCGTCTTATTTTGACGATGCGGCTGATGATGCCGCATGGTTCGCACACAGGCAAACACGGCGCACAATGATCGGGCATGATACATGGATCGGGCATGGCGCGCAGGTCCGGCCAGAGGTGACGATCGGCCATGGCGCGGTTGTCGCGGGCGGGGCCATCGTGACCAAGGATGTGGCCCCTTACATGATCGTCGCGGGCATTCCCGCCGTGCCCTTGCGCGCGCGGTTCAGCGATGCGGTCGCAGACCGGATGCTGGCGCTGGCATGGTGGGACTGGCCGCACGACCGGTTGCGCGCAGCCTTGGATGATTTCCGCAAGCTGCGCGCCGAAGATTTCCTGGACCGTTACGAATAGCTATTCCGCTGCATGGGCCATGCGCATGGTGGCGGCGCTGATCCGGTCGGCCAGATCACCGCACAGATGCGACCAGCGGCCAGCGGCCAGCGTACCTTCGATGGCGCGCGTTTGCGCGTTGCAGATCACCAGATCGGCACGTTTGCCGGGCGCGATCACGCCGCGATCTTCCAGCCCCATGATGCGTGCGGGATTGGTCGAAATCATCTCCCATGCGCGGCCCAAGGGCAGGATATCGGTATCCGCTAGCGTAAAGGCCGCATTGGCCAGCGACGGGTAATGGTAATCCGACACCAGCGCATCGCATAGCCCCGCGCGGATCAGGTCGGTCGCGGCGATATTGCCCGATTGCGACCCGCCGCGCACGACATTGGGCGCGCCCATCAGCACCGGATCGCCACTGGCCTTGGCCACGCTGGCGGGCGCATGGCGGGTCGGGAATTCGCAGACCTTCGCGCCGATCATGCCGTAATAATCGCGCGTTGCGGCGTCGTGGTCATCATGGCTGCCATATCTGACACCCAATTCATCAAAGGCCGCCGCCAGCGTACACAGATAGCGTGGCACGCGGGCCGACAGCGCCTTGGTGTCCTGCAACAGCCGGATGAACCCCGCAAGGTCACGCCCGCCGCGTTTGCCCCAGACCGACAGCGCCTCGGGATCGGTCTTGATCATGTCCAATGCTTCGCCAAGGTGGTCGTTGAAGATGACGTAATCGATCCCGTGGTCGCGCACGGCGGCGATCAGCTGGTCGGCGGTATCGACGGTATAGGTTTCACAGCGCAGCTGGATGCGCAGATCGGTCAGCGCGCGGGGCTTGTACGCCGCCAGATCGCGCATGAATTGCACCGCGAAATCGGGCCCGCGCGCGCCGCCTTCCCAGCCCCAGCTTTGCGCCATCCAGGCGGTGGTCACACCGCTGGACGCGGCATCGCGGTCCACCGATTGCAAGCCGATCGCGGCCGGAAACGGGGCAGAGGGGCGCGGCGCCAGATGCCGTTCAAACGCATCGCCATGCAGGTCGATGATGCCGGGCAGGACCAGATACCCCGACAGGTCGATCTGCCGGTCGGTGGTACCGGCGGGCTGCACGATCTGCGCCCCGTCGATCCACAGATCGTCTCGGGCAAAATCGCCGTCGGAAAGAACCTGCGCCCCGGTCAGGCGCATCAAGTGCGTGCGTGCCATTTTACTGCTCAATCTGAAATGTTTTGATGGTGGTATAGACGGAGTATGTCACCCTTGTGACGCTTCGTGATCCGATAACGTCAGTGTGACCTTGTCGCCTGCGAACCATGTCAGCCCGGCCTCGACGGGGGTGCCGTCTGCATCGACGTTGATGCTGCTGGTGCGCAGGATCGGTGCGCCTTCATCGATCCCCAGATGCAGCGCCTGCGTCGCACTGGCCAGTTTCGCGGTGATACGCGTGCTGGCGCGGGTGTAATCACTGATCCCGCAGGCGCGCAGGGCGGCGGTGACGGATGGATCAGTTTGCAAATGGGTCAAAAGTGCGGGAAACCGCGCCGCCGGAAACACCGAGCGGAACAGCGCAATCACCTGCCCGTCGGCCAGCGACAGCCCTTCATAGACATGGACATGGCCTTCGGTCAGCGCCAGCGCGTCCCGTTCCGCAGGGCTGGGCGCGCGGGTTTCCAGCGCCAGCACGCGTTTGGCGGGGCTGCGACCGGCGGCGCGCAGGTTCTGGTGAAACCGCACGCGCGCCCCGATGGGGTAATCGGTGGGGGTTGCCGTCACGAACACGCCCGCCCCGCGCCGTGACCGCACCAGAGCTTCGGCCGCCAGTGCCGCCAGCGCCTGCCGCACCGTGTGCCGGTTCACGCCAAAGCGCATGGCAAGCGCCGCCTCGGTCGGGAGTTTGTCGCCGGGATGGTGGATGCCATCGGCGATCTCGTCGCGCAGGCGGGTGGCGATGGCTTGCCAGATCGGGGTGCGTGTCATGGAAGTTTCACATTTGCAGGGATTGGCAGGGCGGGGCGGTTCGGCTATGATTTGTCTAGTTGTATAGTAAAGCACGGCAGGTGTCTAGATGCAGGCGACAATCGATTCTCAAGCGGCGCGCAAGGACTGGCTTGGCCTGCTGGCCAAGGCGCCGGCGGCCGAACTCGCACAGCTTTGGGCGGCGGGTGGCATTGCCCCCGCGCATCATGTGCTGCGCGCGCCCGAAATCGGCGCTGTCATGGTGCGCGGGCGGGCAGGGGCTGTGGGTGCCGCGTTCAATCTGGGCGAAATGTCGGTGACCCGTGCCTCGATCCGGCTGGCGGATGGCACGGTCGGGCATGGCTATGTGCAGGGGCGCGACCGGACCCATGCGCTGCACGCCGCCCTGATCGACGCGCTGATGCAGACCGATGCCGCAGGGCAGGTGGACCGCGCCATACTGGCCCCTTTGCGCAAAGCCGCCGCCACCCGCCAGACAGCCCGCGCCGCCAAGGCCGCCGCCACCAAGGTCGATTTTTTCACCATGGTCAGAGGAGAGGATTGATGCAAATCCAGACGCTAGATGGCGGGTTCGCCACGCCGCCCGTGGATGCCGCCCATGCCTTTCGCGCGATCATGACGGCGATGGCGCAGCCCGGCACGATTGTCACGCTGTCGGGCGCTCTGCCGCCTGCGCCGGTATCCGTCGCCGCCGGTGTCGCGCTGCTGACGCTGTGTGATCCCGAAACGCCGCTGTTTCTGGGGGCGGGCCACGACACCGCCGCCCTGCGCGACTGGATCACCTTTCACTGCGCAGCACCTGTTGTGACTGCCGGTCTGGCGCATTTCGCCTATGGCACCTGGGATGCGCTGCCGCTGGATGATTTCCCGCTGGGGTCATCGGAATATCCCGACAGATCCGCCACCTTGATCGTTGAATTGCCGGAACTGACCAATTCAGGTGCTGTCTTGCGCGGACCGGGGATCAAGGATCAGGCGCATCTGTCCTTGCCTGCCATCGCGCCGTTCCAGCGCAATGCAGCACTTTTCCCGCGCGGGCTTGATTTTATCTTTACCTGCGGCGACCGGCTGGCTGCCTTGCCGCGCAGCACGAGGATCGGCTGATGTATGTTGCCGTCAAGGGTGGCGAACGGGCCATCGACAATGCCCATGCCTGGCTGGCCGAGGAACGGCGCGGCGATCCGGCGGTGCCGGAACTGAGCGTCGCGCAGATCCGCGAACAGATGGCGCTGGCCGTCAACCGCGTGATGGCCGAAGGCTCGCTTTACGATCCCGATCTGGCCGCTTTGGCGATCAAACAGGCGCGCGGTGATCTGATCGAGGCGATTTTCCTGATCCGCGCCTATCGCACCACGCTGCCGCGTTTTGGCGGGTCGCTGCCGGTGGACACAGGGGCAATGGCCTGCGACCGTCGTGTATCGGCTACGTTCAAGGACGCGCCGGGCGGGCAGGTTCTGGGGCCGACCTTTGATTACACGCATCGTCTGCTGGATTTCAAACTCGCCGCTGATGGCGCGGCAGGGCAGGTGCAAACCGCCGCCCCGCTGCAAGGCCCGACCCCGCATATCATGGGGTTTCTGGACCGCGAAAACCTGATCCAGCCGGAACCTGCGGGCGACATGACGCCCCCTGATCTGACCCGCGCACCGCTGGAACTGCCCGCATCCCGCGCCTTGCGCTTGCAGGCGCTGACGCGGGCGGATGAAGGATTCACCCTTGGCATGGCCTATTCCACCCAGCGCGGCTATGCGCGCAACCACGCCTTTGTTGCGGAATTGCGGATCGGGACGGTGGCCGTGGAAATGGACATCCCCGAATTGGGGTTCAGTATCGAAATCGGCGAAATCACCCTGACCGAATGCGAAACCGTCAACCAGTTTCAAGGCTCCAAAACCCAGCCGCCGCAATTTACCCGCGGTTACGGGCTGGTCTTCGGGATGACCGAACGCAAGGCGATTTCCATGGCGCTGGTGGACCGCGCGCTGCGCTGGGCCGAACTGGGCGAGGATAACCTTGGCGCGCCCGCGCAGGACGAGGAATTCGTGCTCTACCATTGCGACAACATTCAGGCGACAGGGTTTCTGGAACATATCAAGCTGCCCCATTACGTCGATTTCCAGTCCGAACTGGAACTGATCCGCAAATTGCGCCGCGATGCGCAGCAGATGCAGGAGGCTGCGGAATGAAAGAATATAATTTCGCCTATCTGGATGAACAGACCAAACGGATGATCCGCCGCGCGATCCTGAAAGGGCTTGCCATCCCCGGCTATCAGGTGCCTTTTGCCAGCCGCGAAATGCCGATGCCCTATGGCTGGGGCACCGGCGGCGTGCAGGTGTCGGCGGCGGTGCTGACGCCGGATGATACGCTCAAGGTGATCGACCAAGGCGCCGATGATACGACCAATGCCGTGTCGATCCGGCGGTTTTTCCAGCGCACCGCCGGTGTCGCCGTGACCGAGAAAACGGGCGAGGCCAGCGTGATCCAGACCCGCCACCGGATTCCCGAACAGGCACTGCGCGAGGGGCAGATCATCGTCTATCAGGTGCCGATCCCTGAACCCCTGCGCTTTCTGGAACCTTCCGAGGTGGAGACCCGCAAGATGCATGCCTTGGAAGATTACGGTCTGATGCATGTGAAACTTTACGAGGATATCAGCCAGCACGGTGCTATCGCCACCGCCTATGCCTATCCGGTCAAGGTCGAAGGGCGCTATGTCATGGACCCGTCCCCGATCCCGAAATTCGACAATCCGAAACTGGACATGGCTGCGATCCAGCTGTTCGGCGCGGGCCGTGAACAGCGCATCTACGCGCTGCCGCCCTACACAAAAGTCGTCAGTCTGGATTTCGACGACTATCCGTTCCAGCCCACCAAGGCCGACCATGCCTGCGCACTTTGCGGATCGACCACCAGCTATCTGGATGAATTGATCACCGATGATGCAGGCGGGCGGATGTTCATCTGTTCGGACACCGATTATTGCGCCACCCGCGTGGAGGATGCCGCATGACCCCCCTGTTGCAGGTCGAAAACCTTGCCAAATATTACGGCGCGCGCATCGGCTGCACCGATGTGTCCTTTGATCTTTACCCCGGCGAGGTCATGGGCATCGTCGGCGAAAGCGGGTCGGGTAAATCCACCTTGCTGAACTGTCTGGCAGGCCATCTGAAGCCGGATCATGGCGCGGTGCGTTTCGCCACCCGCAGTGACGGGTTGCGCGACACTGTCACAATGTCAGAACCAGAACGCCGGATGCTGGGGCGCACCGATTGGGCCTTTGTGCATCAACATGCCCGCGACGGGTTGCGCATGAATGTCAGCGCGGGCGGCAATGTGGGCGAACGCCTGATGGCGGTGAATGCACGCCATTATGGCGATATCCGCGATCAGGCCATTGATTGGCTGGGCCGGGTCGAGATTACCCAAGACCGGATCGACGACCGCCCCACCGCCTTTTCCGGCGGGATGCAGCAACGTTTGCAGATCGCGCGTAATCTGGTCACCGGGCCGCGTCTGGTGTTCATGGATGAACCGACAGGGGGGCTGGATGTGTCGGTGCAGGCGCGTCTGCTGGACCTTTTGCGCGGGTTGGTGCGCGACATGGGGCTGAGTGCGATTATTGTCACCCATGATCTGGCCGTCGTGCGGCTGTTGGCCGACCGGCTGATGGTGATGAAGGATGGCCATGTCGTGGAAACCGGCCTGACCGATCAGGTGCTGGATGATCCGCAGCATGGCTATACCCAGCTTCTTGTGTCCTCTGTCTTGCAGGTGTGAAAATGATCTCTGTCGAAAACGTGTCGAAAAGCTTTACCCTGCACAATCAGGGCAGCACCGTCATTCCCGTCATGGCGGGGGCCAGCCTGCAAGTGGCTGCGGGCGAATGTGTAGCCTTGGTTGGCGCATCGGGGGCGGGGAAATCCACGCTGATGCGGATGATCTATGGCAATTACCTGACAGCATCGGGCCGGATCATGGTGGGCGATACCGATGTCGCCAGCGCCGCCCCGCGCGAGGTGATCGCGCTGCGCCGCCGCACGCTGGGCTATGTCAGCCAGTTTTTGCGCGTGGTGCCACGGGTGCCGACGATCGACGTGGTGGCCGAACCTTTGCTGCTGACCGGCACGGGGGCGGATGAGGCCCGCGCGCAGGCCGCCACCCTGCTGGCACGGCTGAACATCCCCGAACGGCTCTGGGGGCTCAGCCCCACGACCTTTTCGGGGGGTGAACAGCAGCGGGTCAATATCGCGCGGGGATTTGCGTTCCCCTATCCCGCGCTGTTGCTGGATGAACCGACAGCCAGCCTTGACCCCGTCAACCGCGCCACCGTGCTGGCCATGGTGCAAGAGGCCAAGGCGCGCGGGGCCGCGATCATCGGGATTTTCCACGACCATGCCGCGCGCGAGGCGCTTTGCGACCGGCAGGTGGATGTCACCGGCTTTACCCCCGGTCTTGCCGCATGACAGGCCGGTTTATCGCCATTGTCGGGGCCTCTGGTGTCGGCAAGGATTCGGTAATGGCCGCGCTGGCGGCCAGCGACCCGCGCCTTCGCTTGGTGCGCCGTGTCATCACGCGCCCCGGCGATGCGGGGGGCGAGGATTTTGATGGTGTGACCGCGGATGTGTTTCACGCCCGCGCGGCACAGGGCGATTTCGCGCTGCATTGGCCTGCGCATGGCCTGCACTATGCCATCCCCGCGACGGTGCTGGATGATCTGGCAGCGGGGCGGGATATGCTGGCGAACTTGTCGCGCGCGGCCTTGCCTGCGGCCAAGGCGCAGTTTGACCCGTTCATGGTGATCCAATTGACCGCGCGGCGCGATGTGCTGGCAGCCCGCCTTGCCGCGCGCGGGCGCGAGGCGGCGGATGACATCGCGCGCAGGCTCGACCGTGCGGATCATGCCTTGCCTGCGGGGATAGAGGCCGTGACCATCGACAACAGCGGCGATCTGGACACCACCGTTAGGGCGGTGCTGCGCCTGCTTTATCCGGTCAAGGTGTAGCGGTGGATCTGGTGAAACAGGCCCGCCACATCCTGCCCCATCAGCGTGACAGCATCGATGATGCAAGGGTCCGCAATCAGCGGCGCGACCCGCGGCTGCAAGGCGGCCACGATCTGGGCTGCCTGCGCATCGGGCAATTGACCACTCAGCGTCAGGTGCAGATGGAAATCGTCAAAGATATAAGGATAGCCCCAGTCCAGCATCTGCCGGTCCTGCCTGCGCGTCAGCGGGGCCTTGCGGCGGCGGGCGATGTCGGCCTCGGTCAGCGGCGCGCGGTGATCGTCCAGTTCCGTCACGATGGCGCGTTCCAGATCCCGCAGGGCGGGGGGCGGCGCGACAGGGCGCAAAGCGACAAAGCCGTGATCCTGCCCCAAGGCCAGATGTCCGACATTCACCGGCGCGTGACGCTGCGCGAAATCCGCCACAGCCTGTTGCAGCGCCGCAGGGCCGCTGTCGGCGGACAGGCGGAAGGGCGCTTTCATCGTGGCATGCAGTCCGTATTTGCGCGGTGTCGCCGTGACCTGTGCCACGTCGATCCCCGCGATATCGGGATGCGGCACCACGCGGCCTGCCGCATTGTCCCAGCCCAGCCAGGCCGCGCCGAAATCGGCCAGCGGGCCGGTCGCTGTGTAAAAAATCGCAAATCTTTCGAACATGCCAATCCTTTAGCAAAAGTATCGTGACACCGACATGACAGAGCCTATCATTCTTGCCAACGCCCGCCTGATCTTGGAAACCGAGGTCGTGACCGGATCACTGACCATCAAGGATGGCGTTATCGCGGATCTGGCCCAAGGCGCCGCCGTACCCAAGGGCGCGGTCGATCTGGGCGGCGATTATCTGGCCCCCGGTCTGGTGGAATTGCATACCGACAATCTGGAACGGCACCTGTCGCCACGGCCAAAGGTAGACTGGCCCTATCGTGCCGCGATCATGGCGCATGACCGTGAATTGGCGGGCTGCGGGATCACCACCGTCTATGACGCGATCAGGGTCGGGTCGATCACATCGGGCGGCGGCAAACGCTATGGCAAATATGCGCGCCAGATGGCGGACGAGATTTTGGCGATGCGCGCGGCAGGCCATCTGCGGATCAGCCACCACCTGCATCTGCGGGCTGAAATCTGTTCCGAAACCCTGATCGCAGAGCTGGATGAATTCGGTGCCAGCGACGGGATCGGCATCATTTCCATGATGGATCACACGCCGGGGCAACGCCAGTTTGCCGATATCACCAAGTTCGAGGCCTATGTGCGCGGCAAGAACAACCTGAGCGCGGATGAATTCGCAGGCTATGTCGATTTCCTTTACGGGTTGCAGGCGCAATATGGCGCGGCGCATGAGGCGGCGACGGTCGCGGCGGCAAACCGGCTTGGCGCGGTCCTGGCCAGCCATGACGATACGACCCAAGCACAGGTCGCAACCAGCCATGGCCACGGCGTGACGCTGGCGGAATTTCCCACCAGCGTGGCGGCGGCGGATGCCTGTCATGCGCATGGGATCGCCACGATCATGGGCGCGCCCAACCTGATCCGGGGCGGGTCGCATTCGGGCAATGTGGCGGCTGCCGATCTGGCGGCGCGCGACCGGCTGGATATTCTGTCATCCGATTATGTGCCTGCGTCGCTGTTGCTGGCGGCGGTGCGGCTGGGGCTGATCTGGGACGATCTGGCGCGCGGGATGGCGACGGTCACCACCGCCCCCGCACAGGCCGCCGGATTGCAGGACCGTGGCAGGCTGGCCCCCGGACAGCGGGCCGATCTGGTCGTGTTCAGCCTGCTGGACGATACCGCAATGGTGCAACAGACCTATAGTGCGGGACGACGGGTGTTCTGATCTGTCGGTTCCGACCGATGGCTGGCTGGACATATTGCCACCTATCTGGATGCGAAACCCCGTGATTGATCGTGGCATGCAGGATCAACACGTCACCTTGTCCGGCTGTTCATGCGGCGGGAAAGCAACCCTGTTGGCCAACTGGGGCGTGACGCACAGATCGCAACCGCGACAAATAACGCGCCGCATCATGCATCGGATGATTTGCCATCTGGCGGAGGAAACGCGACTGCGGTCAAACCTTCTCTGAGCCCAATCAAACAGGTAGAACCCGCAAGAGGACAGGCAACTATCTGACTTAAATATCGTTTTCCCTGACGTCTTCGTTCCCCTGCGCCCATGTGGGGGCGCGCGAAAGGAGTAGAAGATGCGTGAAATTTGTTTGAACCAGACAGAGGCGCCAGCACGCTAGAAAATCAGCCCGAAGACGCTGGAACGGTGGCGCTGGGTCGGGGACGTATCTCCGTTAGTGAAAATCGGCTGTCGTGTGATTTACAGGATTGAAGACGTATAAGCGTTCGAGCGCACCGCGCTGAGTGCTGCCGGAGAACAGTATCGAAAGGGTTGAGCATGGCATTATTGCTTATGATGTTCTTCCTCTTTCATAAGCAACGGTTACCGACAGGTCATCCACGCCCCGATTCTGCGTTGATGTTGAGTTTGACCTCGCGGACTGAGCTTATCGGACGCCTCTCCTAGCTGCACCAGCACATGCAGCAACCACGAACAATTACCCGCTGTGATCTATATGCTCTTGTTTGGAGCAAGCCGATATCGACGCTGGCCATTGAGTTCGGCATCTCCGACCGAGGTCTGGCGAAGGTCTGCGGTCGCCACCGCATTCCCGTACCGCCGCGAGGCTATTACGCGAAGGTGGCTGCCGGATAGCGACCGAAGGTGCCGCCCTTCCTTGAATGGAAGGATCGTAGCCTTGATCAGGTCATTGTTCGCGGTGCGATTTCATCGCTCCCCGACAGCATCGTTGAACTTGCCATGAAGCGTAAAGCCGAGCGTCAAGGCCGCGGAGCATCGGAAAATGAAGCTTCCGACGTTCCCCTGTCTATGGTCACAATCCCCCATCCAACCGTTGCAAAGACCGCAAAAGCACTTCGCACAAAAAAGCCGGACAGCGATGGCGTGGTCAGCGCCAACGGTCCCGGGCACTGCGGCGTCATCGTCAGTTCAACGTGCACCGAGCGCGCCGTCGTCATCCTCGATGGGCTGGCCCGAGGTCTCGAATGGAGTGGCCTTACACTGATACCTGAGGGGGACAAAATGTCCCTGAAGCGCGGCACGGACGCTGTGAACTTCACTCTGCTCGAGCGGACGAAGCGGGTGGCTTTCCTCAAAGATCGTGCCCTTGCGCACAGTGAACTGACCACGGCACTCGCGGCACTTCCACAGTCCGTGGCGTTCAACACCTTCTGGGTTTTTCTTGCTGGCTTTGCTGCGAACGCCTTCCAACTTGTAAGCGCGATCCACAACGCCGCAATATGGGCAGACTGTGCCGCTGGCCCAGATGATGCTTTTGACGTGTGCGAAAGCGGCTGCTTCATCGTGCATGTACGAGGCGGAAAGAACGGACATTTCGAAAAGCTCTAACTTTTTGAGATTAATCCATGAATTTCCCATTGATTTGTTAAAATTATAAATATCAAAAATCAATTAAAAACTTAATTTCTTTAATTTTTGAAAAATTGACTGAACATCCGCGGCGATTTTAATAGTTTATCAAAGATCGAGGCAGTATGAAATATCGCTATTGGTGTGATAATGCATCGTATTGCTATCTTGACGTGCAAATTTCATACAGCCCTAGATTACTTATGCTGACTGAAAAATCCTCCGAAACAAAGGAAAGAATTCCTTTATAGGTAATGGGAAATCTTGTGACATATACGGCGCCGACACCTGACAATACGGTCAGAGATGATTTCACGACTCACAGAATAACAGGGGGAGCCGGGAACGATCACCTGATCCACCATCGCCATTCCAGCGTGGGCGGACACGCCAGTACTGGACTGGTCGGTCTCGGCGGAGACGATATCCTAGAAGCGTCTGTCCCAAACAGCGGCCAGATCCATATGTTCGGAGCCACTGGTGACGATTGGATGATCCTTGATGTCACCAAGATTGCCGATGCGCTTGGCACGCAGGGTCATCACGCCTATGGCGGGCATGGCCGCGACACGTTTCAATTTAAAAACATAGAGCAAAACCTTTCACCCATTATTGGACGACTGGACGATTTCGACCCTACGTCGGACCGGATTTTGATCGAAGATACTGTGATCGATCTGGCGAATTTGCCAGCAATCATTGTTTTGCCAAGCGGTGCCTCAATCAACGTTCGGGTCATCGAGGTAGATCATCCCGAATTCAGGGCCGAGAACCTTGGGAAGCAGTACTTTCTCGCGATCGGGGATCGTATCTTCTATGCTCTCGACGGGGCGCGTGACCTCGTGAACGGAACTTCAGGTCTGACCGGAGAAGAGAGACACTTTCTGAGAGCGGATTCAATCGCATTGCTGCAGTCTGCACCAACAGTTCAATATGAAAATCCCATGAACTTTGTTCCGTGGGAGTTTTATCAAGATCGCGTTGATGAACTGAACCTGAATTGGAACCCGCCGGGAATGGTCGTTTACGCTGAAACTGGTAGCAAAGAAGCTGCACATATTTTCGGATCCAAGAACAACGTACACGACATGGATTCGTCGGGGGCACAGGTGATGTACGGCAGCGATGGCGATGATGTCATCGATGGCAACTCCGGCAATGACACCATCTACGGTGGGCTTGGTAATGACCTAATCGCTGGTGGGATCGACAACGACCTGCTTTTCGGTGGCCCTGGCGACGATATGATTTGGGGGGGCGACGGTGATGACATCATTTATGGTGGTTCAGGAAATGATTACCTAGAGGGTAACAGAGGCAATGATTTAATCATCGACGGACTTGGGAACAACGTTATGAAAGGCGGCAGCGGGGACGATCAATTGCATGCGTTCTCGGGTATCAACGTCATGTATGGCGGCTCGGGCAGCGACCTTCTTGTTGGGGGCTTTCAGAGCGATGTCTTGAATGGCGGCGACGGAAATGACGTTCTTCGTGGCGATGCAGCCGGTTTTATCGGCGGATCCGACACGTTGATCGGTGGCGCCGGAGATGATTTCTTGATGGGCGGGTTGGGCGCTGACACCTTTGTTTTCAAGCCGAACGAAGGCAGCAACACAATCGCGGCATTCGATTTGGACAAGGTTGAATTTGGTGCTTCTGGCTATCGCGCATACGCAACTGGTGCTGATTTTCAACTAGGCATCGACAAGGTACACCTTTTAGAATTTTCTAACGTGGATGCAGACAACATTTCTTCGTATCTGCATCAAGGGGCCGATGGCGCGGTCTTCAGCGCGGAAGGGACGAGTATTAATTTCTATGGTGTCAGGGTCGATCATTTGACTGTCGAAGACTTCTTTTTTGGATGATCTGGGGCAGCAAAATGAAAAAAACTCTCCGCTTTTTTTCACTCGGCAGCGCAGCGGTCTTGCTAACTGCTTGCGTCGGCGGCGCGGGCGATCCGTTTGAACAGGACCCCCCCTATCCCTATTCAGAATCTCACCCAAACGATGAGACGCAAAACGTATTGGGTGGGACAGCCATTCGTTCAAATGCGGCAACTGGTGAACTGCAGATGGTGACTTTGACTGGCACGAAGTATCATGACACACGCGCAACAGTGGTTTCGGATGGCAGCTACACGCTTGTTGACGATGACGGATTTGACAGGGCCGACAGAATTTCAGACGGTCATTCCACTCTGTCATTACGCCCTGTTTTTCAAAACTATACCGCACTGAGAGTCTTTGACCAAGCGTATGCCGTGAATGGTGTTAGATTTGACAGTGTCGGTATTCTCGGTGTTCTCACGCGGCCAGCGGATATTCCAACGTCTGGGTCGGCAACTTACTTTGGTCGGTCGGACGTCGTCGTCGTCACCGCAAACGAAGGATTTTCCTTACAGGGCCAAAGCATAGTCGATGCTGATTTCTCGGGGTCTGGCAGTGTGAACGTCACGATGGATCGCTTTGTTGCTTCCAACATGAGGACCGGATTGACGACCGATGCACCATTTGACGCTATCACCATCAGTGACATGGTCATGTCAGGCAACCAGTTTTCAGGGGGAACAATCACAACTTTGCAGAACAGCTCAGTGATTTTTATCACAGGTGCGAATACGGTCGCCTCATCTCAGGGCGCTTTTTTTGGTTATGATCCTGCACTTCGCAGATCAGACGAAGTTGGGGGCATGGTCTTGGTGCAAGGAGATGATGGCATCGTGATTGGCAACTTCCTAGCCGATTAACCTGATCAACGTTCTGAGGTGCCCCTAGTTTCCTAGACACCTGCTTGGTTCAGTTTCTGCTGTCTGGTTTCGAAGTCAACGGGTGACAGCATGCCGTTGTTCGTGTGCTTGCGCTTCGGGTTGTATAACATCTCGATGTATTCGAAGACGTCCTGCCGTGCAGCGTCGCGTGTCGGGTATCGGCCAGGGCGGCGCCGGTATCCGATCTGCGCTGAAATGCCAGCCAAGCTGGCCAACCGGGCGACCCGGTTCTGGGAAACCCGTTCCCCCTGATCGCGCAGATCGTCGGTCAGCTTGCGATAACCATAGACCTTCCCGCTGTCTTCCCAAGCCTGTCGGATCAACTCTGTCTGCCGTTCATCGTCCTGTGCACGCTGGCTTAACGGTTCTTTAAGCCATGCATAAAATCCGCTGACGTGGACCATAAGCACACGGCACATTGACCGAACCGAAAACGCGGATCGATGAGCCCGGACGAAACCATACTTCAACGGGACTCTCGCGCGAAGTATGTTGCGGCCTTCCTAAGAAACAGCCGCTGCCATCTGGGATGGGTGAGCGGACACGCTTGAGAGATGAACGTCGCGAGCAACTCGTTTTGCAACGCCGTGCGGAGTCACAACTGATTGCCATTGAGGAGTTGCTTGAGCGGTATCGGTTACTCGATGAACGATACACCTCGGACCTGCAGCGGCTAGATTTCATCGCGGAAGCCACACATGATCAGTTGGCCTTTCTGGAGGCCCGGCTGCGCGCAATCACATCACGAAGTCGATGCCCCAGAAGCGGCGGATCTGCTCTTCACAGGCTTCTCGTTCTTCCGGTGTGTCGCCAGTGATGCGCTCGCAGCGGAAACCGAAGCGCTCGAGGCCGCAGTGGTCGAGGTGGTTGAAGATGATCACTTCAACCTCCTTCTCCATCGCCAGCGTTGCAAGGCTTAAAGCGACCTGAACTATATCTTCCCGGGGTTCGCTGATGCGGCACCCGATGGCGGCCATGTCCTCGGAGTTGAACGGCATCCCCTCGACAGGGAGCTGGACCGCGTCGGGAAAGATCGCCCGACCGACCGGGTTGCGGCGGAGATCCATCGGGCCGGTCAGGTCGTCGATGTTGATCGCGTCCTGACGTGTGATGCGGGCGATGACATTGCCCCAGTGCTCGGCATTCATTGTGTCATCTCCTCGATGAGGGCTGCTGCGGCGCGGTTGCCGGGTTCGGGACGCGACCAGCCTTTCAGCCGCTCGCGGATGTCGGTCGACTTGCCGCTGTCAAGGAAGGCCGTGACCTCCTGACGGAGCGCCATGAGCTGCTCGGGCTCGACCATCGCGGCCAGCCCACGCTCTACAGCGGCCATCGCGCGGGCGCGCTGGTCGTCCATGAAGCTGCTCATCTGCGGCATGAAGATCGTCGGCACCTCGTTGTAGAGGACCTCGTGGAACGCGTTGTAACCGACCGCAGAGATGTAGAGGTCGCTTGCGGCCACCAAGGCACTCGCGTGATGGGTCTTGACCACCCGCGTGTTGCGCCAGGTAAAGGTCCCGGCCTCCACGGTCGCCGTCGGCCAGACGACGACGAGGTGGAGCGTGTCCTTGCGGGCCTCCATCATGCCGCAGATCGCCTGGATCTGTGCCGTGCGCTTGGCCGCCACGCCGCCGCCGAGCATGGTGACGACGAGCTTGTCAAAGGAGCGGGCGAACTTCTTCTCGAGGGCGGCGCGCATCTTGGCACGCCTCTTCTCGGTCATCCCCATCGTCTGGACAATCGGTCCGACATTACGAATATGATCGCCGTCCGAGTAGGACTGGTTCAGCTCCTCGAAAGCCTCTGTCGGGACGATCACACGCCCAAAGACCTTCTCGCGATCAAGCGAGATGGAGTTGTCCTGGCCAGCCTGCCACATGCCGCGGCGTATCCAGATCCCGTTCAGGCCTTGGTCGTGGATCGTGCGGTAGATCGAGTCGAAGACATAGCCGCCGTCAAAGACCAGGGTCGAGGCGCCATCGGCCAGGCTCTTGAGCCGGAGGTAGTTCACCATGTCATTGGCGTGGGCCTCGGCATGGTAGCCTGACCGGCTCACCAGCGGTATCGCATCGAAGCCGTAGGAGTTGATCATCTTGATGCACGACGGGAACGCGGCAAAGACCGGGTCCACGACCGAGCGATCGAGATCCGTGGCGATGAGCGACGTGCGCTGGGCGTGGCCAAGGCCGACACCGTTGGTCGGAACGATCACCACGCGACGCGGGCCCTCAGCGGCAGGCGTGGACGCCATCGCCGGCACGCTCGCGATCTCGCCGGCAAGCCGTGCGATCATGCGGTCGTTCTGGGCGGTGAGCCAGGCCGTTTCCTTTGCGACGGCCTGACGCAGAACCGAAAGGTTCGGGATGATTTCCGAGGTCAGGTGGCTCTGAAGGCCGATGGCGTCGCGCGGTCCGCGGATGAAGTGCTTCTGGGTCGACGCATGATCAAGATTCTCGGAGCAGTCGACGAGGATGGCGCCGCCGGCGACGAGGTTCGCGATCAGGGTCTGGACGCGGTAGTTGTCAGAGGCGCCGCTGAAGGTGGCGAACACATCGACCATGCACGCCAGGTGCGAGGGAAGAATCTCGCTGTAGTGATAGACCGCGATCGCGGTGCCGTGCTTCGCGATCCAGTCCTGCTTGTCCTTGCCGCGGGTGACGATGATGACCTTGAACTTCCGCGACGAGGCGAGGAACCTCAGGTTCGGATCTTCGAGGTCAGGATCGCAGAGCAGGACAGTCGGCAGCTCGCCTGCCGCCCGGTTGGGGCGATTGCCTGCCACGCCGATAACGGGGACAACGCAGTCCGGGCCTACGGCGGCTTTCCCCGAGGTCGACAGGATCTCGGGATCCTGACCAAGCACGTAGGAGAGCGTTGCCCGCGTGCCGATCTCGGACTGACGGCTCTCGAAGGGGCCGACGGCCAGGCACGAGATCGATGCGCTGCCGTGACGCTGACGCAGAGCGATGAGGGAGGCGTCGTTCAGCTTGTGTGCCTCGATCAGGACAAGGCGGTCGCCGTCCCGCGGGCTCTGGTCCGTGACCAGGTGAGCAAGATCGAACTGCTGGTAGTGCGAAAAGGAGTAGAAGCTGCGATTGACCGGAATGGCGGCATCGACGCCGGCCAGGCGAAGCTGGTTGACAAGAACGGCGAGCGTGTCGATGTTCTCGGGCTTACTGCCCGTGGTCTCAAAAAAGATCATGAACGGCTTCCTTGGCTTCGAGAAATTTCGCGAGGGTCTGGGCGACGAAAACCTGGCTTCCGAAGCGCTTAAGGCTTTGTTGCGACTGCAGAACAAAGTCCTGGTAGCGCTGAGGATCGGCCACAAGATCGGCAATGATGCCGTCGACATCCGCGGGGTCGCAGCAGATCACCGCATCGCCGAAGGTTCGGCCGGTTCTTGCGTCCGTGATCACGACCTTGCCGGCGGCGATCGCCTCTGCGATGACGCGGCCGAAGCTCTCCTGCAAATGGGGGTGCGTGTAGTAGACAAAGAAATCGATGCCTTCGAGAAACTCGTCAACAGGCATGTCTCCGAAGGGATAAACCTTCCAATGGTCGGGAACCTGGTCTGCATCGAGCAGGAAACTGTCCCCGCCAAGAATGGCGCAGTGTTCGGCATGCGCCGGGAAGGTCCGGTTCATCACATCAAGGGCGGGGAACTTCTCGAACCCGGCACGCGAATGGCGGCCTCGGCGATCCCGCGGCTGCGCGCAGGGCGGACCGGTCTCGAAGTCGCAGATATTGAACCAGCGGAAGTCGGCAAAGCTCCAGCGGGACCCCACTGGCAGGTTGTCCTGCATCCACTGCCTGACGCCGTCGCCATTGTAGCCGGAGACCGGCACGAGGATCTGGCGCTTGCACAGCAGCGCGCGATCCAAGAGATCGAGGCACAGCTTTACGTCGAAACCTTCCTTGCCGCAGGGCCGCAGGAAGTTTTCATGCGTGACGACGAAGGCGGTGTCGCAGACGATTTTGAGGTCCAAGCCCACATCGAACTTGAGGAAGGAGGGATTGTGAATGGCAACGAACTCGCCGCGAACGACCTTCGGGTTCCAGATCAGATTTAGGCCGAGATCGTCGAGCGCATCCTGAAGCTTGGGATTGACGTGACGCCCTTTGAACATCCTTGTTTCGAGCGCGAAGACTTGGAGGTCCACATGCGGCGCGAGGGCAAACAACTCGCGCGCCACTGCGGAAGAAGTGCCCCCGGAAAAGCGCGGATCGATCAGGAGGGAGAGTTTCGGCTTGCGGGCCGGACGCCGGGAGATCATTCGGGGTGGCCTTTCTGGCGCTGTAGGGGAGGTGAAATTTGAAACGCCCGGAAATCGCGTCCCGGACGTTCCTGTCGGGTTCCGGTAAATCCGGATCAGTACATGCGGGCGGCTGACCAGATGTTTTTCAACGCGCTATCATTGACGCGGATGACGCCGAAGGTATTGGGCGTGGTGGCCTGCGCGTAGAACTGTGCGAGGGCCACGGCCAGCGGGTGGTCGCCGGCCATCGCCAGGGGTTTCGCCTCGAGGTAGGTGCGCAACCGGGATATATCTTTGTTCTGTAGCAGCTGAAGGACGATGCGTGCATCGGTGGCGTTCGGAGCAGCGACAGCGGTGGTGGCAAAGCCGATCTGTGTGGCTACGACCATTGCTGCCGCTATAACGCCGAGTTTCTTTTTGGTGTTCATCAGATTGCTCCTTACAATTTGTAATTCTTCCAAAATTCTCCAAATGGCCAGGATCAGTACATGCTGGCGGCTAACCAGACGTTATGGAACTCGCCAGCACCGAATCCCCTCATGGCTTCGAACGCATTGGGCCTGCTGGTCCGCGCGTAGAACCCCGCAAGGGCCAAGGCCAGCGCGCTGTCGCCGACCATCGCCTGGGGGTTCGCCTCGAGGTAGGCGCGCAACCCCGATATATCAGCGTTCTCTAGCAGCTGAACGACGATGCGTGCATCGGCGGCGTTCGGCGCAGCGACGGCGGTGGAGGCAAAGCCGATCTGTGAGGCCACGACTATTGCTGCTGCTATGACGCCGAGTTTCTTTTTGGGGTTCATCAATTTGTTCCTTGCAACTTTTAGTTTTGCCAACATTCCCCCAGTGGCATAGCCGTCGGATGTTAAAATCGTCTTAATACTCTATATATAAGAGAAATTTCGCCCTAAGCGTCATCTACGGTCGTGCAGGCTGCTGGAATCGGGCGGCTTGGGTCGTAACGCTTCAGGTTGTGGTCAGGCAGCGGTGGTTTTCAACACAGCGGGCAGACCTGTCCAGCCGCTTTCGTCCCGTTTGGATCTGGATCGTGGTCATGCGCATGACTTAGGCGCTTGCTATCGGGGGATGGCGGCGCGTCTGGCGCGCACCATCGGGCCGGTGACGGCCAGCTGGAAGGTGATGGCGCGGGCGTGACAGACGACAGCCGTCTGCGCTGTGGACATTGCCGTTGTGCAGGGCGCAGCGTTCCAAGGTGCTGAGCTGGTTGAGCAGGACGTTGGGGTGATCGCAGGTACAGTCGAAATGCCCATTCCAGGCAGCACCTTCCTGATCGCCGTGGGTCACCGCTCTGGTTTTGGGCGGTGATTCACACCCAGGAACCGAAACCACTAAGCCCTGACCTTATCGGGTTGCTGAAATAGTCACCGCGCCTGAATGCTGTACCTTCACGTAGATTGTGTCGCTTGCTTACGCGTTGCCATTCGGATGAGGCACACAACATCTGAGAGTTGTTGATGCCCGCCAACCGCTGTCTATGAAACAGGGGTTAGCTCACTGCTTTTAATTAATAAAATAATCATCAAAAATTAACTAAAATTTTCTTTAAGGGATTGATCGAGCAGATAAACTTATCAAAGTACTGGAAAAACATGCGTTGCGATCCTTATGGACACAACACTCATTCTCCGGTCGTTGGGATAAAGCAACGGCCGGAGAAAATACCTGAAAGCTTAAGCGCCTCAGGGCCGTTGATGATTTTTGAGTTGCTCCCAATCGGCTGGACAGGTTGTTGCGATAATTGAGCGACTTTTTGCAACTGCTAATTGGGTTGGGTTTTGTTTTCTCTCAACCAATAGACCACGGCTGGTGGCCTGCCGCCAGAGGCTGAGTGTGGGCGTTGGTAGTTATAGAAGTGAGGTGCCCCTAGTTTCCTAGAAACCTGCTTGGTTCAGTTCGCCCCCTTTACCAGCACGTTGTAACGCCGCAGCACCATTTGGGTTACCCAGCTTCACGCCACGAGCTTTCGCGACGGCCAGCGCCTCTTTGGTGCGCAGCGAGATGGCCTCTCGTTCCTGCTGAGCGACCAACGCCATGATGCCGACAGTGAGGTCATTTGCTTCAGGCATGTCGACGGCTAGGAAACGGACGCCGCTGTCGCGCAGGGTCAGAAGAAAGACAGCATTGCGCAACAGTCAATCGTAGCATGGGTCAGGCCATCAAGCCGCAATACCACATTCACAATCGTAGCTGTCACCAACGCTGCCCACCGAAGTTTCAATCCCAGCCTCGGCCAGCCGTTCGGTGTATCGGATCGACACCGTGGGCACGACGGTGATCGTCGATGAACATGATCATCTGCGAAACGGGCGGTCGAGTATCCGTCTTGGTCAAGGGCGTTGTGGCTGCCGTGTCGCTGGCATAGTCAGCACGGTTCTCTCTGAAAAACCGAACACCACGTTCACGCAGTTCGGCCGGATAGGCGGTGGTATGTCGCTTCTTTGTCATAGGGTTCATCCTTTGAGTGTTTTACTCTCCGGTAAACCCGGGGCGGTTCAAACCGCTTGTAGGCCATCACCAATCCGGTGCCGTCCCAATACAAAAGCTTCAGCCGATCGGCACGGCGCGAGCGGAACACAAAGACTGTGCCGGTGAAAGGATCCTTGCGCAGCACCGACGACACGATTGCCGCCAGACCGTCATGACCTTTCCTGAAGTCGACAGGTTGCGTCGAGACAAGAACACGCACGCGGTTTGACGGGAACATCACAGGCTGGCTTCCAGGCCGCGCACGACCGATACAATCCGTTCCGCTGAGGCCCCGGCTTCCAGCCGGATCACGACTACGCCCATCACAATCTCCGGCCGATCCCCCGCACACGTTTTTCCAAGCGGGGCCTCGTCAACTGGTCCAACGATCAGAGACGCGAATTCCGCAGGATCTTCCGGCGCAGGTAGCACCAGCCGTCCGGTCCGCGCCAGCGTCCGCCAGGAGGATAGATGGTTCGCAGGCACACTATGCCGCAGCGCTACAGCATTCACCGTGCTGCCCGGCAACAGCGTCTCCGCCACGATCCGTGCTTTCAGCTCATCCGGCCATTTCCGGTTCCGACGACCCCGGCCACCAACCGGGAGAACCTCAAATGCAGTCTCCATGGAGAAAATCCAGTCCAACAATCAACAGGGTCCAATGAACCCATCACGATCACAGACGGAAGGTGGGCGGCAGGAAACGCTTACGGAAAACATGGCTATGCGTAATGTTTATGAGTGCGCTCATGCGGTACGTTGACGATTTTTCAGTCGTTTGGCGTGATCGTTCAAGACCATTTATCGCCCGAGCCTTATCTGCCGTTTCAAGCGACCAACGGGAGCAACGCATGGCATTCAATCTCAACGGTCAAAACCACGACATCCCAGCCGATTGGGCGGATGAGCCCCTCCTGTTCCTGTTGCGGGAACAGTTCGGGTTGATGGGTGCCAAGTTCGGCTGCGGGGTTGGTATCTGCGGGGCCTGCACGATCATCATCGACGGGGTGCCCGCGCGCGCCTGTATCACAAGGGCGGGCGACGTGGACGGCCTGAGAGTCCGCACCATCGAAGCGCTGGCCAAGGGCGATACTTTGCATCCAGTGCAACAAGCCTGGCTGGACCACGCTGTGCCGCAATGTGGCTATTGTCAGGCCGGGCAGATCATGGCGGCGGTGGCGCTTCTGGAACAGGCGCCTGATCCCTCGGCAGACGAGATCGACGCGGCGATGGATGCAAACCTGTGCAGGTGTGGCACCTATCCTCGGATCCGGGCGGCAATCCTGTCTGCGGCGGGGTCGCTCTGATGCGGCGGCGCGCGTTTCTGGCCGCTGCCGGTGGTGGGCTGTTCGCCCTAATCGGCGCAGGCGCTGGTGTCTGGAGCCAAGCCCCCGTCATTCCAAAGCGCCCTGAACCCGATGCCGCGACAGCGCTTGGCTGGATTGCCCACCGGGACGGGCGGTTCACCCTGACCCTGCCCCGCACCGAGATGGGGCAGAACATCGCGACCGCGCTGAAGCAGATCGCCTGCACCGAACTCGGGGTTGAATGGAACCTCGTCAATGTGGTGCTGCACGCAACCGACATGGACCGCGTCAAGGCGACGGTGGGCAGTGAATCCGTGATGCTGTTCGCCGAACCCTTGGCACAGGCCTGCGCCGCCCTGCGCGATGCCTTGGCGGCGGGACAGGTTGCCGGACAGGTAATCGCGACGCCCCGGACTGTGGCTGATCTGCGAAGCCTTCGCGCCGGTGGTCTGATCGGTGCCAGCCCCGAAATCACCCAAGGCCGCGAGATCGTCACCGGCGCGCCGATATACGCTGCAGACGTCCGCCTGCCGGGGATGCAATATGGGCGCGTTCTGCGGGCCCCTGCTTCCATCGAGGTGGAGTCTCGCCCCTTGCACTGGAACATTGAGGCCGCACGCGCGGTGCCGGGCTTTATTGCGGTGGTCGAAGACTGCGGTCCGCCCATCGGCGAGGCTCATGGGCTTGGCATTGTCGCGGCCCGGCTCGGCGCGCTGGAGGCCATCGCAGAGACCTTGGAAATCGAGTGGTCGATTGCCGCCCCGCATGCGCGGTCGGATATTGTTCTGGCGGTCGACTTGGATTCCCGCCTGTCTGTCGGTGCGTTGCCGCATGTGGTTCTGGTCGGCACGCCGGAAGATGGCGCCTGGGATGTTGACCTGCGCGTTGATGTTCCCATGGCGGCCCATGGCCCCATCGAGCCGCGCGCGGCGGTCGCCTCATGGCAGGACGGCGCGCTGCAGGTCTGGGCCGGAACGCAGGATGCTTTCTATATCCGCGATTTTCTGGCCGATGCCTTTGGGCTTGCACTCGAAACGGTCACGGTCCAGTCCTGCCGGATCGGCGGAGCCTTCGGCGGCAAGACGATCTGCACGGTCGAGGCCGAGGCCGCGGCGTTGACGCTTGCGACGTGCAGTCCGGTCAAGGTGCAATGGACGCGAGCGCAGGAGTATGCGCTCGGTTTCCACCGCCCGCCGTCGTCGCACCGGATCAAGGCACGCGTAGCCCAAGGGCGGATCACCGATTGGGATCATGCGCAGATGAGTTCGCACATCATGTTCACCGCCGCTGTTGTCCCGTCCTGGATGCAGCGTGGGACGGATATGTTTGCGGGCGATGGTGGCGTGGCGCGTGGCATGGCCGCCCCTTATGTATTGGGTCGCGCCCGCGCGTCCTATGACATGGTGCGGCTGCCTGTTCATACTGGCCCATGGCGGGGCTTGGGTGCAGGACCGAATGCACTGGCCATCGAATGCGCCATGGATGAGGCGGCGCTTGTCGCGGGCGTGGATCCCTTGGCGTTCCGTCTTGCGCATGTCGCAGACCCGCTTCTGGCAGGAGTTCTTGAGCGGGTGGGCGAGATTGCAGGCTGGGGCAACGCGCTTGCCCCGGTCGATGGCTTGCGCCTGGGGCGCGGTATCGCCTGCGGCACCTACAAGGACACCAGCCATGCAGCCGCGGTGGCCGATGTCGTCGTCGACGCCCGTGGCGGGGCGCGGGTCACGCGGCTGTGGTGCGTGCATGATTGTGGGCTGGTCATCAACCCCGACCAGGTCCGAGCGCAATGCGAAGGCAATCTTGTCTGGAGCCTCGGCATGGTGCTGAGTGACGATCTGCCCACAGATGCCGGGCATGTGACCGCGCGTACCTTTGCGGATGCCCCGATCCCGCGCATGACCGATGTTCCACTCATTACTGTCGATCTGATTCAGAGTGACCGCCCGCCGCAAGGCGCGGGAGAGACCGCGATGGTCGCAGGACCCGGCGCTATCGCCAACGCGATCCGGGCGGCGACAGGGCGACGCCCGGTGCAGTTTCCGGTGAGGGCCGAGGACTTCGCGACATGAGGAAGGACGGCGCCAGCCAGTTTCGTGCAGGGCAATCCTTGGCCTCACCTTGGTTATTCGGGCGCGAGTGGCTACGGGCCCCGCTGCGTGTCGGGGCCGTCGCCCCTTCAAGTGCGAGACTTGCAGACGCCATGACGCAGGGCCTGACGGCGACCTGTGGGCCAGTGATCGAACTGGGTCCCGGCACAGGAGTGTTCACGGCGGCCCTGCTGCGGCGCGGGGTTCCGTCGGCGCAAGTTGCCGTGATTGAGGTGAGCAAGAGCTTTGCCGCAGCCTTGGAGCTGCGGTTCCCGCATGTCGCGGTGATCCACGACGATGCGGCGCGCGTCAGCCATGTCACCCCCTTTGGCCTTAGGACTGTGGACCTGGTCATCTGCGGTCTGCCGTTACTTTCAATGCCACCGGCCAAGGTGCTGCGGATCGTGGCGGGGTGCATGACTGTTCTCAAGCCGGATCACGAACTGCGCCTGTTCACCTATGGACACCGATGTCCGATCCCGGCGACGATTCTTTCCTGTTTGGGTCTTGTGGCACAGCGCCGGACCTTCGTTCCTTTGAACATGCCACCCGCTTCGGTCTATGCTGTGGTCCGAAGGGAGCAGCCCGCATGACGCGACCAATCGACGGAACCGATTTTGCGTCAGCCGCTATGATGCGGCTGGTCGCAGCCGGGCTGTCCCGGCAAGGTATCTCTGTGCCGGTGCCCACATCCGCGACCGCGCATGTGCCTCTCGCATCCAAGCGCGATGTGCTGAGTGAAGTCCTTGCGTGCCATGGCCCGCTGGCGATCCTTTCCATTGCAGACGCTGCGCCATCGATGGCACCTGAGCCTGTGGTGCAGGCACTGACGCATACGAAGGACATACCCGATCTCATGGACCGCTGGCACCGGCTGGAGCGTTTCAGCCACGGGCGGCACAAAGTAGCCGCAGAGCAACTTGGGGCGGACATCTTTCGCCTGACGCATCAAGCACGAGACAGTGGCCTGCCGCCCAGTCTGGCGGAAAGCCTCTTGGTTCTGGGCCTTCTTACGGTCCTCTCCGAAATGATCGGATCGGCGGCCGTGACGCTGGCCGACGCGACGGGTCCTGTCTGGCGCAGCCAAGGCAAGTGGCATTGCCCGGATGTGAGACAAGCCGTCGGCAGCGTAATACTCACAGCAACGGGCAAGCCCAAGGCAGCCGCGGAAACCGCCACAGGTCCGGACCCCGATCCGATTTCATCCCTGCGAAAGCGCTTGGTGGCTGACCCGGCGCGCCGCTGGACGGTTGCCAGTCTGGCCGCCGAAACCGGGGCCTCCCCCCGCACCCTGCAACGTCGCCTGACCGAGAGGTCGGTTTCGTTCTCTCGCCTCATGACTGAAGCAAGAGTCGAGGTTGCGGCCACGCACCTGTGCAACGCCAACGGCCCTGGATTGGCAGAGATCGGCTTCATCGCGGGCTTTGCAGACCAGGCCCATTTTGCACGCACATTCGTTCGTGTCGTGGGCACGACTCCCCGCAGTTATCGAGCGGAATTTGGCCAGCAACGGCTTTGACGGCTTTCTGTCTTCATTGTCAGGGAGTGATATGTTGCCATTGCGGAAAGTCAGGCCTTGTTGTTTGAACGTCCGTTTTGGGCTTAGGCTGTGCGGAAACTCCTGCGCCACGGGAAGCCTTTGGTCTGGAGGGTTTGCGGTCAGGGCTCGGAGCTAACTGGGTTCTGAGCGCCCAGCAGGAGCGGGGATATGGCGCCAATGGCGCAATTTCATTCGTTGTGAGGGTGATTTTCACCCTATCAGCCGGGAATGGCCGCCACCAATCGCTTGATTCCGACCAAGGCGACCATGTGTTTGATAACATAGGCCAACACGTTCAGCGTCATTGCGGTGCGGACATTGTTCAGGCGGTGCATCAGGGAATAGATGGTGCCCATCCAGTCTTTGATCGTCCCGAAAGGATGCTCGACCGTGTTGCTTCGCAGGGTCATCGGATCACCGGCGCTGCGCAGGCGATCGCGTATCTCGTCCACCAGATGCTCGTATTTCTATCGGGTGATCCGGCGTTCCGTGCCCATGTGACGTTGCCCCCTGTATCTAATCCAGTTTGAGATAGACTCTGGCCCAAACGAAAGGACCAGAGATGAAGCGCAGCAGATTTAACGAAGACCAGATCATTGGCATCCTGAAAGAGCATGAGGACGGGATTTCCGTGGTTGATCTGTGCCGCAAGCATGGTGTCAGCGATGCAACCGTTTATAAATGGAAAGCCAAGTATGGCGGCATGGATGTCAGCGAGGCAAAGCGTCTTCGGGCGCTTGAGGACGAGAACAGCAAGCTCAAGAAGCTGCTCGCTGACGCCATGTTGGACAATTCGGCTCTGAAGGACCTGCTCGGAAAAAATGGTGACGCCCGCCGCGAAGCGGCAAGCGGTCGCGCATCTTGTGGCAGGTTCCGAGACGAGCTTCTGAACGGCGAGGTCGAGACTGTGCATAATTTTGTGCCCTGGCGCATTTCGTTACGCCATTGGGAAGCGGTCTTCGAACATGATTGCGAATTGGCTTTTGACGGCGTGCCATTCGCGCACTGAGCGCTTCCACTCCTGAGAGGTAGCATTCAGCGCAAGATGGACCTGTCACGTTTTTGTGCCGCCCCAAGTGCTCTTTTAAGCCACCTTCCGTTCGAAAGCGACCGGGCTTTTCCAGCCCAGTGCTGAGTGCCGTCGACGCGGATTGTAGAAACCATTGATGTATTCGAAGATCGCCAT
>JAFWEI010000008.1:0-187070 GCA_017542965.1 Loktanella sp. | reverse complement strand
TTCTTCTTACCGCCTCCGAACCTTCCAGACCGTTACCGACCCGTCAAACCCGTCCAGCGCCCCGACACTGCATCTCTGCGCCGCCGGTGAGGGGGGTTCTACGGTTACTGCACCCAGCCCGCAAGGGGTTTTTTCGGGAAAATGACAGCAATGCGCATTTTCTTGGGACATTTATGACAACCGCCAATAAAACAAGCGCCTTGCCCCACAAAACAAGGTCTTCGCAGAGGTGCTGAAGGCACAAACCGCAGCGGACGCGGTAGAATCGAAGCCACATCAGAGCGCATTTCACGCGATATTCGGCCAAAGCGGCCCGAGTCGTCGCCCGCCCCGTCCAGAATCGCAACAACAAGGCGGAATCCTGCGGCACCCCCCCACCCTGCGGCGCAGTTTGCTGGCCGCAGGTCGTATTTCGGCGGTTGCCGTGCCGCAGTGCGGCTAAAGTCCCCTTTGCGCAGCGCCCTGCTCGGGCGCGCATCCTGTTCACGTGCCACGATCGGCACAAAGCGAGGTATGATGCTTGATCAAGCCCAGATGCTGGACCGCCTGACCACCCGACGCCCCGCGCATGCGCTGGAACGTGACCTGTATTGCGACGATGGTGTCTATAGACTCGATCTCGACCATATCTTCTATCGCGACTGGCTATTCGCCCTGCCCGCGCCCGTGCTGCCTAAACCGGGTGCCTTTGCGACGCTGCAGATCGGGGCCTATCCGGTCGTGATCGTGCACAGCGCCGATGGCATGATCCGCGCCTTTCACAATGTCTGCCGCCATCGCGGCCAGCGGCTATGTGCGACGACAACCGGATCGACCCCCAATCTGGTCTGTCCTTATCACCAATGGACCTATGGTCTGGACGGCAAGCTGCTTTATGCCCGCGACATGGGCGACGGGTTCGACCCCGCAGCACATGGGTTGAAAAAGGTCCATTGCGTCGATCTGGGCGGGATGGTCTTTGTCTGCCTTGCCCAGGTGCCACCGCCGATCGCGGATCTGGCCAAGCACCTGACATCTTTCCTCGCCCCCTCCGGCCTCAAGGATGCCAAGGTCGCGCATAGCTCGACCATTGTCGAAAACGGCAACTGGAAACTGGTGCTGGAAAACAACCGCGAATGTTACCATTGCTCGGGATCGCATCCGTCTTTGTGCCGGACCTTCTCGGACAATCCCAAATTCGCCGCCATGTCCGGCCCTGACGAGGCCAGCCCCGAAATCCTGACCCATTGGAAACGGTGCGAGGCCGCGGGCCTGCCGTCACGCTTTACCCATGCGGATGACATGGGCTGGCGGCTGGCACGGGTGCCTTTGCTGAACAATGCCGAAAGCTATACGATGTCGACCAAGGCCGCCGTGGCCAGACGGATGGGCACGATGCCGTTCAACGATGCAGGCACGCTCTTGTTCTATCACTATCCCAACACATGGAACCACTTTCTGGGCGATCACGCGATCACCTTCCGCGTCCTGCCGATCTCGGCCACGCAAACCGAGGTGACGACGACATGGCTCGTGCACAAGGACGCGGTCGAAGGCGTGGATTACGATCTGAACACCCTGACCGAGGTCTGGCTGAACACCAATGACGAAGACCGGCAAGTCGTCGAGGAAAACCAGAAAGGGATCCTGTCGCCCGCCTATGAACCCGGCCCCTATTCCCCCATCCAGGAAGAAGGCGTGATCCAGTTCGTGGACTGGTATGCCGGCCTGATGACAGGGCGGCTGACCCCGCAGCCTGCACTGGCGGCCGAATAGATGCCCGCGCCCGCACGGATCAGCACCACCGCCGCATGGCGGGACGATGAATGGCTCGAATGCGTCATGGTCATCCCCGAAACACCCGATGTGGCGACCTTTGCCTTTCGGGCGCCTTCGGGGGCATGGTTCGACTATGAACCGGGGCAGTTCCTGACGCTTGATCTGCCGGTGCCGGGTGGCGCGGTGCAGCGGACCTATACGATCTCGTCCAGCCCCTCGCGGCCCCTGTCGATCTCGCTCACGGTCAAGGCGCAACAGGACAGCATCGGCACGCGCTGGATGCTGGACCATCTGCGCCCGGGCATGAAGATCAAGGCCTACGGTCCCGCGGGGATCTTCAGCTTTCACCGGCATCCGGCGGACAAATACCTGTTCATCTCGGCAGGGTCGGGCATCACGCCGATGATGTCGATGACGACCTGGGCCTGGGACAGCGGTGACATGCCCGATATCGTCTTTGTCCATGCCGCGCGGCGGCCCTCCGACATCATCTTTCGCGAAAGGCTTGACCAGTTCGCCAACCGGGTGCCCGGCCTGCAACTGCGCTATACGGTCAAGGAACCCGACCCGTTCCGCGTCTGGCACGGCTATCACGGGCGGCTGAACCAGATCATGCTGGGACTGATGGCGCCGGATTATCTGGAGCGTGAAGTGTTCTGCTGCGGGCCTGAACCTTTCATGCAGGCGGTGCGCGACATGCTGAACGCGCTCGGCTATGACATGGACCGCTATCACCAGGAAAACTTTCAGGCCCCCGTCGAAAAACCCGCCGATGCGCCCGCAATCAACGATATAACCCCCGATGCCGACACCGGCGCGCAAATCAGCTTCACCACCTCGGGCGTTGTCGCCGCCTGCACCGAGACCGACACGGTGCTGGCCGTGGCGCGCGCCAACGGGCTGAATATTCCTTCGGGCTGCACCTTCGGGCTCTGCGGCACCTGCAAGATCCGCAAGACCGCGGGCGAGGTGCATATGGTCCATAACGGCGGCATTTCGGACGAGGATATCGCAGAGGGCTATATCCTTGCCTGCTGTTCCAACCCGCTGGGCCGGATCGCCGTCGCTGTCTGACTTCTTATTTCCACAAATACTCCGGGGTGAGGCCCGGATTTATCCGGGCCGAGGGGCAGCGCCCCTTTTTGCGGCAAAGCCGCAAAGCGCTCCGCGCGGGGATATTTAGGCTCGGAAGATGGGGGCGCCGGTCATTCCGCCGCCAATGCTGGCTTTGGCTGCGGGACATAGTTCAGGATCGGCCCCAGCCAGCGTTCGACCTCGGCCAGATCCATGCCTTTGCGCGCGGCGTAATCCAGCACCTGGTCCTGTTCGACCTTGGCCACCCCGAAATAATAGGCGTCAGGATGCCCGATATAAAGCCCCGACACCGATGATCCAGGCCACATCGCCATGCTTTCGGTCAGCGTGACACCGGTCGCGGCCTGTGCATCCAGCAGCCGGAACAGGGCGGTTTTCTCGGTATGGTCGGGCTGGGCGGGATAGCCGGGCGCAGGCCGGATGCCGCGATAAGGCTCGCCGATCAGATCGGCGGGGGCCAAGGTTTCGTCCGGCGCATAGCCCCACAATTCGCGGCGCACCTTTTCGTGCATCCGTTCGGCAAAGGCTTCGGCGAAACGGTCTGCCAGCGCCTTGACCAGAATCGCGTTGAAATCATCCCCCGCCGCCGCGAACCTTTCGGCGATCGCCACTTCCTCGATCCCGGCGGTCACCACAAAGCCGCCCACATAATCGGGGATGCCGACAGGCGCCACGAAATCGGACAGCGCCACATTGGGCCGCCCGTCGCGTTTGCTGACCTGCTGGCGCAGGGTATGCAGCATCGCCAATTCGGTCTTGCGGCTGTCGTCACTGAACAGGCGGATATCATCGCCCACCGCATTGGCAGGCCAGAAGCCCACCACGGCGCGCGGGCGGAACCATTTTTCCGCGATGATCTGGCGTAGCATCTCTTGCGCATCGGCAAACAATGCACGCGCGGCCTGCCCCTGTTTTTCGTCCTGCAGGATCTTGGGATAGACGCCTTTCAATTCCCATGTCTGGAAAAACGGTGTCCAGTCGATATAGCGGGCAAGCTCCGCCAGATCCCAGTCCTCATAGACCTTGGTCCCAAGGAAGGAAGGTGCCGGCACTTTATAATCCTGCCAGTCGATCTTCAGCGCATTCGCGCGTGCTTCTGCCAGCGGCAGCCGTTTCTTTGCCAGTTCCGACCGCGCGTGGTTATCCGCGACCGTTTCATATTCGGCACGGATGGTTTCGATATAGCCGTCCTTCTGTTCCGGCGACAACAGCGCCGACACCACCCCCACGGCACGGCTGGCGTCGGTCACATAAACCGCTTGCCCGCTGGGATAATGCGGATGGATTTTCACCGCCGTATGGACGCGGCTGGTGGTCGCCCCGCCGATCAGCAGCGGGATATCCAACCCCACACGCTCCATCTCTGCGGCGACATGCACCATTTCATCAAGCGATGGCGTGATCAGCCCCGACAGGCCGATGATATCGACATTCTCGGCCTTCGCGACTTCCAGAATCTTCGCCACCGGCACCATGACGCCAAGGTCGATGATGTCGTAATTGTTGCAGGCCAGCACGACGCCCACGATATTCTTGCCGATATCATGCACATCGCCCTTCACAGTCGCCATCAGTACCTTTCCGGCAGATTCGCGCCCCGTGCCACCGTTCAGGCGCTTTTCCTCTTCCATATAGGGCAGCAGCACCGCGACCGCCTGTTTCATCACGCGGGCGGATTTGACGACCTGCGGCAGGAACATCTTGCCCGCGCCGAACAGATCGCCCACCACATTCATCCCCGCCATCAGCGGCCCTTCGATCACATGCAGTGGACGGTCGGCCTGCAGCCGCGCCTCTTCGGTGTCGGCATCGATGAATTCGGTGATCCCGTTGACCAGCGCATGTTCCAGCCGCTTTTCCACCGTCCAGTCGCGCCATTTCAGATCACGCTCTTTCGCCTCGCGCGCGCCGGTGGATTTGAAGCGTTCGGCGATCACCAGCATATTCTCGGTCGCATCCGGCGTGCGGTTCAACACCACATCTTCGCAGGCCTCGCGCAGATCGGGGTCGATACTGTCGTAAACCGCGAGCTGGCCCGCGTTGACGATCCCCATATCCATGCCGACCTGAATCGCATGGTACAGGAACACCGCATGCATCGCCTCGCGCACAGGTTCGTTGCCACGGAAACTGAAGCTCAGGTTCGACACACCGCCCGACACATGCACATGCGGCAGGTCGGTCTTGATCCGGCGGGTGGCGTTGATGAAATCGACGCCGTAATTGTCGTGCTCCTCGATCCCTGTCGCCACGGCGAACACATTGGGGTCAAAGATGATATCCTCGGGCGGGAAACCCACCTTTTCGGTCAACAGGTGATAGGCGCGGGTGCAAATCGCGACCTTGCGATCCTCGGTATCGGCTTGGCCCGCCTCGTCAAAGGCCATGACAACCACCGCCGCACCGTAAGCGCGACACAGGCGCGCCTGATGCAGAAACGCCTCTTCGCCTTCTTTCATGCTGATCGAATTGACGATGGGCTTGCCTTGCACGCATTGCAGGCCCGCCTCGATCACCTCCCATTTGGAGCTGTCGATCATCACCGGCACGCGGGCGATATCAGGCTCGGCCGCGATCAGGTTCAGATAGTCGATCATCGCCTGTTTGCTGTCGATCAGGCCCTCGTCCATGTTCACATCGATGATCTGCGCGCCGTTTTCGACCTGTTCGCGGGCGACATCGACGGCGGCGGCATAATCACGGGCGGTGATCAGCTTGCGGAACTTGGCCGAACCGGTGACATTCGTACGCTCGCCCACATTCACGAAAGCGATGTCGCGGGTCAAGGTGAAGGGTTCCAGCCCCGACAGGCGCATCAAGAGCCTCTGCGCAGGGATCGCGCGGGGTTTGTAATCTGCGGCGGCAGCGGCAATGGCGCGGATATGATCCGGCGTCGATCCACAACAGCCGCCCACGATATTGACCAGACCATCCTTGGCGAATCCGGCGATCTGTTCGGCCATGAAAGCGGGGCTTTCATCATATTCGCCGAATTCATTGGGCAGGCCCGCATTGGGATAGGCGCAGATCAGCGTATCGGCCACGCCGGACAGTTCCGCCAGATGCGCGCGCATTTCCGCGGCCCCCAGCGCGCAGTTCAGCCCGATGGTCAAAGGGTCCGCATGGCGCACGGCATGCCAGAACGCGGTGGGTGTCTGGCCCGACAGGGTGCGCCCCGACCTATCCGTGATCGTGCCGGAGATCATCACCGGCAGGCGCAGGCCATTGGCGGCAAAGATTTCCTCGCAGGCGAAAATCGCGGCCTTGGCGTTGAGCGTGTCGAAAATCGTCTCGATCAGGATCAGATCGGCGCCGCCGTCGATCAACCCGCGCAATTGTTCGGCATAGGCCGCGCGCAGCTGGTCAAAGGTCACCGCGCGATAGCCGGGATTGTTCACATCGGGCGACATCGACGCCGTGCGGTTCGTTGGCCCCAGCGCGCCCGCGACAAAGCGCATCCGCCCGTCCTGCGCCGTGGCACGGTCCAGCGCCTGACGGACCAGCCGCGCGCCGTGAAAGTTCAGATCATAGACCAGATGTTCCAAACCATAATCGGCCTGCGCAATACTGGTGGATGAAAACGTGTTGGTTTCAACAATATCCGCCCCCGCCATGGCATAGGCATAATGGATATCCTCGATCGCCTGCGGCTGGGTCAGGATCAACAGGTCGTTGTTGCCCTGTTGCGGCAAGGGATCATCACTGAAAATGCGCGGATGGCAGGCACAACCGGCCCCATGCGCGGTGAAATCACCCTCGGCAAAGCCCAAAGCCTGAATCTGCGTGCCCATCGCCCCGTCAAGGATCAATATGCGATCAGCCGCCGCAGCGGCGATCCGGTCAAAGGCGGGGGATTTCGGCAGGATAGTGGTCATGACAGTCCGATCAAACGACAAAAGGCACCTGACGTGCCTGTCCTTCAGATAGGCGCAGGCGATTGTGAAAACAAATTCATGTTGGGCAAGACGATTATGAATTTCATTCATATGCAGCCGGGATCGGCAGGCCGGGCCCCGCAAAATTGCTTTACTAACCCGATTATTTCTGTCAGGTATAAATCACCCAGTCGGGACAGCGGTTGCGCGATGGTCCGGCAAGGCATGCCCCCTTTGCACAGGAATTGCCGATGCCCGACGCCACCTATGATTTCCTGATCGATCTGATCGCCGCACAAGACGATTGCATCACCGACGGGTCCACGCTGGAACCGCATCTGGTCGAGCTGATCCTTGACCGGCAGGTCCAGCGATCCGCCCAGCAAAGCACCGCCCATGCACGGCGCTGATCCGCGCCGCCCGTTCCGCCCGGTCTATGACCCGCAAACGGACCATGGCCCCACACGGGATCCGCGCCCCGGCGAGGTTGCGTTGCGCGACATCCCCCTTGATCCTTTCGCGCGGCTGACCTTGGTCTTGTGCCGCTGGCATTTCCAGACCTTCGCCGCCCCTGAAAGCCAGGGCTGGCTGGTCGCGCTGCGCTGCGCCACAGCGCATGTCGGCCCCGATGCCGCAGGTGCGTTGTGCTATGACCTGCTGGGCGTGGTGCAGACCCTGCGGGCCAGCCGGACCACCCCGATCGCGTTCAATGCCGAAGGCTGCCCCTGCTGCCGCGACTGGCTGACGCCTGCGGAACGCCAGATCATGCAGATGATCGACGCTCTGCGCCACAATAAGCAAGGGCGCGCGCGGACATTGGCGCAGTTTCTTTGCGATGGCGCGCCCGACAGCCATCTGTTGGCGGTGGCCGAAACCTATCTGCGCCACCACGCCCCGGATTATGCGCAAACTGCCGCATTTTCACCGGTCTAGGATTGGTCTGAAACCCCCGCACAGCTGCGCCATTGACACCCTGTCGGGCGGTTCGTATGAAAAACACAGACGTTTTTCATACTCTCAAGGACCCCCCATGTCTCTGCCCAGCGCCTGTTTGTGCACCCTTGCCGCCGCCCTGACCATCGGCACCGCCGCCGCTGCCCAAGGCAGCCTGCACCTTTTTGCCAATGGCGAATCTTTGGCGCGCGAGGGGTTTGTTGCCCCCGAACTGACCCGCGACGGCTGGGAATTGCGTTTCGATCATGTGTTCGTCACGCTGGCAGGCGTGTCTGCACTGCAGACCGACCCGCCCTATGATGCCCATGCCGGTGACAAGCCCCGCGCCACCGATACAGTGGTTTTCGATACCATCGACCAGATGACGATCGACCTGACCGACACCGATGCGCAGGGCCGCGTGATGCTGGCGACGGCCCCCGCCCCCGCGGGCCATTACAACGCGGTGGTCTGGTCGGTGGTACCGGCGCAATCGGGTGACTGGGCGGGCCAGTCGATGGTGCTGGTCGGCACGGCGACGCGCGACGGCGCAAGCGTGGATTTCACCCTGACCAGCGATGCCACGCATGATTACACCTGCGGCGAATATGTCGGCGATGCGCGCAAGGGGTTTGTGACCGCTGGCAGCGATGCCGAGCTTGAACTGACCTTCCATCTGGATCATCTGTTCGGTCGCCTTGACAAGGGAGACGCCGATCCAATGAATATCCATGCGCTGGGGTTCGACGCCTTCGCTGCGGGCGGCACCCATCAGATCACCCTGACCGGCCTGCATATCGGCCATGTCGGAGAGGGCCATTGTGCTGTCAGCCATCGTTAAACCCCTGATCGCGGCGCTGCTGCTGGCGGGACCGGCGGCGGCGCATGGCGCTTTTGTCGATATGGGCACCACAGAGGCCGTGGCGATCCAAGCCCGCTATGACACCGGCGCGCTGATGGCGGGCGCACAGGTTTCCGTCTTTGCGCCCGACAATCCTGCGCAGCCGTGGCTGACGGGGATGACGGATGCCGATGGCCGGTTCGTCTTTGTGCCGGACGACAGGGCGGGGCAATGGGCGGTGCAGGTGCGGCAGGCCGGTCACGGTGCGATGGGCTATGTCACGGTCGGCGCGGATGGCGCAGCCATCACCGTCACGGCCAGCCGCACCGGCCTGTCATGGGCGCAGCGCCTGCTGATGGTGGCCTGCGTGATTTGGGGCTGTATCGGCACGGCGCTGTATTTCCGGCGCTTGCGCCCTGCGGAACCGGCCTGATGCATATCCCCGATGGTATTTTGCCCCTTGGGATGACCTTGGGCGGCTGGGCCATCGCGGCGGGGCTGACCGCCCTGTCGCTGAACCGGATTGCGGCCCAGCCTGACCCGCGTGCAGGGCTGCCGCGTGCCGCGATGATGACGGCAGCATTTTTCGCGGCCTCGCTGATCCATATTCCCGTGCCGCCCAGCAGCGTGCATCTGGTGCTGCCGGGGTTGATGGGGGCGATGCTGGGCTGGTATGCGCTGCCCGCGATCCTGATCGGGCTGGCGTTTCAGGCAGTGATGTTCGGGCATGGCGGGCTGACCACCTTGGGGGTCAATGCGGTGATCCTCGGGCTGCCCGCGCTGGCCGCCTTTGGGCTGACGCGCGCTCTGGGGCATCTGACCCAGCGCGCAGCGGCGGCGATTGTGGGCTTTGCCACCGGCGCGGGGGCTGTTCTGCTGGCTGTCGCGCTGTTCGCCGCGATCCTGCTGGCGGGATTGCCCGCGCATCTGGATGCGGGCGCCGAACGCGCGGCGATCACAGCACTGGCGCTGGCGCATCTGCCACTGGCACTGGCCGAGGGGATGGTCGTCGTCGCCGTGCTGGGTTTTCTGCGCCGCACCAGCCCCGAGATGATCGTTGCGCGCTAATCCGATCACCGATCCGCGCCTGCGGGTTGCCGCCCTGCTGACGCTTGCCTTCGGGTTTTCCGCGTTGGAGGGGCCGGCCGCCTTGGCGCTGATGGTTGCGGCAACCTTGGGCCTTGTCTGGTGGTCCGGCACGCCCGCCCGCCGGTTGCTGCGGGCCTTGCGCCTGCCGGGCGTTGTGGTGGCGGGGCTGGTCGTGGTTTTGCCCTTTACCAGCGGGGATCATGTGATCGCCGCAGTTGGCCCCCTGACCCTGCGCGCCGAAGGGCTGGCAGCGGCCACAGGCATCGCCCTGCGGTTCGTCACGATCTTTACGCTGATCGTGGTATTCGTGGGCGCGCTGCCGCTGTCGCATCTGATCGGCGCGCTGCGCGGGCTTGGGCTGCCCGCGCTTTTGGTGGATATGGCGCTGCTGACCCTGCGCCATATCGAGGATCTGCGCCACGATCTGGCCCGCATGCAGACCGCCATGCGCCTGCGCGGCGGGCATGGCTGGCTGGGGCGGTTCCGCGCAACCGGCTGGCTGCTGGCAAGCCTGCTGCTGCGCAGCCATGCGCGGTCCGAACGGGTCTATCACGCGATGATCCTGCGCGGACACGGGGCCACAGGCGCCGCCCTGCCCGACACAGCCACCGTGCCCCGCGCCGACAAATGGGCGCTGGCGGGCCTGATCGCCCTTGCAGCCAGCCTGCTGGTGGTGGACCATCTGGCATGACCCTGCCCCTGCTGCACACAATCGGCCTGACCCTGACCCGCGCCACTGGCGAAAGGGTCTTGCACGACATATCGCTGCACATCGCACAGGGCGAAAGGGTCGGGCTGATCGGCCCGAACGGGGCGGGCAAGACCACGCTGATGCTGTGCCTGACCGGCGTGATCCGCGCCAGCGCAGGCGCGGTGCAGATGGACGGCAAACCCGTCACCCCCGGCGGGTTCCATCCCGATATGGGGTTCGTGTTCCAGCAGGCCGAAGATCAACTGTTCAGCCCGACCGTGGCCGAGGATGTGGCCTTTGGCGCGCGCAATCTGGGGCTGTCGGGGGCCGTGCTGGACAGGGCCGTGGCGACAGCCCTTGACCGTGTGGGGATCACGGGCTTGGCCGACCGGCCCGTGCATCATTTGTCGGGGGGCGAAAAACGGCTGGCCTGTCTGGCGGGGGTGCTGGTGATGGACCCGCGCCTGTTGTTGCTGGATGAACCGTCAGCAGCGCTTGACCTGCGCAACCGCAGGCGGCTGATCGACCTGCTGCGCGGCATGGATCAGGCGATGCTGATCGCCAGCCATGATCTGGAACTGGTGCTGGAGCTTTGCCCGCGGGTGATCCTGATCGACGCAGGACGGATCGTCGCCGACGGGGCGGCACGCAGCGTGCTTGGCGATGCCGCGCTGATGGCGCGCCACGGCCAGGAGGTGCCCCATTCACTGATCCACCACGCGCGGGTGGATCACGCCCACCCCCCGCGCATCGTATAGATCAAAGCGGATCAAAGGCCCCACACTGGTGGTCGCGACGGCCTGCGCCTGCAAGGCCGCAAGCGCGGCGTCGGACAGGCGGTCCTGCCATGCGATCAGGCTGCGCACATGAAGGCTGCGCGCCAAGGCGATCCGGTCACCGGCCGCCAGATCGGCCGCGAACAGCGCCTTGGTCACGGCCTGCCGCGCGGCCAGATCGGTGATCATGGGTTCCGGCCATGGCACCGACAGAACCTTTTGCCCTGTTGCGACAACAGGCCATGCGCTGGTCAGAAAGGCCGCCACCGGCTGATCATCGGCAATATCGGCGGTCAGAATCTTCGCCGCCTCGTAGAACGTCACCTCACCGGGCTCTGTGGCGGGTGCGGTGATATCAAGCAGGTCGGCGACCACCGCGAGCGTCGCTAAATTGGCTGCCGCAATCAGCCCGATCACAACCAGACGCCTGCGATCAGACCCCATGCCGGTCAAAAAGTAAAACGCCAGACCGACCTGTAGCACCAACACCAAGGGCATCAGGAACCGGCCCGCAAGCTGAAATCCGGTCAACCCGACAAGGTAGATGCACAAGAATACAACAGCCATCAGCAGCAAGGGGCGGCTTTCAGGCGCGCGAAGTCCGGCCAGCCCGAATATCGACGGGATCAATGCGGCGGTCAGGTAAACCGGGGAATAAAACGCAGGCCCGCCTTCCCATGTCGCATTGCCGGGGCGCAGGACAATTTCAACGGCATTGAAATAGGGCCAGAGTGTGGACAGGCAGACCGCCAGCACCAGCGCCGACACCACCCGCATCCGCACAGCGATGGGGCCATGCGGCCAGCACAGGGCAAAGCTGCCTGCGCCGATAAAACCGATCACCGCCCCAACCTGATGGGTCGTGAACATGAACGCCGCCAGTGCGCACAGCGGGATCACAAAGACAGGCTGTGCAATGCTGCGCAGCACCAGCGCCCATAAGATAAAACTCAAACCGATCATATAGGTCGCCGGATAGGCAGCGGCGTAATACAGGGTCAACGGCGAATGAAACCCCGTATGCTGCAGCGGCAACGCCCACCCCAGCAGCAGACATAAAAACAGCACCAGCGGCGCCCAGGGCGCAGGATGCAAGGCACGCGCAAAGACATAGACGCCAATGCCGAACAGCGCCATCGCGCCATAGCCCGCTGCGGCCAGCACCTGCCAGACATCCAGCCCCGCGACCCGCGCCACAGCGGCCCACCCCACCCAAAGCGGCTGGAAATGGCGCGATCCCGCATCCGAGACGATGAACGGATTGGCGGGAGCATCGGGGTTTTCGATCAAGCCCTGCAAGGCCGCAGCATGCTGCCAGATGTCACTGCCGGGATGTTCCACCAACATGCCCCGCGCCGACAGCCAAGCGAAAAGCCCCAAGGCCGGTGCCGCGATCAGGGCATAAATCAGGTTCGCCCGCCCGAAAGAAACCTTGGTCTGCGCATGGTCAAACCCGCCACGCACCTGTCTGTTGATATTTGGCGCCACAATGACCCACGCAACTGATTACTCAAAGCTGTATAATGGGCCACAGCTTACCGGAAAAAGCGAAATTGGCGCTTTTGGCGAAAACAGTTTCGACCTACGCCAAATTGCATCACTGGCGCGCAGGACATCCACAGGGTGATGCGGCTTTGATCTGGCGCATAGATGCAACGCGATGCTAAGGCGGGGGCGCAAGGCAGGCAGCGGAACGGGCAGCATGATCATCGGGACAATCTGGCCACTGTTCGCCTTGATCTGCCTTGGCTTTGTGATGGCGCGCACGGGGTTTCCCGAACCGGGGTTCTGGCCTGCGGCGGAACGCGTCAATTACTATATCCTGTTTCCAGCCCTGCTGGTCGGCAGTCTGGGGGTGGCACCTTTGGGTGACCCCGCGATCTGGCGGTTGGGCGGGGCGGCGTGTGCGGCCATTGGGCTGGCCGCCTTTGGCCTTTACGGCTGGCGGTGGTGGCAGCCGTCGCCTGCGGCACGGTTCGGGCCCGCCTTGCAAGGCGTGGTGCGGATCAACACCTATCTTGGCCTTGCCATCACGGCAGCCCTTGCTGGCGCATCCGGCATCGAACGCGCGGCCATCGTGCTGGCGGTCGTCGTGCCGCTGGTCAATGTGCTGTCGATCATGGCGCTGGCCGATAGGACCGAGGCCCGCCGACCACTGGCGATCCTGCGGATGATGGGGCGCAACCCGCTGATCCTGGCCTGCGTGCTGGGGATCACACTGGCGCTTGGCGGGATCGGGCTGCCATTCGGGACGGGCGCATTTTTCGCGCTGCTCGGACAGGGCAGCCTGCCCTTGGGTCTGCTTTGCGTCGGGGCGGCGCTGCGTCCGGGGGCGCTGCGCTCGGACATGGGCGCGATCGGGATCAACAGCACGCTGCGCCTGTTCGCGATGCCCCTGTTGGCGACCGGCATGGCGGGGATCTTCGGACTGAACGGGATCGAGGCGCTGGTGCTGATGATCTTCTTTGCCATCCCGACCGCGCCCACATCCTATGTGCTGACACGGCAGTTCGGCGGCGATGCGACCTATATGGCAGGGCTGGTGACAGCGCAGACGCTGGCCTCGGTACTGACCATCCCGCTGGTGCTGCTGATCTTCGGGGCAAGCTGACGATTTTGGATTGCGCCGGAACATAACCGCGGTGACCGGCGTTCCCTTGTCGTACGTTTTACATGACAAAGGAGACCAAAATGAACTGGGATATCGTCAAAGGCAAATGGAAGCAGATGAGCGGCAGCGCCAAGGAAAAATGGGGCGAGCTGACCGATGACGACCTGCAACAGATCGACGGACAGCGTGACCAGCTGGTCGGCAAGGTGCAGGAAAAATACGGGTTGGCCAAGGACGAGGCCGAACGCCAGGTCGATGATTGGGCCAGCAAGACCTGATCTGCTACCAAGTGAATAAAAAAAGCGGTCGCCAATGGCGGCCGCTTTTTTCGTTCCGGCATGCACGAAAAGCCCCGCGTGATGCACGGGGCCCTTTCGTTCAACGGATGACGCGCACGATCATGCCGGTTTCGGCATCGACCAGCACCAGCTGGTTGTTCACGGTCAGATAGCGGAATTCCGGCTGCGTCGGGACGTCATACATGACGACCTCGGCAGGAACGCCCGCACCGACGGCGACTTCACCGTTCAGATAGATCGTCTCGACCGGATTGGCGGACACGAACGTCAGGGTTTCTTCGGATGGCTCGACCGCGGAAACAGCAACTGCCGTTCCCAGCACGCCACCGGCAATCACACCACCGACCGGACCGCCCGCAGCAAAGGCGATCAACGACCCCAATGTCGCACCAACTGCGGCGGCTGTGTTCTGGTCGGTCTGGGTCGCATCGTCATCGGGCACGGTGACGGTTGACAGCGACAGGGTGCCGGGCCGGTTGATCAGCGCAACGGGTGTCGCGTCTTCCTCGACATAAAGATATTCCGCCGAGGCCCATGCCATCTGGCCGTCGAAACTGATCTGGCACCATGTGACGTCTTCCAGACAGCCTTCGATCACGACGGTCTGGTTCAGTTCCAGCACGCCCACCGATGGGGCAAATTCGCTGGGCGTGACGCGGGCCGCGATTTCGGCACCGGCGCGGGCTTCGGCGGATTGGGCGAATGACGGCAGGGCAGCCGTCAGCATGACCGCCGAAGCGAGTCCAATTGGCAGGATTTTCATGGGATGGTCCTTTCACGCCGCCCGGCGCATGCCTGATGGTCAGGGGCTGTCCGGCGGGCCTGACCTCACCATAGCCTACCCAGACCAAGGGCGATCACCAATTACGCGCCCTGCGCTGCAATCCGCTGGTGATATGGATCAGTCTGCTGGTGCCCGCGGCCGGACTCGAACCGGCACGACCTTGCGGCCAAGAGATTTTAAGTCTCCGATGTCTACCATTCCACCACGCGGGCATGCGGGGCGCGTGGTGCTTTCCTACGCATCACAGCCGGCGGCGGCAAGACTGATCATACCGCCACCGCCGCCGGTGTCACCAAAAGCGCGCGGTGATCAGCGTGATGGCTCAGACATCGGGGCCGGGGGCGACGGGGGACAGGCCCTCTTCCTTGACGGTCTGCATCGCCACATAGGTCGATGTATTGGCCACATGCGGCAAAGTCGAAATCTTTTCCGCCAGAACAACGCGGTAGCCGGTCATCCCCGCGGTGCGCACCTTGAGCAGGTAATCGAATGCCCCCGCGATCAGGTGGCATTGTTCAACCTCGGGAATGCGCAGCACGGCGGCATTGAAGGCGGCCAGCGCCTTTTCGCGGGTGTCAGACAGACGGACTTCGACAAAGGCGACATGGTCGCGGTCCAGCCGGATCGGATCATAAAGCGCGCGATACCCCCGGATCACGCCGGTTTCCTCCAGCCTGCGCAAGCGCGCCTGCGTGGGCGATTTCGACAGCCCGATCCGGCGGGCAAGATCGGTGATGCTGATGCGCCCTTCCACGGCAAGGACGTCAAGGATCTTTCGGTCGAATTTATCCAGTTCGCTGTTCTTTTCGGTCATGTTTGCCCCGCCTTTTCATCACTCTGTCCTGCCAATTGTGCATTAGCAGGCCAATCGCCTTTTCACAATCGGCTATGGTGGGACATCTGGATAAGGATTCCACCATGCCCCGTGATACTCTGACTTTGCGTGATGCCATCGACGCCGCGATCTATGGCGACGAAATCGCTGCCGTGGCGGGCTTGGTGAAAACCGCCGCCCTGTCCGACGCCGACCGCGCCCGGATCTGCGACCGCGCGGCGGCGCTTGTCACCCGGATCCGCACCAGCGCCGATCCGGGTCTGATGGAGGTCTTCCTCGCCGAATACGGCCTCTCGACCGACGAAGGCATCGCGCTGATGTGTCTGGCCGAAGCCTTGCTGCGCGTGCCCGACGCCGACACGATGGACGATCTGATCGAGGACAAGATCGCGCCATCGGACTGGGGCAAACATCTCGGACATTCGGCGTCCTCGCTGGTGAACGCCTCCACTTGGGCGTTGATGCTGACAGGCCGCGTGCTTGACGATGAAAAACCGGGGATCACGCGGCACCTGCGGTCTGCGGTCAAACGGCTGGGCGAACCGGTGATCCGCACGGCTGTCGGCCGCGCGATGCGCGAAATGGGCCGCCAATTCGTGCTGGGCGAAACGATCCAAAAGGCGATGAAACGCGCCGACGGCATGCAGGCGAAGGGGTTTACCTATAGCTATGACATGCTGGGCGAGGCGGCGCGCACCGAAGCCGACGCCAAATACTATCACCTTGCCTATTCGCGCGCGATATCAGCCATTGCCGATCATTGCGTGCATGGCTCGGTCGCAGAAAACCCTGGCATTTCGGTCAAACTCTCGGCGCTGCATCCGCGCTACGAGGTGGCGCAACAGGCGCGGGTGATGGAAGAACTGGTGCCGCGCGTGCGCGCGCTGGCACTGCTCGCGAAATCCGCGGGTATAGGGTTCAACATCGACGCGGAGGAAGCCGACAGGCTGGCCCTGTCACTCGACGTGATCGGCGCCGTTCTCGCCGATCCCGCATTGGCGAAATGGGACGGGTTCGGGGTGGTCGTGCAGGCCTATGGGCAGCGCGCGCCCTTGGTGATCGACCAGCTTTACCACATGGCCCATGATCTGGACCGCAAGATCATGGTGCGTCTGGTCAAAGGCGCCTATTGGGACGCGGAAATCAAACGCGCGCAGGTGCAGGGGATCGACGGGTTCCCAGTCTTCACGGCCAAACAGCATACCGACATCAGCTATATCGCCAATGCGCGCAAACTGCTGGGCCTGACCGACCGGATCTATCCGCAATTCGCCACCCATAACGCCCATACCGTGGCAGCCGTGCTGGAGATGGCCGCCCAGATGGGGCGCGGCAAGGACCAGTTTGAATTCCAGCGGCTGCACGGCATGGGCGAAACCCTGCATACAATCGTGCTGAACGCCGAACAGACCCGCTGCCGGATCTACGCCCCCGTCGGCGCGCACGAGGATTTGCTGGCTTATCTCGTCCGCCGCCTGCTGGAAAACGGGGCCAACTCCAGTTTCGTCAACCAGATCGTGGACGAGTCCGTCCCCGCCAGCGTCGTCGCCGCCTGCCCGTTCGACGCGGCAGGCCCGCGGCCCGATCTGCCCACCGGCCCCGCACTTTTCGCGCCCGCGCGGATCAATTCCAAAGGCTGGGACCTGACGCATCCACCCACGCTCGACGCCATCGACAAGGCCCGCGCGCCATTGCATGACGCCAGTTTCATCGCAGGGCCCTTGACATCTTCCGAGCCCAAATATCCCCGCCGGAGGCAAGAAAGTTCTTTCCCCGTGATCAACCCCGCACAGCCCGACGACATTGTGGGGCAAGTGACGCCCGCCACCCCCGACGACGTGGCCGATGCCTTGGCAGGTGCCGCGGTCTGGACCGCAGATCACAGCACCCGCGCCGATGTGCTGCGCAAAGCCGCCGATGCGCTGGAATCAGACGCCGACACGCTCTTCGCGATCCTCGCGCGCGAGGCGGGCAAGACCCTGCCCGATGCCGTGGCCGAACTGCGCGAGGCGGTGGATTTCCTGCGCTATTATGCCACCCAAGCGACCCCCGACATGCAGGCACGCGGCCTCTGGACCTGCATCAGCCCGTGGAACTTTCCACTGGCGATCTTTCTGGGGCAAATCTCGGCCGCCTTGGCCGCAGGCAATGCGGTCATCGCCAAACCGGCCGAACAGACGCCACTCGTGGCCTTCCGCGCGGTGCAGATCCTGCATGATGCGGGCGTGCCGGTCAGCGCGCTGCAATTGCTGCCCGGTGGCGGGGCAATCGGCGCGGCCCTGACCGCCGATCCGCGCATCAATGGCGTGGCCTTCACCGGCTCGACCGCAACAGCGCTGAAAATTCGCGCCAGCATGGCCGCCCATTGCGCCCCCGGCACGCCGCTGATCGCCGAAACCGGCGGGCTGAACGCAATGATCGTGGACAGCACCGCCCTGCCCGAACATGCCGTGCGCGATATCGTCAACGGCGCGTTCCGGTCGGCCGGGCAACGCTGTTCGGCGCTGCGCTGCCTTTATGTGCAAAGCGATATCGCCGACAAACTGATGACCATGCTCAAAGGTGCGATGGACGAACTGACCGTCGGCGACCCGTGGCATCTGTCCACCGATCTGGGGCCGGTGATCGACGCTGCCGCGCATCAAACAATTGCCGACCATATCGCGCAGGCCCAGAGCGACGGGCGGATCCTGCACCAGATCAGCGCCCCCGTGACAGGCCATTTCATCGCCCCTACCGTGATCCGCGTGACCGGCATCGCCCAGATGACGCGCGAAATCTTCGGCCCTGTCCTGCATGTGGCGACGTTTCATGCGCGCGACCTCGACCGTGTGATCGACGACATCAACGCCATGGGCTACGGGCTGACCTTCGGGCTGCACACACGGATCGACGACCGCGTGCAGACCGTGGTCGAACGGATCGAGGCGGGCAATATCTATGTCAACCGCGACCAGATCGGCGCGGTCGTGGGCAGCCAGCCTTTCGGCGGCGAAGGGCTCTCCGGCACTGGGCCAAAGGCAGGCGGGCCGCATTACCTGCCTCGTTTCGCGGCACCACAACCGGCGCAAGCCAGCGGCAGATGGGACCACGCCGCCGATCCTGCCGCCCTGCAAAAGCAGCTGGTGGCGGCCCCGATGCCCGCCAGCCCCGCACCCACCGACCTGCCCGGCCCGACCGGCGAATCCAACCGCCACGGGCTGCACCCGCGCGGTGCGATCCTGTGCATGGGTCCGGGGCAAAAGGCGGCAGCGGCTCAGGTCGCGGCCATCGCCGCCTTGGGCGGGGTCGGGATCAGCGCGGACGGCGATCTGCCGCCTGATGCGCTGACCACGCTCGCCCCCTTGGCCGGTGTCATCTGGTGGGGCGATGCCGCCACAGCCCGCGCGCTGGAATCCGCCCTTTCGGCACGCGACGGCAAGATCATCGCCCTGATCACTGGCCAGCCCGACCGCGCGCATGCCTGCCACGAACGGCATGTCTGCATCGACACCACGGCAGCGGGCGGGAATGCCGCATTGCTGGCAGAGGTGGGCGGCCCCGCGCGGACTTGACCGCAAGCGCAAAGGCAGAAAGGGTCGCGGCATGATGCTGCCCATCCGCGACCACAACCCGTCCGAGGCGACGCCTTATGTCACGCTGACCCTGATAGGGGTCAATGTGCTGGTCTATCTGTGGGGGCTCGCCACGCTGCAGACCGATCTGCAGATCAACCGGTTCTATTTCAACTATGCGCTGATCCCGGTGCTGTTGTCCGAAGGGCAGAATGCCGCGGCGCTGGTCACCTCGATCTTCCTGCATGGGGGCTTCATGCATCTGGCTGGCAACATGCTGTTTCTCTGGATTTTCGGCGATAATCTGGAAGAAGAAATGGGACCCCTACGCTTTCTCGCCTTCTACCTTGCCTGCGGCATCGGCGCGAGCCTTGCGCAAGTTTTGGGCGATCCAACGTCACAAGTGCCGATGGTGGGGGCCTCGGGCGCCATCGCGGGCGTGATGGGCGGTTATCTGCTGCTATTCCCCAAGGCGCGCGTGGATATCTTCATCTTCTTGGTCATCTTTTTCCGCATCCTGCCGATCCCCGCATGGATCATGCTGGGACTGTGGTTCGGGTTGCAGATCCTCGGCGGGTTATCGGTCGATACATCCGCAGGCGGCGTGGCCTATTGGGCGCATGCGGGCGGTTTCGTGCTGGGGCTTGCATTGACGGTGCCGGTCTGGGTCAGGCGCGGCGCGCGGGCTTACTGGCGACGCACCGAAGGCCACCCGCCCCATCCCGAGGCGCAATACCGCCGCAGCAGCGTGCCAATCGTGCGCCGCTGATATCTTCTTATTTCCACAAATACTCGTCTTCTATCCCGGATGAAATCCGGGATTGGGGGCTTTGCCCCCGCGCCCCGGACCAGTCCGGGGCTCCCCCAGGATATTTGGGCTCGGAAGATGGGGGGCTTACGCCTTGCGGATCACCTTGGCGAAAGTCTCGAAGATCGCCTCGTTGGCACAGATCACCTGACCGCTGCCGATGATATCGGCCTCGGCCTGCAGGGGTTCCACGATCCCGCCCGCTTCGCGCACGATCACCAGACCGGCGGCCATATCCCAGGATTTCAGCCCGCGTTCCCAGAACCCGTCATACCGCCCCGCCGCCACATAGGCGAGATCGAGCGCCGCCGCCCCGAACCGGCGCACACCCGCACAGGCGGGCAGCAGGCGGGCAAGATCCTGCAGGGTTTCTGGCAGATCGGCACGGCCCGCAAAGGGCAGGCCGGTGGCAAAGATGCTCTCGATCAGCTTGTGGCGGCCGGACACGCGCAAGCGGCTTTCGTTCAGCCAGGCACCGCCGCCTTTTTCGGCATAGAACATCTCGTCCTTCACCGGATCATAGATCACGCCCGCGACGATCTGGCCCTTGTGTTCCAGCGCGATGCTGACCGCCCAATGCGGCAGGCCGTGCAGGAAATTCGTGGTGCCGTCCAGCGGGTCCACGATCCAGCGGCGGGTCGGGTCTTCGCCTTCGATCTCGCGGCCTTCCTCGCCCAGAAACCCGTAGGACGGGCGCGCGTGCAGCAGGTCCTCGCGGATCATCTGTTCGGCGGCGCGGTCGGCGCGGGTGACGAAATCGCCCGGGCCCTTGGTGCTGACCTGCAATTGCTCGACCTCGCCAAAGTCCTTGAGCAAGGCGCGCCCCGCCTTGCGGGCGGTTTTCATCATCACGTTGAGATTTGCGCTGCCAGCCATGTGTCTTGCCTTTGGTTCGGGATCAAGGGCTGGCTATAGGCGGCAATGCGCATGAGGGCAAGGCATCAGCCGCGTTGCAGTTTCACCGCTTCCTGCCGCGCCAGCCGGATCAGATGCGCCATGTAAGGGCGGCTGGTGTCATCGCTGCGGGTCGCGGCATAAAGCCTGCGGGTGATGCCTGCGCGCGTCAGCGGGCGTGTGATATAATCGGAATGATACCGCACCTGCCGCACCACCCAATCGGGCAGCACCGCGACACCGCGATTGGACGCCACGAGCAGCAGGATGACGGCGGTCAGTTCCACCTGCCGCACCGCCGCCGGTTCCACCTTGGCCGGCGTCAAGAGCTGCGAAAAGATATCGAGCCGCGCGCGGTCCACAGGATAGGTGATCAGCGTCTGGCCGCGGAAATCCTCGGCCTCGATCACGTCCTTGGCGGCCAAGGGATGCTGGGCGGCGGCCACGAACACCGGTTCGTAATCGAACAGCGGGGTGAAATCGGTCTCGGGCAAATCCTCGGGGTCGGAGGAGACGACCAGATCGACATCTTCGCGTCGCAGCGCGGGCAAAGCATCGAACGCCAGACCGGGGCGGATATCGACATCGACCTCGGGCCAGGCCTTGCGGAATTGTTCCAGCACCGGAAACAGCCATTCGAAACAGGCGTGACATTCGATGGCGATATGCAGCCGTCCGGCCTTGCCCGACACCAGCCCGGAAAACTCGGCCTCCAAGGCGGCGACCTGCGGCAGGATCACCTCGGCTGCGGCCAGCATCTTCATCCCCGCCGCCGACAGGCGCAGGGGTTTGGACCGGCGCACGAACAATTCGACGCCGGCCTGATCCTCGATCCCCTTGATCTGATGCGACAGGGCCGATTGCGTCATGTTCATCATGTCCGCCGCGCGCGCCAGCCCGCCGGTGTCATGGATCGCCTTGATCGTGCGCAGATGGCGGAATTCGATGTGCATATGAATGTCCTTCATGAAGTTAGTGAAGGTTATGAATTTGTCTCAAGTCCATATTCATGACAGAACGCCATGGCAAGCAAGAGGTATTGTCATGTCCACGCCCACCGTTTCTTTCGAATTCTTCCCGCCAAAATCGCTCGAAGGGTCGTTCCGGCTGTGGGATTGCGTCAATACGCTGGCCCCGCTGGACCCGACTTTCGTGTCGGTGACCTATGGCGCGGGCGGCACGACACGCCAGTTGACGCATGAGGCGGTCAGCACCATCCACCGCACCAGCGGGCTGAATGTGGCGGCGCATTTGACCTGTGTTGACGCGACCCGCGCCGAAACGCTGGACATCGCACAGAATTACGCCGCCGCCGGTGTGCGCGAAATCGTGGCCCTGCGCGGCGATGCGCCCAAGGGACAGGCGACATTCACCGCCCATGCGGACGGGTTCGCCAGTTCCGTCGAATTGATCGAAGCCTTGGCCGACACCGGCCAGTTCACGATCCGCGTCGGGGCCTATCCGGAAAAGCACCCCGAAGCTGTCGATCAGGCCGCCGATATCGCCTTTCTCAAGCGCAAGTTCGATGCCGGTGCGACATCGGCGATCACCCAGTTCTTTTTCGAGGCCGATACCTTTTTCCGGTTTCGCGATGCCTGTGCCAAGGCGGGCATTACCGCGCCGATCATTCCGGGCATTCTGCCGATTGAAAACTGGTCCGGCGCACAGCGGTTCTCGGACCAATGCGGCACCCATATCCCGCAGGTGATCCGCGATGCATTCACCAATGCGACCCGCGACGGCACGACCGACCTGCTGGCCACGGCGCTGGCGACCGAGCTCTGCGACGATCTGGTGCGCGGTGGTGTGGATCATCTGCATTTCTACACGCTGAACCGGCCCGAATTGACGCGCGACGTGTGCCATGCGCTGGGCATCACGCCCAAAGCGCGGTTGCAAAACGTCGCCTGACACGGCAGCTTGCGCCCGACACCCAAAGGCGCGCCAATGTTCATTGCGAAAACCCCAGCCGATCTGCCCGATCTGGATACCATCCTGTCCATGTCGGGGCTTGATTTCATGCTTGCCATGCAGCGCGGAGAGATCAGCCGCCCGCCCATTTCCGGCCTGATGCATTACCATCTGCACGCGGTCGCGGCAGGCCGTGTCACCTTTCGCGGGACGCCCGCATTCGCGCATGCCAACCCGATGGGCGGCGTGCATGGCGGCTGGTATGGCACCTTGCTGGACAGTTGCATGGCTTGTGCGGTGATGACGCTGGTGCCCAAGGGATCGGTTTATACCACGCTCGAATACAAGGTGAACCTGACCCGCGCGATCCCGATAGGCATGGACATCCTTGCCACCGGCATCAGCGATCACGCCGGCCGCAGCACGGGGGTTGCGCATGGGGAAATCAGGGGGGCCGCCGATGGCAAGCTTTATGCCACCGGATCAACCACTTGCCTGATCATGCGCCCGTCGCAGGAATGACCGCCGCTGCACCCGCTGCGCGATGCTGTCATGCAGCCGTTCGGACGGGTCACGCCCGATCACCCGCCTGCGCCGCGCGATGAACAGCCGCGCCCAGCCGCGCCAATTGCCGATGGACGGCGCATTCACATCCTGCGCAAACCTGTCGCGCCAGCCTGCGGGCAAAGGCACGTCGCAAGCCTCGAGCCGGTCCAGCATCCAGACCAGCGGGATATTGGCCAGCGGGCGCGCTGGCGGATAGGCCCGCACCTGCCCGCCGACATCGGCGTGATTGCCCTTGAACCAGACCTGTTCGACATGCCCCTGCCATCCGGGCGGGCAGGACCACAGGACAGGCGTATAGGCCTTGCGCCGTTCATCGCGCGCCAGCGCGTGAAAGCCGTGCCGCACATGCGGGGCCAGTTCCGCAGAATGGAAATTGTGCTGTTCCTGCCCCCAGCGCCAGACCAGCGGCAACCGCAGGCCCAGCGCCTTGACCGTGTCCCAGACGGCGACAGCCTCGATCTCGACCCGGGGATGGCAATGCAGGCGGCGGAAGGCAGCGGCATATTGGCTGCGCCCGCCGGTGCGGTAATGCCGGTAGGCCTGCGTCACGTTGCGTTCGGTGGCCGCATCCGCGCGCACCAGCCCGACCATGCCGATCACCCCGGCCAATGACCGCACGGCAAAAGCGCCGCGTGAATAGCCGATCAGCACGATCCGGTCACCGGGCCTGTAACGGGACGCGATCACGCCATAGGCGCGCCTGATCGTGCGGTTGATCCCGCGTCCGGTGATCACATCCAGCGTCGTCGCCCAGTCACGCCATTGAATCCCCGCCTCGTAATAGACGGTCATGTTGGCGCCCTGACTGCCCTCGCGCAGCAGTTTGAAGGTCAGGCCCGCATTCGTTTCCGCCCCCGGGTCCAGCGACGACATCGTGCCATCCATGATGATGACATGGATCGCCGGACCCCGCTGGCGGATCGCGGCCTCTTCGGTGCGCGGTTTGCGCCCGAAAAGGCCAAAGACCCAATCACGCAGCCGCATCGGCACCCTGTGCTGCGCTGATCGCCTGCCAGACGCGATGCGGAGTAAAGGGCATGTCGATCTGCGTCACGCCGACGTCCTGCAAGGCATCCATCACCGCGTTGCTGATCGCGGCAAGCGCGCCGACCGTCCCCGCTTCGCCACAGCCTTTCATGCCCATCGGATTGTACAGCGACGGCGTGCATTCGGTGGCAAAGCCGATCATCGGCAGATCGTCCGCGCGCGGCATGGCATAATCCATGAAACTGGCCGACAAAAGCTGCCCCTCCGCGTCGAATACCGCCCGTTCGGTCAGGGCCTGCCCGATCCCTTGGGCGACACCGCCATGGACCTGCCCCTCGGCCAGCATCGGGTTGATCAGGTTGCCGAAATCGTCAACCACGGTATAGCGGTCAACACTGACGACACCGGTGGCGGGGTCGATTTCCACCTCGGCCACATGCGCGCCATTGGGAAAACTGCGGTTGTCGAGCGTGATGGTGGCGGTATGGCGCAACAGATCATGGCGCCCCGCCGCGCGGGCCAGATCGGCCACCTCTAGCATGGTGGGGGTCAGGTTGGACCCGTTGATGCGGAAACGTTCATCGTCAAAGCGGATCGCAGCGGCATCCACCCCCTCGGCCTCGGCCAGAAAGGCGGTAAAGGCGTCGCGGATCACATCCACCGCCGCCAATGTCGCGGTGTTCTGCACCGTCACCGACCGCGACCCGCCCGTGCCGCCGCCCGTGGGGATACGGTCACTGTCGCCTTGCACCACGGTGATGCGGTCGGCGGGGATACCGGTCTGATCGGCCAGAAACTGGGCATAGACGGTTTCGTGGCCCTGCCCGTTGGATTGCGTGCCGACATAGATCAGCGCGCCATCCGGCGTGAATTCCACGGCGGTGGTTTCATCGGGATCGCCAAGGATGCTTTCGATGTAATAGCACAGCCCCTGCCCGCGCAATTTGCCCTGCGCGGCTGACGCGGCCTTGCGCGCGGCAAAACCGTCGCGGTCGGCGTTGCGCCCGGCGGTGTTCAAAACCTGCATGAAATCCCCCACGTCATAGGTCATCCCCGTGACGGTGGTATAGGGAAATTGTTCAGGTTTGATGAAGTTGCGCGCCCGCAATTCCCAAGGATCAACACCCAATTGGCGCGCCGCGGCATCCATGCTGCGTTCCAGCACGAAAATCGCCTCTGGCCGGCCTGCGCCGCGATAGGCATCCACGGGGGTGGTGTTGGTATAAATGCCACGCGTGCGCATATGGGCGGTCTGCACATCATAGGTGCCCATCAGCACCTTGGCGAATAGTTCAGTCTGGATCGCCTGGGCGAATTGCGAATTATAGGCGCCCATATTGGCGATCGTATCCAGCTGATAGGCGGTGATCCGATGGTTCGCATCAAAGGCAAGTGTCGCGGTCGTGGTCAAATCACGACCCGCGTTATCAGTCAGCATCGCCTCGGTGCGTTCGGACATCCAGCGCACGGGGCGGCCCAGCACGCGCGCGGCATGGGCGACGCAGAACGGCTCGGGATAGCGCATCCCCTTCATCCCGAACCCGCCACCGACATCGGGGGTGGTGACGCGCACATCGGTGTCTTTCAGGCCGAAATGATGGATCAGGTCGCGTTTGGTGGCCCAGACGCCCTGCCCGTTCACGGCGACATGCAACCGGCCATCCGTCACCTCGGCAAAGCAGCCGCGCGGTTCCATCGCGTTCACGATGACGCGGTTGTCGAACACCTGCGCCGTGACGACATGGGCGGCCTCGGCAATAGCCGCCTCGGTTGCGGAGGCATCGCCCAGCGCCCAGTCGAAAGCGAGGTTGTCGGGCGCTTCCGCGTGGATCGCCACGCCACCAACGGCCAGATCAACATGGACCGGCAGATCATCGATCTCCAGCAGGATCGCCTCGGCCGCATCGCGCGCGGACTGTAGCGTTTGCGCGACAATCATCGCCACCGGCTCGCCCACATGGCGCACGCAACCCTGCGCCAGAATGGGGCGAACAGGGGCCGCAGCGCGCGTGCCGTCACTGTTGCGCAAGACCTTGCCCGCAAGCCCCATCCGCACACCCGCCGCCACCAGATCATCCGCCGTGACGACCAAGGCCACCCCCGGCATCGCACGGGCATCCGCCAGATCCAGCGCCGTGACCCTGCCATGCGCCACCGGCGCGCGCAGGAAAAACGCATGCAGCGCGCCCGCCGGGGCGACGTCATCGACATAGCGCCCCGCGCCCGTCAGAAACCGCAGATCCTCGACCCGCGTCACCGACTGGCTCTTGCCGAATTTTTCCATGCTGATCCCCTTGGTTGGCTTGCCCAGACCCTAGCGGGCCAAAGCCCCAAGTCCAGCCCGAACAAACCCTTTCCCTCGTGGTGCGCGCTTGGTATCTGGCGACAAGCCGAAAAAGGACAGCATGCAATGCCGATGGAAAAGACCTTCAACGCCGCCGAGGCCGAAGCCCGCCTTTATAAAATGTGGGAAGAGGCCGGCGCCTTCAAAGCCGGGGCCAATGCCAGCCGGGACGACACCTTTTGCATCATGCTGCCGCCGCCCAATGTGACGGGGCATCTGCATGTCGGCCACGCCTTCAACCACACGCTGATGGATATCCTGACGCGCTGGAAACGGATGCAGGGGTTTGACACGCTGTGGCAGCCGGGGCTGGACCATGCCGGGATCGCGACACAGCTGATGGTGGAAAAGGATCTTGCCGCCACAGGCCAGCCCAAACGGGTCGAAATGGGCCGCGAGGCGTTTTTGAAAAAGGTCTGGGACTGGAAAGGCGACAAGGGCGGCGTGATCGAACAACAGGCGCGGCGTCTGGGCGACAGCATGGATTGGTCACGCTCTGCCTTTACCATGTCGGGCGCGGAATCTGCCCCCGCCAGCGAACCTGCCGGCAATTTCCACGACGCCGTGATCCGCGTTTTCGTGGATATGTACAACAAGGGCCTGATCTATCGCGGCAAACGTCTGGTCAACTGGGACCCGCATTTCGAGACCGCGATTTCCGACCTCGAGGTCGAGAATATCGAGGTTGACGGCCATATGTGGCATTTCAAATACCCGCTGGCGGGTGGCGAAACCTATGAATATGTCGAAAAAGACGAGGACGGAAATGTAACGCTGCGCGAGACGCGCGACTACATTTCCATCGCCACGACACGCCCTGAAACCATGTTGGGCGATGGCGCGGTCGCCGTGCACAAGGACGACCCGCGCTATGCGCCGATCGTGGGCAAGCTGTGCGAAATCCCCGTGGGGCCAAAAGAACATCGCCGCCTGATCCCGATCATCACCGATCCTTACCCCGATCCGACCTTCGGGTCAGGTGCGGTCAAGATCACCGGCGCGCATGATTTCAACGATTACGAGGTCGCCAAGCGGGGCAATATCCCGATGTATGCGCTGATGGACACACGCGGTCAGATGCGCGCCGACGGACGGCCCTATGCGCAAGAAGCGGCGATTGCGCAGGCCATCGCCAACGGGACGCAGGCGTTTGACGAGGCGATGATCGCCGCAATGAACCTTGTGCCCGATGAATACCGCGGGCTGGACCGGTTCGAAGCGCGCGCGCGCGTGGTGGCGGATGTGACCGCCGAAGGTCTGGCCGTCATGGTACCCGCCCCGGCCCCCGAGCACACCCCGGCCCCCGAGCCGGGGCCCCAGCCAGCGGCAGAAACCGAGGTCCCGGATCAAGTCCGGGACGCGCCGGAGTTCATCCCCCTGGTCGAAGCCAAAAAGATCATGCAGCCTTTCGGCGACCGTTCACGCGTGGTGATCGAACCGATGCTGACCGACCAATGGTTCGTGGACACCGCCAAAATCGTCGGTCCCGCGCTGGAGGCGGTCAAGCAAGGCCGCACCAAGATCATCCCCGAGAGCGGCGAAAAGGTCTATTACCACTGGCTGGAGAATATCGAGCCATGGTGCATCTCGCGCCAGCTCTGGTGGGGGCATCAAATCCCGGTGTGGTTTGCCCCCGACGGCAGCCAATATTGCGCCACCACCGAGGCTGAGGCACAGGCGATGGCCGGCCCTGACACCGCGCTCACACGCGACCCCGATGTCCTCGACACATGGTTCTCCTCCGGCCTGTGGCCTTTCGGCACGCTCGGCTGGCCCGCTGACGACCCCGCGATGAAATATTTCCCCGGTGACGTCCTGATCACCGGCCAGGACATCCTGTTCTTCTGGGTCGCGCGGATGATGATGATGTCGCAGGCCGTGCTGGAACAGGACCCGTTCCACACGATCTACCTGCACCAGCTTGTCCGCGACGCCAAGGGCGAGAAGATGTCGAAAACCAAAGGCAATGTCATCGACCCGCTGGATATGATCGACCAATATGGCGCCGATGCCTTGCGGTTCTCCAACGCACAGATGGCGGCCATCGGCGGCGTACTGAAAATCTCCGAAGACCGGATCAAGGGTTACCGGAACTTCGGCACCAAACTCTGGAACGCCTTCAGCTTTGCCGAGCATTACACCATCCCCTATCCGGGCGATACCGCACGGCCCGCAGTCACCCTGACCCTGAACAAATGGATCATCGGCGAAACAGGCAAATTGCGCGAAACTGTCGATGCCGCCCTGCACGCCTACCGGTTCAACGATGCAGCAGACGCGCTTTATGCCTTCACATGGGGTAAGGTCTGCGACTGGTATCTGGAATTCTCCAAACCGATCCTGCAAGGCGAGGATGCCGCTGCAAAACTGGAAACCGAACAGACCCTGCGCTGGGTGCTGGATCAATGCCTGATCCTGCTGCACCCGATCATGCCCTTCATCACCGAGGAACTTTGGGGGCAGGCCGACAGCCGCGCCAAAATGCTCTGCCACGCCGACTGGCCGACCTACGGCAGCGAACTGGTCGATGCGGACGCCGACCGCGAAATGAACTGGGTGATCGGGCTGATCGACAACACCCGTTCGGCGCGCGCGCAGGTGCATGTGCCGGCAGGCGCACAGGTGCCGCTCTTGGTGACAGGGCTCGATGCCAAAGGGCAATCGGCATGGGACAACAACGCCGCCCTGATCCAGCGGCTGGCGCGGATCGACAGCCTGACCCATGTGGATGCTTTCCCCAAAGGCTGCGTCACAATCCCGATGGAGGGCGGCACCTTCGGTCTGCCCCTCGCCGGGCTGATCGACGTCGCAGCCGAAATCGCACGTCTGGAAAAAACATCCCAGAAACTTGCCAAGGAACTGGGCGGCTTGCGCGGACGGCTGAATAATCCCGCCTTCGTGGCCTCCGCCCCCGATGACGTGGTGGAAGAGGCCCGCGCCAACCTCGCCTTGCGCGAAAACGAAGACACCCAGATCAAGGCCGCCATCGCGCGGCTGCAGGAACTGGGCTAAACAGGGCGGGGGCCATCCGCGTGGCCCCCCAACTTCTTATTTCCAAAAATACTCCCCGCGCGGAGCGCATAAGAGTTTGAGCATGACCCATCCCCGCCTGACCCCGCTTGCTGCCTCTCTGCCCGCCACGGTCCCTTTTGTCGGACCAGAGGCGCAGGAGCGCGCCCGCGGGCAGGTCTTCACCGCGCGGCTGGGTGCCAACGAAAGCGCCTTTGGCCCCTCCCCCCGCGCGATTGCCGCCATGCAAAAGGCCGCGGCCGAGGTCTGGATGTACGGCGACCCCGAAAGCCATGATTTGCGCACAGCCCTTGCCGCCCATCACGGCGTGAGTATCGACAATATCATGGTGGGCGAAGGGATCGACGGGCTTCTGGGCCTGCTGGTGCGGCTTTACATCGGCGCGGGCGACGGGGCGGTCACATCTGACGGGGCCTATCCAACCTTCAACTACCATGTCGCGGGCTTCGGCGGGGTGCTACACAAAGTGCCTTACAAGGGCAATCACGAAGACCCCGCAGCCTTGGTCACAAAGGCGCATGAAACCGGCGCGAAACTTGTCTATATCGCCAATCCCGACAACCCGATGGGCAGCTGGCACCCCGGCCATGTCATCGCAGATATGGCGGCAAACCTGCCCGCAGATTGCCTGCTGCTGCTGGACGAGGCCTATATCGACCTAGCCCCCGACGGCACCGCCCCCGATATCGCGGTGGATACGCCCAATGTCATCCGCCTGCGCACCTTTTCCAAAGGACATGGCATGGCAGGGGCGCGGGTGGGTTATGCAATCGGGGCAGCAGATGTGATCGCGGGCTTTCACAAGGTGCGCAACCATTTCGGCCTGTGCCGGATCTCGCAGGCAGGCGCGCTGGCCGCCTTGCAGGACAGCGCATGGATCGACCATGTCCGCGACGCCGTCGCCACATCGCGCGCCGCAATCGGGCGCATCGCTGCGGCAAATGGGCTGAATGCGCTGCCCTCGGCCACCAATTTCGTCACCATCGACTGCGGCCACGATGGGGCCTTCGCGCGCGCAGTGCTGACAGCACTGGTCGCAGACGGCATTTTCGCACGAATGCCCTTTGTTGCACCGCAGGACCGGTGCATCCGCGTCAGCTGCGGCACGCCGGACCAGATCGCCGCTTTCGGCCAAAGCCTGCCACAGGCGCTGGACCGAGCGAAAGGCGGCTGAAACCGCAGTATCGTTGCTTTGGGCTCCGACGGTAACCCGCCTGCCGGGGCGGATCAGGCGGTGGCAATGACGCTGGACGCCGCCTCCAGCGCGCCGCGGCCATGGGGAATATCCAGCGCCTTCAGCCCCGCATCAATCGTGCCCAGCGCGCCCATGATCATATGGGCATTCACATGCCCCATATGCCCGATGCGGAAATAGCCATCCGCAGGCACACGCCCCAGCCCGATGCCCAGCGTCAGCCCGCAGCGATGCTCGCACCAATGGCGCAGCTTGTCGCCCAAGGGCGCGCCGATGCCGGCCGATGTCACCGCATGTGACCGATGCGCAGGGTCCGCGACATTCAGATGCAGCGGGCCATCCAGCGACCAGCAGTCAAACGCGGCCCAGATCGTGCGGGCCAGCGTGGCATGGCGGGCAAAGACCGCATCCAGCCCTTCGGCCAGCATGATGTCAAGCGCCGCACGCAGGCCATACAGATGATGGGTCGGCGCCGTGCCGTTGAAATACTGGTGAAAAAGCTCTGGCGCAGCCCGCGGGCGCCAATCCCAATACCGCGTCACGCAATCGCCGCGCGCGGCATCGGCCTTGGCGTTGAACCAGACAAAACTGATCCCCGCAGGCGTCATCAACCCTTTCTGGCAGCCCGCGACCATGACATCGACGCCCCAGGCGTCCATCTCGAACCGGTCACAGCCCAGCGAGGCGATGCAATCGGCAAACAGCATCGCCGGATGGCGCGCGGCATCGATGGCCGCACGCAAGGCGGCGATGTCATTCTTGACGCTGGTCGATGTATCGACATGCACGGCCAGCACCGCCTTGATCCGGTGCGCGGTATCGGCGGCCAGATACGCGCGCACAGAGGCAGGATCGACAGGCGCGTTGACGCCGAAATCCAGCGTTTCGACATGCACACCCATCTGCGCCGCCATCTCGCCCCAGCCGATGCAGAACGGGCCTGTGGCCAGCACCAGCACAGTGTCACCGCGCGACAAGGTATTGGCCAATGCGGCCTCCCAGGCGGCATGGCCGTTGCCGATATAGATCGCCACCTTGGATTTGGTCATGGCGACAGCCTGCAGATCGGGGATCAGGCTGCGGGTCAGATCATGCAATTCGCCTTCATAGATATTGGGTGACGCACGATGCATCGCGCGCAAAACCGCATCGGGCATGACAGAGGGACCGGGGATAGCCAGATAGGCCCGACCATTGGAGAGTGACATGAATACGCTTTCTGAAAGGGTGTCGGGCGGACAGTAACGCCGCGCTCTGCGGCGTCAACCAGCCCCGCCTTGCCCTGCGCCCCCGTTTGCGACTAGACCAAAGGGGAGAAACATCACCATCCGCTTTTTCGCAACAAAGGAACAAACCAATGTCTGACCGCATGGTCCTGTCAATCACCGGCGCGGAACGGGTGGCCTTCCTGCAAGGGCTGGTGACCAATGACGTGACCCGCGCCGCAGGCAGCATCATCTATGCCGCCTTGCTGACGCCGCAAGGCAAGTTCATCGCCGATTTCTTCGTGCTGGGGCAGGACGACCGGCTGCTGGTGGACGTGGCACAAAGCCATGGGGCAAGCTTGCTGCAACGCCTGACCATGTACCGGCTGCGCGCGGCGGTGCAGATCGCGCAGACCGATCTGGTGGTGTCGCGTGGAACAGGTTCCACGCCACCGGGCGCTTTGCCCGACCCGCGGCACGCGGGCATGGGCTGGCGGTTCTATGGCGACAGCGACATCAGCGACCAGACCGATTGGGATGCTTTGCGCGTCGCCCATCTGATCCCCGAAACGGGGATCGAACTGACGCCCGAAACCTATGTGCTGGAAGCCGGGTTCGAGGCGCTGCACGGCGTCGATTTCCGCAAAGGCTGCTATGTCGGGCAGGAAATCGTCGCGCGGATGAAACACAAGACCGAATTGCGCAAAGGTCTGGCGCGGGTGCGCATCGACGGGGTAGCCCGGCCCGGCGATCCGATCACGGCAGATGGCAAGGATACCGGCGTTTTACACACGATCAGCGGGGATCACGCCATCGCCTATCTGCGGTTCGACCGCGCCACCGGCCCGATGCAGGCAGGCCGCGCAACGATCGCCCTCGCATAGCAACAGCCAGCATCTTCCGAGCCTAAATATCCCTGCCAGAGGCCCAAGGCGCGCAGCGCCGCAGGCAGATCTCAGGCGCGTTCGACGTATTCGAACAATTCGGTATTGACGACGATATCCTCGTCCGGCCCCACGAAAGGCGGGATCATCACGCGCACCCCGTTATCAAGGATCGCAGGCTTGAAACTGTTGGCCGCGGTCTGGCCTTTGACGACAGGTTCGGTTTCGGCGACCTTGCAGACCACCTTTTGCGGCAGGGTGACGTTCAACGCCTCTTCGCCGTAATATTCGATATGCACGACCATCCCGTCTTGCAAAAACGGGCGGCGGTCGCCCAGAATATCGACGGGCAAGGCGATCTGCTCATAGGTTTCGCTGTCCATGAAGGTCAGCATCCCGTCGGTTTCAAACAGGAACTGCTGGTCCTTTTGATCCAGACGCACGCGTTCGACCTTGTCGGCCGACCGGAAACGTTCGTTCAGCTTGCGCCCGTCGCGCAGGTTCTTCAGTTCGACCTGCGCGAATGCGCCGCCCTTGCCGGGCTTGACGTGATCGACTTTCACAGCGCCCCACAAGGAACCTTCGTGTTCCAGCACATTGCCGGGGCGGATTTCGTTACCGTTGATTTTGGGCATGGGTCACTTCATGACAGAATGGGGGCCAAGACTTGTCTGGCGATCGCTGTCGCCTATATATTGACCAAGTCAGGCTGGCAAGGTCAGTCGCGTCGCGTGCGAAGACCAGTATTTGCGCCGATAAGATATGCGCATGACGCATGGCTGTTATGCAAAAACAAGCCCCCCGAATCGCAACTGAGCGTGCATAAGGGCGGTCACGCGGAACCACAAGACCAAAAAAGGAAGCAAAATGAGAGATTTCGTCGACGGAACAGCGTTCAATAACGAACAGGGCAACCGCGCCCGCAAGCTTTTTGCCGCCGTCGTCCTCGCTGCGCTTGATGACGCGATCGCTGATGACAAGAAATACGGCAATGGTCCCGAACAGATCGCCCGCTGGGCCCGTTCGCGTGATGGCCGTGAAGTTTTGTCCTGTGCGGGCATCGATCCCAACGAACGTGTGGTCAACGGCCTGATGGAATTCGTGGGCAAGGGGATTCGGACATCGGTCGCCCTGTCACGCGAGGAAAGCGAACGTCGCAACGCAGCCGAGCAGGAAGCGCGCGCCGCCTGAAAGGTGCCGCATCCCAGGACGGTTTGAAAAGCGCGATCCCCCGGGGTCGCGTTTTTCGTTTGCGGCGGCCCGCCCGATGCGTATCAAGCACCGACAGGGGGCGCAAAATGACCAAGGCGATCATGATTCAGGGCGCGGGGTCCAATGTGGGCAAATCCATGTTGGTGGCAGGCATCGCGCGGGCCTGCGTGCGGCGCGGCCTGTCGGTCGCCCCGTTCAAGCCGCAGAACATGTCCAACAATGCCGCCGTCACCGCCGATGGCGGCGAGATCGGGCGCGCGCAGGCGTTGCAGGCGCTCGCCTGCGGGCTGGCACCGGTGATCGACATGAACCCCGTCCTGCTGAAACCCGAAACCGATATCGGCGCGCAGGTCATCGTGCAGGGGCAGCGGGTCGCCACGCTCAAGGCGCGCGATTATGGCAAGCACAAGGCAACGCTGCTGCCCGCCGTGCTGGACAGTTTCCACCGGCTGGCGCAGGGCCGCGACCTGATCATCGTCGAAGGCGCCGGCAGCCCGGCAGAGGTCAATCTGCGCGCCGGTGACATTGCCAATATGGGCTTTGCCGCGGCGGCGGGCGTGCCTGTCGTGCTGATCGGCGATATCGACCGCGGCGGTGTCATCGCGCAGATGGTCGGCACCCATGCGGTGCTGCCGGATGCTGATCTGGCTTTCATCCGGGGGTATGCGATCAACAAGTTCCGCGGCGACCCGACCCTGTTCGCCGATGGCATGGACATCATCACGGACCGCACCGGCTGGACCCCGCTGGGGATCATCCCCTGGTTCGCGGATGCGTGGAAACTGCCCGCCGAGGATGTGATGGATATCCAAAGCCGCAAGGGCGGCGCGATCCGCATCGCCGTGCCGCGCCTGAACCGGATTGCCAATTTCGACGATCTGGACCCTTTGTCCGGCACCCCCGGCGTCAGCGTCGAGATCATCGAGGCAGGCCGCCCCCTGCCCGCCGATGCCGATCTGGTGATCCTGCCGGGGTCGAAATCGACCATCGCGGATCTGGCGCATTTCCGCGCCCAAGGCTGGGACATCGACCTTGCCGCGCATATCCGGCGCGGTGGTCATGTGCTGGGCATCTGCGGCGGCTATCAGATGCTGGGGCAGACCATCGCCGACCCCGACGGCATCGAAGGACCGGCGCGCAGCGTGGCGGGGCTGGGCCATCTGGATGTGGCGACGGTGATGCAACCACACAAACGGCTGGCGCTGTCGCAGGCGGTCTATCGCGCGACGGGTGACAGGGTCAGCGGCTATGAAATCCACATGGGTGCCACAACCGGCCCCGACTGCGCGCGCGCCTGGCTGTCGCTGGACGGGCGCGGCGAAGGGGCAGCGTCACCCAACGGGCGGATCATGGGCTGTTATCTGCACGGGCTGTTCAGCGCCGATGCGTTCCGGTCGGCGTTCTTTGCGCAGCTGGGCAAGCCTGTCGCGGCCTATGGTTATGACGCACAGGTGCAGGCCACGCTGGATGCGCTGGCCGACCATCTGGAACAGCATATGGATATCGACGCGCTGCTGGCGCTGGCGGGGCCTGTGGTCAGTCCAGATCGCAGACAACAAGCACACGGTTGATTTCGCGCCAGACCAGTTTGCGCACATTGCGCGTGATCTTTTCGCCCAGCTCGCCTGCCAGTTCTTCGCGCAGGATACGCACGACTGCGGCGCGCAGGGCATCCTCATCGATCGGCAGGGCGGGGTTCTGCGCCGCGATATCCGCGGCGATGCGTGCATCCAGACCCGATTGCGCGATCTGCGACAGTGTTTCGGCAATCGCAGCCTCTGGCGCGGCTGAAACCGGATCATCCTGCGGCAGATCAAAGGCGCTGGCGGCCCAGGCAGCCTGATCAAAGGGTTCACCACCATCGGGTTCCCAGTCTTCGGCGCGGGCGGTGACTGCGACCTCGAGTTCCGCAACCGTATCACCCAGACGGGATGTCTCCGGCGTCACCGCATTGTAAAGCACCAGAAGATCGGCGGATGTGGTCGGGGCCGCCGCATCCGCTGTGTTGTCCTGCGGCACGTCGATCCGCAAGGCGGGCGTCAGGATCAGCCGCCCTGGCGGCGGCATCTTGCGCGCAACGTCGCCGTCCTTGTACGAAACCAGATTGCGCACCGACGAGACAAGCTCGTCGATTTCATCCGACCGTGCCATATTCGACATTATTATTCCCCGTTTCCCGCAATTCAGCCAAGATTAGCGGAACGGGCTTAACAAAACAACAACGGGTTAATCGCGGCTGAGGGCTTCAAGCACGCGGTCCAACGCCTCGCCCTGCGGCGACGCTGCCACCGGGGTGTTGTTTACAAGGTTGTAATAGGCGCTGACATCATATTGCTGCACGGGCAGTTGCAGATGGTCGGCGGTCAGCAGGCCCATCGCGGCCAGAACGCTGTAGGATGCGATCACCTCGTCCACATCGGCGGCGATCCGGTTGGCCTGTGCGTCCAGCAATTCCTGTTCCGCATTCAGCACGTCCAGCGTGGTGCGCGACCCCAGCGAGGCTTCTTCGCGCACACCTTCAAAGGCGATCTGCGCGGCGCTGACCTGCTGGTCGGAGGCCTGCGACGAAGCCCGCGCAACCTGCAACGCGGCATAGGCATTGCCCACGCGCTGTTCGACCCCGATCATCGCAAGATGCAGACCGGCACGGCTGGCGTCGCGATTCGCCTGCAACTCGCGAATCTGGCTGGCAATTGCGCCGCCGTTGTAGATCGGGCCACCCAAGGACAGGCCGATCTGCGCGCTTTCGTTCCAATCGCGGTCAACCGCAACAAAACTGTCCAGCGACAGGGTCGGGCGCAAGGCCGCCTCGCCACGCTGGACGGCCAGTTCGGCGGCGGCGACGGAATGCTGCACTTCCAGCACGGCGGGGTGGTTGCGCGCCGCGAATGCCTTGGCGTCCTGCACCGATTGCAGCACGGGCGCGGGTGCTGCGGCACCCGACCCGCTGGGCGCACGGCCGACGGCGGCAATGTATTCCTCGATCGATTGGGCCAGACTGCCCTGTGCCGCCGCCAGCAGGCTTTGCGATCCGGCAAGGCGGGCCTGCGCCAGCGACACATCGGTGCGCGTCACCTCGCCCACGTCGAAACGGTCGCGCGCGGCCTGCAATTCCTGCGTGATCAGCCGCTGGTTGTTCTGGCGCAATTCAACGAATTGGCGTTCGCGGCGCACGTTCATATAGGCCTGCACCGCGCGCAACAGCACATCCTGTTCAATCCCGCGCAAGGATTGGCGGGTGCTGAGTACAATTTCTTTCTGGCTGTCGACCGCCAGCCGGTTCGCCCCGCCATCATAAAGCGTCAGCGACCCCGAAATGCGCGCCGTCGTCGATGTCGTGTTTTGCATCGCAGATGTTTGCGCTGCCGCATTATACGTCCGGTTGGTGGACATGGCCCAGTTGATCACCGGCAGGGTCGCCGCCACGGATTGCGCGACATTTTCATCCGCTGCACGCAACAGGGCGCGGTTCTGATCCAGCAGCCCCGAATTGGCATAGGCCGCGGCCAGTGTATCGGCCAATGTGTCGGCGCGCAGGGCGGGTGCCGCGATCAGGGTCATCATCATCGCCAGACCGGCAATTGCACTGCGTTTGATCATCTTGGTCCCTATCGTGTCACCAGTTGCGCCCATTCAGGGCCAGTCGTTTCGGTCAGAGCGCAAAAGCCACAGGCCGCCGGAACCCGTCCAGCACCGGCGCACCGGCGTTAAAGCCGAATCGCCAATTGACGACGCCATCCATCTTGTGGCCAACGCGCACAACGCCCAGCGCGCCTTCGGCAAACAGGCAGACGATGCGCCCGCCTTCGCGCAATTGCGCCAGCAGGTCATCGGGCAGATGTTCGACCGCCCCCTGCACCATGATCAGATCAAACGGCCCCGATTTCGCAGATCCCGCCACCAGCGGGCCTGCCATGACGGCGGCATTGTCGATTCCATGTCCTGACAGCAGGCTTTGCGCTTCTTCGGCGCGGGCCGTGTCATCCTCGATCGCGACGACGAAATCACACAGGCTGGCCAGAACAGCGGTGGAATAGCCCAGCCCGCACCCGATATCGAGCGCCACATGCCCCGGCTGCACATCGGCCAGTTCCAGCATCTTGGCCAGCGTGCGCGGTTCCAGCATGATCCGGCCTTTGCCGATATCAAGGTTTTCACCGACATAGGCCGCCTCGCGCAGGATGTCGGGCACGAAATCCTCGCGCGGGATGGTCAGCATCGCGTCGATGATCGGAAACCGGGTGACATCGGACGGGCGAACCTGTGTATCGACCATCATGGTGCGGCGTGTGGTATAGTCAGTCAAAATCTAAACTCTTTCGTTTAGTTGCTTTGTCGTTTCATGCCATATTCAAAGTCGTGCGGCAACGGTTGATCGCAGTTTTGCACCCGCCGCGCCGCCCGTGGTCGTCAATGCCATATGTATCGTCGTGATCGCTATGGCGGGGTTAACAAAAGGGTGATCTTGAGACAAAAATATCCGACCCTGCGGTCATGATCTGCCTTGTGCTGACCGCGGCAGGCATGACACGAAAAGACCCGACCACCGCCGACCAATATTTCACCGCCGAAAGCATCCCATGACCAAATTCGCCCTGACCGTCACCTGCGACAGCGCCCGTGGCATTGTCGCCGCCATTGCCGGTTTTCTGGCCGACCACGGCTGCAACATCACCGACAGTTCGCAATTCGACGACACCGAAACCGGCAAGTTTTTCATGCGCATCAGCTTTACCAGCGAAACGGGCGCGACGCTCGTTGCGATCGCGGATGACTTTGGCGACATCGGCACCAGATTCGGCATGGCCTTCGCCTTTCACGACGAAGCTGTGCGCATGAAGGTCATCATCATGGTGTCGCGGTTCGGCCATTGCCTGAACGACCTGCTGTACCGCTGGCGGATCGGCGCGTTGCCGATCGACATCGTGGCTGTCATCTCGAATCACATGGATTACCAAAAGGTCGTGGTGAACCATGACATTCCGTTCCATTGCATCCCCGTCACCAAGCAAAACAAGCCCGAGGCCGAGGCCCGCATCATGGATGTCGTCGATGCGACAGGCGCCGATCTGGTCGTGCTGGCGCGGTATATGCAGGTGCTGTCGGACCGGATGTGCCAGCAGATGTCGGGCAAGATCATCAATATCCACCATTCGTTCCTGCCCAGTTTCAAGGGGGCGAACCCTTATAAACAGGCTTATGAACGCGGCGTGAAACTGATCGGGGCGACATCGCATTATGTCACCGCGGATCTGGATGAAGGTCCGATCATCGAACAGGACATCGCGCGCGTCACCCATGCGCAATCGCCGGCCGATTACGTCAGCCTTGGCCGCGATGTCGAAAGTCAGGTGCTGGCCCGCGCGATCCACGCCCATATCCACCGCCGCGTCATGCTGAACGGCAACAAGACGGTGGTGTTTCCGGCCTCGCCGGGGTCCTATGCATCCGAACGGATGGGCTAGGCCAGAACTACGCGCGGCTTGGGCCAGTATTGCTTGGCCGCCGCCAGCCCCAGCTGCGCCAACACCCCGCCCGCGATCATCAGCGTGTCCAGCATGACATCCTGCCCCGTCACCGTCTTGACCGCCTGAATCCCAAAGGCCAGCACCGTGCCCAGCGCAAAGACCGGCAGCGCCTGCTGTCCAAGCAAGGCCAAAGGGGCAACCACCCCCAGATGGCAGGCCCGCCTGACCACGGCAAAGCTGGACAGAAAATACGCCAGCGCAAGGATATGCAACAGGCGCGGCGCGGCCAGATAGGTCTTGTTGAAACTGGTCAGCACCCAAGGGGCGCCCGCATCCTGCGCCGCCTTCAGCCCGCCGCGCATGACAGCCGCGAAATCGGGCCATTGCATCCAGACCAGCGACAGCAACAAAAAGCCCCCCGTCAGCCATTGCAGCCACGGCAGGACCGGCACGAACCGCCCCCCCGCCTTGTGCGCGATGCCGGTCAGCAGGCCGATCACGAACAGCAATTGCCATGACAACGGGTTCAGAAACCAGCCGCCCTGCTGGGGATAGTTCGGGAAATTGACCCGCAGCAGACCCGCCGCCAGCCAGACCGCGATGGACAGGCCCAGCACCGCCAGCGGCCAGCGCAGCGCGCCCCAGATCACCGGCGGCACCAGCAGCAACAACACCAGATACAGCGGCAGGATATTCACATAGCCCAGCTGATGCCCGAGCAACGGCACCCCGATCAGAAAGCCCAAAGGGTCTTTGACCAGCACCCAGATCCCGTGTTTGCGCATCATATCGGGCGCGCCGAACCACAGCGCCGCCGCGGCGGCGATGGCGATGGCAACCAAGGTGATCAGGATATGCACCTGATAGAGCGTCCAGACACGGCGCAGCACGCGGGCGATCCCCGTCACCGGATCACCCCGCCGGAAAGACCCTGAATAGGCGATGCCAGCGGCGATACCGGACATCAAGACAAAGCCTTCGGCCGCATCCGAAAAGCCGAAATTGCGGGTGGTCAGATTTTCCAGCCAGTTGCGCGGCGCATGGTTGATAAAGATCATCACCAGCGCCAGCCCGCGGAACACATCCAGCCTTGGGTCGCGGTCCGCTGTGGCGCGGGTGCCAATCATGTCAGACATGATGCGCGCGGTCCGACCAAAGCTCTGGTTCGTCGTCTGTATTGCCGGCCTGCCAGCCTTCCAGCACCGCCGCGCGCAAGCGCATCACCGGCGCAGGTGCCAGTTCTTGGGGTGTCGCAAACAGGCCCGGCGCACCGGGGCGCGATGTCCATGAGATGACGAAAGGTGCAAACACCATCGGCAGCGTGACTGGCAGGAACCACAACAGCAGGTCCGGCGACAGCACGGCGGCCAGCCCCAGACCGATCAAGCCGCAGGCCACGATCCAATGACTGGCGGCAAAGGCATCCGCCAGCCGCAACCGCCCGTCGCCACGGTCATGCGCAGGCCAGCCGCCGTCGCGCCCCAGCAGTACCTGAAACACCGACCGCGTCTGGTACAGCATGAAAATCGGCGCCGTGACCGAGGACAACAGCAATTCCGACATCGTCGCCTGCGTCGCAGCCCACCAGCCACCGAAATCGCGCGCGCGCCCGCGCAGCACTGCATCGGCGCCGATCAACAGCTTGGGCAGGATCAGCAGGCCAAAGATGCCGATGACCAAGGCGACGGCCAGCGTGGTCTGATCGGGCGGTGTCACCGGCAACGGCCAGTACTGGGTCGGGAAATGGACAACCGGCGGGCCAAAGACGGGGGCCGCCACGCTTGCCAGCAGGAACGCCAGCCAGACCACAGAGGCCAGATAGGCAAGGATACCTTGCACAAAGACAAACCTGCTCCAGCCGCGCAGACCGGGGGCAAAGACCAGCCGCGCATGTTGCAGGTTGCCCTGGCACCAGCGCCGGTCGCGTTTGGCATGATCGACGATGTTTTCCGGCCCTTCCTCGTAGCTGCCGTCCAGATCGTCATCCAGCCGGACACTCCAGCCTGCGCGCGCCAGCAGCGCCGCCTCGACGTAATCATGGCTCAGGATATGGCCGCCGAACGGGGGCTTGCCCGCCAGTTGCGGCAAACCGCAGCTTTGTGCAAAGGCGCGGGTGCGGATGATCGCGTTATGGCCCCAGAACGGGCCGGTGCGCCCCTGCATCATCGCAAGGCCGCGCGCAAAGACGGGCGAATTGAACGCCGCCGAAAACTGCATCGCGCGGCCAAAGCGCGACCGCGCCCCGGTGATGCGCGGCAAGGTCTGCAACAGCCCCAGATCGGGGTCCGCCTGCATCCGGCGGGTCATCTCGACCATGGTTGCGCCCTCGATCAGGCTGTCGGCATCAAGGATGATCGCAAATTCATAGGCCGCCCCGGACGTGCGGATGAAATCCTCGACATTGCCCGCTTTCTTGCCTGTGTTGCTGGCGCGGCGGCGATAGAAAATCCGCCCCTGCCCGTTGCTGTCACGCAGCAGGCGCAGATACCAAAGCCGTTCACGCGCGGCGACCAGATCGGTGCGGGTATCCGACAGGATCGCGAAATCGAAGGCGGCACCATGGCCGGTGGCGGCCAGCGACATATCCATGGCGGCGATCCGTGCAAAGGTGGTGACGGGGTCTTCTTCGTATATGGGGACCAGCACGGCGATGCGGCCTTGCAATGGGGTGCTGCGGTCGATGTCGGGGGCGCGCGCCCGCGTGGTCAGCCCCAGAAAGGCCAGCATCGCCCCCCATGACAGCCAGAAGGTCGAAACCAGCAACAGCAAGCTGCGCAGCACGTCGATCAGATCAAGCCCGTCTGCCGCGCCAAAGCGCAGGAAAAAGACAAAAGCGACAAGACCGGCTGTCACGCTGACAACCAGCGCCAGCCTGCGGACAGCTGTCACATCGCGGTCGTCCCGCATGGGGTTTTGCATGATTTACTGGCCAGCCTTTGACATGAACATGCCAAACAGGCGCGGCAACAGCCCGTGGTGCGCGCGCGCATCTGCCCATTCGAGTTCCTGACGCAGCATGACCATAGGCGCATCAGGCGGCGCGCCGATCACGGCAATCATCCGTTCGATATCAGCGTCGTCACATGGTAGAATATCACGCATTCGGTCTGATCCACTGGTAAAGCCAAGTTTCCGTCAACTTGCGGTCATAACCCGCAACATGCGCAGAAAGTTCAACAAGCGGGCTGTCAGACTGCACATCCAGCACCACGCGCCACAGATCGCTGCCGTCCACACGGGCCAGCGTGACCGCAACCAGATCGCCACCCGACACGGCCACCACAGGCGTCACTTCGGCGTCAGACCCAAGGCGGGACAGCAAACCACCTTTGAAATCAATCACGAATTTACGCTTGTTTTCGGGATTGACGACACCCGACACGCCACCCGCACCGGCGCGGGTTTCCACCACATGCGCAAGATCGGCAGTGTCGTTTTCGGGCAGATCGCCCCAGCGCAGCCGGTAGGCGAATTCACGCATATCCCCTGCCGCAACTTTGCCTGCGGGGATGAAATAGGCGACGATATTGTCTTCGACCTCCAGCGCGGTCGGGATCTCGACCAGCCGGACATGGCCTGCGCCCCAATCGCCCAGCGGCACCACCTCGAGCGAGGGGCGCATCTCGTAATGCGCGCCGGCATCAAGGTATTTGGTGAAATCGCGTTCGCGCTGGTGCAGGGCAAAGCTGACAGGGTTGTTTTCCACGAAATACGACCCCGCAAGGCGGGACGGGTTGTTCAGCGGCCGCCAGATCACATCGCCGCCCTGCTGCACGATCCGCAGCCCGTCGCTGTCATGCACGCGCGGGCGGTAATCATCGAACCCCGCGCGGTTGACGCCGTTGAACAAGAACATCGAGGTCAGCGGCGCGATCCCCAGTTCGGCCACATCGGCGCGAAAGAACAGGCGCGCGGTCACGTCCATCTCGGTCGTGTCACCGGGGCGGATGACAAAGCGGTAGGCACCGCTGACGCTGGGGCTGTCAAGCAGGGCATAGACCACTGTTTCGCCCAGACCTTGCGTCGGGCGTTCCAGATAGAACCGCGTGAAACGGGGGAATTCCTCGGGCTGGGGGCCTGCGGTGTTCAAGGCCAGCCCCCGCGCGCTTAACCCATAGCGGCTGTCGCGGCCAAGGGCGCGGAAATAGCTGGCCCCCAGAAAGGACACCAGTTCGTCGAAACGGTCGGGATGGTTCAACGGCGTGTTCAGCCGGAAACCGGCAACGCCCGGCAATTGCGCATCCGCAGGCACGCGGTCGGCCAGATCGTTCAGATATTCAAAATCCGCTGTCGAAAAGACCATCGGTGCCGCGATCAGGCTATCCGCATCGCGGGTCAGCTCGAACAGTTTGACCGGTTCACCAAACAGCCAGCCGGTGTGAAATGCATGGACATGGAACGCAGCATCGCTGTCGGCCCAGCGCGCGCGGTCGGCACGGAACCGGATCAGCCGGTAATCGTCGTAATCCAGCGCGCCAAGGAAACCTTCGGGGCGGGAGCCCGCGACAAAGGGGGCGGCGGCCTGCGCCTGTGCCATGTCTGACAGGATATCAAAGGAAAACGGTGCAGGGTCGACCACATCCTGCGCCATCACGCCGGAGGCCATCAGCGCGGCGGCGGTCGCTGCACCGGATTTCAACAACTGACGTCTGTTCATACGTGTCGCAAAGGCCATTCAGGTTCCCAGATTATCCGATTTCAAAGGCAGTCATTACCACGCGTGATTCGCGGAGGCGTGGGCGATTGACGCTCATATTGCGGCAGTGCAGCAAAGCGCAAGGTCACACCACGCAACGCGTTGAAAATAGGCTTGGTTCCGCCGGTTTCCGTCTGTGGAAAGGGGGGAAATGCCTGTATTTCGCGCTGTGATGCTGCAAAAGGATGATCTGCCGACACTGGGATTATGACGGCGCGACATCCGGCCTGCGCCGGATGTCATTTTTTGCGGGCCGTGCGGGCGCGTCATGCCCCCGCACGTTCCTGAAAATAATCCAGCGGCAGTTTCAGGTAACTGCGCCCGTTGCTTTCGGCCTGCGGTGCGCGCCCGCCACGGATGTTGACCTGCAAGGCAGCCAGCATCAGCTTGGGCAGTGGCAGGGTCGCGTCGCGGGCATCGCGGCGGGCCTGAAACGCGGCCTTGTCGGGGGCGTCGGCCAGATGGATGTTGCGCGCGCGGTGGTCTGCAACAGTCGCCATGCAAGCCGCATCGCGGTCCGGCGCGTAATCGTGGCCAACATACAGCCGCGTGGCATCAGGCAGCGCCATGATGCGTTGCAGGCTGTCGAACAAGGCCGCCGACGACCCGCCCGGAAAATCCGCGCGACTGGTGCCGCTGTCGGGCATCATCAGCGTGTCGTGCACAAAGGCCGCATCGCCCACGACATAGCTGACCGAAGCCATCGTGTGACCGGGGGAAAACATGACCTTCACCTCCAGATTGCCGATCATGAATGTGTCGCCATCCGCGAACAGATGATCCCACTGGCTGCCGTCGGTCGCAAAATCATCGCCAAGATGATAGATATCCTTCCACAGCGCCTGCACCTTGACGACATGTTCGCCGATACCGGTCTTGGCGCCCAGTTTCTGTTTCAACCAGACACCGGCGGAAAAATGGTCGGCATGGGGATGGGTATCCAGCACCCATTCCACCTCGATCCCTGTGTCGCGCACATAATCCAGCAGTTTTTGCGCATCGCGTGTCGCGGTCGCCCCCGACAGCGGATCAAAGTTCCAGACCGGATCGACGATGGCCCCTTTCATCGTGGCGGGATCGTGGAAAACATATTGCCAGCTTCCGGTCGGGGCATCCCAGAAGGCGGCGACGATTGGTGACTGTGTCATGGCATATCCTTTCAGGTGGCGCACCCGGCCCTGCCGGGCGCGCTGTCTTGGAGTTAAAGTGTCTTGGTGCTGGAGTACCGATCGGCGGGGTCAAGCATCAGCCGCCGGACGGATGCGGTGGTCGTGATATCAAACGGGTCCCCTCTTGGGGTTCTGGTTGCGATGCAGCAGAGATAGCCACCCGCCAGACATTGAGGAAATTGATTGTTTGGCTTGCTGAGATAGGTGAAATCTATTACGTTTTGGCCATGACCACCCTGCGCCAGCTTCGCTTTCTTGTTGCCCTGTCCGACACGCTGAATTTTTCGCGCGCGGCAGAAATCTGCCATGTCACCCAGCCCACCCTGTCCAGCGGGATCAAGGAGCTGGAGGATCATCTGGGCCTGCCCCTGGCCGAAAGATCCAAACAGGCGGTGATGATGACGCCCCTGGGTGCCGAAATCACGCGCCGTGCCCGTGTCGTGCTGAACGATGTGGCCGATATCGCCACGCTGGCGCAGGAACATGCAGGCAAGGTGCGCGGCAATCTGCGGCTGGGCGCGATCCCGACCATCGGGCCGTTTCTGGTGCCGCGCGCCCTGCCGCTGTTGCGCCAGCGCTGGCCGGACCAGCATATCTTTCTGCGCGAGGAACTGACCGAAACGCTGGTCGAGGGGCTGATCGCGGGGCGGCTGGATCTGATCCTGATCGCGCTGCCGCATCCGACAGGTGCCATCACGACCGAGATGTTGTTCGAGGATGGCTATCAACTGGCAACCCCGCTTGGCCATGTGCTGGCCGAAGACCCCGCCGTCACCGGCGCCAAGCTGGCCGAGGCCAAGCTGTTGCTGCTGGAAAAAGGGCATTGCCTGCAACGCCACGCCTTGCAGGCCTATCACGATATGGGCGCACCCGCCGGTGACGCCTTTGCCGCGACCAGCCTGCCCACGCTGATGTCGATGGTCGAGGAAGGGTTGGGCATCACCCTTTTGCCGCAGCTTGCCGTCGATGCGGGGATCGCGCGGGGGCATGATCTGGCGCTGACGCCCCTGCCCGGTGCCTGTCCGCGCCGCGTGGTGCTGGCCTGGCGGGCGACATCGCCACATGCGGACAGGTTCCACCAGATTGCGGCGATATTCCGGCAGGCGCGCGCCAGCCTGGCGTCGGGGTGATCGCCCACCCCGTCAGATTGGCCTGCGGTCATCGCGCGCGATGATATAGACCGCATGCACGATACCGGGGATATAGCCCAAAAGGGTCAGCAGGATGTTGATCCAGAAATGCTTGCCCAGCCCTTCGTGCAGAAAGACACCGGCGGGCGGCAGCAGGATGGCGATGATGATGCGCAAAAGGTCCATGGGGTTTCTCCTGTGGTTCGGGGGATAACGCGGCGCAATGCCGCGTGGTTCCACGGGGCGGGACGGGCTTGCAGCAGCGCGCCGCGCTGCTTACGATAGGCTGTGACGGTCGCTCAGGGTGCCGTCGGCACAACAAGAGGTCATTCCGATTTTCGAATTTCGCGCAAACATGCCGCTATGGTGACGGCCCCCACGGGGCTGGACGCGCTTGGCTGGCATGCATTCCAACAGGCGCAGATCGGCCCGGATGATGCGGCCCTGACCCCTGCGCGCATCGCCAATGTGCATCGTGACCGCGTGGTGGCCCTGACCGCAGATGGATCAATCGACCTGACACTTGATCCCGGGCTGACGACAGCGGTGGTCGCGGTGGGGGATTTCGTGCTTTGCGCACCGGCGCAATACCGGCTGATCCGCGTGCTGGACCGGCAGACCGAATTGTCGCGCGGCACCGAATACCACACCGGCGACAAGCAGCTGATCGCGGCCAATCTGGACACATTGTTCATCACCACATCCTGCAACGCCGATTTCAACCCAGCGCGGCTGGAACGCTATCTGGCGCTGGCGCATGATGCGGGCGTGCGCCCTGTGATCGTGCTGACCAAGGCCGACCAGACCGATGATCCGGCCGGTTTTGCAGATCAGGCCCGCGCCCTGGGCCGTGATCTGGCGGTGCTGGCCGTCAATGCCAAGGCCCCCGATCTGCCCGCGCATTTCGCGCCATGGTGCGGACCGGGGCAGACCATTGCCTTTGCCGGCACGTCCGGTGTGGGCAAGACGACCATCGCCAACGCGCTGACCGGCGGCAATGCCGCGACCCGCGACATCCGCGACGATGACGCGCGCGGGCGGCATACGACGACAGGCCGGTCGCTGCACCGGATGCTGGCGGGGGGCTGGCTGATCGACACGCCCGGGATGCGCGGGCTGGGGCTGGCCGAGGTCGGTTTCGGCATCGACGCGACCTTTCCGGAAATCTCGGACCTTGCCGCGCAATGCAAGTTCCGCGACTGCGCGCATGAACGCGAACCGGGCTGTGCCGTGCAGGCCGCCGTTGCGGCTGGCGCAATCGACCCCGACAGGCTGGCGCGGTTCAAGAAACTGAAATCCGAAAACACCCAGGCAACAGAGGCCATCGCGCTGGCGCGCGACAAGGTCCGCAAACAGGGGCGCACCGCCAAAGGCAGCAAGAAGCCACGTCAGAAATCCTGACGCAGGGCAGGTCAAAACTTTTGGGCCTCCGGCGGGGATATTTGGGCTCGGAAGATGATGATAATGATGAGCGTCGCGGCTAACCTTTGGCCCAAGCCTGTTGCGCATCGGTTTCCACCGCACAGGGACGCCGCGCGCGCAGGCGGGTCAGGGCGGTGTCCGCATCTTCGCCTGCTGCGATCATCAGGCGCAGCGCCATCATCCCCGACCGCCCACAGCCACCGCGGCAATGCGTCAGCACCTTGCCGCCCGCGCGCAGCACCTCCAGTGCGGCGGTTTCGATTTCGGTGATATCAGGCGCTGCGGGCGTGCCGTAATCCACGACCGGCAGGTGGTGCCAGTCAACCCCCGCCGCGCGCAGCACCCTGCCCAGATCACCCGCGCCAAGCCTGTCCATCTCGTCCTGTCCGGTCATCGACACGACCAGATCGGGCTGCCAGTCCAGCAGGGCCTGCAGGCCCTGCCCCAGCGGCAAGGGCGACAGGGCCAGCGTGCCCTGCGCGACAGGCAGGGTGTAAATCTCGAAATCCGGCATTGGCGCATCCTTGTTTGCCAGTACCTTGCCCGAAGGCGCGCGCTGCGGCAACAGCTTGGTGGACCTCTGGCGCGCCTGGCCCTAGGCTATGACATCGCCCGAATCCTGCCAAAGGCCGCCATGACCGATCAACCCCGCTATCAAGTGCTGGCCCGCAAATACCGGCCCGAGACCTTTGCCGATCTGGTCGGGCAGGATGCGATGGTGCGCACCCTGCGCAATGCCTTTGCCGCCGACCGGATCGCGCAGGCCTTTATGATGACCGGCATCCGCGGCACCGGCAAAACCACGACCGCCCGGATCATCGCCAAGGGGATGAATTGCATCGGCCCTGACGGGACCGGCGGGCCGACCACCGACCCCTGCGGTGTCTGCGAACATTGCGTGGCGATCATGGAAGGCCGGCATGTCGATGTGATGGAAATGGATGCCGCATCCCGCACCGGCGTGAATGATATCCGCGAGATCATCGATTCCGTGCATTACCGTGCCGCATCCGCCCGCTATAAGATCTATATCATCGACGAAGTGCACATGCTGTCGAAAAACGCGTTCAACGCGCTCTTGAAGACGCTGGAAGAACCGCCCGCGCATGTGAAATTCATCTTTGCGACCACCGAAATCCGGCAAGTGCCGGTGACAGTGCTGTCGCGCTGCCAGCGCTTCGATCTGCGCCGGATCGAGCCGGAAACCCAGATCGCGCTTTTGCGCAAGATCGCCACCGCCGAAGGGGCAGAGATCAGTGATGACGCGCTGGCGCTGATTACCCGTGCCGCCGAAGGATCGGCGCGCGATGCGCAATCTCTGCTCGATCAGGCGATCAGCCATGGCGCGGGCGAAACCAGCGCCGCGCAGGTGCGCGCCATGCTGGGGCTGGCCGACCGTGGCCGTGTGCTGGACCTGTTCGACATGATCCTGCGCGGGCGTGCCGCCGATGCGCTGACCGAACTTTCGGGCCAATATGCCGATGGCGCCGATCCGATGGCCGTGCTGCGCGATCTGGCCGAGGTCTGCCACTGGGTCAGCGTGGTCAAGATCACGCCCGATGCCGCCAACGACCCCACCATCGGCCCCGATGAACGCGCCCGCGGTCAGGCCATGGCCGAGGGTCTGCCGATGCGCGTGCTGTCGCGGATGTGGCAGATGCTGCTCAAAGCCTTGGAAGAGGTGGCCATGGCCCCCAATGCGATGATGGCCGCCGAAATGGCGGTGATCCGGCTCACGCATGTGGCCGACCTGCCCAGCCCCGACGATCTGGTGCGCAAGCTCAAGGATGCGGCGCCACCGCCCGCAGGGCCTGCGCCGCGCAGTGCGCCCACCCCGCCAACAGGCGGCCCCACCGGGCGCAGCGTGGTCTCAACCGGCGGCGCACAAACCGCCACAGCGCTGGCCCCCGACGCCTTGCAACATTATGCAAGGTTCGAGGATGTGGTCGCGCTGATCCGCCACCACCGCGACGTCAAACTGCTGGTCGAGGTCGAAACCGGCCTGCAACTGGTCTCCTACCAGCCCGGGCGAATCACCGTGCAACCGACGGCAGATGCCGCCCCCGATCTGGTGGGCCGGCTGGGTGCGCGGCTCCAGCTATGGACCGGCAATCGCTGGACGATCACGGTGGTCAGCGACGGCGGCGCGCCCACCATCGCCCAGACCCGCGACGCCGCTGAAACGAGCCTGCGCGATCAGGCCAGCGCCCATCCGCTGGTGCAGGCCGTGATCGCAGCCTTCCCCAAGGCGCGCATCACCGATATCCGCACTGCCGCAACCAAGGCGCAGGAGGCTGAAGCCGAGGCACTGCCCGAGGTCGAAGATGAATGGGATCCGTTCGAGCAGGATTGACCGGCTTGCCCGCGCGCGCCCAAAGACCTATCTGAGAATAAACCAATAAGGAGAGATCCGATGCTCAAAGGATTAGGCGGCCTTGGCGATATGGCCAAGATGATGAAACAGGCGCAGGACATGCAGGGCAAGGTGGCCCAGATGCAACAAGACCTTGACCATATCATCGTCGAAGGCGTCAGCGGCGCGGGTCTGGTCAAGGCAACGGCGACCGCCAAAGGCGAATTGAAAAGCCTCGACATCGACCCGTCGATCTTTAATGGCGAGGACAAGGAAGTGGTCGAAGACCTGATCCTTGCCGCGATCAAGGATGCGCAATCCAAGGCAGCCGAACGCAGCCAGCAGGAAATGGGCAAGATGGCCGAGGCGATGGGCCTGCCTGCGGGCATGAAACTGCCCTTCTGACCTCATCTTCCGAGCCCAAGTATCCCCGCCGGAGGCCGCAAAGTTTTTGGCCCAGCACGCAAAGGCCCCCATGGCACACGGCACCGAAGACCTCGACCACCTGATCGCGATGATGGCGAAACTGCCGGGGCTTGGGCCACGCTCGGCACGGCGCGCCGTGCTGCATATGATCAAGAAACGCAATCTGGTGCTGCTGCCCTTGGCCGATGCCTTGCAAAAGGTCGGATCGACGGTGCGTGAATGCCTGAATTGCGCAAATATCTGCACCAGTGACCTTTGCGACATCTGCCTGTCGGACAAACGCGCCACAGGCCAGATCGCTGTGGTCGAAGACGTGGCCGACCTATGGGCAATGGAACGCTCGGGCGTGTTCAAAGGGCGCTATCATGTGCTGGGCGGCACGCTATCGGCGCTCGATGCGGTCGGGCCGGACGAATTGCGCATCCCCAAGCTGATCGACCGGATCGCCGCCGAAAACGTGACCGAGGTGATCATCGCGCTGGGGGCCACCATCGACGGGCTGACCACCGCGCATTACATCGCCGACCAACTGCCCGGTGTGAGCGTCACCTCGCTGGCGCAGGGGGTGCCTGTGGGCGGAGAGCTGGATTATCTTGACGATGGCACGATCACTGCCGCGCTGAACGCGCGCAAGGCGCTCTGACGCCGTGGCCTTTCCGGCTGGCAAAGCGTGACAAACGCAAAACGCGCGCCCCAAGGGACGCGCGTTTTTCAGTCGGACCAGGGCCGGATCACCGGTGGTCGTCGTCATCCTCGTCATCATCATCGGGCAGGTTGAAAAAGCTGTCCGCATTCTTGACGTCGCGTGTGTCTTCTTCGTCTTCGGCATCATCGCGCTGATCGCTAAAGCTGAAGGTCTCAAGCCCCGCCATCGCGGTTGGCATCTTGGGCTCGGGGGCCATGCCCAGCGATGTTTCGGTGCTGACCAGCTTGCGGCGTTCGTCGTCGGTCATCGCACCGCCTTCGCGGGCTTTCTTGGCATTGGCCTTTTGCACGGCAGCGTCCAGCTCGGATTGCTTGCACAGGCCAAGTGCGACCGGATCGATCGGATCAAGGTTGTTGATGTTCCAATGCGTGCGTTCACGGATCGCAAGGATCGTGGGCTTGGTGGTGCCGACCAGTTTCGCGATCTGCGCATCGGACAATTCGGGGTGGAACTTCACCAGCCAATAGATCGACGCCGGACGGTCCTGCCGCTTGGACAAAGGCGTATACCGCGGGCCACGGCGCTTTTCCTCGCCCGCGGCGGCGGCGTAGAATTTCAGCTTCAGCTTGTAGGCGGGATCCGCCTCGCCCTTGGTGATTTCGTCTTGGGTCAGCTGGTTGTTGGCCACGGGGTCAAACCCCTTGACGCCGACAGCCACGTCGCCATCGGCAATGCCCTGCACTTCCAATTCGTGAAACCCGCAGAATTCCGCGATCTGTTGAAAGGTCAGCGTGGTGTTGTCGCAAAGCCAGACGGCAGTCGCCTTGGCCATGATTGGTTTATCAGACATCTTTGGTCTCCTGATCTGACGGACAAGCCTTACCCAAGCCCTTGCAGGGGCAGACCGCATGGGCCGGGTTCACATTGTCGGGGAACTTGGCCATCTTATAGGCGCGGCAAGCGCAAGAGGAAAGATCAAAAATCCGCGCTGCGACGCAGCCTGCGACGCGTGGCCGCTGCGGGTCTGCATCTTGCACCTTCTTATTTCCAAAAATACTCCCGCCGGAGGCATTCACATTCCAGTGGAATGTGAACCCGTCACGCCAGCACAGCGCGGGTCAGGTCGCTGTCGGGCAAGCCAAGGTCCTCAATCACATCAAAATGATGGCGCTCCGGCACCGTGACCAACGGCGCGGCCCATGCCTGCGCCAGCAAATCTGCCTGTTCCAGAAAAACAGGGCGTTCCGCACCGCCGACCCAGACGGTCACCGGACAGGGGGGCGCCGGCAGATGCACGGGACTTTCGGCCTGCGCGATGGCGGGGGTGATGCCCAGATCCTTGTTCATCGAGGTCCGCATCAACGGGGCCAGATCCGCAACCGGCGAGACCGGTACGACACAGGCCACGCGCTGCTGCCAGTCCGCGCCATCGCGCGGCGCCATCACGCGGGCCACCAATTGCCCGCCCGCCGAATGCCCGACCAGCCGGACCGGCCCCGGCACGCGCCGCGCGATCACGCCGATGGCGCGCGCGATCTGGTCGCCGATCTGCGCGATGCCGGCCTTTGGGCAAAGATCATAGGACGGCATCGCCACCGCCCAGCCCAGCGCCAAGGGTCCCGCCGCCAGATGCGACCAATAGGATTTGTCGAACCGCAGCCAATAGCCGCCATGCACGAAAATCACGACCCCGCGCGCCAGCCTGCCCGGATGAAACAGATCGAACCGCAGCCGGTCGGTTTCGCCGTAATCCAGATCCAGTTCGCACCGCGCCGTGTTGCGAAACGCCGCGGCATGCGCCGCCCAGCGGTCGGGATAATCGGCACCGCCCGGAATATGGGCCGCATTCGCATAAGCGTCATCGAGTTCCATCTGCCGGTCCCCCCTTTACCTTTGCCCCATACAGGGGCCACATTGGGCGAAAGTCAAAGGAGACTACCATGCTTGATGAAACGACCAACCTCAACTCCATGCTGCGCCGTCCCGATCTGGTCTGTGACGCGGCGTTTGTCGGTGGCGAATGGAAACAGGCCGCCAGTGGGGCGACCTTTGCCGTCACCAACCCCGCGCGCGGTGACGTGATCGCGCATATCCCGGACCTCAGCCGCGCCGAAGTCGCCCAAGCGATTGACGCCGCGCAAAAAGCACAAAAACCATGGGCCGCCCTTGCCGCCAAGGACCGCGCCAAGGTGCTGCGCAAATGGTACGACCTGATGATCGAAAACCAGGAGGATCTGGCGATCATCATGACCTCGGAACAGGGCAAACCTTTGGCCGAAGCACGCGGCGAAGTCGCCTATGGCGCGTCTTTCGTGGAATGGTTCGGCGAAGAGGCAAAACGCGTCTATGGCCAGACCATCCCCGGCCATATGGCCGACAAACGCATCGCCGTGATCAAGCAGCCCATCGGTGTGGCCGCCGGGATCACGCCCTGGAACTTTCCCAATGCGATGATTGCGCGCAAAGTCGCCCCCGCGCTGGCGGCGGGCTGTGCCTTCGTCGTGCGCCCTGCCTCGCTGACGCCGTTGTCGGCGCTCGCCATGGCGAAACTGGCCGAAGAAGCCGGCGTGCCCAAGGGGCTGTTTTCGGTCGTGACCTCGACCTCCGCGTCCGAGATCGGCAAGGAATTCTGCGAAAACCCGATCGTGCGCAAACTGACCTTCACCGGATCGACCGAAGTCGGGCGCATCCTTTTGAAACAGGCCGCCGATCAGGTGATGAAATGCAGCATGGAACTGGGCGGCAACGCGCCGTTCATCGTGTTCGACGATGCGGATCTGGATGCCGCCGTCGAAGGGGCCATCGCCTGCAAATTCCGCAACAACGGCCAGACCTGCGTCTGCGCCAACCGGATCTATGTGCAAAAAGGGGTCTATGACGCCTTTGCCGCCAAGCTGAAGGTCGCGGTGGAAAAACTGCGCGTCGGCGACGGGCTGGCCGATGGCACCACGCTTGGCCCGCTGATCGAACCGGCGGCGGTCAAGAAGGTGCAGGAACATCTGGACGACGCTTTGTCCAAAGGCGGCAAGGTTCTGACAGGCGGCAAGCCGCATGATCTGGGCGGGCAGTTCTTTGAACCGACCATCGTCACACATGCGACCAAGGATATGCTGGTCAGCACGGATGAAACCTTCGGCCCCTTTGCGCCCTTGTTCATGTTCGAGGATGAAGACGACGTGATCTTTCAGGCCAATGACACGATCTTTGGCCTTGCGTCCTATTTCTATGCCAAGGACCTGTCGCGCGTAACACGCGTGGCCGAGGCGCTGGAATACGGCATCGTCGGGGTAAACACCGGCATCATCTCGACCGAGGTGGCACCGTTTGGTGGCGTCAAGCAATCCGGTCTGGGGCGCGAAGGGTCATCGCATGGCATGGATGATTACATGGAGATGAAATACATCTGCACGGGCGTGTAATCCAGCGGGATGGGTGAGATCACCCATCCTACACCGGCGTTTAAACCCGCGGGGTGGGTGAAATCACCCATCCCACACCAGCGTGTGATGTATGATTTCACCCAACATACAACCCCCGTAGGATGGGTGATTTCACCCATCCCCCCACCTTACACCAACTGCCTGCGCGCCAGCGGGATCACATCACCTTCGATCAGGCGCATGATATCGCCAAAATGCCCGCCAGACCGCGCGGGCTGCATCGGGTCCGATGTCAGCGCCAAGGTCATTTCCAGCGCCGGCACCATGCAAATGACCTGCCCGCCATAGCCGCGCGCCAGCGCATAATCGACACCCGCCGCCTGCCCCAGAAACCAGCCATAGCCATAGCCGAGGCCCGAAAACTGCGACCTTGTCCGCGGTTCCAGCGACCGCGCGACCCAATCGGCAGACAGCACCTGCACGCCGTCATACTGGCCGCCCATGCGGTACATCTCGCCGAACCGCGCCATACCGTCCAGCGTCAGCGCCATTTCATTGCCGCCCAGATACAACCCCTGCGGATCGCGGGTCCAGGCGGGGATCTCGATCCCCAAAGGCTGGCCCAGCCGCGCGCGTGCAAGATCCAGCAAGGACCGCCCCGACACTTCGGACAGCACCGCACCAAGGATGTGGAACGACCCCGTGGAGTAAAGCATCTGCGCCCCCGGTTCCGCCACGAAAGGCCGCGACAAAGCATTGGCAACCCAGTTGCGGCTATTCACCCAAGCGCCGTAATTGCTGCCCGAGGTCCGCTCCAGCCCCGCCTGCATGGTCACGAGGTTTTCCACGGTGATCCCGGCCACACGCGGATCAGCGCCCGCAGGGATCAGCTTCGGCGCCACCTCACCCAAAGTCGCATCAAGCGAGGGCAATTCGCCCCGATCCAGCGCCGCCCCCGTCAAGGCCGCGACGATGGTTTTGGACACCGATTTCACCGGCACCGCAGCGCCCAGCGACGGGCCGCGAAACGCCTGCGACAAAACCTCTGCCCCCGACTGGCGGATCACGATGGCGCGGCACTGGTCCAAGGCACGCGCACTCTCGGCCACGCCGGCCCAAGGGTCGGATTGGGCTGTCAGCGGCGTTCCCACCATGGCCGCAGCCCCCAACATGACAGCGCGGCGTCCCAGCATCGGCATGGCAAATCCTTTTGTTGCTTGGGCGCAAGGATAGGTCAGGGCGCGCTGGGTGCCAGTGACATTTGCGTGTGTGTCAGCCCAGCTCTGCCGACGGAATGATCGGGAAAAACGCGCCCTGCGACCGCACCCCGAACCATTGCTCGCCGTCATGCGCGGCATGTTCGCCCAGATCGACCAGCCGGTAAAACGACTTGCGGTCAATCAGCGCCTCGAGATTCGCGCGGACCAGCACATAGGGTGACGGCTCTCCCGTCTGCGGATCGCGCATCACGCGGATCGGGGTGTCGGGGCCAGCGGTCACGGTATCGCCCACATTGGTGGTAAAGATCAGCCCGTCACCGTCGCGGTCCACATCCACCGCCACGAAAGGCGCGTCATCCACAGTGATGCCCACCTTTTCGACCGGTGTGACCAGCACATATGCATCCCCGTCGCGCCGCAGGATGGTGGAAAACAGCCGCACCAGCGCGGGCCGCCCGATGGGCGTGCCCATGTAAAACCACGTCCCGTCGCGCGCGATGCGCATATCGATATCCCCGCAATGCGGCGGGTTCCACAGATGGACCGGCGGCAATCCGCCTTTGGGGCCGGTTTTTTGCGCAGCAAGCACGCTTTGGGCCAGTCCGTCGGCGGTTGGGGCAACAATCTTTTGTGTGGTCATTCTTTTGCCATTGGGATCATCAGGATTATCTGTTCTTTTAAAGCATATAGGTAATCCAAGGGGAAAGTCATGGCCGACGACGCCGATCTTGTCGCACAGATAGACGCATTGGGTGCGAAACTGGGCGCCGCGCGCGACAGTATCGCCGCCCGTTTCATCGGCCAGCGCCGCGTCGTGGACCTGACATTGTCGGCACTGGTCTGCGGTGGCCATGCGGTGCTGATCGGCCTGCCCGGCCTTGGCAAGACGCGGCTGGTGGATGCTTTGTCCACCGTCATGGGGCTGCAGGGCAACCGTATCCAGTTCACCCCTGACCTGATGCCAGCCGACATTCTGGGCTCCGAAGTACTGGAAACCGCCGCCGACGGCAGCCGTGCGTTCCGGTTCATCGAAGGGCCGGTGTTCTGCCAGTTGCTGATGGCCGATGAGATCAACCGCGCCAGCCCCCGCACGCAATCGGCGCTGCTGCAGGCGATGCAGGAAAAAGAGGTCACGATCGCGGGCCAGCACCGCCCGCTGGGCGTGCCGTTCCATGTGCTGGCCACGCAGAACCCGCTGGAACAGGAAGGGACCTATCCGCTGCCAGAGGCGCAGCTGGACCGTTTCCTTGTCCAGATCGACGTGCCCTACCCTGACCGGCAGACCGAAAAGGACATCCTGATCGCGACGACTGGGGTCGAGGATGCACAGGCGACCGCTGTCTTCACGGCACAGGAATTGCTGGCCGCGCAAGCGCTGTTGCGGCGGATGCCGGTGGGGGAACATATCCTCGACATGATCCTCGATCTGGTGCGCGCCTGCCGTCCCGATGATGCGACCGCCCCCGATGTGATCCGCCAGAACGTCAGCTGGGGCCCCGGCCCGCGGGCGGCACAGGCGCTGATGCTGACGGTGCGCGCCTCGGCCTTGCTGGATGGCCGCCTGGTGCCATCGGCAGAGGATGTGCGCAACATGGCCGTGCCGGTCCTGGAACACCGCATGGCGCTGTCCTTTGCCGCCCGCGCGCGCGGCGAGAATGTGCAATCCATCATCAGCGACGCCGCAGGCCGGATCACACAGATCACAGCGGCGGCATGACGGCACCGCTGACGCTCCGGTCGCAGGCGGAAACGCTTGCCGCCCATCTGCCGCCCCTGCTGGCCGAGGCAGAGCATCTGGCCGCGACCGTGCTTTTGGGCGACCACGGGCGCAGGCGGGCGGGCACCGGCGATACGTTCTGGCAATACCGCCCCGCGCAGACCCATGACGCCGCGCGCCATATCGACTGGCGGCGGTCCGCGCGGTCGGATGCGCGCTTTGTGCAGGACAAGGAATGGCAGATCGCGCAATCGGTGATCCTCTGGGTCGATCAGGGCGCGGCGATGGGCTTTGCCTCGGGCGATCACGCGACCAAGGGCGACCGCGCGCGCACGCTCGCGATGGCACTGGCAGTGCTGCTGATCCGCGGCGGTGAACGCGTCGGGCTGACCGGCCTGCGCCTGCCGCCACGGCGCGGGGCCATGCAGTTGCAGCAGATGGCGCAGATCCTGTCCGAAGACGCCACGACCGACCACGGATCGCCCGATGTGACCGGCTTGGTGCCGCAGTCCCGCGCGCTGTTCGTCAGCGATTTTCTGGGCAATATCGACGGGCTGCGCGACGCGCTGGCCCGTGCCGCGGATCGCGGTGTGAAAGGCGCACTGTTGCAGGTGCTTGATCCGCAGGAAGAGGCGTTTCCGTTCGACGGGCGCACGATCTTTCAATCCATGACCGGCAGCGTCAGCCATGAAACGCTGCGCGCCCGCGATCTCAAATCGCGCTATCTGGACAGGCTGGCGGCACGCAAGGATGAACTGGCGCAGCTGGCCCGCATCACGGGCTGGCAATTTCACACCCATCATACCGGCCAGTCGGCAACACAGGCGCTGCTGTGGCTATATGGCGCGCTGGAAAGGCGGCGCTGATGTGGATGCTCGGACCCATCGGATTTGCAGCCCCGATGCTGCTGCTTGGCCTGATCGCGCTGCCGATCCTGTGGATATTGCTACGCGCCGTGCCGCCTGCCCCCGTGCGGCGCCGGTTCCCCGGTGTGGCGCTGCTGCTGGGTCTGACCGACGACGAAAGCCAGTCCGACCGCACCCCGTGGTGGCTGCTGTTGTTGCGCCTGCTGGCCATCGCGGCGGTGATCATCGGCTTTGCCGGACCGGTGCTGAACCCGCAACAGGCCCGCGAGGGGCGCGGTGATCTGGTGATCGCCCTTGACGGCACTTGGGCCGGTGCGCCCGACTGGCAGGCGAAAATCGACCGTGTGGCGGCGCTGTTGTCCGAGGCTGCGGTCAACGACCGCCGCGTCGCCGTGGTGACGCTGACCGGCCTGCCACTGGCCGAGCCTTTGCCCTTTGCGCCACCCAGCGCATGGCAGGACCGGTTGGCGAACCTGCAACCCCAGCCGTGGCAACCCGTCGATGCCGCCGCCTATGTCGCGGATCAGGGCGGGTTTGAAACCTATTGGATCAGCGACGGGTTGGATTATCCGGGCCGCGACGATCTGTTGGCCGCCTTCGAGGCGGCGGGCACTGTGACCGTGTTCCAGACCCCGCGTCAGGTGACGGGCCTGCGCCCCGCGCGGTATGAGGACGGCGAAGTCCGTGTCAGCGCGACGCGCACCCCCATAGGTGCGCCAAGTGATACCACCGTCACCGCCATCGGCCTTGATCCGGCTGGCGTGGAACGGGCGCTGGCCAATGTGCCGCTGACATTCGAGGCGGGACAAGAGGTGGCGGAAACCACGCTCGACCTGCCGCCTGAATTACGCAACCGGATCACGCGGTTCGAACTGGCCGGCACACGGTCTGCCGGTGCCGTCAGCCTTGGCGACGATGCCCTGCGCCGGCGCGAGGTCGCGTTGATCGCAGGCCGCGATGACCGCGAAGGGCTGGACCTGCTGTCGCAGCTTTTCTATCTGCGCGAGGCGTTGGAACCGACCGCCGACCTGATCGATGGTGATCTGGCCGATGTGCTGCTGGCCAACCCGGATGTGATCGTGCTGGCCGATGTGGCGATCCTGACCGATATCGAGGCGCAGGGCATTGCCGATTGGGTCGATCAAGGCGGGCTGCTGTTGCGTTTCGCGGGGCCGCGTCTGGCCGCCTCTGACGTGGGCCGCAGCGCCGAGGATCCATTGCTGCCCGTGCGCCTGCGCGACGGCGGGCGCAGCGTCGGTGGCGCGATGAGCTGGGGTGAACCCAAGGCGCTGGCCCCCTTTGCCCCCGACACACCGTTCTTTGGCCTGAGCATCCCCGCAGATGTGACCGTCACCAGTCAGGTCATGGCACAGCCCGACCCGACGCTGGCCGACCGCGTGATCGCACAGCTAGCCGATGGCACGCCCTTGGTCACGCGCAAGTTCAGCGGTGACGGGCAAATCGTGCTGGTCCATGTCACGGCCAATGCCGAATGGTCGAGCCTGCCATTGTCGGGCCTTTTCGTGCAGATGCTGGAACGGCTGGCCGTGTCCACCCGCCCTGCCACACCAGAGGCCGCCGAACTGGCAGGCACGGTATGGCAGCCACAGGACTTGCTTGATGCCTACGGGCGTTTGCAGGACGGGCGTGATCTGGCCGGTGTCGCGGGCGAGGCGCTGGCCGCTGGCGTCACCGGACCGCAGTTGCGCCCTGGGCTTTACGCCACGCGCGACCGCCAGATCGCCGTCAATGTGATCGGGCCGGACACGGTGCTGACCCCTGCGGCCTGGCCTGCGCGGATCGCTGTCGAAGGGATGGAGGTCCTGCGCGCCACGGCGCTCAAAGGCTGGCTTTTGGGCGCGGCGCTGGCGCTGTTGCTGGTCGATGTCATCGCCTCGCTGGCCGTGGGGGGCCGTTTGCGCGGGCCGCGCGCGGATGTGGCGGTGGCCCTGATGCTGGCGCTGGCCCTTGCCCCAAAGGCACAGGCCCAAAGCCCCGAGGATTTCGCCATTCAGGCCACGTCCGAGGTGGTGCTGGCCCATGTGCTGACCGGCGATCCGCAGGTTGACGAGGTGACGGCCGCAGGCCTTTCGGGCCTGTCGCAGACCTTGTTCCGGCGCACATCGATCGAACCTGCCGCCCCGATGGGCGTGAATATCGAAACCGACGAACTGGCGTTCTTTCCGTTTCTGTACTGGCCGGTCACGGCGGATCAGCCGCTGCCCAGCCGCGAGGCCTATGGCAAGCTGAACCGCTATCTGCGCAGTGGCGGGATGATCCTGTTTGACACCCGCGACGCCGATACCGCGCGGTTCGGGTCAGGCTCGCCCGAAGGCGCGCGTTTGCAGGCGATTGCCCGCTCGCTGGATATTCCGCCCCTGGCCCCGATCCCGCCCGACCATGTGCTGACGCGCACGTTTTATCTGTTGCAGGATTTTCCGGGTCGCCACGCCAGCCGCGATGTCTGGGTCGAGGCCGCCCCCGTGGATGCCGCGCAGATCGACGGCATGCCGTTTCGCAATCTCAACGACGGGGTGACGCCGGTGGTGATCGGCGGCAATGACTGGGCGCGCGCCTGGGCTGTGACCGCGACTGGCGCGCCGATGTTTCCTGTCGGGCGCGGCGCGGCAGGCGAACGCCAGCGCGAAATCGCGCTGCGGTTTGGCGTCAACCTGATCATGCATGTGCTGACGGGCAATTATAAATCCGATCAGGTCCATGTGCCGGACCTGCTTGACAGGCTCGGGCAATGAGAATGCGGCTGATCCTGACCTGTCAGATGTCACGACATCTGACGCCTCCGGCGGGGATATTTGGGCTCGGAAGATGCGAGGACGTTTTTGAATGACCGGCACGGTGATCTTTGATCCGCTGATCCCGCTGGTGGCGGTTTATGGTCTGGCGGGGCTGGTTGTTCTGGCGGTCACGCTCGCCATCTGGCGGCGGTTGCCGGGCTGGTGGCTGCGCGGGCTGGCGGGGATCGCGTTGCTGGCGGCCATGGCCAACCCGTCCTTGCAGCGCGAGGACCGCGCCCCGCTGGGCGATATCGTCATGGTCGTCGTCGATGAAAGTGCGAGCCAGCGTATCGCGGGCAGGCCAGACCAGAATGCGCAGGCCTTGGCCAATATCACCGCCGCACTGGACCGCCAGCCCGATACCGAAATGCGCCTTGTCACTTTGGGCGATGCCGAAGGCGATCAGGGCACGGCATTGATGACCGCATTGTCGCAGGCATTGGCCGAGGAACCACAGGGCCGGATCGCGGGAATTGTCGTGATCTCGGACGGGCGTGTGCATGACATGGACAATGCCCCCGCCCTGCCCGCGCCGCTGCATCTGCTGCTGACGGGCAAACCCGATGACTGGGACCGCAGGCTGGTGGTGTCCAACGCCCCCGCCTTTGCCATTCTGGGCGAGACCTTCAACCTGACCCTGCGGATCGAGGATCAGGGTGCCGCACCCGCCACGCAGACGGTCGATCTGTCGATTTCCATTGATGGCGACCCGCCGCTGACCCTGCCTGTGCCGGTGGGCCGCGATATCGAACTGCCGGTGCAATTGTCCCATGCCGGGATGAACGTGCTGCAATTCACCATTCCTGAAGCGGAGGGCGAATTGACCGACCGCAACAATACCGCCGTGATCCAGATCAACGGCGTGCGTGACCGGCTGCGCGTGCTTTTGGTATCGGGCGAGCCGCATCCGGGCGAGAGGACATGGCGCAACCTGCTCAAATCCGATGCGGCCGTGGATCTGGTGCATTTCACCATCCTGCGCCCGCCCGAAAAGCAGGACGGCGTGCCGGTCAATGAATTGTCGCTGATCGCCTTTCCCACGCGCGAGCTGTTCTTGGAAAAGATCGATGATTTCGACCTGATCATCTTTGACCGTTACCGCAGGCGGGGGATATTGCCCAATGCCTATTTCGACAATATCCGCAATTATGTCGAACAGGGCGGGGCTGTGCTGATTTCGTCGGGGCCGGAATATGGCGGGGCCGAAAGCATCTATCGCTCTCCTCTGGGCGCTGTGCTGCCCGGTGCGCCCACCGCGCGCGTGTTCGAGGAAGGGTTCGTGCCGCAGATCACCGATCTGGGCGCGCGCCATCCGGTGACGGCGGGGCTGGATGACCTGTCGCCACCCGCCGCAGAGGGCGATGGTCCGGGCTGGGGCCGCTGGTTCCGGCTGGTCGATGTGCTGGTGCCGCAAGAGGCATCTGTTGTCATGTCCGGCCTTGATGATCGCCCCCTGCTGGTGCTGAACCGTGTTGGCGCAGGCCGTGTCGCGCTGATGGCATCGGATCATTCCTGGCTCTGGGATCGCGGTTATGAAGGCGGCGGGCCACAATTGGAACTGCTGCGCCGTCTGGCGCATTGGATGATGCGCGAACCCGAGCTGGAAGAAGAGGCGCTGTTTGTCGAACCGGTGGGCCAGCAGATGCGGATCATCCGCCGCACCCTGTCGGACACCACGGGAGACGTGACCATCACCCATCCCGACGGGACCGAGACCACCCTGCCCTTGACCGAAACATCGCCCGGCCGGTTCGAAACGCTGTGGGATGCGCCAGAAATCGGGCTGTACCGGCTGGATGACGGGGACCAGCAGGCCGTGATCGCCCTTGGCACCGCGGCACCGCGCGAATTCGAGCAGACGATTGCGACGGGTGACGTGCTGGCACCGCTGATCGACGCGCAGCGCGGCGGGATCATGCCGGTATCGGCGGGGGCCGTGGACATCCGCGCCGTGCGCGCGGGCCGTCCTGCCACGGGGCGCGGCTGGATCGGGATCACCCCGCGCGGCGCGTTCCAGACGGCGGATATCAAGATCACGCCTTTGGTGCCGGCATGGCTGTTCCTGCTGCTGGCCGCGATGTTGAGCGTTGGGGCATGGCTGCGCGAAGGCAGGCGCTAATCGTTCATCAGCACATTGCGCGGCAATGACGCGAATTCGCGCGACCAGATGATCCATGCCACGATCAGCGTCGCCCCAACCAATGCACCGGGGCCTGCCAGCCAGGCCAGCGCCGCCAGCGCGAAATACATCGACCGCAGGCCGCGGTTGAAATTCAGCGCGGCGCGGATGTTCAGTTCCGCCGCCTGCGCCGCGCGCGGATAGGCCAGCGGATCGGCAGCATCGTTCGGCACCGAGGCCATGACCACCGCACAATAGCCGAACACACGGTTGGACCAGACGAATTTCAGAAACCCATTGGTCAGGAACAGCGCCACCAGCGCCAGTTTCAGCTGCCAGATCAGGACGGGGACCTGTGTATCGCTTACCCCTGCTGCAACGCCCCGCAGGCTTTCGGTATTGCCAAGCAGCGCCAGCACACCGCCGATGGCAAACAGGCTGGTCGAGGCAAAAAAGGCGGTGGCTTCGCGCAGACCGCCCAGGATCTGGCTGTCAAAAATGCGCGAATCGCGGGTGACAAGCACCTTCATCCAGTCGCGCCGCCGTTCGGACATCAGCATCGTGACCGAAGGATTCTTGACCCCCGGATGTTCGATCCGCCAGCCGATCCCGCACCAGACCAGCACGATCAGCGCCGCCGCAATCGCGTCGAACAGGGTGAGCAGGGCAAGATGGTCAAGCAATGTCATGCCAAATCTGTAGCGGGTCCGGTTCCGACTTGCCAGATGGCAAAATTGGTCATATATTATTACCAGTAAACGTGATTGGAGGCCCTTCCATGCAAATGCCACAGCCGAATGCCGGTGTCTTGTCCCGCAAGGACCAGATTGTCGCCCGATTGGCCGCTGTGCTGCCGCCGGATGCCTTGATGTCCGATATCGCGGAAACCCGCGCTTATGAATGTGACGCGCTGACCGCCTATCGCTGCCCGCCGCTTGCCGTGGTTTTGCCATCGACGACCGAGCAAGTCTCGGCCGTGCTGAAGATTTGCCATGACATGGGCGTGCCGGTCGTGCCGCGCGGATCGGGCACCTCGCTGGCCGGTGGTGCGCTGCCGACGGCGGATTGCGTGATCCTTGGCGTCGCGCGCATGACGCAGGTGATCGAGACGAATTACCCCGACCGTTACATCCGCGTGCAGACCGGCCGCACCAACCTGTCGGTCACTGGCGCTGTCGAGGCGGACGGATTTTTCTATGCCCCCGACCCGTCCAGCCAGCTGGCCTGTGCCATCGCGGGCAATATCGCGATGAATTCGGGCGGCGCGCATTGTCTGAAATATGGTGTCACCACCAATAACCTGCTGGGTGTGACGCTGGTCACGATGGATGGCACGGTGATGGAAATCGGCGGCGCGCATATGGATGCGGGCGGGCTCGATCTGCTGGGGGTGATCTGCGGGTCCGAGGGGCAATTGGGTGTGGTGACCGAGGCAACCTTGCGCATCCTGCCCAAACCCGAAGGCGCGCGCCCCGTGCTGATGGGCTATGACAGTTCCGAAGTCGCGGGACAGGTTGTCACCGATATCATCAAGGCAGGCATCCTGCCGGTTGCCATCGAATTCATGGACCGCCCCTGCATTGAAGCGACCGAAGCCTTTGCCAAGGCCGGCTATCCGATCTGCGAGGCGCTGCTGATCGTCGAGGTCGAAGGATCACCCGCCGAGATCGACGCGCAGCTGGCGCTGATCATGCAGATCGCCCGCAGCCACAACCCCGTGGAATTGCGCGAGGCCAAGGATGCCGACGAGGCAGGCCGCATCTGGCTGGGCCGCAAATCGGCCTTTGGCGCCATGGGTCAGATCAATGATTACATGTGTCTGGATGGCACGATCCCGGTGTCGGCGCTGCCTTATGTGCTGCGCCGGATTGGCGAGATGTCCAAGGAATACGGGTTGAATGTGGGCAATGTGTTCCATGCCGGTGACGGCAATATGCACCCGCTGATCCTGTTCGATGCCAATAAACCCGGTGATCTGGAGCTGTGCGAGGCGTTCGGTGCCGATATCCTGCGGCTTTGTGTCGAGGTCGGCGGCTGTCTGACCGGCGAACATGGCGTGGGGATCGAAAAGCGCGACCTGATGCATGTGCAATTCGCCACTGCCGATCTTGAGGCGCAGATGGCGGTCAAGGATGTGTTCGATCCGGGCTGGTTGCTGAATGCGGCCAAGGTGTTTCCGCTGGATAGCTCTGCGCCAAGGCGCGCGGCTTGAGGGGGCTTAGCCCCCGCCCCGGACCCTGTCCGGGACTCCCCCAGGATATTTATACTCGGAAGATGATATGACACCCCAGAACGAGCAAGAGCTTGCCCGCATGGTGGCCGAGGCCGATGGCCCGCTGCGGATCATGGGCGGCGGCACAAGGCCCATCGGGCGCAGCACCGGGGCTGTGCTGTCGCTGGCGGGGATGGCGGGGATCACGCTGTATGAACCCGGCGCGCTGACGCTGGTGGCCAAGGCGGGCACGCCTTTGGCCGAGGTGCAGGCGCGGCTGGCGGCGGAAAACCAGCGCCTTGCGTTTGAACCGATGGATCATCGCGCGCTGCTTGGCACCAGTGGAGAGCCGACCATCGGTGGCATGGTTGCGGCCAATGTGTCGGGGCCACGCCGGATCACCGTGGGGGCCTGCCGCGATTTCATGCTGGGCGTGCGGTTTGTCGATGGCGCGGGCCATATCATCAAGAACGGCGGCCGTGTGATGAAGAACGTCACCGGCTATGATCTGGTCAAGCTGCTGACGGGGTCTTACGGCACCTTGGGTGTGCTGACCGAAGTGTCATTGAAAGTGCTGCCGGATGTGGAAACCCAAGCGACGCTGCTGCTGGACGGTCTGGGTGATGCTACGGCCGTGGCCGCGATGGCCGCTGCCATGTCCTCGCCTTTCGAGGTGACGGGGGCGGCGCATGATCCGGCATCAGGGCGCACGCTGTTGCGGCTGGAAGGATTTGCCGCCTCGGTCGCCTATCGCGCGCAGGCGCTGGCGGGGGTTCTTGCCCCGTTCGGGTCTGTCACGGTGATGGATGATCGGGCCGCATCGGCCGCGCTCTGGGCCGCGATCCGCGATGTGACCGCCTTTGCCGGACAAACGGGTTGCGTCTGGCGGTTGTCGGTCAAGGCGTCGGATGCCCCCGCGCTGGTCGCCAGGGCGGGCGCGCGGGCGGTGATCTATGATTGGGCGGGCGGGCTGGTGTGGTTGCTGGCCGATGGTGATCTGCGCGCAAGGCTGGGTGATTTCAAAGGCCATGCGACACTGGTCCGTGGGCAGGCCGATGTGCCGGTGTTCCAGCCGGAACCCGCCCCTGTCGCGGCCCTGACTGCAGGGCTGCGCGCGAAATTCGATCCGCGCGGCATATTCAATCCGGGGATGATGGGCTGATGCAGACGACTTTTACACCAGAGCAACTGACCGATTCCGGCACAGCGCGGGCCAACCAGATCTTGCGGACCTGCGTGCATTGCGGGTTCTGCACGGCAACCTGCCCGACCTATCAGATCCTTGGCGACGAATTGGACAGCCCGCGCGGCCGAATCTATCTGATCAAGGATATGATGGAAAACGAGCGTGTGCCCGATGCCAAGACCGTCAAGCATATCGACCGCTGCCTGTCGTGCCTGGCCTGTATGACAACCTGTCCGTCCGGCGTGCATTACATGCATCTGGTCGATCATGCCCGCGCCTATATCGAAAAGAACTATAACCGCCCTTGGTCGGACCGCGCCTTGCGCTGGATCCTGGCGCAGGTGCTGCCCTATCCGTTGCGGTTCCGGCTGGCGCTGCTGGGGGCCAAGATCGGGCGGCCCTTTGCGCGGTTCATGCCTGATCCACGCCTGCGCGCGATGCTGGAAATGGCACCGCAGACCATTCCGCCGGTCAGCCGCAATGATGATCCACAGACCTTTGCGGTTGCCGATAAAAAGATGCGCGTCGCGCTGATGACGGGTTGTGCGCAAAAGGCGCTGAACACCGATATCAACGATGCCACGATCCGCCTGCTGACCCGTTTCGGGGCAGAGGTTGTCGTGGCCAAAGGGGCGGGCTGTTGCGGGGCCTTGACCCATCATATGGGCAAGGAAAAGGAAAGCCACGCTGCCGCCGCCGCAAATATCCGCGCCTGGGTGCGCGAGATGGATCAGGGTGGGCTGGATGCCATCGTCATCAACACCTCTGGCTGCGGCACGACGGTCAAGGATTACGGCCATATGTTCCGCGATGACCCCTTGGCCGCCGATGCCGCGCGGGTTGCGGCCATCGCGATGGATGTGTCCGAAGTGCTGATGAAGCTTGACCTGCCTGCGGGTGCCGCCAAAGGCACCAAGGTCGCCTATCACGCTGCCTGTTCCTTGCAGCATGGCCAGAAGATCAAGACCTATCCCAAGGATTTGCTGAAAAAGGCCGGTTTCACCGTGCTGGAACCTGCCGACAGCCACCTGTGCTGCGGGTCTGCGGGAACGTACAACCTGATGCAACCCGAGATTTCAAAGCAGTTGAAGGCCCGCAAGGTCGCCACGCTGGAGGCGCTGGTGCCCGATATCATCGCCGCAGGCAATATCGGCTGCATGATGCAGATCGGCAGCGGCACCGGCGTGCCCATCGTGCATACCGTCGAATTGCTGGATTGGGCGACGGGCGGGCCGCAGCCCCCCGCGCTGACCGCCCCCGGCAAGACGGTACCGGCGGTGCCGATCCTGCGCTAGCGCCGTGATGCTGCGTGGTCTATCATGCAGAATTGCGGCAGGTGGACGGAACACGGGATGCGCCATTTCATTGCGACGGTTTGCGCGGTTCTGACGGCCGGTGTTGCGGCGGCGCAGGAAACCGGACTTGTCACCTTGCAGACGCGTCAGGACAGCGCCGGCTGGGAGGCTGTCGGGCGGCTTGATATCGCGGGCAAAGGGTTCTGCACGGCGGCATTGATCCGCGAAAGGCTGATCCTGACGGCGGCGCATTGCCTGTATGACCCCGACGGGTCGCTGGTGGCGGCGGACAGGTTTTCGTTTCGCGCGGGATTGCGCGACGGGCGGGCGGCGGCAACGCGCGGGGTGACACGGGCGGTGGCGCATCCTGATTACATCCACACCGGCGGCGTAACCCGCCCTGCGGCGGTGGCGATGGATATCGCGGTGCTGGAACTGGACCGTCCGATCCGTGAAACCCGCCTGCGCCCCTATCTGATCGCGCAACGCCCGCTGACCGGTGACGAGGTCGGCGTCGTGTCCTATGGCCGCGGGCGCGAAGAGGCTGCCAGCCTGCAAGAGGTCTGCAACGTGCTGGGCCGCCAGACCGGCGTGATCATCATGACCTGCGATGTCGATTACGGGTCCAGCGGTTCGCCGGTTTTCATCATGCACCGGGGCGAGACGCGGATCACCTCGGTCGTGTCCGCGATGGCCGCGGTGGGCGGCGAGAAAGTGGCGCTTGGCACCTCGCTCGAAGGGCCGCTGACTGTGCTGATGGCGCATTTCGCGTCCCAAGCCCCGGCGCGCCCGGGCGGCATCCCGCGCATGATGACATCGGGCGCGCGCAACGACACCGGTGCCAAATTCGTCACCGTCGATTAGGGTCTTGAAAGACGTGGGCGCCTTGCCCAAATCTGTTCCAGCAAGGTGCCAATGACGGGCCTTGCCCCAACGGTCTGTCCAAGAATGGAAGGCCAGAGATTGTTATCGCTTGATGAAAAGGATGACCCTATGCGTAGTTTTGATTTGACCCCGCTGTACCGTGCCACCGTCGGTTTTGACCAGATCGCCGAGCTTTTGGACCGGGCGCTGGCCAGTGATGTCGGCCAGACCAGCTATCCCCCCTATAATATCGAAAAGACCGCTGATGACGGCTGGCGCATTTCGATTGCCGTGGCCGGTTTTGCCGATCACGAGCTGGCGATCGAGGTCAAGGACCGCGCCCTGCATGTCACCGCCCGCAAGGACGAGGACGACAGCGCGCGCAAGTTCCTGCACCGCGGGATCGCCACCCGCGCGTTTGAACGCCGGTTCCAGCTGGCCGATCATGTCGAGGTGACCGGTGCCCTGCATGAAAATGGCATGTTGCATATCGATCTGGTGCGCGAAGTGCCAGAGGCGCTGAAACCCCGCCGGATCGCCATTGCGCCTGCGCGCAAATCGGAGGCCAATCTGGTCGAGGCCAAATCGGTGAACTGATCCGCCGCTTGCGCGGCGGAGCGCGCCGCGCGGGAGTATTTTTGGAAATAAGAAGGGGGGCGCGGGGTTTGGACCCTGCGCCCCGTTTTCAATGGGCGGTGGCCCAGTTCGGCCCCTGCCCCGCATCCACGGACAGTTTGACGTCGAGTTTGACGGCAGGGTCGCTGGCGGTTTCCATCACCTGCCGGGCGATGCCGATCAGGTCGTCGGCGGCGGTTGCATCGACTTCGAACAGCAATTCGTCATGGACCTGCAACAGCATCCTGGCGGGCAGACCGGCGATGGCCTTTGGCATCCGGATCATCGCGCGGCGGATCACATCGGCGGCAGTGCCCTGGATCGGCGCGTTGATCGCGGCCCGTTTGGCGAAGCCGGCCTGCGGGCCTTTGGTGTTGATTTCCGGCGTGTTGATCCGGCGGCCGAAGAGCGTTTGGACATAGCCGTGGTCGCGGGCAAAGGCGACGGTGTCATCCATATATTGCCGGATGCCGGGGAAACGTTCGAAATAGCGGTCGATGAACCCTTGGGCATCGCTGCGCGGAATCCGCAGGTTGCGCGCAAGGCCAAAGCCCGAAATCCCGTAGATCACCCCGAAATTGATCGCCTTGGCCTGACGGCGGATATCGGGCGTCATCTGGTCCAGCGGCACGTCGAACATTTCGGATGCCGTCATCGCATGGATGTCGATCCCGTCAAGAAACGCCTGTTTCAGCGCATCGATCCCCGCGATATGCGCCAGGATGCGCAATTCGATCTGGCTGTAGTCAAGGCTGACGATCACATTGCCGGGGGCTGCAACAAAGGCTTCGCGGATGCGCCGCCCTTCGTCCGACCGCACGGGGATGTTTTGCAGGTTCGGGTCGGTCGAGGCCAGTCGCCCCGTGATCGCCCCCGCGATGGAATAGGACGTATGCACGCGGCCCGTGTCCGGGTTGATATGGTCCTGCAGCGCGTCGGTATAGGTTGATTTCAGTTTCGCCAATTGCCGCCAGTCGAGGATACGCCGTGGCAGGTCGTGGATCGTGGCAAGGTCTTCGAGAACATCCGCACCGGTGGAATAGGCGCCGGTCTTGCCCTTGGCGGGCAGTTTGCCGTCGGGCATCGCAAGGCCCAGTTCATCGAACAGGATTTCGCCCAGCTGTTTGGGCGAGCCCACGTTGAACGGCCGGCCGGCCATTTTCTGGATCTCGTCTTCCAGCCCTGCCATCTTTTGCGCGAATGCGTTGGACATCCGCGACAGGGTATCGCGGTCAACCTTGATCCCGTGCATTTCCATCTGCGCCAAAACCGGCACCAGCGGGCGTTCGAGGGTTTCATAGACCGTTGTCACACGCGACTGGTGTAACTGAGACTTGAACATTTGCCACAAACGCAAGGTGACGTCGGCATCCTCTGCTGCATATTTTACGGCATCTTCTATAGGCACGCGGTCAAAGGTAATTGCAGATTTGCCACTTCCGAGCAATGGTTTGATCGGGATCGGGATATGCCCCAGATAGCGTTCGGACAAGGTGTCCATGCCGTGGTTATGCAGCCCCGCATGCATCGCATAGGACATCAGCATCGTGTCGTCGATGGGGGCAACCGCGATCCCCAGCAGCGCGAAAATCTTGGCATCATATTTCATGTTCTGCCCGATTTTCAGGATGCTTGCATCCTCCAGCACGGGTTTGAGCAGCGCCAGACAGGCGGCCATATCCATCTGCCCTTCGGCCTTTGCGTCAGAGCCGAACAGGTCATCCGCCCCCGCCTTATGCGCCAGCGGGATATAGCAGGCCTGCCCCGCCGCCACGCAAAGCGAGATGCCGACCAGATCGGCGCGCATTTCATCAAGGCTGGTGGTTTCGGTATCGACGGCGACATGGCCAGCCTCGTAAATCCGGTCGATCCAGACCTGTAGCGCGGCGGCATCGCGTACGCATTCATAACTGTCGGCATCGAAAGGCACGGCCTCGGTCGGGGCAGCGTCAGTCGCGGGGGCCGGTGCTTCGATCACGGGAGCCGCGACACCCAGCTTGTCCGCGATCCGTTTGGATACGGTGCGGAATTCCATCTGGGCCAGAAAGGCCAGCAAGGTGTCGGGGTCGGGCAGGCGGATTTCCAGATCGTCCAGCCCGAAATCCAGCACCATGTCGCAATCCAGCTGGACCAGCCGTTTGGACAATTCGATCTGCGCGCGGTGGTTGACCAGCGTTTCGCGGCGTTTGGGTTGCGAAATCTCGCCCGCGCGGTCAAGCAGGCTTTCCAGATCACCGAATTCATTGATCAGCAGGGCCGCAGTCTTGATCCCGATGCCCGGCGCGCCCGGCACGTTATCGACCGAATCGCCCGCCAGCGCCTGCACATCGACGACACGGTCGGGAAAGACCCCGAATTTTTCGAACACGCCATCGCGGTCGATGCGTTTGTTCTTCATCGGGTCGAGCATTTCGACACCGTCGCCGACCAGCTGCATCAGGTCCTTGTCGGAACTGACGATGGTCACACGGCCCCCCGCGCGGCGCGCCTGATGGGCAAGGGTGGCGATGATATCGTCGGCCTCGAAGCCTTCGACCTCTTCGCAGGCGATGTTGAAGGCGCGGGTCGCGTCGCGGGTCAGCGGGATCTGCGGGCGCAATTCCTCGGGCATGGCGTCGCGGTTGGCCTTGTACTGGTCATACATGTCGTTGCGAAAGGTGTGGCTGCCCTTGTCAAAGATCACCGCGACATGGGTGGCCGCATCCGCGCCGGAATTGTTTTCGACATAGCGTTGCAGCATGTTCACAAAACCGCTGACCGCGCCGACCGGCAGGCCATCTGACTTGCGCGTCAGCGGCGGCAGCGCATGATAGGCGCGAAAGATGAAGGCCGATCCGTCGATCAGATGCAGGTGACAGCCTTTGCCGAATTGGGTTGTCATGTCTGATCTCCGTCAAATGTAGCGGCTGAACTGGCTCAGACCTTGCCTTCGAAATCCCTGTGGATCAGCTTGGCGTCGCAATAGGGGCATTCGACCCAACCGCACTGGTCGGGGATCTGCAGCCAGACGCGCGGATGGCCCAGCCCGGCTTCACCACCGTCGCAGGCGACGCGCCAGTCGTTCACAATGCGGGTTTCCGGTGCGGGTGTGGTCATTGATCTGGCCTGTCTGATTGCCGCGGGGCGCTGCCCGCCTTATGTGTCACCCTATACCGCAGCCGCGACACAGGGGAAAGACCAGCATGACCGACAATGCCATCGAAATCACCGGCCTGCACAAGACCTATGCCGCCACATCCCGCGCACCCGCGCATGAGGCGCTGAAAGGCATCGACCTGAATATCCCGCGCGGGATGGTCTTTGGCCTTCTGGGGCCGAACGGGGCGGGCAAATCGACGCTGATCAACATTCTGGCGGGGCTGGTGGTGAAATCGGCCGGATCGGTGAAAATCTGGGGTTTTGATCAGGACAAGAACCCGCGCCAGTCGCGCGCGGCCATCGGGATCATGCCGCAGGAACCGAATCTTGATCCGTTTTTCACGCCCGCAGGATCGCTCGACGTGCAGGCAGGGCTTTACGGTGTGCCGAAATCACAGCGAAGGACGGCGGAAATCCTTGACCTGATCGGGCTGACCGACAAGGCCAATGCCTATGCACGGTCATTGTCGGGGGGGATGCGGCGCAGGCTCTTGCTGGGCAAGGCGCTGGTGCATTCACCGCAGATCCTTGTGCTGGATGAACCGACCGCAGGCGTCGATATCGCGCTGCGCAACATGCTGTGGGACAATGTGCGCAAGCTGAACCAGCAAGGCATGACGATCATCCTGACCACGCATTACCTGCAAGAAGCGCAGGAAATGTGCGACGAGATTGCCATCATTAACCATGGGGCCGTGGTGATCCGCGACAGCACCGCCAACCTTCTGGGCCGGCTTGACAGCAAGACGCTGGTGATCACGCCCGCCAGCGCCGCCACCCTGCCCGCCCTGCCCGCAGGGATCACCGGACAGGCGCATGACGACGGACGGCTGAGCTTCACCTATAATGCGGGCGCGACACCTGCCGATGCGATCCTGTCGCTGGTGCGCGAGGCGGGCATCACCATCAAGGACGTGCAAAGCCGCGAGGCCGATCTGGAAGACGTGTTCCTGTCACTGACCTCCTGACATCTTCCGAGCCCAAATATCCCTGCCAGAGGCCAGCCCGTCGCAGACGGGCTGTCAGCCTTGCAGCATCCGCCCCAATTGCCGCCCGCCGATGATATGCAGATGGTAATGCGGCACGTCCTGCACGCCGTGGCTGCGGGTATTGGCGATGGCGCGGAACCCTTGGGCCACATCGGTCAGGCGGCAAACCTCGGCCACGGCCTGCATGAAACCGGCCTGTTCGGCAGGTGACGCATCGCGCGCGAAATGGTCAAGGCTGACATAGGCCCCCTTGGGGATCACCAGCACATGCACCGGGGCCTGCGGGTTGATATCGTTGAACGCCAGCGCATGGTCGTTTTCATAAACCGTCTGGTTGGGGATGTCCCCGCGCAGGATTTTCGCAAAGATATTCTGGTCGTCATAGTCAAAAGTCATCGGTCTTCCTTAATCAACAAACAGATGCGGCGTCTGCGCCAATGCCAGCGCGGTGCTGTCGTCCACCCCCAGAAACGCCGCAAGCGCCGCCGCATTTTCGGCATCGGTGGCGGTTTCACGCAGGCGGGCGGCATTCTTGAAACGGGCATCGCGGATCGCGTCACGTTCGTGAATCATGTCACGCCGGATCGTGGGCAGCAAGCGCGCGAAGGTGGCGGGCGATGTTTGCGGCCCGGCCAGCCCGACGCGGATCGCATGACCGATCAGGTAATCGTCGCGCAGATCGCAATCGATTTCCAGTATCCGCACATCGGCGCGGTCGGCATGGAAATCCGCGATCAGGTCAAGGTTGGATGTGTCCAGACAGATCACCGCCCGATCCGTCCCTGCATGATCATACAGCATCCGGACGAAAGCACGGTGGTGGCGGCCACGTTTGGCCAGCGACCTTTCGATCCCGCCCATATCGGGCAATGGCGTGTCATCTTCGTTGAACAGGTAATCAAAGGCCGGAATATCGGTGCTTTGGCGGATCGCCGCGGCCAGCCGCTTGGCGACATGCCATTTCTTGCACAGGATGATCAGCAGGCTGCGCCCCGCCCCGATTGACGTCTCCGCCTCCCAGAACCGCGGGGCAAAGCGCCGGCCGCTGCGCCCGCGCGCGGTCAGAAAGCTGAACAGGGTCCGGCCTTCGTTGGAAATGGTGAAATCCGTCCGGCCCGAGGCATATAACGCGCCCAGCATCTGTTTGAGGCGGTGCGCCTCGGCGCTGATCTTGCGCGCGAACAAGGCATCCTGCCCCAGCAAAAGATCGGCATGGTCGTTATAGAACGACACCGGCATCCCGTAATCGCTGAACATCAGGAATGTCAGCGTGCGGCTCTCGATCTCGCGGCCGGGGACCAGATGGCGGACAAGGGTCTGGAAAAAAGTCTCGTCGGGAATCCAGGTCGTGCGGAAGAACCGGATCACATCGGGGCGCTGGCGGGTGAAGGCCAGCACCGCCGCCACGCTGCCGCGGCGCAGGCACCACCATTGGCTGCCGATCATGACCTTTATCCCCGCTGGCAAGGCACGGGTGATATTGAACCGCTTTTGCACGGCAAAGGCCGCGTAAAACCGGCGCTTCTGGCTGCGTTCGTTGAAATAATGGCGATAGATCAGCCGTTCTTCGCGGAACCCTGTCTTGATCCAGTCGGTATCGAAGAAATCGAAGCTTTCGATGAAATCCTTGTCATGCGCATCCAGGAACCGGTGCGCATAATCTGCCGATTTGATCGGCATGCAATCGCCCGACAGCATGTAGAAATGGGTCGCCTGCGCAAAGGCGTCAAACGCGGCCTGCAGCGTGCGCAGGGTGGCCTCCACCAGGCTCCATTCACCCCAGCCGCATCTGACACGGCGGGTCACAAAGGTCACGTTAGGGTTGTCTGCCAGCGCGCCGGTGATCTTGCGGTAATCGGCAGGGGCGGCAGAGGCATCGAAATGGATCGCCACATAATCGCCAGCGGCGGTCAGCCGCGCCACCTGGTCCAGAATGGCATCGGGGTCTTTGTGGCAAAGCAGGATAAAGGCGACATGTGCCATGATATTCGTTCGTTCCGCGACTGGCTTTGGCGCGTTTTAGCGCAAACAGACATTGAAGTGACAGGGTTTCTTTGCCTTTATGACATCGGGTGGGCGCAGCTTGGCGTAAAGGAGCATCGCATTGGCAAATTTTCCCGGAACCTGGATGACGCCCAGCGAAAGCATGGTCTACCGCGTTGTACCGAAATGCGCCTGTTCGACCATCGGACAGATCATGTATTATTCAGACCACGGCGCGTTTTTCGACGGGGACATCCATGACGCGAAGACCGGCCTGCACAAATGGGCGCTGGAAAACAGCCAGCAACCGATCCGCGACAATGTGCTGGCGCATAAAAGCTTTGCCTTCACCTGCGTGCGCAACCCCTATACCCGCATCCTGTCGTCCTTCTTCGACAAGATCTGCGGCGTGCAGCGCAGCGGGAATTATTACCGTGGCAATCTGGTCCCGCAGCTGATCCAGAAATACGGGATCGACGTGGGCAATCCGGCGGATGGATTCGCCTTTGACCAGATCAAAAGCTTCCGGCGGTTCCTGCTGTTCGCGCGCGACACGATCCGCTGGCGCAAACCGATGGAGCCCGATATCCACTGGTCCGCCATGTCCGGCCATATCGCGACCTATATCGCGAATGGCGGGCGTTATGACCACATCTTCTGGACCGAGAAGTTCGACGAGGGCATGCAGGTCGTGCTGGACCGCACCGACCGGCCCCATGCAATCGATCTGGCCACGATCCCGCGCTTCAACGAAAGCGAAGGCCACGGCCCAAAGCGGCTGCATCCGGTCGAGGATTATTTTGACGATCTGTCGATGCATCTGGTCTATGAAATCTACAAACGCGATTTCCGGCTGTTCAGATACGATTTTGAAAATCCGGCCAACAAGATGCCGGTAGGCGAAATCGACCTGGACGAAGTGCATGCCAAGCTGGGGCAGTAAGGGGGCTGTCTGCCCCCTCGGCGCTGGCGCGCCTCACCCCCGAGGATATTTTTGCTCGGAAGATGCGGCTTAATACGATTTTAAGGTTAACGCGCCATCCTGCCTTTGCGGTACAGGCAGGGATGCCGATGACCGCCGACGAAGATGCCGCCACCTTTTGCGCAGCGCCGGGCGACTGACGCATCGGGTGGCGGTTATTCCGCCATCTTCCGAGCCCAAATATCCCCGCCGGAGGCATAAAAGTTTTTCTCGACATCGCTTGATGCTGGGTTATCTGCCAAAGACCGGGTGATGCAGGGAAAATGATGATGTCGGTTGTTCTGGTGCTGGGCAGTGGCCCGAATGTTGTCGAAACTCGTGACTGGCCGCGCCATCCATTCGACCGGATCGTGGCGATCAACAACGCCTGGGCGGTGCGCCCCGATTGGGATGATCTGATCCATCCTGATGATTTTCCGGCAGCGCGCATGCCGCGCGCGCTGGCCCCAGGGCAGCGGATTATCAAAGCTGCCGATTATGTTCCCTTGCAGAACGAATTTGGCGGCTTTGTCTATGCCGGCGGGACGATGGCCTTTACCGCTGGCTATTGGGCGCTGGCGGCGCTCAAGCCGCGCGTGATTGCGATGATGGGCTGCGATATGGTCTATCCCGCGCAAAGCCAGACGCATTTCTATGGCACCGGCACGGCTGACCCGTTGCGCGCCGATGTCACTTTGCGCTCGCTCGAGGCGAAATCGGCGCGGTTCATGGTGATGGCTGCCGCGCGCGGCTGTGCTGTCGTGAACCTGTCGCAGGACGAAAGCCGGCTGGTCTTTCCGCGCTGCACGCCACAGGCGACAGCCATTGCGCAGCCGCTGCCCTATGACCTTGCCGGGGCAGAGGCCGCATTGGCCGAAGAGGCCCGGCTTGGATATTACGTCCCATCCGGCAAATACTGGAAAGAGGAAGGGCGCTTTGACCCTGCCGCGATCGACGCGCTGGACCGGCGCTGGCTCAAAGCAGCTGGTGTTTTGCAAACAGCGTCCTGAGATCGGTTTCCGGCCGCGCGCCGATGTGGCTGATCACCTCGGATGCCGCCAGATTGCCCATCTTGCCGCAGCTTTCCAGACCGAACCCAGCGGTCAGCCCCCACAGGAACCCTGCCGCGAACAGATCGCCCGCGCCTGTCGCATCGACAATATCGGTCGGCACGGCGGGGACGTGCCAGCGCGCGCCATCCGACAGGATATGCACGCCATTGCCGCTGTCGGTGCAGGCCACCATATCCACATCCGCTGTCGCACGGGCCAGCGCCGCCTCGAAATCGCTTGTCTGGTACATCGCCAGCATTTCCGCGCGGTTGCAGAACAAAAGATCCACATGGTCGCGGATCATCGCGGCAAAGGCGTCGCGGTGCCGTGCGATGCAGAACGGATCGGACAGGGTGATCGACACCCGCCCGCCTGCACCTTTGCAGGCCGCAATCGCCTTGGCAAAGGCGGCGTGGCTGTCGGGGCCGTCGAAACGGTACCCTTCGAGATAGATCCAGTCGGCATCAGCCATCTGGCCCTCGTCGATGTCGTCGGGGGACAGGAATTCGGTGACGCCAAGATAGGTGTTCATCGACCGCTCGCCATCCGGCGTCACGATGACGATGCAGCGCCCGGTTTCGGCGGTCTCGGTCCGGGGCGCCATGCGGGTGGCGTAATCGGCGCCTTGCGCGCGCAGGTCATGCGCAAAGATCGCGCCCAGCTGGTCATCCTTGACCTTGCCGACATAGGCGGTCCGTCCGCCCAAATGGGCAATGCCTGCGATGGTATTGGCAGCCGACCCGCCGCTGATTTCCTTGGCCGGGCCAATCCGGTCGTACAGATCGACCGCGCGGTCCATGTCGATCAGCTGCATGATGCCTTTTTGCACGCCAGCGCTGTCCAGAAATCCGTCGTCGGCCCGCGCCAGCACATCGACCATGGCATTGCCGATGCCGACAACCTGATACTTTTTCATAAATTCTTTTCCTCAAAGAGACACAGATCGCGGATCAGACAGATACCGCATTTGGGGTTGCGTGCGACACAGACATAGCGCCCGTGCAGGATCATCCAGTGATGCGCATGCAATTGATAATCGGCGGGGATATGGTCTTCGATTGCGCGTTCCACCGCGTCCACATCGCGCCCCGGGGCCACGCCGCTGCGGTTGCCAAAGCGATAGATATGTGTGTCCACCGCCTGTGCGGGCTGGCCCCACCACATGTTCAGCACGACATTGGCGGTCTTGCGCCCGACACCGGGCAGCAATTGCAACGCGGCGCGGGAATTGGGCACTTCACCGCCGAAATCATCGACCAGAATCTGGCTCATCTTGATGATGTTCTTGGCCTTCTGGCGGAACAGGCCAATCGTCTTGATATGGCCGGTCACGCCGTCCAGCCCGAGATCTAGCATCTTTTGCGGCGTATCGGCGACGGCGAACAGCCCGCGCGTGGCCTTGTTCACGCCTTTGTCGGTCGCTTGTGCGGACAGCGCGACCGCCACGACCAGCGTATAGGCGTTGACATGCTCAAGCTCGCCTTTCGGCTCGGGCGCTTCGGCCTGAAAACGCGCAAAGATCGCGCGGATGGAATGATAATCAAGCTGCTTTGCCATGGCATCGGTATGCAACGCCCGTTGCGGCTGGGCAAGCGCCGGATGCGCAATAATCGGGTCGCGGGGGGCGCGCGACATCACTAGGATCAGACCCATGGAACACACCGACACCTATCATTACCACGTCATGCGCCGCGCCATCGACCTGATCGATGCTGCGGGCGACGCCCCGCTGTCGCTGGCCGATCTGGCGGCGCAGATGCAGATGAGCCCTGCGCATTTCCAGCGCCTGTTTTCGTCATGGGTGGGCGTGTCGCCCAAACGCTATCAGCAATATCTGACCCTGTCGCATGCCAAGACCCTGCTGCGCGACCGGTTCACCACGCTGGACACGGCCCATGCGGTCGGGTTGTCCGGTTCGGGCCGTCTGCACGACCTGTTCCTGCGCTGGGAAGCGATGAGCCCCGGCGACTACGCCCGCGACGCGGCGGGGCTGAGGATTGTCTGGGGCTGGTTCGATAGTGCCTTTGGCCCCGCGCTGGTGATGGGGACGGATCGCGGGATTTGCGGGCTGGCCTTTGCGGCCGAAACCGGTGCTGACGCCGCGATGGCCGATCTGTGCCAGCGCTGGCCTGCCGCCACATTCATCGAAAACCCCGATGCCCTGCGCGGCTGGGCCAAGGCTGCCCTTGGCATGACCGGCGAAACCCGGCTGCACATGATCGGCGCGCCGTTCCAGCTCAAGGTCTGGGAGGCGCTGCTGGCCATTCCGTCAGGCCATGTGACCACCTATGCCGAGATAGCCTGCGCCATCGGCAATCCAAAGGCCGTGCGCGCCGTCGGCACGGCGGTCGGGCGCAATCCGGTCAGCTGGTTGATCCCCTGTCACCGCGCCTTGCGCAAATCGGGCGGGTTGGGCGGTTATCACTGGGGCATGCCCGTCAAACGGGCCATGCTGGCATGGGAATCCGCGCGTATTGACGCAGGTGATGCGATGGGCGGAAAAGCACTGGAACCAAAAGGGGCGTGAAACCGTTATTGGATAGCAACGCGTTTGTCGTCATAAGACTGCGTGTAAACCGCGCTGTTTTGCGCATCCTCATGTAGTGGAAACCTTGTCATGATTCTATCCAAATTCCCCCTCGCGATTGCCGCCTCTGCCCTGCTGCTGGTTGCCGCCTGTGATCCCGGTGCGCCGAACCAAAGCCAGAACACGCGTCAGGGTGCCGTGATCGGCGCGCTGGGCGGGGCTGCTGCCGGTGCCTTGATCGGCAACGACGGCACCGTGCGCGACCGCAACCGCGCCGCATTGGTCGGGGCTGCGCTGGGGGCCGGGGTCGGTGCCGGGGTGGGCAACAACCTTGACCGTCAGGCCGAAGAATTGCGCCGCGCCCTGCGCAGCGATGTGGGCGTGTCCAACAACGGCAACAACCTTGTGGTCGTGTTGTCCCAAGACCTGTTGTTCGCCACCAACAGCACCCAGGTCGGCGCGCAGTCCCAGAACGATCTTATGATCGTAGCACGGTCGCTGACCAATTATCCTGATTCGACCGTCAACGTGATCGGCCATACCGACAATGTCGGATCTGCCGCGTTCAATCAGGACCTGTCGGAACGCCGGGCGCAATCGGTGGCCAGCGTGCTGCGCAGCGGCGGGGTATCGTCGGCGCGCATCCGGTCGATCGGGGCGGGCCTGAACCAGCCGATCGCGTCCAACGCCACAGCCGAAGGTCGTCAGTTGAACCGTCGCGTGGAAATCATCATCACGCCGAACTGATCTTTCGACCCATGATCTGCAAAGGGGCTGCATTGCGCGGCCCCTTTTCATTTGAACAGATCAGGCAGATTGTGGTCATATGAACAGACCAAAATGCGAAAGACACGTCCATGCCGTTCGAGCCGGTTCTTCAGGAAAAACTGTCCCAAGGTGTAGTGCGCCAGATCGAAGGTCTGATCCTGCGCGGCGTCCTGCGCCCCGGCGAGCGCCTGCCGTCCGAACGCGAGCTGAGCGAGACGATGAATGTCTCGCGCCCGTCCCTGCGCGAGGCTTTGGCCGATCTGCAGGAACGCGGCTTGCTGATATCACGCGCGGGGGCGGGCGTGTTCGTGGCCGATGTGCTGGGGTCGGCTTTTGCGCCGGCGCTGGTCACGCTTTTCGCTTCCCATGACGAGGCGCTGTTCGACTATATCAGTTTTCGCCGCGATATGGAGGGGCTGGCCGCCAGCCGCGCGGCCCGTCTTGGGACCGATACCGACCTCAAGGTGATCGACACCATCTTTCAAAAGATGGAAACCGCCCATCAGAAACGCAATCCCGCCGAAGAAGCCCATCTTGATGCAGGGTTCCATCTGGCGATCATCGAGGCCAGCCACAACATCATCATGCTGCACATGATGCGGTCGATGTATGACCTGCTGCGCGAAGGCGTGTTCTATAACCGCAGCGTCATGTTCAAACAGCGCACGACGCGCGATGCCTTGCTGGACCAGCACCGCCAGATCAACATGGGGCTGCAGGCGCGCGATCCTGTCGCGGCCCGTGCTGCGGTCGAGGCGCATCTTGATTACGTCGAACAGGCGCTGTCGAACCAGCAAAAGGCCGACCGCAACGAAGTTTTTGCGCAAAAGCGGTTCCAGCACGAATTGCGCCGCTGATCAGCCCGCGCGCCACGACCTGCGAACGCAAAAGCCCGGATGCATCGCGGCATCCGGGCTTTTTGTACCACCAGATTGATGGGTTTAGTGCAGTTTGTCTGCCACAACCGCGATGGATTCGTCGATCAGCGCGCCAGCGGATTTCGCGTTCATCTGTCCGGCCAGAACATCCTTGGCAACGGCCACGGCAACCATGACAGCCTGATCGCGCACGTCCTTGATCGCGGCGGCCTGCGCGGATGCGATCTGTTCCTCGGCGGCCTGCATGCGGCGGCTGATGGATTTGGCGATCTCTTCTTTAGCAGCGGCCGCGGCGTCATTGGCTTCCTGCTTGGCAGAGGCGACGATCCGGTCGGCCTGCACCTGCACATCCTTTTGCTTGCGCTCGTAAGAGGCCAGCAGCGCCATCGCCTCTTCGCGCAAAGCCTTGGCTTCGTCGAGTTCGGCGCGGATATTGGCCGCCCGCTTGTCCAGCATATCCGCGACCAGCGCAGGCACCTTGTAATACAGCAGGATGCCGATGAAGATCAGGAAAGCGACCAGAACCACGAAATCCGTGTTGCGCAGCGACACGAAGGGATAATCAGCCGCCAGCGCGGGCGAGGCCGCGGCAGCGAAAAGGGCAGTGACCAGAAAACGCATGACTTATCCTTTCATCCGCGCGGTGACCGCGGCGGAGATGGTCGTGGCGTCGGCAGTGCCACCCAGCGCCAGCACCAATTCCTTGGCGGTGTCGGTGGCGACCTCTGTGATGTTCTTGATGGCGCTGTCGCGGATCGCGCCGACGGCTGTTTCGCTTTCGGCGGCCTTGGCGGCGATGGCGGCATCGGCCTTTTTCAATGCGACGTCAAGGTCGGCCTGAATTTCGGCCTTGGCCTTGGCGATGATGTCCTGCGCCTTGACGCGGGCATCGGTCAAGGCTTGCTCATAGGCGGCTTCGGCTTCGGCGGCCTTGTTCTTGAGGTCCTCGGCGGCGGCGATATCATTGGTGATCGTGCCGGACCGTTCGGCCAGAACCGCACCGATCCGTGGCAGTGCAACGCGCGACAGCACGAAGAAAATCGCGATCAATGTGACGACAAGCCAGAAAATCTGGTTCGGCATCCATTCTGCGCAAAGCTGCGGCATGCCCAAGGCATATCCACCAGCATCCACGCAGGTAAATGCAGCTTCGCTTACTACTGGTTCCATAGGAGCCCCCGAATACCTTGAATGTTTACCGACTGACGCAGGATCACCCTGCGCCAGTCAGCCGTAAGGATATGGGTCGTACGCTTAGACTGCGAACATCAGCAGAAGCGACACGAGGAACGCGAAGATCCCCAGTGCTTCGGCGAATGCCAGACCGATGAACAGCGTGGCTGTCTGGCCAGCAGCGGCAGATGGGTTGCGCAGCGCGCCTGCCAGGTAGTTGCCGGCAACGTTGCCGACGCCGATTGCGGCAAAGCCGGAACCGATTGCAGCCAGACCAGCGCCGATATGTGCGAGTTCGCCTTCCATGAGAATTCTCCTTACGATTGGAAGTTGAGAGGTAGGATGGGTGATTTCACCCATCCGGTGTTAGTGATGCGGGTGAAGTGCGTCCTTGAGATAGACACAGATCAGGATCGTGAAGACATAGGCCTGAATGCCGGCAACCAGCACTTCCAGCCCATAGATGGCGATGATGCCAAGGATCGCCGCAGGGCTGGCGACAGCCAGCGCCGCGAAACCGGCAAACACCTTGAGAACGACGTGGCCAGCCGCGATATTTCCGCCCAGACGAATGGACAGGCTGACCGGACGCACGAGATAGGAAATCACCTCGATCACGGCGATGATCGGGCGCAGGAACAAGGGCGCGTCGGACATCCAGAACAATTTCAGGAAAGACGCCCCATGTTTCACGAACCCCAGGATCGTGATGGCGATGAAAGACCCGAAACCCAGCGTCGCAGTCACCGCGATCATCGATGTCGGGCTATAGGACATCGGGATCAGGGCGATGAAATTCGCAAACAGGATGAACACGAACAGCGTCATGATATAGGGGAAATACTTGACCCCGTCCTTGCCGGTGATGTCCTCGATCATCTTGTAGATAAACCCGTACATCAATTCGCCGATCGACTGGACCCGCGACGGAATGATCGCGCGGCCCCGGCTGCCCAGCACGAACAGCGCAAAGATCGCCAGCAGGATGATCCCCATCCAGACGGTCAGATTGGTCACCGTATACCAGTTGACCGCGCCATCCCCGAAAGCGGGTTTGACGATGAACTGGTCCAGCGGATGGAAGACAAGACCACCTTTGGTTTCTGGTTCAATCGCCACTTGCGTCACCCTTTTCCTGTGCAGCGCGCTGCTGCTTCAACTGGACCTCGGCTGCCGAGCGCATCATCGTCTGCACACCGGCGGCGAGGCCTAAAAATATGAACAGCACCAGAAAAACCGGCATGGTCCCGAACAGGGTATCCAGACCGTATCCAATGCCGAAACCGATCCCCAGACCGGCCACGAGTTCGATCACCATCCGCCAGGCAAGCTGTGCTTGCGAATAATGTTCTTCCGCATGGTCCTTGACCTTTACCGGTGTCTTGAGCGCCGCAATCTTCGCTTCGAGCGCCTTGAGGCGGTCTGCGTCCTGCGGTTCCGGCATCGGTTGGCCCCCTTCGGAAGGTTGGACATCGTTTAGGGTGGCGCAGGCACAGAGTCAAGCCGCGACAGTTGTGGATCAAACATATGTTTTTATTGAGTATTTTTGGAAATAAGAAGTTGAAAGAGGCGGCTGGCGCGCCGGTTTTGCCCAAGATCCATATTCAACCGGATGGTTGACGTTTTGGCGTGCGATGCCATAACCGCAGGCATGAATACCTTGCTGGATACCACCTTTGCCGCCCTTGCGGACCCGACGCGCCGCGCGATCCTGTCGATGCTGCTGGAAGATGACATGGCCGTCACCGATGTGGCCGCGCCTTTCGCCATGTCGCTGGCGGCGATTTCCAAGCATCTGGGGGTGCTGACCGCTGCGGGCCTGATCAGCCAAGAAAAGCGCGGCCGTGTGAAATGGTGCAAGCTTGAACCCGATGCCTTGCGCGCGGCCTCGGTCTGGATGGCGGGGTTCGGGCAGATGGAACCTGTCGATCTGGATGCGTTCGAGGCGTTTCTGGATCTTGAATTCGCTAGTCTTGCCGCAGCAACAGACCCAGCGCCACAATTGTGATCCCCAGCCCGGCCATCACGATGGCGGGCGGCATATCGCCCCCCAGCGCCACCCCCCAGACGATCACCCAGCTTGGCACCAGATAGGTATAGGCCATCACCTTGGTGCTGGGCAGCCGCATCGTGGCGAATTGCAGCAGGGTAAAGGTGGCCGCGCTGGCGAACAGGGCGGTGTAAAGGATCGTGATCCAGACAATCGCGGGCAATGCTGTCCAGTCGGTCGCGCGCAGATCGGTCCAGCCAAAGGCCGTCAACAGCATCGCCCCCGCCAGCAGCACCCCAAAGCTGAACACCAGTGCCGGTTCCCCCCGGTTCAGCCGCCGCACCAGCGGGGTATAGACCGCATGGGCCAGACAACCGCCCAGATAGATCAATTCGCCGCGCCCGATTTCGAACCGCAGCACTGCCGCGACATCGGCGCGAAAGATCACCCAAAGCGCACCCACCCCGCCAATCGCCAAGGCCAAAAGGATGCGCGGCGTGAACCGCTGGCCCAGCAAAAGCCAGCCAAAGACCCCCGCCATCAGCGGTGTCAGGGTGAACACGGCGGCGGCGCTGACCGGTGGCGCGGTTTTCAGCCCTTCGAACATGGCGACGAAATAGGTGGTCAGGAACCCCGCCAGCAGCGGATAGCGCCACAGCGCCGTCGCCGCCCCGCGCGTCATGCCGCCGGTGGCCACCACAGCCGCCCCCAAAATAAACACCGCGATCCAGAACCGCACCGCGTTCAGCGCGATGGGCGCGATATCATTGGCCGCCAGCGAGCCCAGCGCAAACGACCCCGCCACCAGCGTCGAGAACAGCAGCATCGCCAGATGCCCGGCGCGGGGCTGCGTCATTCCAGCGTCTTCATCTGGTCCTTGATGAACCGCAAGAAGGCCTGCACCTTGGTCGTGCGGTGCAGATCGACATGGGTGACCAGCCACAGCGGCGCCGACCAGTCATCCAGGCTGGGGATCACCTCGGTCAACCCATGCGCTGCGCATTCCTGTTGCATCACGAACCCGATCCCCGCCCCCGCAAGGATCGCATCCAGCATGTTGCGCGGGTCAGAGGCGCGGTACATCAACGCCGCATCCGGCACCCTATGGCGCAGCCAGCGTTCAAACGGGGCGCGGGATTTTTCATCATCGCTGATCACGAACCGGTGGCGCGGCAGGTCGTCTGCCCCATCCGGCAGGCCATAACGGTCGATATAGGCCGCCGATGCCACCAGCGCCATCCGCTGCACCATGAACGGCTGCACCACGTTGTCGGGCTCTTCGGGCATCGTGCCGGCGCGGATGGCGACATGCGCCTCGCCATATTCCAGCCGGAACACCCGGTCGCCGGTCCGGTAACGGATGCGCAAGTCGGGATATTGCGCCTGAAACGCCACCATCACCGGCGTCAGCCGGTGCGACAGCATATCCAGCGAGGTGATCACCAGATCGCCGGACACACCTTCGCCCTGCCCCTTGATCCGGCCGGCCAGCTGGGTGAACTGGTCATCGGTCGCTTGCGCCACCTGCAACAGGTCCTGCCCGGCCTCGGTCGCGGTATAGCCGCGGGCGTGCCGTTGGAACAGTTTCACCCCCAGCCGCTGTTCCAGCGCGTCGATATGGCGGATGACAGTGGCATGATGCACGCCCAGTTCCTCGGCCGCGCCGCTGACCGTGCCTTTGCGCGCAACCTGAAAGGCCGTGCGGATTTCGTCCCAGTTATCCATCTTGGTTCCGTGCGCTGACAAACACCATAGGTCGAAAATCCCGCAAATCGTTCGCCTGCGCAAGGGCAAAGGCGCGCCCTTGATAATCTCTGGCGCGGCCTATCTGGGGATCATGACACAGCCCGCCTTTCTGGCCGCCCTGCGCGCCGCCCTGACCATTGCATTCGTCTATTTCGGCCTGCGCAAGCTGACCGGCCACAGCACCGATGTCGCCATCTATGAGGCCATCGGCTTTGGCCAGTTCCCCCGCTATGTCACAGGCTCTGTCGAGGTGCTGGGCGCCGCCCTGCTGTGGTGGCGCGGCTGGGAAGGGATTGCCGGGCTTGTGCTGCTGGCCACGATGATCACCGGTCTGTCGGCCCTGCTGATCTGGGTCGGCCCGCCCTATCTGCACATGCTGGCGCTGATGGCGGGTACCGGCTCTGTGGCCTATGCCTATCGCGCCGATACACTGCACAAGATCGCGCAATTGCGGGGCAGTTGACTCGCGCCGCCTGTCGGCATAAACGCCCCCTATTCCGGAACGCCTGTGCTTTCCGGTCCCCGCATTCAGGGGATCGCCCTCCGTCAGCGCGTTGCGCCCACGGGGGCGTTCCTGCTTTGGCCTGTCCGGTATAGGATGGGCCGCAACCGAAACGACAAAAGGGCCGTGGCCTATGTTTGAAAATCTCTCCGAACGCCTGTCCGGCGTTTTCGACAAGCTGACCAAGCAAGGTGCGCTGTCCGAAGATGATGTGAAAACCGCCCTGCGCGAGGTGCGCACCGCCCTGCTCGAAGCAGACGTATCGCTGCCCGTCGCGCGCGATTTCGTCGCCGCCGTGCAGGCCAAGGCGACAGGTCAGGCCGTCACCAAATCGATCACGCCGGGCCAGCAGGTCGTCAAGATCGTGCATGACGAATTGCAGCGCGTCCTCACCGGCGACGAAGACCCCGGCGCGCTGAAAATCGACAACCCGCCTGCGCCCATTCTGATGGTCGGCCTGCAGGGGTCAGGCAAAACCACCACCACCGCCAAACTTGCCAAACGTTTGAAGGAACGCGAAGGCAAGAAGGTGCTGATGGCCTCGCTTGACACCAACCGGCCTGCGGCGATGGAACAGCTGGCGATCCTCGGCCTGCAGATCGGCGTGGACACGCTGCCCATCGTCAAGGGCGAAACCCCCGTCCAGATCGCCAAACGCGCCAAGGTGCAGGCGTCCTTGGGCGGCTATGACGTCTATATGCTCGACACCGCGGGGCGGCTGCATATCGACGCCGAACTGATCGCACAGGCCGCCGCCGTGCGCGATATCGCCAATCCGCGCGAAACGCTGCTGGTCGTTGACGGCCTGACAGGGCAGGACGCGGTCAATGTCGCGCAGGAATTCGACGACAAGATCGGCGTGACCGGCGTTGTGCTGACACGGATGGACGGCGACGGGCGCGGCGGCGCCGCCCTGTCGATGCGCGCGATCACCGGCAAGCCGATCCGTTTCGTCGGCCTTGGCGAAAAGATGGACGCCATCGAAACGTTTGAGCCCGCACGGATCGCAGGCCGTATTCTGGGCATGGGCGATATCGTGGCGCTCGTCGAAAAGGCGCAGGAAACGATTGAGGCCGAACAGGCCGCGCGGATGATGAAACGGTTCCAGCAGGGCCGGTTCAACATGAACGACCTCAAGATGCAGCTCGAACAGATGCTGAAAATGGGCGGCATGGAAGGCATGATGGGGATGATGCCGGGTGCCGCCAAGATGGGCAAACAGATGGCAGCGGCGGGCATGGATGACGGTATCCTCAAACGCCAGATCGCGCTGATCAATTCGATGACCAAGAAAGAACGCGCCAACCCCGACCTGCTGGCCGCGTCGCGCAAGAAACGGATCGCGGCAGGTGCGGGGCTGGAAGTGTCCGAGCTCAACAAGCTGATCAAACAGCACCGGCAGATGGCCGATATGATGAAAAAGATGGGCAAGGGCGGGATGCTGAAACAGGCGATGAAAGGCATGTTCGGCAAAGGCGGCACCCCCGAAGGCATGCCCGACATGAATGACCCCAAGGCGATGGCCGACGCCGCCAAGGCCCTGCAAGGGCGCGGCGGCCTGCCGGGTCTGGGCGGAGGCATGCAACTGCCCGCTGGCCTGTCGGGGTTCGGCAAAAAGAAATGACATCTTCCGAGCCGAAATATCCCCGCCGGAGGCTTCAGGTTTGCCAAAACCTGAAAACCGACCGGCTGATCCTGCGCCGCCCTGTCGCGGATGACTGGCCCGCCTTTCATGATTTCATGATGTCGGACCGGTCCACCGCTTTTGGCAGCCACAAGGACCTGGCCAAAAGCTGGCGCGCTTTTGCCGCCGAACTGGGACATTGGGAAATTTTCGGCTACGGCATGTGGGCGGTCACGCGCGCGGGCGACGATACCGCCCTCGGGCTGGTCGGGCCATGGACCCCACCCGATTGGCCGGAAACCGAGATCGGCTGGATGATCCTGTCGGATGCCGCCGAAGGCACCGGCATCGCCTCTGAGGCCGCGCGCGCCGCGATTGCCCATGCCTATGACAGCCTCGGCTGGGACAGTGCCGTCAGCTATATCGCGCCGGACAATGCGCGCTCGATCCGGTTGGCGGAAAAGCTTGGTGCGGCACATGACGCACAGGCTCTTGGCCCAAAGCCCGACACGCTGGTTTACCGCCACCCAAATCCGAAAGGACAGGCCCATGTCTGACGCTGTCACCCGCGCCGCACAAATCCTGAAAGACCATCGCGCCAGCATCGACCGGCTGGATGCGATCCTTGTCTATACTTTGGGCGAACGTTTCAAACACACACAGGCCGTGGGCCGGCTCAAAGCCGAACACGCCCTGCCCCCGTCCGATCCGGCGCGCGAAGCCGCGCAGATCGCACGGCTGACCGATCTTGCGCAACAGGCCGATCTGGACCCTGAATTCGCCAAGAAATTCCTGAACTTCATCATTCAGGAAGTGATCCAGCATCACAAACAACACCAATCGTAGGGCGGGGTTCACCCCGCCACCCCCAAAGACATCTTAAAGGAGAAACACCATGTCTATGAAAATCCGGCTCGCCCGCGGCGGTTCCAAGAAGCGCCCACATTACGCCATCGTCGCCGCCGACAGCCGCATGCCACGCGACGGCCGCTTCATCGAGAAACTGGGCACCTATGCGCCCATGCTGCCCAAAGACAGCGAAGACCGCGTCCGCATGGATATGGACCGCATCCAGCATTGGCTGGGTCAGGGCGCACAGCCGACCGACCGCGTGGCCCGCATGCTCGAAGCCGCTGGCGTGATGCCGAAAAAAGACCGTGCCAACCTGAAAAAAGGCACGCCGGGCAAGGCCGCAACCAAGCGCGCCGAAGAAAAGGCCGCGAAAGCCGCCAAAGCTGACGAAGCGGCAAACGCACCTGCCGAAGACGCCGCCGCCGAATAAGCGGCGGACCGTGGCCCGGGTCTTGACCCGGGCTACGCCCAAACACCAGATGTTCCGCTTGCTCCGCACATTCATCCTTGTGATGGTCGCCTTCGTGGCGGGCATGATGTATGAACGGCAAGGCCAGCAAGACATCTGCGAAAACGGTGGTGGCTTATGGGTTTCCAATATCTGTCTTGCAGCGGAGATGATCAATGACTGACCGCGTTATCGTAGGCATGATCGGCGGCTCTTTCGGGGTCAAGGGCGAGGTGCGGCTGAAATCCTTCTGCGCCGATCCGATGGCAATCGCCGATTACACGCCGCTTTATACCGAACACGGCGACAGCATCGCGCAGGTGGTGCTGACAGGCCAGCTCAAGGGCGGGTTCACCGCGCGCCTGTCCGGTGTCGTGACCAAGGAAGACGCGGACGTCCTGCGCAACGTCGCGCTTTACGCTGACCGCGCGGCGATGCCATCGCTGCCGGATGACGAATATTACTATGCCGACCTGATCGGGCTTGCCGTGCTGGACACCGGCGGCAGCAAATTGGGGCAGGTCAAATCTGTCGTGGATCACGGCGCAGGCGCGCTTTTGGAACTGCATGTGCCCGGCCAGTCCGACACCGTGCTGTTGCCCTTTACCCAAGCCGCCGTGCCGACAGTCGATCTGGCCGCAGGGCGCATCATCGCGGACCCGCCTGCCGGGCTTTTTGCATCCGATGACTGACACGCCGTCCCGCGCCATCGGGCGCAAGTCGATCAGCGCGACATTGAAACCGCGCGAATTGATGACCGATACCCCCCTGCTCGCGGGCGCATGGACCGCGCAGATCATCACTTTGTTCCCGCAGGCCTTTCCGGGCGTGCTGGGCGAAAGCCTGACAGGGCGTGCGCTCCAGGATGGGCTGTGGCAATTGCAGACCTATGATCTGCGCACACATGGCATCGGCAAGCACCGCAATGTCGATGACACGCCAGCGGGCGGCGGCGCGGGCATGGTGCTGCGCCCCGATGTGCTGGAAGCAGCCATTCTGGAGGCCCGCAGCGCCGCCAAGGGCATCATGCCGCTGGTCTATCTGTCCCCGCGCGGGCGCAGGTTCGACCAAACGATGGCGCGCAACTGGGCGCGCATGGATGGGGTCACCCTGCTCTGCGGCCGGTTCGAAGGCGTCGATGAACGCGTGATCGACCATTTCGGCATCACCGAGGTTTCGCTCGGCGATTTCGTCATGACCGGAGGCGAGATTGCGGCGCAAGCGATGATCGACGCGACCGTGCGGCTGCTGCCCGGCGTTTTGGGCAATGCCGAAAGTGCGATCGAAGAAAGCCATTCGCAGGGCCTGCTGGAACATCCCCAATATACCAAACCCGCCCTATGGCAGGGCCGCCCGATCCCTGACGTACTGATGTCGGGCAATCACGCGAAAATCGCGGCCTGGCGGCGGGCGATGGCCGAACAGATCACCGAACAGCGCCGGCCCGATCTGTGGGCCGCCTACAAGGCCAAAGACGGCACTTGATCGCATCTGCCCTTGGGCCTATACGACGCAGGCTTGGGTCGGTTCCGATTCCGGGCCATGCGTTTATGGATCATCGGATCACGGGCGGCCCTTGCGTTGGGGCAGAACCCGCAGATGGGCCGGACGGATAGAATAAAGACGATGACGCAATCTCTGACGGGCGCTACGGCCTGACCCGACAAACGATCAGAGCTATTCGTCATGGCAACAACATTGCGGACCACCGCAAGCATCATAAGGAGCGTTTCAGATGAACCTGATCGCACAGATCGAAGCGGAGCAGATCGCTGCGCTGGGGAAAACGATCCCCGATTTCAAGGCGGGTGACACCATCCGCGTCGGTTACAAAGTGACCGAAGGCACACGCACCCGTGTGCAGGCCTACGAAGGCGTCTGCATCGCACGCAAGAATGGCAAAGGCATCGCCGGATCGTTCACCGTGCGCAAGATTTCCTTTGGCGAAGGCGTGGAACGCGTGTTCCCGCTGCATTCGACCAATATCGACAGCATCGAAGTCGTCCGTCGCGGCAAGGTCCGTCGCGCCAAGCTGTATTACCTGCGCGCACGTCGCGGTAAATCCGCACGGATCGCCGAAGTCACCAACTACAAGGCGCCTACCGGCGCTCAGGCATAGGACGGGTTCCATGAAAAAAGAAATTCACCCCGATTACCACGTCATCAACGTCAAGTTCACTGACGGTACGATCGTGCAGATGAAATCCACCTGGGGCAAGGAAGGTGACCAGATGTCACTGGAAATCGACCCATCCGTGCACCCTGCATGGACCGGTGGCGGCACCCGCCTGATGGATGCCGGCGGCCGCGTGTCGAAGTTCAAGAACAAATACGCCGGTCTGGGGTTCTAAGCACCTCTCCTGCGCGATTGTTTCAAGGGCCATATGCAACCGCATATGGCCCTTTGTCATTTGGTAGTCGCGTTTTAAGTGTTTGTTGGTTTTTCGGATGTAGACGTCAGATGTCGTATCAGTCTGGGGATTACCATGAAACGCTCTGTCACTCTGTCGTTGAAACTGCGCCTTGTCATCATGATGACGATGATCACGCTGGTGGTCTGCGCCGTTCTGGTGTCGATCTCTGCGCGCCAGACGCAGCATGCCATGCTGACAGATGTGCAGGCCCGGCAAGACCTGTCGCTGCGGATCATCGCATCGGTGTTTCAATCGGCCTTTGGCGGATTGGCGGTGACCTATGGCCCCGACGGGCAGATCACCCGTGCCAGCTGGACCGACATTCCCGCATTCGACACGCATGACCTGATCGATCAGGTCGGGCGTGTGTCGCGTGAAACGGCGACATTCTTTCTTTGGGACCCGACGGAAAACGACTTTCGCCGTATGACCACCAATATCATCAAACCCGACGGCGAACGCGCGGTCGGCACCTATCTGGGCCGTGACAATCAGGTCTATGCTGCGGTGATAAAAGGCCAGACATACCGGGGCGAGGCGGTGATTTTGGGCAAGCCTTACCTCACCGCCTATCTGCCGGTTTTCGGCGCGGGCGATGATGTCGTCGGTATTCTTTACGTCGGTGTCGAACGAACTGATATCGATGCAGCGATATTTGACCGGTTGATGACGATGCTTGTCGCGTCGGCGGTCGTGATCGTCCTGGGTCTGGGTATGGTTGTGCTGATGGCAATGCAACTGACGCGCCCGATCACCCAGATTTCGAATGCCATCGCCGATATCGCGGGCGGCAATCTTGACACGATTGTCCCCCATGCAGCGATGAAGGATGAAATCGGCGAAATCGCCCGCCGTGTGACCGATTTCAAGGCCGGCCTGCAACGCAACCACCAGCTGGAAGACGCGAACCGGCAATCACATGATGAACAGACAAAGGTCATGGGCCTGCTGCGCACGGGTCTGGCCCATCTGGCCCGACTGGACCTGACACATAGGATCGAATCGACCCGCTCCGATCCTTTTCCTGCCGCGTATGAGGCGCTGCGCGAGGATTTCAACGCAGTGGTCGCAAGCCTTGGCAAAAGCGTGTCCGACATGACCGAAATCGCGCAGGAAGTGACGACCGCCAGCACCGGAATCGCGTCGATGTCGGATTCGCTGGCACGACGGGTCGAAACACAGGCGGCAACGCTGGCGGAATCATCGGCAACCTTGCAAAATCTGAGCGTGAGTGGAAAGGCTATCGCAGCCAAAGCAGCCGAAGCGGACGAGATGGCGCAGCGCAGCCTGACCCTGTCCAACCAAAGCCGTCAGGTTCTGGATGAAGCAACACAAGCCATTCAGGAAATCGAGGAATCGTCCGGCCAGATCAACCAGATCATTTCAGTCATCGAAGACATCGCCTTTCAAACCAACCTTCTGGCCCTGAACGCCGGGGTCGAGGCCGCCCGCGCAGGTGATGCAGGCAAGGGCTTTGCCGTTGTCGCGTCAGAAGTGCGGGCCTTGTCGATGCGCGCCACGCAATCGGCCCGCGAAATCCGGACCCTGATCACCGCCAGCCGGACCAAGATCAGCGAAGGCACGGTGCTGGTCCAGAACACCGGCACCGCCCTGAGCCAGGTACTGGCGCAGGTCGAACAGATGGGTGTCACGATTCAGGCCATTGCCGCATCGGTCAAGGATCAGGCGCTTGGTCAATCCGAAGTCAGCATTGGTGTCCAGCAGCTTGATCACATGACGCAGGAAAACGCGGCCCTGGGCGAAGAAGCGAACGCCGCCAGCAGCACGCTCAGCGACGAGGCGCAACGCCTGTCGGCCACCTTGCGCCAGTTCCACACACCGCGGCCGCAGTCAGGCGCAGCGCGTGCGGCCTGACGGACCTGGTTGGTATATGGCAGTGATCGCGGGCGGTCCCAAACCTTCCATATCAGCAGTGCTTGGGCGGAAACCGCTTCTGCGCCATAGCCCGATCAGGCACCATCTGATCAGGCGGCAGAACCAGTATCCCAGCTGCCCTGCCGGACCGGTCAAAGACCGCAGTGGTCGTGCCAATGCACCAAGGCAGGATCAGATCGCCCGCCCCATGGCCTATGATCAGGCGGGACGGTAAGCATGTTGGCCTGCGCCCCGCGCAAACGCGGCAGGGCGCAGGCAAGCTGTACCTTACGCGGCAGACCGCCCGCGCGACCGGCCAGCGCCACCACCGGCACCCGGCTTGCGGCCACCCTGGGGCTTGCCGGCAAAGCCACCGGGCTTGCCACCCGCACGCGGCGCGGCAGACCGGTTGCCACCGCCGCCACCAGCACCGCCACCGCCACCACGACGCCCGCCACCGGCACCGCCGCCATTGGGGCGCTTTTTCTGGCCGGGCATGATTTCCCAAGGACGGCCCGACGCGACGGGGATGGTTTCCTTCATCGCTTTTTCGATGTCCTGCAGTTCGATCATTTCGTCCGGTGCGACCAGCGCAATGGCCGACCCGTCAGCCCCCGCACGTGCCGTCCGGCCGATCCGGTGGACATAGTTTTCTGCCACATTGGGCAGGTCGTAATTATAGACATGGCGCACGCCGGGAATGTCGATGCCGCGCGCGGCCACATCGGTTGCCACCAGAACGCGGACCTTGCCGGCCTTGAACGCCTCGATCGCGCGTTCGCGCTGGCCTTGGGATTTGTTGCCGTGGATGGACGCCGCGGCAAAACCCTTGGCCTCCAGCGTTTTATAGAGCTTTTCACAGCCATGCTTGGTCCGGCCAAAGACAAGCGCCAGCTCGTCGCGGTGTTTGTCCAGCAGATCGACCAGCAGGTCGGTTTTCGCGGCCTGCGCCACGAAATGCACCGATTGCGCGATCTTCTTGACCGCCTGACCGGGGGGGTTGACCTGTACGCGCACGGCATCGGTCAAGAACGCATCGGCCAGTTCGGACATCAGTTTCGGCATGGTGGCCGAGAACATCATCGTCTGGCGGTCCTTGGCCAACAGCGGCGCGATCCGGCGCAGGGCGTGGATGAACCCCATGTCCAGCATCTGGTCGGCCTCGTCCAGCACCAGATACACGGTTTCATCAAGCCGCACGGCGCGGCGGTCGAGCAGGTCGATCAACCGGCCCGGGGTTGCGACCAACAGGTCCACACCACCCGCCAGACGTTTCGTCTGGGCGGTGATACCTGCGCCGCCAACGACCAAAGCGACCTTCAGATGGCTGCCCTTGGTATAGGCGGTCAGGTTGTCGGCAATCTGTTTGGCCAATTCGCGTGTCGGGGCCAGCACCAGCCCGCGCACGGCCTTGGGGTTGGGTTTCACACCCGCCTTCATCAGCGCATGGATCATCGGCAGGCCAAAGGCCGCGGTTTTACCAGTGCCGGTCTGGGCAAGGCCCATCACGTCGCGGCCGTTCATCGCATGCGGGATCGCCTGCGTCTGGATCGGGGTGGGATCGGTGATGCCCTGTTCTTTGAGAACGGCAATCAATCGGGGCGCAAGGCCCAGCATGTCAAAATCCATCATGGATATCCTGTGTTTTCAGCGGACCTGCGGCCCGCGCATATGGGTGTGACCCATGGGCGAGCCCCAGAGGTCAAAAGCAGACGTTGCGCCATATGCTGACTGCCTGAACCGCATTGTCCGGGCGCCGATGTGGCGCGGGACCCCTGCGTGATCTGGGAACCTGAAAATCAACGGATGCCTTGCGGGTTTGATCCCGCTCTGCTCACGCGGCAGCTTGCATCGGTTGAACAGCACATGATCGGTTGCGCGCCTGTTGTCAAGCGGGGCGTCAGGCGCTGTGGCCATGGGCGCAAAACAACAGACGACAAAAACCATGCAAATACGCGATGCTGCGCTTTTCCTTGGCCTTGCCACATCATATAGTCGCGCGACAGTAGCCAGTACAGGAGTCCCGCGTGGCGCATATCATCGTGATCGGCAACGAAAAAGGCGGCGCAGGCAAGTCCACGGTATCCATGCATGTGGCGACAGCCCTTGCGCGCCAGGGCCATCGGGTCGGCGTGCTGGATCTTGACCTGCGCCAGCGCACCTTGGCGCGGTATCTGGGCAACCGGACCGAATTTTTGGCCAAATCCGGCCTTGATCTGCCAACACCGGTGTATCACGACCTGCCCGAGATCGACGAGACCGGGTTGAAACCCGGCGAAAACGCGTCCGATCATCGCCTGTCGATGGCCGTGGCCAGCCTTGAAAAGGACTGCGATTTTATCCTGATCGACTGCCCCGGATCACATACACGGCTCAGCCAGGTCGCGCATAGCCTTGCCGATACGCTGATCACGCCGCTGAACGACAGTTTCGTCGATTTCGACCTGCTGGCCCATGTTGACAGCGAGGGCGAGGAAATCACCAGTCCGTCAATCTATTCCGAAATGGTCTGGAGCGCGCGGCAGTTGCGCGCGCAGGCCGGGCTGAAACCGATCGACTGGGTGGTCGTGCGCAACCGGATGGGCGCGCAGGCGATGGTCAACAAGGAAAAGATGCAGCGCGTGATCGACAAGCTGGCCCGCCGCATCGGGTTTCGCACGGCCCCCGGTTTCAACGAACGGGTGATTTTCCGCGAATTGTTCCCGCGCGGGCTGACCCTGCTGGACCTGCGCGACATCGGGGTCAAGGGGCTGAACATATCCAACGTGGCCGCACGGCAGGAATTGCGCGACCTGATCAAGACGCTGGACCTGCCGGGCGTCAAGGCGAATTTCTGAGCCTTAATCGGGGGCTTTTTGTTGCCCGGGCAATGTCTTGCCGGAAATGCGCACCAGCATGCTGATCCGCGGAATGATGCCGGTTTCCGACCGTGACCGCGTGCGCAGCACTGGTGTGTTTTCGGACGCGCCACTGCGGCTTTCGCGCAGGACGATATACAGGCCGCTGGCGATGATGATGCTGGCGCCCACGGCGGTGTTCAGGTCGATCAATTCGTCAAAGAACAAAAACCCGAAAAAACTGGCCCAGATGATCTGGCTGTATTGCATCGGCGCGATGATCGCCGCCTCGCCCGCCTGATAGGCCGAAATGATCATCCGGCTGGCGATCCAGCCAAAAACCGCAATGACGCCCAACAGGCCCAGATGGTCGATCGGCATCGGTTCATAAACGAATGGCAAGGCCGCGGCCATCACCACAAAGTTCAGCGCCATAGGATACAGCAGCATGACCACGGGCCGTTCCTCGGACCCGATCTTGCGCACGATGATCGATGCAATCGACCCGCCAACCGCCGCCATCAAGGCCGCCAGATGGCCCAGCGACAATTCTGTCGATCCCGGCCGCAGCACGACCAGCACCCCGATCAGCCCCACAATCACCGCAGCCCAGCGCCGGATGCGGACCGTTTCGCCCAAAACCGGAATCGCCAGCACTGTGATCAACAAGGGCGAGGCGAACAGGATCGTATAGACCTGCGCCAAGGGCAGCACCGAAAAGGCATAAAAGGCCGTGAAACCGGTGATCACCGTCGCCACCGCGCGCGTCAGCATCCACCATGGATGGGCGGGGACCAGCGTGCCGGGCTTGCTGTCGCGCATCAGCATCATGGTCGCCAGCGGAAAGCTGAGCAGCACCGAAAAGAACACGATCTGCACCGGCGAATAGATCCCGCCAAGGATTTTCACCACCACGTCATGCGTGGCAAAAACGCCAAAGGCGGCAAGCGCGATCAGCGCACCTTTGGCGTTCGGCGTCATCACAGGCTCGCGTCGAGCGCGGTCAGAATCGCGTCACCCATTTGCGTAGTGGACAAAGGCACGCCGCCTTCGGGGCCCATCAGATCGGCTGTGCGCGCGCCGTCCGCCAGTACAGTTTCAATGGCGGCTTCCAGCCGGTCAGCCTCGGCGCCTTGATCAAAGGAATAGCGCAGCGCCATCGCGAACGACAGGATACAGGCAATCGGGTTCGCCTTGCCCTGACCCGCGATGTCGGGGGCGGACCCGTGGACCGGTTCATACATCGCCTTGGGCCGGCCATTGGCCATCGGCAGACCCAGCGAAGCCGAAGGCAACATGCCCAGACTGCCGGTCAGCATCGCGGCGCAATCGGACAGGATGTCACCGAACAGGTTGTCGGTATAGATCACGTCGAACTGTTTTGGCGCGCGCACCAGCTGCATCGCGCCATTGTCGGCATACATATGCGACAGCGCCACTTCGGGATAATCGCTGTGGACTTCGGTCACGACATCGCGCCACAGGATGCCGCTTTCCATGACGTTGGCCTTTTCCATCGAACACAGCTTTTTGTTGCGCTTCATCGCCAGCTCGAACGCCGCACGCGCGCCGCGTTCGATCTCGGCTTCGGTATAACGCTGGGTGTTGATGCCCACGCGCATGTTGTCTTCCATATGGATGCCGCGCGGTTCACCGAAATAGACACCCGATGTCAATTCGCGCACGATCATGATGTCCAGACCGGCAACCACATCCTTTTTCAGCGATGAAAAATCCGCCAGCGCGTCGAAACATTGCGCGGGGCGCAGGTTGGCGAACAGGTCCATTTCCTTGCGCAGGCGCAACAGGCCGCGTTCGGGTTTGACGCTGAAATCAAGGTTGTCGTATTTCGGGCCACCCACGGCCCCCAGCAGCACCGCATCAACCGCCTGCGCCTTGGCCATCGTGTCATCGTGCAGCGGCACACCGTGTTTGTCATAGGCGGCACCGCCGACCAGATCCTCGGACACGTCAAAGGCCAGATCGCGCTTCGCACCGAACCAGTCGATGATGCGCTTGACCTCGTCCATGACCTCGGGGCCGATGCCGTCACCGGCGAGGATCAGAAGGGAAGGGTTGGCCATGGGTTTATCCTTGCAAAAAATTGTTGCCTTGGCGTAACGCGCCACGCACCAAGGTTCAAGATACCAGAGGGCCTAACGGGCCAGATCGACCCAGACAAGATGATGCGCGCCAAAGGCAGGATCGCCATCCGCCACGGGCCAGACCACCCCCGCATCCACCACCCGCCAGCCCCGCGACGGCAGCACATAGCTGACGCGCAGCTTGCCCAGCCCGATATCCCGCCAATCGGCGGTGGGCTGTCCCGCCAAAGGGTCCTGTACCAGCGGATGCGCCAGAAACGCGGCCATCGCGGCCCTGTCGCCATCACCGCGCTGCGGGTCCAGATTGGCATTGCCGGTGATCAGGAAATCATCTGGCACGGGTCCAAAATCCCCTGCCAGCACCTGTTCCCACAGGCGCAATTCATCACGGTTGCGCCGGATGTTGCGCCGTTCCGGCCCGTCAAAGGCGGGCGGGCTGGCCGAAAACGCCATGACCGCGAAAGGCGGGGCATCCGGCGGCAGCACCGGCACGATCCAGTGGCCGGTGGTGGACAGCCGCAGCACATCCAGCACCGCGGGGGCAAAGAACGGCGCGCCATCCAGCACCGGCAGATCCGCCTCCGGCAGGTCGCGCCACAACAGCGCGGACAGATCGGTGACACCGCCTGCATCAATCGGCAGGCGCGACAGGATCGCCATGCCACCCTGCCCGTTGAACAGCCCGTAACCTTGGGCGTCCCGCGGTTCGCCCAAGCGGCCGTTGCGGTCGATATCCTGCCCCGTTGGCATGCCGGTATTGGGCCGCGCGGCAAACAGATAGGGATAGGGCGGATCGAACAGCGCCGCAAAGGCCCGCAGCGCGATGGAATCCAGATCAAAATCGAAATCCGTCAGCACCAGCAGATCAGGATCGGCCTGCGCGATGATCGCCGCATTGGCCGTGATCTGCGGATCATCCCCGCGCAGGATATCGCGCAGCAACAGCCCCGGCCCGTCACGGTGCAGCGGTGCCGCATAGGTGGCAATCCGAAAGACATCGGCGGCGGCGACAACCGGCCAAAGCCACAGGATCAATATCCAGCCAGCGCCGCGGCGGTGGCGCGGTCGCGCAGTTTGTCGCGCTGCATCTGGATCATGTCGGCGACCCGTGTCAGCGCGACACCCCGCATCAGGATACTTGCAGGCAGAAACGCCCATGCCGCCACCGTCCAGATCAAGGTATGCGGATTGTCCAGATTGATCGGCGCGGCAAAGACCGCCACCAGCTTGACCACCGCCGGTACCAAGAATGGCAGCAGAACCCCTAACAAGATGTTAATGCGCCCGTCCCGTTGCAGGCGCAGCACCACATCGCCGCCCGCGGTCGGGTCAAAGGTCGGCAGGTTGACCCAGACATTGAACGCCCCGCCCCGCCGTGGCCAGCGGTGCAGCCGCAACAGCACGATGAACCACACGATCGAAAACAGCGCGATCAGATAGCTAAGCCCCGCCGCATCGCGCATCCGGTCCAAAAGCGCGGGATCGCTGTCCGCAGGCATCATCTGCACCATCAGCCTTACCGGCGAAGAGGGGAAATCGATCGCCTTGCCGATGGCGGCACCCGTGGTCTCGAACATCTCGGTCAGATGGGACGGGTTGTCATACCCGCGAAAGATCATCGACAGGCAAAACACCGTGGCAAACAGGGCCGAAAACCGCATCCGGTTGAACGGCGGCGCATCGCGGAATTCCACAAGGCTGGGGCTGACGGCGCTATATTCGACCAGCGTGAACAGCGCCGCGAAAATCGCCACCAGCACAACGACCTGTGTGACATCACTGCCGCTGCCGACCAGCAGCGCCGAGGGCATGACGACAAGCATCACCACAAGGATTGCCCGCACGATTGCGGCTGGCAGGCGTAAGAACACTGCATCCACTCCCCGGATCACAAGGGCTGCGCCCGTGACTACTTTTTCGACGGCTGTCATGCGAAGCGCACCACAATCAGAACGCGAATTTTCATTTCGCATGAAGGGGCGCCAATCTGCAAGTGATCGGCGCTATTTCACAAACCGGATTTCATATTTTAGCCATAAAGTGGTGCGTGATTGCAACCTTTGCTTGTGCCCCAAAACGCGAAAAGCCGCACCCGAAGATGCGGCTTTGCTGCAATGGTGGCGCGGTCAGACCCAGGGGCGCGCGGCGCTTGCCCGTGTCTCGAAACCGGCGATGGCATCGGCCTTTTCCAGCGTCAGGCCGATATCGTCCAGCCCGTTCATCAGGCAATGTTTCTTGAAGGAATCGACCTCGAAATGGAAGGTCTCGCCATCCGAGGATGTGATCGTCTGCGCCTCCAGATCAACCTCGATCCGCGCATTCGACCCTTTTTCGGCATCCTTCATCAGCACATCGACCTGTTCCTGCGGCAGCGTGATCGGCAGGATGCCGTTCTTGAAACAGTTGTTGTAAAAGATATCGGCATAGCTGGGCGCGATCACGCAGGTGATGCCGAAATCGGCAATCGCCCAAGGCGCATGTTCGCGGCTGGACCCGCAGCCGAAATTTTCACCCGCGACAAGGATCTGGGCATCGCGGTATTGCGGTTTGTTCAGCACGAAATCGGGAATTTCGTTGCGATCATCGTCATAGCGCATCTCGTCAAACAGGTTCACGCCAAGGCCGGACCGTTTGATGGTTTTCAAAAACTGTTTGGGGATGATCATATCGGTGTCGATATTGACCAAAGGCATGGGGGCGGCGATGCCCGAAAGTTTGGTGAATTTTTGCATTACATCATCTCCCGCACATCGGTCAGTTTGCCGGTGATCGCCGCTGCCGCCGCCATCGCGGGCGACATCAGATGCGTGCGACCGCCGCGGCCTTGGCGGCCTTCGAAGTTGCGGTTCGATGTGGCCGCGCAACGTTCGCCGGGGGCAAGCTGGTCAGGGTTCATCGCAAGGCACATGGAACAGCCTGCAAGGCGCCATTCAAAACCGGCGTCGATGAAAATCTGCGCCAGCCCTTCTTCTTCGGCCTGCGCGCGGACCAGACCGGACCCGGGCACGACCATGGCGCGCAGCCCGTCTTTTTTCTTTTTGCCTTTCAGGATCGCGGCAGCAGCGCGCAGATCCTCGATCCGGCCATTGGTGCAGGACCCGATGAACACGGTATCAATCGTGATATCGGTCAGCTTGGTCCCCGGCGTCAGCGCCATGTAATCAAGCGAGCGTTGCGCCGCACCGACCTTGCCACCCGTGAAACTGTCAGCCGCAGGCACGGTTGCCGTGATCGGCAGCACATCTTCGGGCGAGGTGCCCCATGTCACGACGGGCGCGATGTCTTCGCCGCGCAGGGTGACGATCTTGTCGAAATGCGCGCCCTCGTCGGTGAACAGGGTTTTCCAATAGGCGACAGCCGCTTCCCATTGCGCGCCTTTGGGGGCGTGCGGGCGGCCTTTGCAATATTCAAAGGTCTTTTCGTCAGGCGCGATGATGCCCGCGCGCGCGCCGCCTTCGATGGCCATGTTGCAGACGGTCATCCGCCCTTCCATGGACAGATCACGGATCGCTTCGCCGCAATATTCGATGACATGGCCGTTGCCGCCAGCGGTGCCGGTCGCGCCGATCACCGACAGGGTGATGTCCTTGGCGGTGACACCGGGGCGCAGTTTGCCGGTGATTTCCACCTTCATGTTCTTGGATTTCTTCTGGATCAAGGTCTGGGTGGCCAGCACATGTTCCACCTCTGACGTGCCGATCCCATGCGCCAGCGCGCCGAATGCGCCATGCGTCGCGGTATGGCTGTCGCCGCAAACCACGGTCATGCCGGGCAGGGTCCAACCCTGTTCGGGGCCGACGATATGCACGATGCCCTGGCGCACATCGGACACGGGATAGTAATGGATCCCGAAATCCTTGGCATTGGTGTCCAGCGCCGCGACCTGGATGCGCGATTCCTCGTTCATGCCGCCATTGGCGCGGTCGAGCGTGGTCGGCACGTTATGGTCCGGCACGGCGATGGTCTTGTCGGGGGCATGAACCTTGCGACCGGCCAGACGCAGGCCTTCAAAGGCTTGCGGGCTGGTGACTTCGTGGACCAGATGGCGGTCGATATACAGCAGGCAGGTGCCGTCTTCGGCCTCATGCGCGACATGCGCATCCCAGATTTTATCATAAAGCGTTTTGGGGGACATTGTCCTCTCCCGTATCAAAATTCAGATGTTGGCAGGCGTGCGGAAACGGGGGGCGTCAGCCCCGTGCGAGGATCGTGCAAGTCGCGCCAAAGAACCGCCAAGGCAGGCGTGCGCGATCATCCATGTCAAATACCGGTTTCATGGCGTTTCAGATACACCTTGGCCCGCCATCCCGCAAGTGCCGCGCGCGATGGCGCGATCCCCCCCGCCCGCACCGGGATTGTAATGCCGCGGTCACTGCTTAGATCAAAAGACACATTGAAAGGACTGACATGCAATTCCAACTGAACACCGATTCCACCATCCAGGGTGACGAACGTCTGGCCGAAGTAGCGCAAACCATCGTCACCGGCGCATTGGGCCATCTGGCAGGCCGCCTGACCCGGGTCGAGGTGCATATCGTCGATGTGAATGCCGCCAAAGGCGGATCGGATGATATCCGCTGCACCATCGAAGGCCGCCCCGAAGGGATGCAGCCCCAGACCGTCACCCATAGCGACGCCAATGTCGAAGCCGCCTTGCGCGGCGGGGCCAAGAAACTGCGCGCCTTGCTGGACAGCGCGTTCGGCAAACTGGGGCAGCGTTGATTTTCCCCTGCGGCGCAGGGGAACGCTCCGCGGGGGATATTTAGGCTCGGAAGATGGGCAAGGCCGGCGCTATAGCCCGCCAAGTTTGCGGATCAGGGCCACCACATCATCGACGCCCCTGCCCTGTTTGAGGCTGGCGAAAACCACTGGCAGCGCGCCGCGCATCCGTGCGGCATCTGCTGCCATCACGTCAAGCGATGCGCCGACATAGGGCGCGAGATCGGTTTTGTTGACGACCAGAATATCGGACCGCGTGATGGCAGGGCCGCCCTTGCGCGGGATGTCTTCGCCTGCCGCCGTGTCGATCACATAGATCGTCAGGTCGGCCAGTTCGGGGCTATAGGTGGCCGACAGGTTGTCGCCGCCGCTTTCGATCAGGATCAGGTCCAGATCGGGGTGCCGCGCGCGCATTTCAGCCACGGCGGCCAGATTGATCGAGGCATCCTCGCGGATCGCGGTATGCGGGCAGCCGCCGGTTTCGACCCCCATCACCCGGTCGGCGGGCAGGATCTGCATCCGCATCAGGGCTTCGGCATCTTCCTGGGTGTAGATGTCGTTGGTGATGACACACAGGCTCAGATCATCTTTCAACGCGCGCGCAAGGGCCGCGGTCAGCGTGGTTTTGCCTGCACCGACAGGGCCGCCGATCCCGATACGCAAAGGGCCGTGGGGGGACATGGGGTGACCTTTCGTCATGACCGGAAAATCCGGCTGTATTGCGCGGTATGCTGCATCGCCGCCGTATCGACGGCAAAGGTCGCGCTGCCGATATCGTGAAGGCTGGCGCGGGTGGCCCCGGCCCCGATGCGGATGCACAGGGGGGCCAGACCCGCCAATATCTGCTGTGCCTGCGTCTGGCCCAGCGGCATCAGGCGCTGTGCGGCCTGTACCAGATTGCTGGCGAAGCTTTGCAGCCAAAGCTGTGCGACAGGCTGCACGGGCAGGTCCATCAGCCGCGCCGCGCGCCCCACCGCCACCGGATAGGCCATATCGGGCAGATCAAGCCCCCAGACAGCCCGCGTTGTCGCGGCAAAAGCCGCCCCTTGTTGTAACGTTTCCATCCGGCGTTCGCGGCTGGGGGCCAGCACGGCGGCAAGGTCTGCCACGGCAGCCACATCATCCGCGCCATGCGCCGCGCAGAGCAGGATCGCATCGCTGCGCCCCGCCCCGTGGTCCAGCACATCGGACAGCCAGTCCGCCAGATCCTGCCCATCGCGCAGATCGCCGCGCCCGATGGTCCGTTCCAACCCGTGCGACCATGCAAAGGCCCCCACCGGATAGGCCGGCGACAGCCATTGCGCCAGCGTCAAAAGCTGCGCGTCATGCATGGGAATGGCCGTGATCATGGCCCATGGTGCGCCCGTGGCCATAAGCTCCGCCTTCGGGTGTAAAGGGTCCATCGACATCGGTGACTGTCGCGCCCAGCTGTTCCAGCATCGCGCGCATCACCTTTTCGCGCTGCACCACCAGCGCATCAGGCAGGATCGCGCAGGGCGCATGGCGGTTGCCGATGTGCCAGGCCAGACGGACCAGGTCGCCGGTGACGCGCATCAGCGCCTCCTCCGCGGCGACAACGGCGATCTGGCGCCCATCGTCCAGCACGAAGACATGACCTGCATCGAGTGATGTTGTCTGTGCCAGATCAACAACAAAGGGTTCGCCATGATCCGTGACCAACCGTTTGCGGCGCAAGATCCGCGCGTCATAGGTCAGGCTGACATGACCCGCCACCGGCCCATGCGCATGGGCATGTATGTGCAGGGCGCGGGCCGTCATGGCGCGCACCCCGAGGCCGCAGTTAGCTGCGGATGCTGAGGAACTTTGCCGTCGCTTCGGCGCGGGTCATGCCCCATGCCTCGAGCTGGGCATCGGACATGTTGTTCAGCTCGTGCAAAAGACGCGCTTGTGCCGTCGCCTCGGACACCTTGATGATGAACCGCCCCAGCGCGCGCAGCGGCGTCATCACAAAGCGGGTCAGCATGTCGTGGTTGGAGATCAGGATCGTATCTGTGTGGAAAGCCATGTTGCACCTCTATAATGCGGTTATCTTTCCCCCCTGCACCCAAGTTAGGGCCTGTGCGCGGTGCCAACAACCGCGCATTGCGCAAAGCCACTATGCGTTTTCTGCAATGCAGCATCATGATCAAAACAGGAAATAGCGTTGCGCCATCGGCAACACCTCTGCCGGTGCGCAGGTCAACAAGACCCCATCGGCGCGCACCTCATAGGTTTCGGGGTTCACCTCGACATGCGGCATGGCGGTGTTCAGTTTCAGATCCTTTTTGCCGATGTTGCGGGTGTTGACGACCGGCAAGGTCTGTTTCGCCAGCCCCAAGCTGCCCCTGATCCCCGCATCCTGCGCCGCCGCACTGACAAAAGTGACGGCGGAATGTTCCACCGACCGCCCGTAAGCGCCGAACATGGGGCGGGTATAGACAGGCTGCGGCGTGGGGATCGACGCATTGGGATCACCCATCTGGGCCGCCACAATCGTGCCGCCCATCAGGATCATCTCGGGCTTGACCCCGAAAAACGCAGGGTTCCACAAAACCAGATCGGCGCGCTTGCCCACCTCGATTGACCCGACATGGGCGGAAATGCCATGCGCAATCGCGGGATTGATCGTGTATTTGGCGATGTAACGGCGCACGCGCAGATTGTCGTTATCACCGGTTTCTTCGGCCAGTTGCCCGCGCTGGACCTTCATCTTATGGGCGGTCTGCCATGTGCGGATGATCACCTCGCCCACGCGGCCCATCGCCTGACTGTCGGATGCGATGATCGAAAAGGCCCCCATGTCGTGCAGGATATCCTCGGCGGCAATCGTCTCGCGCCGGATGCGGCTTTCGGCAAAGGCCACATCTTCGGGGATGCTCTTGTCCAGATGGTGGCAGACCATCAGCATGTCGAGATGTTCGTCGATGGTGTTGACGGTAAAGGGCCGTGTCGGGTTGGTAGATGAGGGCAGCACATTGGGCTGGCCGCAGATCTTGATGATATCAGGCGCATGGCCGCCCCCCGCCCCTTCAGTGTGAAAGGCGTGGATCGTGCGGCCTTTGAGCGCGGCCACAGTATTTTCGACAAATCCCGCCTCGTTCAGCGTGTCGGTATGGATCATCACCTGCACATCCCAGGCATCGGCCACCGACAGGCAGCAATCAATGGCGGCAGGCGTGGTGCCCCAATCCTCGTGCAGTTTCAGACAGGACGCACCCGCCAGCACCTGTTCCTCCAGCGCGGCAGGCAGGCTGGCATTGCCCTTGCCCGCAAAAGCCAGGTTCATCGGGAACGCATCCGCCGCCTGCAACATCCGCCCCAGATGCCAAGGGCCAGGCGTGCAAGTGGTGGCCAGCGTGCCATGCGCAGGGCCGGTGCCGCCGCCGATCATCGTGGTCAGGCCGGAATAGAGCGCATCCTCGATCTGCTGGGGGCAGATGAAATGGATATGGCTGTCGATCCCGCCTGCAGTCAAAATCCGGCCTTCACCGGCAATCGCCTCGGTCCCCGGCCCGATGATGATATTCACACCCGGCTGCGTATCGGGGTTACCGGCCTTGCCGATGGCCACGATGCGCCCGTCCTTCAGGCCGACATCGGCCTTGATGATACCGGTCCAGTCCACGATCAGCGCATTGGTGATGACGGTATCCACCGCCCCCGCCGCCCGCGTGACCTGAGATTGCCCCATCCCGTCGCGGATCACCTTGCCGCCGCCGAATTTCACCTCTTCGCCATAGGCCAGCGCATTGGGGCCAGTGCCGCCCGTGGTGGCGCGCCCGACAAGTTCGGCAGTCAGATCGCGCTCGACCTCGATGAACAATTCGGTATCGGCAAGCCGCACCTTGTCGCCCACCGTGGGGCCAAACATCGCGGCATAATCGCGGCGGTTGATCACTGCTGGCATCCTACAGATCCCCCATTACAGCTTGATTGAACCCAAACACACGCCGCGCCCCCGACAAGGGGATCAGCGACACATCGCGCCTTTGCCCCGGCTCGAACCGCACGGCGGTGCCCGCGGCGATATCCAGCCGCATGCCGCGCGCGGCCACGCGGTCAAAATCCAGCGCCGGATTGACCTCGGCAAAATGGAAATGCGACCCCACCTGCACCGGCCTGTCGCCTGTATTGGCCACCTGCAACACCAGCACCTTTGCCCCGGCATTCAGCGTCAGATCGCCTGGCCCCACAATCACTTCACCCGGTCTCATCGCATGACCCCCATCTTCTTATTTCCAAAAATACTCATCTTCTTTTCAACGGATCGGATCATGCACCGTCACCAGCTTGGTGCCATCCGGAAAGGTCGCCTCGACCTGCACCTCGGGGATCATCTCGGCGATGCCCTCCATCACCTGATCGCGGGTGATGATATGGGCACCCGCCTGCATCATATCGGCGACCGACCGGCCATCGCGCGCGCCTTCGACGACGGCATCGGTGATCAGGGCAATCGCCTCGGGATAATTCAGCTTCACACCACGGGCGAGCCGCTTGCGCGCCACCTCGGCGGCCATCGCGATCAGCAATTTGTCTTTTTCACGCGGGGTCAGTTGCATGGGTCACAATCTCCAGACACGGGGGATCGGCGCCGACGACAGCGCCTCGATCAAAGGGATAAGGTCGCGGCGCAGGGTGAAACCATCCGCCGCCAAAAGCCGGACCAGCAGCAGGTCATCCGCCAAAAGGCTGGCACCGGCGGTATCGGGCAGCGCAAGCGTGCCGGCCAGCGCCGCCGCCTGCGGTGCTGCCAGCAACAGCGTCGCCATCGCGCCTGCGCCCCCTGCAATCGCAGGACGCGCCAGCAGCGCAGCGGCATCGCCGATCAGGCGGATCGCATCGGCAAAGACCAGCACACCGTCGCGCCGGATACGCCATTGGTCGCGCAGATGCAGGGTATGGACAACCTCGCCCATCGCGACACGGCCAAAGATCACCGGTTCCACAATCAGGCATTGCGCGGACCCCGCCAGATCGACACTCATCCGCCGGTCAAGCGCTGCGGCATCAAACAGGATGGTCTCCTGCGGCAACCAGTCGATGCGCGCACCCTGCGCCACCTGCAAGGTGACATCCACACGCGCCACATGACCGTCAAGGGCTGCATAGCCGCGTTCCGCCGCCTGCGACGACAGCACGACATGCGCGCCCGCCTGCGCCACGACATCCAGCGCCATCCGGTCGCCACCGGTCAAACCGCCCGCCGTATTCAGAAACACCGCATCCAGCGTGGGGCCATAGCTGCGCGGAAACAACGCCTTCAGCGCGCCTTGCTGACGCAGGTCGGCAATCACGCTTTGCGCGCCACGGCGCTTGGCCACAAGACGCAGAAACCCCTGCGCACGGGGCTGCAACGGCACGGCGCGGTCCATGTCGATCTGTGCGGTATAGGTCATCTGCCGCCTTTCCTTGGCCTCTTGTGCCAAGGATCGGCGGCGCAGGGCCAGCTATGGCGCGCCACCAAGGCAAGCAAAAACGCGATTTCGTAGTCACTTGCCTAAAATTTAGGCGTTGCGATCAGAAATCAGCCCGTCCTGTCCATCCGCACCTGATAGCGGACGGCCCCACGCACCGGCACGCTCCAGTTCAGATGAACGGATCGCTTGTTGGTGCCGCGCTCGCCCTCGGCCCAGGGCAGCTCGCGGATCGTGGCATTGGCCGCAGTGGTGATCGCGCCGCTGGGCATCACGAAATCGACATGGCGCGCGCGCCCGCCAAAGGGCAGGGCCTGCCCCGTATCCATCACCCAAGTGGTGGCGGCGGTCGTCTGGCTATGGGCCAGCACGGCGGGGTTCGCGACCGGAAAATCGACATTGTGAAAGGTGTTGGCGCTGAATTCGAAACTGCGGGTGCGGCTGAAATCCAGATTGGCAAAGGTGGTATCCACCATCTCGACCCGGTCGATGCGGCCATTGATCGCGCGGAACACATTGCCCACGACGGCAAAGCCATTGATGAAATGACCGGGGCCATAGGGTTTGATCACGATGAAATTGAACCAGGGGGCCACATCATTGGTGGTGAACATATTGCCCGTGATCGTCAGCCCGCCAAACGAAAACTGCGCGCCCAGCGCAGGGCTGCTGGTATGTTCATTGGTCCATTCGATAAAATTGTTGTCACAGTAATTGCCGGTGAAAATGCTTTTCGGATTGGGCAGGGTCAGCACGATGCCGCCCTTGCGCACGCTGCCCGGCTCGTCATCGCCGTGAAACCAGTGGTTTGCCGTGATCAGGTTGCCCGACCCCGCCAGCACGCAGAAATGCAAAAACCGGCTGGTGCGGTTGTCGCGGATCTTGACGTCATTGGCATTGGCATTGAACCCGATGCTGACGCGGGCGGCGACCGGCACGGATTGTTCATCCGAAATGAACTGGCAGCGGTCGATCATCAGCCCCTGACAGCCATAGCCGGGCGATGACACGCCACGGTCGCGGGGCCGGTTGATGAAACAATCGCGGATGTGAAAGGTCACGCCATCGGGCGCCATCATGATCCCGCTGGCGACACCACGCCCCTGGAATTCGATATCGGACAGGATGAACTGGCTCAGTTTTTCATAGCCTGAAAAATCCAGCATGTATCTGAACCGGGTAAAGGTGAAAACCTGCGTGCCTTCGGCATCATACAGCGGATTGCTCAGCGTCAGGCGTGCTTGCGCGACATCCACCGCCATCACATAGATCTCGCGCCCGACACCCGCGCCGGTGACCAGTGACCCCACCGCGATATTGGCGATCCCGGTCACATTGGTCAGTTGCCTGTCATTGGCTGCCGTATAGCTGGCCTGCGATGTGACCACGGCTGTGTCCCATGCGGCGCTGTCATCGGGCTGGAACTGACCGTTGCGGATCACGCGGCGGGTCTCGAACCGCAGCCGCGCGGGGTCGCAGGCCTGCATATCGACAGGCGCGGTCAGCAGGATGCGCCGCCCGCACAAGTCCAGCGAATCGTGATCGGCAAAATTGATCAACGCCTGATAGGCTTTCTTGAACGCCATCTCCTCGTCCTTGAACGCATCAAGATAGGCGTCGAAGTTGTACCCTTTCTGCAAAATGAACCGGTGTGCGGCGGCTTGCACAATCCGGCCTTCGAAACGGGTGTTGTTCTGCATGGTGACATGGCCCGCCAACAGGTAATCGCCCGCAGGCACCATCACCGTGCGTCCGTTCGCTGCCGCATCAGCGGCGATGAAAGCGGCAGAATCGTCCGTCACGCCATCCCCCTTGGCACCGAAATCACGCACATCGACAAGGCTGACCAGATCACGGGTAAAGACGCTGCTGACATCCTCGATGGTGATATCGTCGATACGCACCAGCCCGCCCGCAGGGCCGGTCAGGTCCAGCCCCAGGTGGCCGTAATCCGCCCCGGTCCAGACCAGATCAACGCCGGTACGCGCGGCAGTGGCGATGATGGCGCTGATCGTGACAACCGCGCCATAGGCGGTCAGCTGCGTGGCAGGGCCGGTCGTGGGCAGGCCTGTCAACAAGGTGCCATTGGCGCGCCCCGGCCAGCCCGCGATGCGCACGGCAGGCAAAGGGCCCGCCACCGCCTTGACCCGCACGGTGACACGCAGATAGCAGCCGGGCAGAACCGGCGTTTGCCCCATGTAACGGACGCGGGCGATGGGTCCGACTTTCAACACTTCCAGACAGCCCGCGAAATCCTGATCGGCGGCGACAAACACCCCCGACCCGCTGACAGCATAGGTATCGGACCCCGGCGTGCCATCGCCGCTGGACCAGACCCCAAGGCCCGCCGCAAATGGCAAAGGGTTGAAAACGATAGCGTCGGTGATGGCTTTGTTCATGGATGATCCCCAAAGGCTGTGCTGCGCAACTGCCAAAAGGATAGATCAAAGAGCTAAAGACCGGCTGACACCACCGTGACGGTCAGCCGCGCAACGGGCGCCTCAGGCCCCGACATCGGGTGCGGGCAACAGCGTCACACCATTGATCTGCCAGCCATCAGCCGTTTCAATCATCTGGTAATCCAGCAGATGCAGCGCGCCCTGGGCATCGCGGATCATGACCTTTTGCCAGACAAACCCCGCCACATCACGCAGGTCCAGAAACCGCACATCGGCATTGTCCCAGACCATCGGATAGCCTTGCTGGACCATCGCCGCGAAATTGCCCTCATTGCCGAACAGGCGCTTGATATTGGGGCTGGCATAGGACCATGCCGCCGAGACGTCGCGGTCGTTGAAGGCCTGCAACTGACCATTGATCACGCCGGTGATGGCCGCATTGTCCTGTGCTGCAAGGGCCGTGGCCGACAGCCAAAAACCCAGAATGAATACAAAAATGCCCTTCATCAGCCTCTCCGCGCGCAATCTTCGTCTTTGATACGCAGCCAAAGGCCAATCAGTTCATTTTCGCGCCCCCCATCTTCCGAGCCCAAATATCCCCGCCGGAGGCTCCGCGCCAGCGGACCCTCAGACCTCGGCGGATAGCTGGGCCTCGATCAGGGCGATGGTCTCGGCGACACCGTAAAGCGCGATGAACCCGCCAAACCGCGGGCCTTGGGATGCGCCCAGCAGCACCTCGTAAAGGGCGGTGAACCAGTTGCGCAACGGATCGAACCCGTGGTCGTTGCCGACAGCGAACACCATGGTCTGCAGCGCTTCGGCATCAAGGCCACCATCCCAGACGCGCAGCCGCGCCGCCAGATCCTGCAACGCGGCGCGTTCCTGATCTGTGGGCGCGCGATAGGTTTTGGCGGGCTTCACAAAATCATTGTAATAGCGCACGGCAAACCCCGCCGCCTGATCCATCTGGGGGTTCTTTTCCGCAGACGCGTCGGGGGCATAACGGCGGATAAAGCCCCAGAGCGTATTCTTGTCCTCGGCCCCTGATACGGATGCAAGGTTCAGCAGCATCGCAAACGGCACCACCATGTCTGACACCGGCACGTCGCCGCCGTGGATATGGAACACCGGATTGTTCACGCGGCCCGCATCATCCTGATCGGCATAGGCGCGCAATTGCTGGTGGTATTCGTCCACCGCCTTGGGGATCACGTCGAAATGCATCCGTTTGGCGGTTTTGGGCTTTTGATACATGAAATAGCTGAGCGATTCCGTCGCCGCATAGGTCAGCCATTCATCGATCGAAATGCCGTTGCCCGAGGATTTGGAAATCTTCTGGCCGTTTTCGTCCAGAAACAATTCATAGGAAAAATGGTTCGGCTTGCGCCCGCCCAATATCTCGCAAATCCGGTCATAGATCGCGGTATTGGTGGCATGTTCCTTGCCATACATCTCGAAATCAACGTCGAGTGCCGCCCAGCGCGCGCCGAAATCGGGCTTCCATTGCAGTTTCACATTGCCGCCCGTGACCGGCAGGGTCCATTCGCGGCCATCCTCGTCATCAAATGTCACCTCGCCGCGCAGGGCATCGACATTCTTCATCGGCACATAAAGCACGCGACCGGTTTCGGGGTGGATCGGCAGAAAGATCGAATAGGTTTCCTGCCGTTCCTCGCGCAGGGATTTCAGCATGACCTCCATCAGCGCGTCATAGCGTTCGGCGGCCCGCAAAAGGATGTCATCGAACTGACCGGTGCGATAGAATTCACGCGCCGAATAGAATTCATACTCGAACCCGAAGGTATCAAGGAATCGGCGCAGCATCGCATTGTTGTAATGACCGAAACTTTCATAGGCGCCAAACGGGTCCGGCACCGATGTCAGCGGCTTGTGCATATGTTCCTTCAGCATGTCCTGCTGCGGCACGTTGCCCGGCACTTTGCGCATCCCGTCCAGATCGTCGGAAAAACAGATCAGGCGGGTGGGAATGTCGGAAATCACCGCAAAGGCGCGGCGGATCATCGTGGTGCGCAACACTTCGCCAAAGGTGCCGATATGCGGCAGGCCGGACGGGCCATAGCCGGTCTCGAACAGGACATAGCCCTTTTCGGGCGGCGCATCTTCGTAGCGTTTGAGCAAGGCGCGCGCTTCTTCAAAGGGCCAGGCCTTGGAGGTCATCGCAGCGTCACGCAGGTTGGTCATAATCTTGCTCGCAGTCAAAAGCGGCGCCCCAAATGGCGCCTGCACGCATACTCCCTATTGCGAGACGCACAGGGCGTCAATAAACGGGACAGGCATCACAAAGGATAGACAATGTCAGACGCCGGCCCATTGACTGCCCAGGACGCGCTGGTCGTTCTGATGATCAGCGTTTCCGCCGCGGATGGCAATATCCGCACATCCGAGCTGGTCAAGATCAGCAATGCGATCAACAACCTGCCGGTCTTCGCGGGCTATGACGTGGAACGCGTGCCGCAGATGTCGCAGCTGGTGTTCGATCTGCTGGAACCCGAAGACGGGCTGGAAGCCCTGTTCGGCCTGATCCGCGATGCCCTGCCCACCCGCCTGTTCGAAACCGCCTATGCCTTGTCCTGCGATGTGGCCGCCGCCGATGGCCGGATCGCGGGGCAAGAGGCGCGGATGCTCGAAGAAATCCGCGAGGAGCTGGATCTTGACCGGCTGTATGCGGCCGCCATCGAACGCGGCGCGCGCGCGCGGCATATGACCGTGTAGAGAAAAGATTCTTTTAAAAGAAAAGATTCTGGCCTCCGGCGGGGATATTTGGGCTCGGAAGATGCCAAAGACCTAATAGGCCCGCAATGCCCATTGCTGCAGGATATCCTGTTGCAGGCGGCGCGCCTGCGCGTTCCAGCTGCGCGCACCGGGCGGTATTTCCTCGCCCAGCGCCTTGCCGCGGTCGCGCGCCTCCAGATCGGCGGCGAAGATCGCAAAGCTGAGGTCCCGGCCCCCTGCCGTGCGCAGATATCCCGCCAAGGCGCTGACAAAATTCAGCGTGCCGGTTTTGGCCTGCACCCCCGCCTGCCCCGCGCTGATCGCCGTCTGGTGCTGGTCCACCAGCCTGATGTCGCGCATCAGCGGGCGCAGGCGTGGCTGCACATCGCGGGCTTGCAGGAAAGCGACCATATCGGCCGCGCTGATCTGTGACGCATCGCCAAGGCCGGAATGATCCGCGAATTGTGCCGCAATACGCGGCGCGCGCATGCCCGCCCAGCGCGCCATATCCTGCGCCGATGCGCGCAGACCGCGCAGCTGCCCCGCGATCCGCGCGGTGGCGGTCAGCCCCAGCGCCTCGGCGGTGATATTGGTCGAATAGCGCATCATCTGCGCCAGAACGCCCGCCAGCGGCTGGCCGTCGTGGCGCGCCAGTTCCACCGCCTGCGGCAGGGCGGGGATGACGCGGGGGTTGCCCAGCACGATCCCCTTGCTGCGCGCGAAAACCGCAAAGACCCCGGCTGCGTAAAGCGCGGGCGCGCGCACCGGCAACCAGCGCGATCCTTCGGCGTTCAGCGCAGAGCGTGCCACGGTCCAGTCATCGACATCGCCGTCACGCGCATGGGTGAATACCGGCTGATCGCGGTCCACGACCCGCATCCGCGCAATGGTCACAGGCGGGCGGTGGGTTTCGCTGCGCGCGTCCATCGTCGTGACAAAGTTTTGCCCTTGCCGCCGCCATTCGAAATGCACGCGGTTATAATTCAGGTTCAGCCCGCCAAGTGCGGGATTATACCCGACATGCGGCAGTTGCGCGGGGTCGATCTGGTCAAGAGTGGGCAACGCACCGTCCCAGACCAGAAAATCGCCCCTGACCTCGCGCAGGCCAGCCGCATGGGTGGCATCGACCAGTCGGGCCATCTCGTCCGTGCCCAGATCGGGATCGCCGCCACCCGCGATGATCAAATGACCATCTAGAATACCATCCCTGAGCGTACCCTGCGCAAGAACCCGTGTCGTGAACCGGTGGTCCGCCCCCAGCGTTTCCAGCGCGTAAAGCGCTGTGACCGCCTTGGTCACGCTGGCCGGTGGCAGCAGCGCAGCGGCGTTATAGGTTTCCAGCACCGCCCCCGTGGCCGGATCACCCAGCGCCACGCCGACCTGCCCGCTGATCCCCGCGCGGGCGACAAGGCCGTCCAGCGCCGCGCGCGGCGATACCCGCGCGACCGGCCTGTAGGACCGCAGCGGCGCTTCGGCATGGGCGGCGGTTCCAAGGGTCGCGCCAAGCCCTGTCAGCATCTGCCGCCGTGTCAGCCGCATCACCATTCGCCCCGCGCGCGGATCGCTGACGAGGAATGATGCGACATCGGCAGGTTGATGAAGGACCAGGCCGGGGCCTGCGCCCGCCCCAGAATATGGCTGGCCCTGTCGGGCAATTGGGCTGCCGCATAGATCCGCGCGGCTTTTGACAGGCGCGCCGATATCCGGTCATCGGGCCGCGCGATCACGCCGACCGGCACGCTGTCCATGATCCAGCGCCAATCCTGCCAGCGGTGCAATTGCGCCAGATTGTCGGCCCCCATCAGCCAGACGAACCGCACGCCCGGATAACGCCTGTGCAAGGCCACCAGCGTTTGCGCGGTATGGCGGGTGCCAAGCCGGGCCTCTATATCGGTGACCGTCACGCGGGGGTGGCGCATCAGGGCTTGCGCCGCCTGCATCCGCTGGGACAGTGGCGCAGGCCCGTTGCGTTTCAGCGGATTGCCGGGGCTGACCAGCCACCAGAGCTTGTCCAGCCCGAACCGCGTCAGCGCCGCCTTGGTGATATGCACATGCCCGTGATGCGCCGGATCAAACGACCCGCCGAGAAGCCCGATCACCTGTCCTGCCTTTGCCACCGGAAAGCCGTGCAAGTTTGCGCCCCTTATCGGCCCCATTACCTTGCCGCAACAAGCAGGCTGGACGGCAAAATGTAAACCCCCCGAGGCAAACCCCGTCATGGAAACCCCGTCAGGCCCATAGCCATGCTGGCAAAGCGGCTGTGCAGCCGGTGCCGGGGTCTAAAATTCCCTGCGCCGCCGCTTTTCATCGGCCCGACGCCGTGCCAGATTGCCCGCATGACACAGCTGACCACACAAGACGGCACGCCCGTTTCCCGCCTGACCTTTGGCACGATGCAATTCGGCGGCAAGGCCGATGCGGCCGAAAGTGCCGCCATGTATGATGCCGCGCGTGCCGCCGGTATCACCCATTTCGACACCGCCGTACGCTATACCGACGGGGCGGCCGAAAAGATCCTTGGCCAGCTGATCAAGCATGAGCGCGACAATATCTATCTGGCGACCAAGGTCGGCTATACCGGCGGGGCGGGGCGGGCCAATATTCTGGCGCAATTCGACATCTGCCGCAGCCAGTTGCAGCTGGATCAGGTCGATCTGCTCTATCTGCACCGGTTTGACGATGACACGCCGCTGCACGAAACCTTTGCCACCATGGCAGAGCTGCAGGCGCGCGGGGCGATCCGGCAGATCGGCGTGTCCAATTACGCGGCGTGGCAGGTGATGAAGGCGCAGACCGTGGCGCACGACCTTGGCACCCGGATAGATGTGATGCAGCCGATGTATTCCTTGGTCAAACGGCAGGCCGAGGTCGAGATTTTCCCGATGGCGCAGGATCAGGGCATCGCCTTGGTGCCCTATTCGCCCTTGGGTGGCGGGTTGCTGACCGGCAAATATGCCAACGGCGGGACAGGGCGGCTGACCGATGATCCGCGCTATGCTTTGCGCTATGGGCAAGGCTGGATGCATGATGTGGCCGCCCGCCTTACCGCCTTGGCCCGCGATGCAAGCACCGACCCCGCCACGCTGGCCGTGGCATGGGTCATGACGCATGGGGCGCGGCCATCGCCCATCATCTCGGCCCGGTCATTGGCGCAATTGCGCCCGTCGCTGGCGGCGGCGGAGTTTGCAATGTCGGCGGACCTCTATGCACGGATCACAGCGCTTAGCCCTGCGCCGCCACCGGCCACCGACCGGCTGGAAGAGGCATGAATGATTTCCTGATCATCGGCGGCGGGATCGCGGGCATTTCCGCCGCAGCCCGCCTGTCGGCGCTGGGCAGCGTCACCGTACTGGAACGCGAAGACGCGCTGGCCTATCACGCCTCTGGCCGGTCTGCCGCCTTGTTCGAGCAACATTACGGCAAGCCATCGACCGTCGCGCTGAACCGCGCCAGCCTTGATTTTCATCGCAGCGCCGATGTGCTGTCGCCGCGCGGGTTGATGCTGGTCGGCAGCAAGGGCGAGGCCGATCTGTTCGCCGCCGATGTGCAGGCGATGCAGATGGACGAGATCACGATGGACGCGGCCTTGGCCCTGATTCCCGTGCTGAACCCCGCCCAAGTGGACCGTGCCGCCTATGATCCGGGGGCATGGGATATCGACACCGACAGGCTGATCCAGACCTTTGCGAAAACCGCGCGCGGCAATGGCGCGCAGATCGTCACCAAGGCCGAGGTGACGGCGATCAGCCGCACCGCGACAGGCTGGGCTGTCAGCACCAAGGCTGGCGACTACGCGGCGCGCCAGCTGGTCAATGCCGCTGGCGCATGGGTCGATGTGATCGCGCAAATGGCGGGGGTGGCCCCTTTGGGGTTCCAGCCCCTGCGCCGGTCGATGGCGCGGATCCCCGCGCCTGACGGGCATGATGTCCGCGCTTGGCCGATGGTCTTTGGCGCGGGCGAAGGCTGGTATGCCAAACCCGATGCCGGCGCGCTGATCGTCTCCCCCGCCGAAGAAGACCCAGCAGCCCCCCATGACGCCTATGCCGATGATATGGTGCTGGCCGAGGGGCTGGCGCGGTACGAGGCAAATGTCACCACGCCCGTCACCCGATTGCTGGCGTCATGGGCGGGGCTGCGCACGTTTTCGCCGGATCGCAACCTTGTGCTGGGGCCGGACCCCGCGCATGCCGGTTTCATCTGGTGCGCGGGGCAAGGCGGGTACGGGATGCAATCCGCACCCGGGGCAAGCCAGCTTTTGGCCGATCTGGTCGGCGGAAAAACGCCTGCTATCAGCGCCGATATGGTGGCGGCGCTGACCCCCGACAGGTTCCGCTGAAAAATCGCGCATAGCGGCCAGAGCCACCCTTACAAACCGCAGGCCATTGGCATATCTGCACCCGATGAAACGCGAACGCGACCATATCCGTGCCCGATTTGACCGACAGTATCGCAAGATCCAGCCGTTGGTGCCGGGCATGGCCAGCCTGCGCAAACCCCGCTGGATGGTCGCACGGATCACCCTTGCGATCATCTTCATCCTTGGCGGGTTTCTGGCGATCCTGCCGGTCTTTGGCCTGTGGATGACCCCTGTCGGGCTGCTGTTGCTGGCCATCGACCTGCCAGTCCTGCAAGGCCCCGTCTCGCGTCTGGTGATACGGGGCCGCCGGTGGATTGCCTTGCGACGCCGGCGCTAGCCGTCCTGACGGATCGCCGCGTTCTGCGGATCATAGGGGCTGTCCTCGACGATCACGGCGGGCCAGAGCTGGTCCAGCATCTTGACCTGCAACTGCGTGCCGACAACCGCCATTTCGGGTTTGACATAGCCCATGCCGATGGATTTGCCGAAAGCCACCGAATAGCCGCCCGAGGTCAGACGCCCGACGCGGGTGTCGCCGTGATACAATGCCTCGCGGCCCCACGGGTCGGCATCATCCGGCCCGTCGATCAGCAAGGTGACGCATTTGCTGCGGATCCCCTTTTCCAGCATCGCATCTTTGCCGTGGAAATCCTTGGTCAGGTCCACGAAACGCGGCAGATCAGCCTCTAACGGTGTGGCGTCGCGGCCCAGCTCATTGCCAAAGGCGCGGTATGATTTTTCCTGCCGCAGCCAGTTTTGCGCCCGCGCGCCGACCAGTTTCATGCCATGCGCAGCACCTGCCTTTTCCAGCAGGTCGAACAGGTAATTCTGCATCTCGATCGGGTGGTGCAATTCCCAGCCAAGCTCGCCGGTATAGGCGACGCGGATGGCGTTCACCGGACACATGCCCAGTTCGATCCTTTGCGCGGACAGCCATGGGAAACGCTTGTTCGACAAGGCGGTCGCAGGGTCGGCATCTTTGATCACGGCGGCCAGCACATCGCGGGATTTCGGGCCAGCAATGGCGAAAACGCCCCATTGCGTGGTCACATCTTGGGCGTTGATGCGGCCAAATTCGGCTTCTTTGTCTTCAATCGCCTTGAGCAGGTAATCCTGATCATAGGCCGTCCATGCACCAGCAGAGACGAGGTAATAATCATTCTCGGCGTTACGCACGATGGTATATTCGGTGCGCGTCGTGCCATGCGCGGTCAGCGCATAGGTCAGGTTGATCCGGCCCACGCGCGGCAATTTGTTTGTCGTGAACCAGTCCAGAAACGCCGTGGCACCGGCACCCGTGATCCGGTGCTTGGTAAAGGCGGTGGCGTCGATCAGGCCGACACCTTCGCGGATCGCCTTGGCTTCCTCTACCGCATATTGCCACCAGCCGCCGCGCCGGAAGGACCGCGCGTCATGGTCGTTGAAACCGGCAGGGGCATAGTAATTGGGCCGTTCCCAACCGTTCACAAAGCCGAATTGCGCACCGCGCGCGGATTGGCGGTCATAGGCGGGCGATGTGCGCAGCGGACGACAAGCGGGGCGTTCTTCATCCGGATGGTGCAGGATATAGACGTGGTCGTAACATTCTTCGTTCTTGCGCGCGGCAAATTCGGTGGTCATCCAGTTGCCGTACCGCTTGGGGTCGAGGCTTGCCATGTCAATCTCGGCCTCGCCATGCACCATCATCTGGGCAAGGTAATAGCCGGTGCCACCGGCAGCGGTGATGCCGAAGGAAAACCCTTCTGCCAGCCACATGTTGCGCAATCCGGGTGCGGGGCCGACCAGCGGATTGCCATCGGGGGTGTAACAGATCGGGCCGTTGAAATCGTCCTTCAGCCCCGAGTTTTCGCAGGACGGGATGCGGTGGATCATCGCCATATACTGGTCTTCGATCCGTTCCAGATCGAGCGGGAAAAGATCGGCGCGGAAACTGTCGGGCACGCCATATTCGAACACGGCAGGCGCGTTCTTTTCATAGACGCCCAAAATCCAGCCACCGCGTTCCTCGCGCACATAGGATTGCGCGTCGGCGTCGCGGACCACGGGATGTTCGACATTGCCTTCGGCACGGAATTGCACCAGCGCGGGGTCTTGGTCCATCACGATGAACTGGTGTTCAACGGGGATCGCGGGGATCTTGATCCCCAGCTTTTTCGCGGTGGTCTGGGCGTGGTTGCCGCTGGCGGTGACGACATGTTCGGCGGTCACGACGATCTGTTCGTCGGACGGCACAAGGTTACCGCCCTTTTCCACCATCTTGGTGCAGGTGACTTCCCAATGTGTGCCGTTCCAGTGGAACGCATCAGCCTGCCATTTGCGTTCAATCGCAACCCCGCGCTGACGCGCCCCCTTGGCCATCGCCTGCGTCACATCGGCGGGGTTAATATAGCCGTCGGTGTGGTGATAAAGCGCGCCTTTCAAATCATCCGTGCGGATCAGCGGCCATTTCGCCTTGATCTGGTCGGGGGTCATCCAGACATAAGGCACGTCGCAGGTTTCGGCGGTCGAGGCATAAAGCATGAATTCATCCATGCGGTCCTGCGTCTGGGCCATGCGCAAATTGCCGACCACGGCGAAACCCGCGTTCAGGCCGGTTTCCGCCTCCAATGACTTATAGAAATCGACCGAATATTTGTGGATATGGGTCGTGGCAAAGGACATGTTGAACAAGGGCAACAGGCCCGCCGCATGCCAAGTGGACCCCGATGTCAATTCATCGCGTTCCAGCAGCATCACATCATCCCAGCCCGCCTTGGCCAGATGATAGGCGATCGAGGTTCCCACAGCACCGCCACCGACGACCAATGCTTTGACTTGCGTTTTCATGCTGACGATTCCCTCGGCGCTGCTTTGGGTGCAATCTGCTTGAAACCAGCAAGGCGCGACAGAACCAGCCGACGCCTTGTCGTCTAATTGCGACAGGCGTTGCGTCAAAGGCGCGATAGGATCAGGCGTCAATCACAACATGCTGGGCACAACCAGATCGGGCGGGCGATGCCCATCGGCAAAGGTCTTGATGTTGAGGATGACTTTCTCGCCCATCTCGACCCGGCCTTCGAGCGTGGCCGACCCCATATGCGGCAAAAGGATCGCGTTGGGCAGTTCTTTCAGACGCGGATTGATCAGATGGCCGCGTTCGAACACATCCAGCCCCGCCCCTGCGATTTCGCCCGCGCGCAGCATCCGCGTCAGGGCGTTTTCGTCGATCACCTCGCCGCGCGACGTGTTCACGATCACGGCAGAGGGTTTCATCAGCTTCAACCGCCGCGCGTTCATCAGATGAAAGGTGGACGGGGTATGCGGGCAGTTGACCGACAAAATGTCCATACGCGCGACCATCTGGTCAAGGCTTTCCCAATAGGTGGCATCCAGCGCCTGTTCCACCTCAGGGCGCAGGCGGCGGCGGTTGTGGTAATGGACCTGCAGGCCAAAGGCGGTGGCGCGGCGCGCGACCGCCTGCCCGATCCGGCCCATGCCAAGGATGCCCAGACGCCGCCCCTTGATCCGGCCACCCAGCATGGCGGTGGGTGACCAGCCTTGCCAGCCATCGGATTCGGCCAGCTTGATCCCCTCGCCCATCCGGCGGGTGACGCCAAGGATCAGCGCCATCACCATATCGGCGGTGTCATCGGTCATCACGCCGGGCGTGTTGGACACATGGATGCCACGCTGGCGCGCGGTGGCCACATCGATATGGTCCACGCCTGCGCCGTAATTGGCGATCAGCTTGATCCTGTCGCCCGCCCGCGCAAGGATTTTCGCATCGATCTGGTCAGTGATCGTCGGCACCAACACATCGGCGGATTGCATCGCATCGACCAGTTCGTCCGGCGTCATCGGCGCGTCACTGTCGCGCAATTGCACGTCGAACAATTCCTTCAGCCGGGTTTCCACCTGCTGCGGCAATTGTCGCGTGACGACAACAGTAAGATGCTTTCCTGGCATGGGGCGTCCCTCTTGGCTTTTCAAATCCGGTCCTGCGTGGCAGGTTGCGCGAAAGGGACGCGCAGCACAAGAACGGCGCGCCCGAAACGGGCATAAAAGGCAGAAAATGAACAGTTTCGTCCGGTGGTCCCGCGTGATGCGCATGGCCCTTTGCGCCATGTTGCTGGCCGGTGCCGCCGCTGTCGCGCAAGAGGCCAGCGACGGCCCCGCCATCGGGCCGGAAACCAACCTGCCGGTGCCGCGTTTCGTGTCGCTGAACGCGGGCGAGGCGAATGTGCGCCGTGGCCCGTCGCTGTCGCACCGGATCGACTGGGTGTTCAAACGCCGCAACATGCCGCTGCAACTGGTCGCGGAATATGGCCAATGGCGGCGGGTGATCGACCGCGACGGGCAGGGCGGGTGGATTCACTATACCTTGCTGTCGGGCGCACGCACGGTGCTGGTCAATGAAACCCCCACCCCCCTGCGCGCGCGGCCCGACCCTGCGGCACCCGAAAACGCCATTCTGGAACAGGGCGTGATCGCGCGGCTGGGCCAGTGTGAACCCGACTGGTGCCAGCTGAACGCGGGCGGCTATCGCGGCTGGGTGCCGAAATCGGACATCTGGGGCGTCACGCTGGAAGAATTGCGCGACTGAGCGCTGCGCATTGCCAGCGGCGCCATGATTGCCTAAGCACCGCGCATGAACGCGCCACATGACACCCGCCTGAACCTGTCTGCCGGGCTTTTGTCCGTGACGGTCGCGGCTGTGCTGGTCGCGGCCAAGCTGTGGGCGCTGGCGGAAACCGGATCGCTGGCGGTGGCCGCGACCTTGGCGGATAGCGCGCTTGACCTGATGATGTCGCTGGGCGGTCTGGCCGCCATCGCCTATGCCGCCAAACCCGCCGATGACGACCATAATTTCGGCCATACCTCGGCAGAGGATCTGGCGGCACTGGGCCAGTCCCTGTTCATCCTTGTCTCGGCCGGGGTGATCGCGGTGGCCGCCGTGCTGCGCCTGCTGGACGACACCACCGCCATGCCGAAATCTGAAGGACTTGGGATCGGCGTCATGCTGTTTTCCATCATCGTGACGCTGGGATTGGTGACATGGCAGCGCCATGTCGCGCGCCGCACCGGCAACAAGGTCGTGCTGGCCGACAGCCTGCATTACATGGGCGATCTGATCCCCAATATCGGGGCGATTGTGGCGCTTTGGGCCGCGGCGCGGTTCGGGCTGTTCCAGATCGACAGCGTCGTGGCGCTGGGGGCGGCGGCGTTTCTGGCGGTCGGTGCGCTGCGGATCGGCAAGGGGGCCTGGGACGCGCTGATGGACCGTCAGGCTGATCCCGCGATGATCGCGGGCATCCGGCAGATCGTTGATGGTTGCGACGGCGTGCGCGGGCATCATGACCTGAAAACCCGCGTCGCGGGCAGCCGTGTTTTCGTGAACCTGCATATCGAACTGGACGGGGCGCAATCGCTGGATCAGGCCCATGCCATCGGCGCGCGCCTGCGCCGCGAGATTATCGCGGCCTATCCGCGTGCCGATGTGTTGATCCACAAGGACCCAGTAGACGTGGAACGGCACCCCGAAGATCCCCGCCGCTGAGGGTGCAGGGGGCGCTGCCCCCGCCCCGGACCAAGTCCGGGGCCCCCCCGGGATACTTGGGCTCGAACGATGAGGTCAGGCAGCCAGACCGCGCCCTTTCAGCAAGGCATCCACCCCCGGCATCCGGCCACGAAAGGCGGTATAAAGGGCGGCGGCATCGACCGATCCGCCGGACGACAGCACGGTTTTTTCCAGCTTGACGGCGGTGGCAGGATCGAAGGGATCGCCTGCTTCCTCGAATGCGGCGAAGGCGTCGGCGTCCATCACCTCGGACCACATGTAGCTGTAATAGCCGCTGGAATAGCCGTCACCGGCAAAGACATGCGCGAAATGCGGGGTCGCGTGGCGCATGCCGATGGCGCGCGGCATGCCGATTTCGGTAAGGATTTCCGCCTGCCGTTGCATCGGATCGGCGGGGGCCGGCCCGTCGTGGAAGCCCAGATCGACCAGCGCCGAGGCCACATATTCGACCGTCTGGAAACCCATGTCGTAATTTGCCGCCCCCAGCATCCGTTGCAGCAGGTCAGCTGGCATCGTAGCCCCCGTATCGGCATGGGTCGCGAATTCGGACAGCACGGCGGGGACGCTGAGCCAGTGTTCATAAAGCTGGCTGGGCAATTCCACGAAATCGCGCGCGACGGATGTGCCGCTGATGCTTTCATAGGTCACATCCGACAGCATCTGGTGCAACGCATGGCCGAATTCGTGAAACAGCGTACGCGCGTCGTCAAAGGACAAAAGCGCGGGTTTGCCCGCCTCGGGTTTGGCGAAGTTGCACACGTTGATCACATGCGGGCGGGTATCGCCGCCCAGCCGTTTTTGTGACCGCATCGCCGAACACCACGCGCCGGACCGTTTTGATCCGCGCGCGAAGTAATCGCCGATGAACACCGCGACATGCGCACCATTGCGCGTGACCTCCCAGATCCGCACATCCGCATGGTAGACGGGGCCGTCGATGGGGGTGAAATCCAGCCCGAACAGCCGGCTGGCACAGGCAAAGGCCGCGGCGATCATCCGGTCGAGTTGCAGGTAGGGTTTGAGTTCCGCCTCATCCAGATCATGCAGCGCGCGGCGGCGTTTTTCGGAATAGTAGCGCCAGTCCCATGGCTCTAGCGGGCCTGCATGCCCATCACCCTGCAGCATATCGGCCAGCACGGCGGCATCGGCTTCGGCGGCGGCTTTGGCGGGGTGCCAGACCTGCATCAACAGATCGCGCACCGCCGCAGGATTGCCCGCCATTTCGGTTTCGAGTTTGAAATCGGCAAAGCTGGCATAGCCCAAGATCGCCGCGCGTTCCTGCCGCAAGGCCAGCGTTTCGGCAGCAATCGCGCGGTTGTCTGTGGCCCCGCCATTGGCCCCGCGCGCGCCCCAGGCGAGGTATGCCTTTTGCCGCAAATCGCGCCGGTCGGAAAATTGCAGGAATGGCACGATCAGCGACCGCGACAGGGTCACGACCGGACCGTCCGCGCCTTTTTCGGCCCCTGCGGCACGCGCTGTCGCCAGCACGAAATCGGGCAGCCCGCCCAGATCATCCGGCCCCAGCGGCATCACCCAGTCGCGTTCATCGGCCAATAGGTTTTGCACGAATTGCGTGCCCAGCACGGACAGCCGCGATTTGACCGCACGCAGGCGGGCGGCGGCATCCCCATCCAGCAAGGCCCCCCCGCGCACAAAGCCGCGCCGCGTCAGCATCAGCACGCGCTGTTGTTCGGCGGTCAGATCGAGGGTGTCGCGGGCGGCCCAGAGCGCCTCGATCCGCGCGAACAGCGCCTTGTTTTCCGAAATCTCGGAAGAATAGGCGCTGAGCAAGGGCGCGAAATCGCGCTGCAAGGCGTCGCGCGCAGGGGTGCTGTCAGCCCCTGCAAGGCTGTAGAACGCGCCCAGCACGCGGTTCAGCGTGGCATCGGCCTGTTCCAGCGCCGCGATCGTATTGGCGAAATCGGGCGCGTCGGGGTCATCCGCAATCGCCGCGATATTGGCGCGGGACAGGGCCAGTGCGGCATCCACTGCGGGTGCGAAATCATCATCCGAGATCGCGCCAAAAGGCGGCAGGCCAAAGGGCGTGTTCCAGTCGGTCAGCAGCGGGTTGGTCATGGCGAAACTCCTGTCGATAGTGTCAGACCCTTGCCGGCGCAGACCGGACAATCGGGTTGCGGTTTGATCGCGATGGTCCGGGTCTGGGCATAAAGCGCGTCATAGATCAGCAGACGACCGGCCAGCCCGTCCCCTGCCTGCGTGATCTGTTTGATCGCCTCGACCGCCATCATCGCGCCGATCACACCGGGCAGCGGACCAAGCACGCCCGCCTCGGCGCAGGAAGGCACCAGCGCGGGATCGGGCGCTTGCGGGAAGACGCAGGCATAGCAGGGGGTGCCACGGGCGGGGTCATAAAGGCTGATCTGCCCTTCCCATTGCGTCAGGGCGGCGGCGATCAGCGGGATGCCTTGGGCCACGGCGGTTGCGTTGACCAGATAGCGGGTCGTGAAATTGTCGCTGCCATCCAGCACCAGATCGTATTCGGCGCAAAGCGCGGCCGCGATATCGGCCGTCAGCCGCCGGTGATAGGGGCGCACGGTCACAAAGGGGTTCTGCGCCACCATCGCGGCGGCGGCGGAATGGACCTTGGGCATGCCGATATTCTTGTCGGGATGGATCACCTGCCGCTGCAGGTTCGCATTCTCGACCGTATCATCGTCGATCACCCCGATGGTGCCGACACCGGCGGCGGCCAGATATTGCAAGGCTGGCGCACCCAGCCCGCCTGCCCCCACGACCAGCACGCGCGCATCGCGCAATGCCTTTTGCCCCGGCCCGCCGATTTCGCGCAGCACGATATGGCGGGCATAGCGATTCAGCTCTGTGTCAGAAAAGCTGCCTGCGCGGGCCACGGGCGCAGCGACGGGCGTGACCCGCGCGCGCAGTCGGGCAAGACCACGGCGATAGGCCGCGACGATGAACCCGAACGCGATCAGCAAACCCCACAGCCGTGCATCGCCCCCCGTCGCCATGCGCAACGGATGGCCCGCAGGCAGCACCACATGCAGCACCATCACGCCGACCAGCAGGATGCCCAGCATTGTCCAGCGCGCGGGATAGGGCGCTTTCATCACCGTGCCGATCCCCCACAGGGCGGCCGCCATTGCGCCGACCATAATCATGTGCCGGTGGACCCGAAACCGCCCGCGCCACGCGGGCTGTCGGACAGGGTATCGACCAGCGCGAACTGCGCCTGCACCACGGGGGCCACGACCATCTGCGCGATCCGCATGCCATGGGTGATCTGCACCGGATCAGTCCCGTGGTTCACCACGATCACCCCCACCGGCCCGCGATAATCGCTGTCGATCGTGCCGGGCGCATTCAGCAGGGTCAGCCCCTGTTTCAGTGCCAGACCAGAGCGTGGCCTGATCTGCACCTCATAGCCTTGGGGGATCTGCATCCGCAGCCCCGTGGGGATCAAGGCGCGCGCGCCGGGGGGCAGGTCAACCACCCCCCTGTCGGGCAGATTGGCGCGCAGATCGGCACCCGCCGCCCCTGCCGTTTCATAGCGGGGCAGGCCAAGCGATTGGTCTGCACCGGCGTCCCAGACCACATTGATCATGCGATCACCTGCGCGATGCGTTGGGCCAGTTGGGCGGCGACGGCGTCTTTGGTCATGCGTGGCCAGCTTTCGGCACCCTGATCGGTGATCAGGGTCACGGCGTTTTCGGTGCCCCCCATGATACCTGTTGCGGGCGAGACATCATTGGCGACGATCCAGTCGCAGCCTTTGCGCAGCCGCTTGGTGGTGGCATGGGCGATCACATCATCGGTTTCGGCGGCAAAGCCCACGACCAGCGGCGGGCGGCCTGCGCCCATCTGCGATATCGTGGCCAGAATGTCGGGGTTTTCGGCGAATGCCAGTTGCGGCAGACCGGCTGCATCTTTCTTGATCTTGCTGTGGCCTGCGTTGGCGACACGCCAATCCGCGACGGCGGCTGCAAAGATGGCGGCATCGGCGGGTCTGGCGGCCTGCACCGCAGCGAGCATCTGGGCGGCGGTTTGCACGCGCACCACATGCACGCCGTCAGGGGGCGGCACATCGGCGGGGCCGGTGACGAATGTCACATCCGCGCCAAGCCCCGCCAGCGCGCGGGCAATCGCGGTGCCTTGCGCGCCGGACGACCGGTTGGCGATATAGCGCACGGGATCAATCGGTTCATGGGTCGGGCCGGATGTGACAAGGATATGTTTGCCCTGCAACGGCCCATCGGCCAGCGCGGCGCTGATCGCGGCGATGATCTGGGGCACTTCGGCCATGCGCCCGGGGCCGAATTCGCCGCAGGCCATCACGCCGTCATCCGGGCCTGTGACCAGCACGCCGTCGCCGCGCAGGGTCGCCAGATTGCGCTGGGTCGCGGGGTGGTTCCACATCCGCACATTCATCGCAGGCACGATCAACACGCGCTTGTCCGTCGCCAAAAGCAGGGTCGAGGCCAGATCATTCGCCAGTCCCGCCGCCATTTTCGCCATCAGATCGGCGGTGGCGGGGGCCACGACAACCAGATCGGCGGCGCGGGACAATTCGATATGGCCCATTTCAGCCTCGTCCGTCAGGTCGAACAGGTCCTGATAGACCTTGGACCCAGCCAGCGCCGACAGGCTGAGAGGCGTGACAAATTCCGCGCCCGCGCGGGTCAGCACGGGCGTCACATGCGCGCCCTGATCGCGCAGGCGGCGCACCAGGTCCAAAGATTTATAGGCGGCAATACCACCGCCCAGGATCAGCAGAATATGTCGGCCCGCCAGCATTGTCTTTCTCCGGTCAATTCCAGTCGGACCTTAGGGCGGAACCGACCGGAAAGACAATGTGGCGTATCAGGCGAAGAAGGATTGCACTTCGGTGCTTTGTGCCTCGAGGCTTTTGCGCATCTTGCCAAAGGCCGCAGCCTCGAGCTGGCGGACGCGTTCCTTGGACAGACCGAGTTCGGACCCGAGGCTTTCCAGCGTGCGCGGATCGTCACGCAATTTGCGTTCGCGCACGATGAATTGTTCGCGGTCGTTCAGCGCGGTCAGGGCTGTGACCAGCCACTGGCGCAACGTGTCGGTGTCATGCGAGTTTTCGACCTTTTCGGCGGCCTGCGGTGCGTCGTCTTCCAGCGCGTCGATCCATTCGCGCCCTTCGTCTTCCATCGACTGGGTTGCGTTCAGCGAAAAATCGGACCCTGACAGGCGGCCATCCATCATCTGCACGTCATGCAGCGGCACGCCCACCTCGATCGCGATCTTTTCGTGCAATTCGTGGGTTTCCAGATGCACCCCTTCGGCAGCGGCCTCGCGTTCGAGACGAGCCTGCACGCGGCGCATGTTGAAAAACAGCGATTTCTGCGACGATGTGGACCCTGTGCGCACCATCGACCAGTTGCGCATGACGTAATCCTGAATGGACGCCTTGATCCACCAGACCGCATATGTCGAAAACCGCACGCCACGGTCGGGGTCGAATTTGTCGGCGGCTTTCATCAGGCCGACCGACGCCTCTTGGATCAAATCGTTCATCGGCGCGCCGTAGCGTTTGAATTTTGACGCCATCGAGATCGCCAGCCGCATATAGGCGGTGATCAGCCGGTGCAGGGCCTCTTCGTCGCGCTGGTCGCGCCAGGCATAGGCAAGGCGCAATTCTGTTTCAGCATCGAGCAATTCGGCGCGCATCGCGGTGCGTGACAATGTTTGATCAGAAAAACCGGTAACAGCCATTATTCTTCCCCCAGTGTGTCGAGCTATGGATTAACTTTTCTTTATGTCTTTGATACGCAGGCATTCTGAAAACGGATCACTTGAATATTCATGTCACCATTGCCGAAACTCACACTTGTCCTAGGCGGCGCGGCCTCTGGCAAATCCAGCTATGCCGAGGGGCTGATCGTCAATAGTGGCTTGAAAAAGCTGTATATTGCGACGGCACAGGTGTTTGACGACGAAATGGCGGCCAAGGTCGCGCGCCACCGCGATTTGCGCGGTACCGGCTGGACCACGGTCGAAGAACCGCTGGACCCCGGTGCCATCTTGTCGCAGCACGGACCCCACAGCGCGGTACTGGTGGATTGCGCCACGCTGTGGCTGACCAATGTGATGCTGGCCGAACAGGATGTGCCTGCCGCCTGCGCCGTTTTCGTGCAGGCCATGGCGGATTGCGCGGCCCCTGTCGTTGTCGTGTCAAACGAGGTTGGACAGGGAATTGTTCCCGACAATGCGCTGGCGCGGCGGTTTCGGAACGCGCAGGGCGCGCTTAATCAGGCCATCGCGGGTCAGGCCGACCGCGTGGTCGTGGTGATGGCGGGCCTGCCGCTGGTTTTGAAATGACGCGGCTCTGGTGGGTGCGGCATGCGCCGACGCATGAAAAATCCTTTGTCGGCTGGCGCGATGTGCCTGCCGATCTGTCGGACACGGCGCTGATCGGGCGCGTGGCGGACCATCTGCCGGCGGATGCGGTGATCGTGGCCTCCGACCTGCAGCGCGCATCAACCACGGCGGATGCCATCGGCGGCACGCGCCATCGCCTGCCCGATTTGCGCGACTTGCGCGAGATGGATTTCGGCATCTGGGACGGGATGGATTGGCGCGCCGTCGCCGCCCGCGACCCTGACCTGAGCCGCCGGTTCTGGGAAGAACCCGGCGATCTGCGCGCCCCCGACGGCGAAAGCTGGAATGACGTCAGCGCCCGTGTCGCCCGCGTTGTCGATGATCTGACCATGCGTTTCGCAGGCCGCGACATCGTGCTGGTCGCCCATATGGGGGTGATCATGACCCAGATCCAGCGCGCATCGGGCAGCACGGCCTATCAGGCGCTGGGGCATCAAATCGACAATCTGTCGGTGACACAGATGGCGCGTGATGGCGCAGGCTGGACCTTGGGCGCGGTCAATCATTTGCCGTGATGGGGCGGATCACGCAATGTCGCTTTGCCGCGCCAGTGTTGGCGGCTAACCTTTGCGCATGACATATACGATATACATCGGTGACCGGACATTCAGCAGCTGGTCCTTGCGCGGCTGGCTGATGCTGGAAAAATTCGGCCTGCCCTACCAGACCCGCATGGTCGGGCTTTATGCGGGCACAATGGCGGCGGAACTGGCCCATATCGCGCCTGCACGAACCGTGCCTGCGATGACGACACCCGAAGGGTTCGTGCTGACCGACAGCCTTGCCATGGCTGAAACATTGGTGGAACGCCATCCTGACGTGGCGCTTTATCCGCGCGATCCCGCCGCACGCGCGCTGGCACGTTCGATCTGCGCCGAAATGCACAGCGGTTTCAGCGCCTTGCGCGGGCAATGCCCGAACATGATTGCCCATGTCTGGGACGGGTTCACCCCGTCGGATGCCGTGCTGGCCGATCTGGCGCGGATCGAGGAACTGTGGGCGCTGGCCCGCGCGCGGCATGGCACGGACAGCCCGTGGCTGTTCGGGGATTATACGCTGGCGGACGTTTTTTATGCGCCGGTCGCGATGCGGATCACCACCTATGGTCTGCCGGTCAGTGCGGCAGCGCAGGCCTATGTCGACGCCCATCTGCGCGATCCGGCTTTTCTGGACTGGCGCCGCGCGGCGATGGCGGAAATCCACGACCCCTGGCCCTATCCCATGGACCTGCCGCACCGCGACTGGCCCGTTAACCATTCGTAAACCGCCACACGCTACCCGTTAACCAAAAGCGGGAGCAGCGCATGGTCGCCATCGCCTATACAGTGGCCTTTGAAGGGATCGAGGCCCGTCTGGTCGAGGTGCAATGCGCCGTCACCCCCGGCGTGCCTGCCTTTTCGATTGTCGGCCTGCCGGACAAAGCCGTGTCCGAAGCCCGCGAAAGGGTGCGCGCGGCGCTGACGGCGATGGCCATCGCGCTGCCGTCGAAACGGATCACGGTCAACCTGTCGCCTGCCGATCTACCCAAGGAAGGGTCGCATTTCGACCTGCCTATCGCACTGGCGCTGCTGGCGGCGCTGGATATCATCCCGCGCGATGACGCGGCGCAGGTCGTGGCGCTTGGGGAATTGTCGCTGGATGGCACGCTGGTCCCTGTCGTGGGTGCCCTGCCTGCCGCGATGACCGCAGCCAGCGAAGGGCGGATGCTGGTCTGTCCGGCGGCCTGCGGGGCAGAGGCGGCGTGGGTCGGGGCGGCCAATGTGATCGCGCCCCGCAGTCTGGCCGCGATGGTGCGGCATTTCACCGGGCAAACCGTGATCGCGCCATCCGTGCCGGGCGAGGCGCAGACCGCCAAGCACAGCCGCGATTTCGCCGAAGTCAAAGGCCAGGAACGCGCCAAACGCGCGCTGGAAATCGCCGCTGCGGGGCGGCATCACCTGCTGCTTGTCGGCGCGCCGGGGTCGGGCAAATCCATGCTGGCCGCGCGGATCGCGGGCATCCTGCCGCCCCTCTCGCCGGCCGAGGCGCTGGAAACCTCGATGATCCATTCGCTGGCGGGGCTGCTGGATGATGGCGGGATCAACCGCGAACGGCCCTTCCGCGAACCGCATCACACGGCCTCGATGGCGGCGATTGTCGGTGGCGGGCGCGGCGCGAAACCGGGCGAGATTTCGCTCGCGCATAACGGTGTGCTATTCATGGACGAATTCCCCGAATTCCCGCGCACCGTGCTGGAAACCCTGCGCCAACCAATCGAGACCGGCGAAGTCGTCGTCGCGCGGGCCAATGCGCATGTGCGCTATCCCTGCCGGTTCATGCTGGTCGCCGCCGCCAACCCCTGCAAATGCGGGTACTTAACGGACCCCGCCCGCGCCTGCACCCGCGCGCCGATCTGTGGCGAGGATTACATGGGCCGCATATCCGGCCCGCTGATGGACCGTTTCGATCTGCGCATCGAGGTGCCGCCGGTCGCGTTTCAGGATCTTGATCTGCCCCAATCGGGCGAAAGTTCGGCCGTGATCGCGGCCCGCATCGCGGCGGCCCGCGCACGGCAAACCGCGCGCTTTGCAGGTCATCCGCAGGCGCGGGTGAATGCCGATGCCGAAGGCCATCTGCTGGAACAGATCGCCACGCCGGATGCCGAAGGACGCGCGCTCTTGCTGCGGGTGGCCGAAAAATTCGGCCTGTCGGCGCGCGGCTATCACCGGATTTTGCGGGTGGCGCGCACCATCGCCGATCTGGACGGGTCCGACATCGTCGCGCGCCACCATGTTGCCGAGGCTGTGGGCTATCGGCTGGCGATGGCGAAAGAGGTCTAGGCCGCTGTCCCGTCCCTGCGGAACGGGATGCCTCCGGCGGGGATATTTCTACTCGGAAGATGGAGGGGTGGCGCGGCGCGCCTCGATCGCCTGCCAGATCTTTTCGGCGATATTGACGCCATCGAACCGTTCCAGTTCCTGAATGCCGGTGGGCGAGGTCACGTTGATTTCGGTCAGCCAGTCGCCGATCACGTCGATGCCGACGAAAACCTGCCCCTTTTCGCGCAAGACGGGCCCGATGCGGGCACAGATTTCACGGTCACGCTCGGTCAGCGCGACCTTTTCAGGCCGCCCGCCGACATGCATGTTGGACCGGGTTTCGCCCGCGGCAGGCACGCGGTTGATCGCGCCGACGGGGTCGCCATCGACAAGGATGATGCGCTTGTCGCCTTTTGACACCGCAGGCAGGAATTGCTGCATGATCAGCGGTTCGCGGTTGATGCCCGCGAACAATTCATGCAGCGACGCAAGGTTCGCGTCACCCCCCGCCAGCTTGAACACACCCGCCCCGCCGTTGCCATAGAGCGGTTTCAGGATCACGTCGCCGTATTCCTCGCGGAACGCGCGCAGGGTTTGCAGGTCGCGCGCGATCATCGTGGGCGGTGTCAGGTCAGGAAAGTTCAGCACCAGCAACTTTTCAGGGGAATTGCGCACCCAGAACGGATCATTCACCACCAGCGTGGCAGGGTGGATCATGTCCAAAATATGGGTCGTCGTGATATATCCCATGTCAAAGGGCGGGTCTTGCCGCAGCCAGACGACATCCATGGCGCGCAGGTCCAATTCGGCAGGGTCCCCAAGCCGGAAATGATCGCCCTTGACGCGCTGCACCTGCAACGGCCAGCCACGGGCCGTCACGCGCCCGCGGTCATAGGCCAGCATGTCCGGCGTGTAGTAGAACAGCTCATGTCCACGCGCCTGCGCCTCTTCCGCAAGGCGGAAGGTGCTGTCGGCATCGATGTTGATCGGCCCGATCGGGTCCATCTGGAACGCGACTTTCAACGCCATGGTGCCACCTTTGTTGCGAATGATACCGCTACATGCCGCAGCGCGCCGTCCGGCGCAATGGCGTGTTCACGCCTCCATAAAGGCGTTTTCGATCACGCTGACGGCACCGCGCCGGTCAACCAGCGCCAGATCAAAGCGCATATCGGTCAATTGGCCCCGTGGTTCACCTGCCAGAAATTCCGCCGCACTTGCGCACAGCCGGTCCATCTGTCGCCGGCCAAGGCGTAATGCTGCCTGCGCGAAACTGGCGCTTTTCTTGACCTCGACGAAAACCACCGTGTCCCCATCACGCATCACCAGATCGATTTCGCCGGACTTGCCGCGCCACCGCCGGGCCGCAACTTGATGGGCGCGCGCGGCATAGTTGCGCGCGACGATATCTTCGGCGGCAAGACCGGCGTGATAGCTGACCAGACCTGTCATGCCCCGTCCCCCAGCCCCAAGGCGATCTGGTAAACCTGCCGCCGCGGCAAGCCCAGCGCACCGGCAACAACAGTGGCCGCATCTTTCACACGCATGGTTTTCATCGCTTCTTTCAATGCCTCTGTCACATCGCCATCAGCCACATCCGTGGCCCCTGCCCGCCCGACCAGCACGACCAATTCGCCCTTAATGTTGCGGTCAGCATAGTAGTTTGCCACCTCGTCCAGCGTACCGCGTGTGGTTTCCTCGAATCGTTTGGTCAGTTCGCGGCACACCACCGCCTGCCTTTCACCGCCCAATGTATCGCGCAAACTTGCTAACATTTCCCCAACGCGTTTGGGGCTTTCATAAAAGACCAGCGTAAACGGCACATCGCGCAGTGCTGCGATATCGGTTTCGCGTTGCTGGCGCGCGGCGGGCAGGAAGCCGATAAAGGCGAACCTGTCGGTGGGCAGCCCCGACACCGTCAGCGCCGCAAGCACCGCAGAAGCACCCGGTGCTGTCGTCACCGGCACACCGGCCGCAATCGCGGCGCGCCCCAGCTCGTATCCCGGATCGGCGACCAGCGGCGTGCCCGCCTCGGAGACATAGGCCACGGATTTGCCTGCAGCCATATCCGCGACCAGCCGGTCAACCGCGCCTTCACCGCTATGGTCGTGAAAGGCCACAACCTTGCGCCCGTTCAGCGGCACACCGTGGATTTCCATCAATTTGCGTGCGGTGCGGGTATCCTCGGCGGCGATCAGATCGGCAGAGGCGAGGATATCCAGCGCGCGCAGCGTGATATCGCGCGCCGACCCGATCGGGGTCGCGACGAAATAAAGACCGGCAGAGAGTGGCTTGGTCAGATGATTCATGGCTGGACCCTTGTCGCCCCTGCTTTATGATGCGTTACGAACACCGCACGGAACGCGCGGTCAGTGGACCTGCCAGCTTGTCCAACAATCAGAAGGAATACCACCATGTTCGCCGCTTTTTGTCAGGGCTGCAAGCCGGTCACACGTGTTTTTGCCTTTTTGTCGCTGGCATGGCTGGCGGCCTGTGATGCGCCGTTGCAGACCGGTGCCAATCTCGGCCCGACGGTCAGTTCCGGGCGCGCCGTGCAGGTTGCGCTGCTGGTGCCCGGCGGATCGGACGAGGGCAGCGATGCTTTCCTTGCGCAGAATTTCGAAAACGCGGCGCGTATGGCGATTGCCGATCTGAACGGGCCGCTGATCGACCTGCGGGTCTATAACACCGCGTCCGATGCCGCGCAGGCGGCTGTTGTCGCGCGGATGGCGGTGGATGAGGGCGCCCAGATCATCCTGGGGCCATTGTTCGGCGAGGCCGCCAATGCCGCGGGCGTGGCCGTGGCCAACAGCAATGTCAACGTGCTGGCCTTTTCCAACAATACCAGCATCGCGGGCGGCAATGTCTTTATTCTGGGCCAGACTTTTGACGATACCGCGCGCAGGCTGGTCCAATATGCAAGCGGGCAAGGCGTGGACCGGTTCATGATCGCGCATGGTCAGGACATCGGCGGAGAGATGGGCCGCGATGCCATCGCCACTGCCGTGCGCCAGAACGGATCGCAAGTCGTGGCGGCCGAGGGCTATCCGCTGTCGCAGGCCGCGATCTTTGCCGCGACGCGCCAGCTGGTCGATACGGCGCAGGCGACGGGCGCGCAGGCGATCTTTACCACCGCGGGGGCCAATGCCGATCTGCCGATCATTGCCACCGGCCTGCCAGAGGCCGGGCTTGACCCCACCCAGACCCGCCTGATCGGGCTGACCCGCTGGGATGCCGTGCCGCAGCTTTTGGCGCTGCCCGGTGTGCAGGGCGGTCTGTTCGCCATGCCCGACCAAGGCCCTGCGACCCTGTTTCAGGACCGCTATGCCGCAACCTATGGATCGCAGCCACATCCGCTGGCGGGGCTGGCCTATGACGGGATCGCCGCTGTGGGGGCATTGATCGCCACGGGCGACGGCGCGCTGACACGCAGCGCCCTGACCACGCCAGAGGGCTTTCGCGGCACATCAGGGGTTTTCCGTCTGCTGCCCAACGGGCAAAACGAACGCGGGCTGGCCGTTGCCACCATCCAACAAAATCAGGTCATGATCCTTGAACAAGCCCCTAGAAACTTTGGCACAGCCGGGTTCTGAACCCGTCCGCACCCGCCATGTCGAAGCACCGGACGGGTTGATCTGTCCGGCCGCTGTCATTTTTGACACGGCCGCCGTATCCGCACGAATCGCCGCAGAAACCGCCGGTGTCGTATCGGAAAAGGAGCTGCGCGCCATCGCGGTGCGCATCCTGACCGAGGCCCGTCAGGCGGGCCTTGCCGAAATCAGCACGGCCTTTGCGATGCAGCCTTTTGCATCGCGCCCGACGACGCGCGCCTATTGCTGGCTGACCGACCAGATCGTGACCATCGTGCTGGATGTGGCGACCCAACGCCTGCATCCGGCCCCCAACCCGACCGAGGCGGAAAAGCTGGCGCTGATCGCTGTTGGCGGCTACGGGCGCGGCGAAATGGCCCCCCATTCCGATGTCGATCTGCTGTTCCTGACGCCCTACAAGATCACCCCCTGGGCCGAAAGCGTGATCGAATCCATGCTCTACATGCTGTGGGACCTGAAACTGAAAATCGGTCACGCCAGCCGGACCATCAAGGATTGCCTGCGCCTTGCGCGCGAGGATTACACGATCCGCACCGCCTTGGTCGAATACCGCTATCTGGCGGGCGATGCGGCGCTGGCGCAATCTTTGGGTCAGCGGCTGTGGCAGGATCTTTTCCGCAATACCGCCAGCGATTTCATCGAGGCGAAACTGGCCGAACGCGCCGAACGGCACCGTAAACAGGGTGGCCAGCGCTATATGGTCGAACCCAATGTGAAAGAGGGCAAGGGCGGGCTGCGCGACCTGCAATCCATGTTCTGGATGAGCAAATACGTCAATGGCGTCAAACATGCAGCCGAGCTTGTGGGGCTGCGGGTCTTTACCCAAGACGAATTCGAAGCTTTCGTGAAGGCCGAGGATTTTCTTTGGGCCGTGCGCTGCCATCTTCACCTGATCGCGGGGCGCGCGGTGGACCAGCTGACGTTTGACATGCAGGTCGAGGTGGCATCCGCCATGGGCTATACCGATCACGGCGGCAGGCGGGCGGTCGAACATTTCATGCAGGCCTATTTCCGCGAGGCCACCCGGGTCGGCGAATTGACCCGCATCTTCCTGACCGCGCTCGAGGCGACCCATACCAAGCCCGAACCGATGCTGGTGCGGTTTCTGACCCGTCGCAAGGCGGCCAAACCGCCCTATGCGATCAAACAGAACCGGCTGACCGTCGCGGACGAACCTGCGTTCTTTTCCGACAAGCTGAACATGCTGCGCATCTTCGAAGAAGCCCTGCGCACCGGCACCCTGCTGCACCCCGACGCCATGCGGCTGATCGCATCGCATCTGCATCTGGTCGATGACGCCATGCGCCAGGACCGCGAGGCGAGCCGGATTTTCCTTGATATCCTGCTCAAGCACGGCAACCCCGAACGGGGCCTGCGGCGGATGAACGAACTGGGAATGCTGGGGGCCTTCATCCCCGAATTCGCACCGATCGTGGCGATGATGCAATTCAACATGTATCACCATTACACCGTGGACGAACACACGATCCAATGCATCAGCAACCTTGCCCAGATCGAACGCGGCGAATTGGTCGAGGAATTGCCGGTGGTGTCCGGCATTCTCAAGCGCGGGATCAGCCGCAAGGTGCTCTATGTGGCGCTGTTGCTGCATGATATCGGCAAGGGCCGCCCCGAGGATCACGCCATCCTTGGCGCCCAGATCGCGCGCAAACTTTGCCCGCGTCTGGGGCTGAACAAGAAAGAAAGCGACACTGTCGAATGGCTGATCCGCTATCACCTGCTGATGTCGGATGTGGCGCAAAAACGCGACATTGCCGAACCACGCACGGTGCGCGGCTTTGCCAATGCGGTCAAATCGGTGGAACGGCTGGATTTGCTGACGGTGCTGACGGTCTGCGACATCCGCGGCGTCGGCCCCGGCACCTGGAACAACTGGAAAGCGGTGCTGATCCGCAACCTTTACAAGGCCACGCGCGCCGCGCTGGAAACCGGGCTGGAGGATCTCAACCGCGAAAGCCGCGAGGCCGAGGCCAAACGCGCCCTGCGCGCCGCGCTGTCGGATTGGGACGCCAAGGCGCTGAAAACCGAGGTCGGCCGCCATTACGGCCCCTATTGGCAGGGCCTGCCCAATGCCGCGCAGGTGATCTTTGCCAATCTGTTGCGCGACATCGACGATGATCAGGTCTGCATCGACCTGATGCTGGACGCCGACCGCGACGCAACCCGCGCCTGTTTTGCCATGGTGGACCATCCGGGCCTGTTCAGCCGGATGACCGGCGCGCTGGCACTGGTGGGGGCCAATATCGTGGATGCGCGCACCTATACGTCCAAGGACGGCTATGCCACGGCCGTGTTCTGGGTGCAGGACGGCGACGGCAATCCCTACGAGGAAAGCCGGCTGCAACGCCTGCGCCAGATGATCGTGCGCACCCTGCGCGGAGAAGTGGTCGCGCGCGAGGCGCTGAAAGACAAGGACAAGATCAAGAAACGCGAACGCGCCTTCCGCGTCGATACCAAGATCACCTTTGATAACGACGGGTCCGAAATCTATACGATCATCGAGGTGGACACCCGCGACCGCCCCGGCCTTTTGTACGATCTGACGCGCACCCTGGCCAATGCGCATGTCTATATCGCCTCTGCCGTGATCGCGACCTATGGCGAACAGGTGGTCGATACCTTCTACGTCAAGGATATGGTCGGGCTGAAATATCATTCCGAGGCCAAGCGCCAGAGCCTTGAACGCAAATTGCGCGAGGCCATCGCGCAAGGCGCGCAGCGGGCCATATCGTGAATTTTGCGCGGCGGGCAAGGTCATGAAACAGGTGCGCCTGATGTCGGGCTTTTTCACGGTGGGCCTGTGGACGCTGCTCAGCCGTCTGGCGGGGTTCGTGCGTGATATCTTCATCGCGGCCTATCTGGGTTCCGGCCCTGTGGCCGAGGCTTTTCTCGCGGCTTTTTCTTTGCCCAACCTGTTCCGTCGGTTCTTTGCGGAAGGCGCGTTCAACATGGCCTTCGTGCCGATGTTTTCCAAAAAGCTGGAGGCCGATGACGGCCCGCAGGAATTTGCGCAGGATGCCTTTTTGGCGATGTCGGTGATCCTGTCGGGCTTCACCGTGATCGGCATTATCGCCATGCCTGCGCTGGTTGCAGCGATGGCCAGCGGGTTTATCGGCGACGAACGCTTTGATCTCGCAGTGTATTACGGGCGGATCGCCTTTCCCTATATCCTGTTCATCTCGCTGACGGCTTTGCTGTCAGGTGTGCTGAATGCCATGGGCCGGTTCACCGCAGCAGCTGCCGCGCCGGTGATCCTGAACGCGGGTTTCGTGGCCGCGATCCTGATCGCGGCGGCCACCGGAACAATGCCTGCAATAGAACAGCCCGAACGGATCGGGCTTTGGCTGGCCTGCGCTGTGCCGCTGGCTGGGATCGGGCAATTGGCGCTGGTCTGGTGGGCAGCAAACCGCGCCGGTTTTACCCTGCGGATCGGGCGACCAAGGATGACCCCTGCCCTGAAACGGCTGGCGATCATCGCCGCGCCTGCCGCGCTGGCCGGTGGTGTTGTGCAGATCAACCTGCTGGTGGGTCGTCAGGTCGCCAGCTATTTTGACGGTGCTTTTTCATGGCTGTCCTATGCCGACCGGCTCTATCAACTGCCCTTGGGGGTCGTCGGCATCGCCATCGGCGTGGTGCTGCTGCCCGACCTGTCGCGCCGCCTGCGCGCCAATGACATGGCGGGCGGCAAGGATGCGTTCAACCGCGCCTGCGAAGTCTCGCTCGCCCTGACGATCCCCGCCGCAGTGGCGCTGATGGTCATCGCCTTGCCGCTCGTCGGGGTGCTGTTCGAACGCGGTGCGTTCGACGCCGCCGACACCAATGCCACGGCGCTGGCCGTCGCGGTCTACGGGCTGGGGCTGCCCGCCTTCGTGATGCAAAAAACACTGCAACCTTTGTTCTTCGCACGCGAAGACACCAAACGGCCGTTCTATTACGCCCTTGTCGCGCTGGTGCTGAATGCCGCCCTTGCCGTGGGTCTGTCGCCGCTGATCGGCTTCATCGCCGCCGCTTGGGGCACCAGCCTGACAGCATGGGCGATGGTCTGGCTTCTGTGGCGCGGCAGCCGCGACATGGGGGATGCGGCCGATTTCGACACGCGGTTCAAATCGCGCCTGCCGCGGATCATCGCGGCTGCAGCTGTGATGGGTGTCGTTCTCGCCGCACTCGCCGCCGTGATGGCACCGTTTTTCGACATCCCGACATGGCGCTATCTGGCGCTGCTGGTGCTGATCATGGCAGGTATCGTCACCTATTTCGGCACGGGCCAGGTCATCGGCGCGTTCAAACTCGCCGAATTCCGGCGCGCGATGAAACGCTGATCGCAATCATCTTCCGAGCCCAAATATCCCCGCCGGAGGCATAAAAGTCCTTTACGACCTCTGCCGCATGCGCGCCAGCAGCATGGTCCAGCCACCGGGTGCCAATGGCACCGCCAGCACGAACCCCGCGACAAAGCCCGACAGTTCCGCGATCCATGACTGGCCCGCGCCAAAGATCAGCCCGAACCCCAGTTGCAGCGCCAGCAAAAACCCGATCAGCCGGAACGCCAGCAACTGGTTTTCCCCCGCCTGCCCCAGCCGCAGCCAAAGCACATAGGTATAAGCCCCGATCAGGCCATAGACGGGTGTAAAGCCCCCCAGCAGCGGCGCATTGCCATCAACCAGCAGGCCGTAAGCGACAGCCCCGATGATCGCGGTCACCAGATAGATCGCCAAAACCTTCAGCCCGCCAAAATATTCCGACGTGAACTTGCCCAAGGCCAGTGTCAGCGCGGCGCAGAACGCCGTCTGCACGATTTCGCCATTGACGAAAGGATAGGTCACAAAGCGCATCAGCATATCAACCGACCAATCGCCCTGCACCAGCACGCGGTCCAGCACGGCGGGCGAAAAGCCGAACCGGCCCACCGCCTCCATCCGCCAGCCAAGGCCACGCGGCCCGCCGATCAGCCCCGCATTGGCCAGCTGGAACGCGGCCTCTGCGCCGATGATCAGCAGCGCAAGGCCGATCACGACAGGTGAAAGGTCATTGATCGGCTTCTCGGACATGTTGTCGGACATCGGGAACCTTCGGGCGGTTGAAGTTGACGGGCCTGTCTGGCATGGGTATGCGACGCTTGCCCTGAAATCCAGCCCGGACGTTGCCCCATGACCCAGCCAACCTTTACCCCGCGCGTCTTTTCGGGGATCAAACCTTCGGGCGGCCTGCAACTGGGCAATTATCTGGGCGCGATCAAACGGTTCGTCGGCATGCAGGGCACGATGGAAACCATCTATTGCGTTGTCGATCTGCATGCGATCACCGTCTGGCAGGACCCTGCGGATTTGGCCCATGGCACGCGCGAGGTTGCGGCGGGCTATCTGGCCGCCGGTCTGGACCCTGCAAAATCCATCCTGTTCAACCAAAGCCGTGTTGCGGCCCATGCCGAATTGGGCTGGATCTTCAACTGCGTCGCACGCGTGGGCTGGATGAACCGGATGACCCAGTTCAAGGACAAGGCGGGGTCGAACGCGGAAAAGGTGTCTCTGGGGCTTTATGCCTATCCGTCGCTGATGGCGGCGGACATCCTGCTCTATCACGCGACCCATGTGCCGGTGGGCGAGGACCAGAAACAGCATGTGGAACTGACGCGCGATATCGCGGCTAAATTCAATCACGATTACGGCGTCGATTTCTTTCCGCTGACCGAACCGGTGATCGACGGGCCCGCCACACGGGTGATGAACCTGCGCGACGGCACCAAGAAAATGTCCAAATCCGGCGACAGCGACATGGAACGCATCAACATGCTTGATGATGCCGACACGATCGCCAAAAAGTTCAAAAAGGCCAAGACCGACCCCGAACCTTTGCCCGAAACCGTCGAAGGGCTGAAAACCCGCCCCGAGGCGCGCAATCTGGTGGATATCTATGCCGCCCTTGACGACACCACACCAGAGGCGGTGATCGCGCAATATCCGGGTGCCGGCTGGGGCACGTTCAAGCCCGCGCTGGCCGATCTAGCGGTGGCGAAACTGGCCCCCATTTCACAGGACATGGCACGGTTCATGGCCGATCCCGCCGAGATTGACCGCATTCTGGCCCAAGGGGCCGACAAGGCGCGCGCCATCGCGCAACCCGTGCTGCAGCGGACCTATGACATCGTGGGCCTGCTGCGCGGCTGATCTGCAAAGGCGCACAGCATCCCTCTATTCCTGCCCGATGACGGCGGGGCGGATCATGCCTATCCTGACAGCATAGCTGAAAGGATCACCCCCATGTCTGCCCCTGCCACCACCCGTATCGGCCATGTCCATCTGCGTGTGTCCGATCTTGACCGCGCGATTGCCTTTTATGGCGATATCCTGGGCTTTCACGTCACACAGAGGTTCGGGACAGGTGCAGCCTTTCTCGCCGCTGGCGATTATCACCACCATATCGGGCTGAACACCTGGGACAGCCTTGGCGCGACGCCACCGCCTGCCGGACATACGGGGCTTTACCACACCGCATTCCTTTTTCCCGACCGCGCGGCGCTGGGTGCGGTCGTGGCACGGGTGCTGGCGGCGGGTCTTCCGCTGGACGGTGCGGCCGACCACGGCGTCAGCGAGGCTGTCTATCTGCGTGACCCCGACAATAACGGGGTCGAGCTTTATACCGACAAACCGCAGGCCGACTGGCCCCGCGATGCCAGCGGCGCATTGCGGATGAGCAACAACAGGCTGGACGTGCAGGCGCTGGTCGATTTCGCGTATAAGCTGTCACAAAACTGAATCCGGCAGGTGGGAGGCTGCACAGGCGCTGCATGGATTCGCTCTGCTCCGCCCCGGCTAGGTGTCGCCTCCCCAGTGACACCTTGGTCTCGCAGGCACCCGGTGTTCCCCGGCACCGGGTGCCAACGCGGCCCACCCGTTGCCAGTGCCATGTTCCTGCTGCACTATGCCCCCGAACAGGAGTATGAACATGCGCAAGTTTCTGGTGGTGCTGGACGACAGCCGCGAATGTCTGAACGCGATGCGGTTCGCTGCGATGCGTGCGGCACGGTCTGGCGGTGGTGTGACGATCTTGTCGGTGATCCCGCCCGACGAATTCAACCACTGGATCGGTGTCGGTGAAATCATGCGCGCCGAGGCCCGCGAACGGATCGAAGTCCATTACGAGGTTTTCGCCAAATGGATGCGCGACAAGCAGAATATCCACCCAGAACTGATCATCCGCGAAGGCGAACCGCTGGTTGAAATCATCGCGCAGATCACCGAAGACCCCGAAATCGGCGTTCTGGTGCTGGGCGCTGGCACCGATACCAAAGGCCCCGGCCCGCTGGTCACACAACTCAGCCGTCAGGCCGGCAGCCTGCCGGTACCGATCACCATCGTGCCGGGGGACCTGTCGAAAGAACGGCTCGAATCGATTACCTGACGCCGGCGTAGTTTAGAATCGTTCCAAATCCTTGACAGATCGCGCGCGCATGCGCATATTCAAAGCCTGAAACAGAAGGTCCGCATCATGTTCATCCAGACCGAATCGACCCCGAACCCCGCAACGCTGAAATTCCTGCCCGGACAAAACGTGCTGGAGGTTGGCACTGCCGATTTCCCCAATGCCGAGGCCGCGCAGCATTCGCCGCTGGCCCAGCGCATCTTTGCCGCTGGTGGCGTGTCGGGCGTGTTCTTTGGTATTGATTTCGTCACCGTGACCAAGGCCGATGGCGCGGAATGGGACCATATCAAGCCCGGCATTCTGGGCGCGATCATGGAACATTACCAGTCGGGCCAGCCAGTGATGGCCGCCGACCACAAACCCGTCAGCGGACATGCCGACCACAGTGGCGAGGATGGCGACATCGTCACCCAGATCAAGGAATTGCTGGACACCCGCGTGCGCCCTGCCGTGGCGCAGGATGGCGGCGACATCACATTCCACGGCTTTGACCGCGGCATCGTCTATCTGCATATGCAGGGTGCCTGTGCCGGTTGCCCGTCATCCACGTTGACGCTGAAAATGGGCATCGAAAACCTGCTGCGCCACTATATCCCCGAGGTGATCGAGGTCCGGCCTGTCGCGGCCTGAGCGGACGCGCATCAATCATGCCGCCTGACACCAGACTGATCGCATTCGACACATCGGCGGCGCATTGCGCCGCCGCTTTGCTGTTGGGCGACCGGATCATCACCCGCATCGACGACATGGCCAAAGGGCAAGCCGAACATCTGATGCCGATGCTGCAAGAGATGCTGACAGCCCAAGGGCTGACATGGCGTGATCTGGACGGGATCGGCGTGGGCACCGGCCCGGGCAATTTCACCGGCATCCGCATTTCGGTCAGCGCCGCGCGCGGTCTGGCGCTGGGGCTGGGCAAGCCTGCGGTCGGGGTGTCGGTGTTCGACACGACACGGCGGCTGTCCAATCGCGCACAGGTTGCGGTGCCTGCCCCGCGCGACCAAGCCTATCTGATGGATTTCGACACGATGGCCAACGCGGTCATTGTGCCTTACGGGGATTTGCGCGCTGTCGCGCTTTCGACCGACCACAGCCCTGCGGCGCATGTGGGCTGTCTGGCGCAGATCGCGGCGGGCCGGATCGGCGGGGATCATCCCCGCCCCACGCCGCTATATGTTCGCGCTGCCGATGCCGCCCCCGCGCGGGACGCTGCCCCCGTGATCCTGCCATGACGTCAGAGGCATTGGCCCGCATCCACGCACAGGCGTTTTCCAGCACGCGCGCATGGTCGGCGGCGGAGTTCCGCAGCCTGCTGGACCAGCCCGGCATGGTATTGACGGGCGACGACCGCGCCTTTGCCCTGCTGCGCGTGACGCTGGACGAGGCCGAGGTGCTGACCATCGCCACCGCCCCCGAACATCGCCGCAAGGGGCTGGCGCGCGCGGTGCTGGCGCAGGCGGAAACGGCGGCGCAGGCGGCAGGCGCCGCCGTGATCTTTCTTGAGGTGGCCGAGGATAATGACGCCGCCCGCGCGCTTTATGCGCAGGCGGGCTATGCCCAGATCGGGCGGCGGCCCGGTTATTATCTGCCCAAAGATGCAGCACCTGTCGCGGCGCTGGTGCTGCGCAAGGCAGTTGTCGCCCAGTAACGCGGCGTCAGGTGCATGACCGGCGATCAATCCTCTGACAGATGCCCGATTTGGCGCAAAAACCTGTTGATCTTCGTCAGTCGCCCATGCCTTATCTTGCGATGGCCCGACAATGGTCGGCTAAGCAATCAACCGAAGGCGCAGGCGAACAGCCGGCAAGACTTCGAAAAACGACTTGGGAGACGACGATGACCGTTATGCATAAACTTCTTGGCGCATCCGCAGCACTGGCTCTGAGCGCAGGTGCCGCTGCCGCCGATCCAGCCATCCTGTTCGATCTGGGTGGCAAGTTCGACAAATCCTTTAACGAAAGCGCCTATAACGGGGCAGAGCGTTGGGCGACGGAAACCGGCGGCACCTATGCCGAGGTCGAAATCCAGTCCGATGCACAGCGTGAACAGGCGATCCGCCGTTTCGCTGAATCCGGTGCCAACCCGATTGTGATGGCGGGCTTTTCATGGGCCACGCCGCTGGAAAAAGTGGCTGCCGACTATCCCGACACCAGCTTTACCATCATCGACATGGTCGTTGACGCGCCCAACGTCCGTTCGGTCGTATTCAACGAACATGAAGGGTCCTATCTGGTCGGCATGATGGCTGCGATGGCCTCTGAAACCGGCACTGTGTCTTTTGTCGGTGGCATGGACATCCCGCTGATCCGCAAATTCGCCTGTGGCTATGCCCAAGGTGTATTGGCCGTGAACCCCGAAGCAACCGTGATCGCCAATATGACCGGCACCACACCTGCGGCATGGAACGATCCGGTGAAAGGGTCCGAACTGACGCTGGCACAGATCAGCCAGGGGTCCGACGTGGTGTTCGCCGCTGCCGGTGGCACCGGTGTCGGTGTGTTGCAGACCGCCGCTGACAGCAACATCCTGTCGATCGGCGTCGATGCCAACCAGAACTATCTGCACCCCGGTCAGGTCCTGACCTCGATGCTCAAGCGCGTGGATAACGCGGTTTATGACGCATTCACCCAAGGCGAGGCGCTGGAAACAGGGTTCAACGTGATGGGCGTGGCGAATGATGGCGTGGGTTACGCGCTGGATGAATTCAACGCCGATCTGGTCACCACCGACATGCAGGCCGCCGTCGATGCCGCCGCTGCCGATATCGCGGCAGGCACGCTGGCTGTGCATGATTATTCATCCGACGAAAGCTGCCCTGCCCTGACGTTCTAAGACGCCCGACAGGCCATAAAAGCGGGGCCGCGCTGACATTGATCCGCGCGGCCCTTTGTACAAGGACAAGTGCCGCATGACTGCCCCAGCCCCCGCCATCGAACTCAAAGGTATTTCCAAGGCATTCGGCCCGGTGCAGGCCAACAAGGATATTTCCATCCGCGTCATGCCCGGCACGATCCACGGGATCATCGGTGAAAACGGCGCTGGCAAATCGACCCTGATGTCGATCCTTTACGGGTTCTACAAAGCCGACAAAGGCGAGATTTTCATCGCGGGCAAAAAGGCCAATATCAGCGACAGCCAAGCCGCCATCGCCGCAGGGATCGGGATGGTGTTCCAGCATTTCAAACTGGTGGAAAATTTCACCGTGCTGGAAAATGTCATCCTTGGGGCCGAGGACAGTGGCCTCTTGCGCCCGTCCCTTGCGCGCGCGCGGCGCGAGTTGAAGGCGCTGGCCGAAGAATACGAACTCAACGTCGATCCCGATGCGGTGATCGAGGATGTCGGCGTCGGCATGCAGCAGCGTGTCGAGATCCTCAAGGCGCTGTACCGGCAGGCCGATATCCTGATCCTCGACGAACCGACCGGCGTTCTGACCCCCGCCGAGGCGGATCATTTGTTCCGCATCCTTGAAAACCTGCGCCGTGAAGGCAAGACGATCATCCTGATCACCCATAAGCTGCGCGAAATCATGGATATCACCGATACCGTCAGCGTCATGCGCCGGGGCGAGATGACAGCGACCGTCAAGACCGCCGAGACCAGCCCCGCCCAGCTGGCCGAACTGATGGTTGGCCGCAAGGTGCTGTTGCGCGTGGACAAGACGCCGCCCGTGATCGGGCGCAAGATACTGGAAGTCCGCGATCTGAACGTCACAGATGACAAAGGTGTCCACCGCGTCAAAGGCGTCAGTTTCGACGTCCATGCAGGCGAGATACTGGGCATCGCGGGGGTGGCGGGCAACGGGCAGTCCGAATTGCTCGAGGTGCTGGGGGGTTATGAACGCGCCACCGGCAGCCTGCGGATGAACGGGGTCGAGATTGACCTGACCGGCGCGCAATCCGACGGGCAAAGCAGGCGCGCGCATGGCATCGCCCATGTCCCCGAGGACCGCCAGCGCGAAGGTCTGATCATGGATTTTCAGGCTTGGGAAAACACCGCCTTTGGCTATCACCATGACGCGCGCTATCAACGCTCACGTCTGTTCATGGACAATCAGGCGATCCTGCGCGACACCGCCGAGAAAATGGCCCGTTTCGACGTGCGCCCGCCCGACCCCAGACTGGCCGCGAAAAGCTTTTCCGGCGGCAACCAGCAAAAAATCGTGCTGGCCCGCGAGATTGAACGCAACCCTGACCTGTTGCTGATCAGCCAGCCGACACGCGGCGTCGATATCGGCGCGATCGAATTTATCCACCAACAGATCGTTGCGCTGCGCGATCAGGGCAAGGCCATCTTGCTGGTTTCGGTCGAGCTGGAAGAGATTCTGTCCCTGTCCGACCGGATCGCCGTTATGTTCGACGGCAAAATCATGGGCGAGCGGATGCCACAGGACACCGACGAAAAAGAACTGGGTCTGCTGATGGCGGGCATGACGACCGCGCCCGCAGGCGACCTGTTTCAGGCCGTCGCGGAAAACCTTGCCTATGCAGGCGGCGACGCCGGAAAAGGGGTCTGATCATGGATGTGATGCCAAAATGGGCCGATGTGATCCTGATTCCGCTGATCTCGATCCTGCTGGCGGCGGTGCTGTCGGCGCTGGTGATCCTTGCTATCGGTGAAAACCCGTGGGCCGCGCTGATGCTGATGGTCGATGGCGCGCTGGGGTCCACCTATGGTTGGGGCTATACGCTGTATTACGCCACCAATTTCATCTTTACCGGTCTTGCGGTATCCGTCGCCTTTCACGCGCGGCTGTTCAACATCGGCGGCGAAGGTCAGGCGGTACTGGGCGGTTTGGGCGTGGCGCTGGCCTGTCTTTACATCCCGTGGCCGCATTGGTCGCTGGCCCTGATCGGGGCTGGCCTGATGGCGGCGGCGTTCGGTGCGGCTTGGGCCGCGATCCCCGCATTTCTGCAGGCCAAGCGCGGCAGCCATATCGTGATCACCACGATCATGTTCAACTTTATCGCGGCCGCCTTGTTGAATTACCTGCTGATCGGCGCTCTCAAGGTGCCGGGATCGATGGAACCAGCGACAGCGACCTTTCCGCCCGCGACGCATCTGCCGTCGTTTCAGGATATGTTCAATTTCGGCGAGACGACCTTTTTCCGGGGCGCACCGGCCAATGTCACCTTTTTCGTGGCGGTCGCGGCCTGTGTCGCGATCTGGGCGCTGATCTGGCGCACGCGGCTGGGATATGAATTGCGGTCTTTCGGCCATTCGGAATCAGCCGCGAAATATGCGGGCATCAGCCCGACCAAGATCATCATGGTCACCATGCTGGTGTCCGGCGGTCTGGCCGGCATGATGGCCATCAACAACGTGCAGGGCGAGGCTGAACGGCTGGTGCTGAACGCCGTGGAAGGTGCGGGCTTTATCGGCATCGCCGTCGCGCTGATGGGGCGCAGCCATCCTTTCGGGGTGTTGCTGGCGGCCCTGCTATTCGGCTTTCTGTATCAGGGCGGGGCAGAGCTTGCGCTCTGGACGTCGATCCCGCGTGAACTGATCATCGTGATACAGGCTTTGGTGATCCTGTTCACCGGCGCATTGGACAATATGGTGCGCATGCCGCTGGAACGGATTTTTCTGGCAATGCGCAGGGCAAGACAATGATGGCAGGCCCTTTCAAGATCGGTGTCGAGGATGACACCGGCGCCGACCTTGGCTTTGTACTCAGCTGTCTGGCGCTTGGCATGATCACGATGGATGAATTGCACCGCTGGATAAACCATGTGATCGCGCAGACCCCGGGTGACGACGTGCCGCCGCATCTGGTGGCATTGCTGGCGGTCAAGAACCGCGCCAATGTGTTCCGCCCGAACGAGGCCGTGATGGCCCGCATCCCGCATGATCCATTCATCACCGATGACCGTTTCGACGCGATGCTGGGGCTGCAATTCTTCATGCGCCGCGACAAACCGCAGGTGAACGACATCACCCAAGCGCAGGCCGAGGCTGCCCTGCGCCGCAACCCCGAGGTTGCCGACCGCTTTTTCGCGCTGTTCCCCTTCCTGACGGAGGCTGTTGCCTAAATGGATTTCGCCACCCTTCTGCAGATGCTGGACGCGACATTGCGTCTGGCGACACCGCTTTTGCTAGCCTGTCTGGCGGGCCTGTTTTCAGAGCGTGCCGGTATCTTTGATATCGGGCTGGAAGGCAAAATGCTGGCCGCCGCATTCATGTCGGCGGCGATTGCGGCTGTCACCGGCGATGTCTGGCTGGGGCTGCTGGCGGGGATCGGCGCGTCGCTGGTCCTGTCGGCGATCCACGGGGTGGCGTCGATCACCTTTCGCGGCAATCAGCTGATTTCGGGGGTGGCGATCAATTTTCTGGCCGCGGGGCTGACTGTCGTCGTCGCGCAAAGCTGGTTCCGCCAAGGCGGGCGCACCCCGCAATTATCGGGTGACGGGCGGTTCAACCCGATCACCCTGCCCTTTGCGGAAACCCTACGCGATGTGCCGGTGATCGGGCCGATCTATTTCGAACTGATTTCGGGCCATACGATCCTTGTCTATGTCGCGCTTGCGATGGTGCCGCTGACATGGTGGGTGCTGTATCGCACGCGGTTCGGCCTGCGCCTGCGCGCCGTGGGCGAAAATCCCGCCGCTGTCGATACCGCCGGTGTGTCTGTTATCGGGCTGCGCTTTGCCGCGGTCGGCATCTGCGGCGTGCTGTGCGGCATTGCGGGGGCCTATCTGGCGACCGCGCTGCAGGCCGGTTTCGTCAAGGACATGAGCGCGGGGCGCGGCTATATCGCGCTGGCGGCGCTGATCTTTGCCAAATGGCGGCCATGGTATGCGCTTTATGCATGCCTGCTGTTCGGCTTCCTGCAAGCCTTGTCGCTGCGCCCTGACATCATCACCAGTGTGATCGGTTTCCGCGTCAACGGCCAGTTCCTTGATGTGCTTCCTTATATTCTAACCGTGATCATCCTTGCCGGTTTTGTCGGCAAGGCGATCCCCCCACGCGCAGGCGGACAACCCTATGTCAAAGAACGCTGAAACCCTTAGCCAGCAGATCAAATCCGTCGCGGGCGATGCCCCCGTGCGGCTGGGCCTGATCCTTGGGTCTGGCCTTGGTCATATCGCGGATGCGGTGGACGGTGTGGCGATCCCTTACGATGATCTGCCGGGCTTTCCGCATGCGGGCGTGTCAGGGCATAATCCCAAGCTGGTGATCGGCGATCTGGAAGGCATGCGCGTCGCCGTTTTCGGCGGGCGCGCGCATTACTATGAAAAGGGCGTGCCCGACGTGATGCGCCTGCCGCTAGAGGTGTTGCGCGCATTGGGCGGGCAGGCGGTGATCGCGACCAATGCCGCAGGGTCGATGCGGGCGGATATGCCCACGGGATCGATCATGTGCCTGAGCGACCACATCAACTTTTCCGGCCTGAACCCGCTGATCGGGGAACCCACCGATGCGCGCTTTGTCCCGATGAAAGACGCCTATGACCCCGCGATCCGCAGCGCGCTGCGCGCCGCCGCCGACAGCACCGGCACCCAGATGGCAGACGGGGTTTATGCGTGGTATTCCGGCCCGTCGTTTGAAACCCCCGCCGAAATCCGCGCGATCGCGATGCTGGGGGCAGATGCCGTGGGCATGTCCACCGTGCCAGAGGTGATCCTTGCACGGTTCCTTGGCCTGAAAGCCGCCGCCATTTCCACCATCACCAATATGGCGGCAGGATTAAGCGACGAGGCGATCAGCCACGAACATACCAAGGCGATGGCCCCCATCGGTGCGGCCAAGCTGGAAAAGGTGCTGCGCGCCTATCTGCGCGGGCTGGCATAGGTCCAGTTCCCGACCAGCATTGACGCCAAGTGGCGCAAATGCAGCGAATGCCGCCTTTGTTGCACGAGAGCGTTTGACACAGGGCGCCGAAACGTCTTTGGTGCGGCCAGCGGCACAAGCCCCCGGAACAGCCCATGTACATCTATCTTCCTATCGCCGAAGTTTCGGTGAACGCCTTCCTGTTACTCGGGTTGGGCGGCATTGTGGGCGTGTTGTCGGGGATGTTCGGCGTCGGCGGCGGGTTTCTGATCACGCCTTTGCTGTTTTTCATCGGCATCCCGCCTGCGGTGGCCGTGGCGACCAGCACCAACCAGATCGTCGCCTCGTCGATTTCGGGCGTGCTGGCGCATTTCAAACGCAAGACCGTCGATCCGGTGATGGGCGGGGTGTTGCTGATCGGCGGGGTGATCGGGTCCGCGATCGGAATCGTGATCTTCAACACCCTGCGCGCGCTGGGTCAGGTCGATCTGCTGGTGCAGCTGTGCTATGTCGTCTTTCTGGGGGCCATCGGCGCGCTGATGTTCGTCGAAAGCCTGCGCGCGATCAGACGGTCCCGCGGACCCAGCGCCGTGCCGCAGCGGCGCAAGCATAACTGGGTCCATAACCTGCCTTTCAAAATGAAATTCCGGGTGTCGGGGCTGTATATCTCGGTCATCCCGCCCATCATGGTGGGGATATTGGTGGGGATACTGGCCGCTGTCATGGGGGTGGGTGGCGGCTTTATCATGGTGCCGGCGATGATCTATATTCTTGGCATGCCGACCAAGGTGGTGATCGGCACCTCGCTGTTGCAGATCATCTTTGTCGCGGGCTTTACCACGATGCTGCATGCGACCACCAACCAGACCGTCGATGTGTTGCTGGCGCTTTTGTTGCTGATCGGCGGCGTGATCGGCGCACAGGTCGGCACCCGGATCGGGGTCAAGATGAAGGCGGAACAATTGCGCATCCTGCTGGCCATCATGGTGCTGGTGGTCTGCGGCAAGATCGCGCTGGACCTGCTGATCATGCCATCCGAACTTTATTCGCTCGGCGCAGAGGGGCATTCATGATCCGCCTGTTTGCCATTCTGATGCTGCTGGCCCTGCCAGCAAAGGCCGAGCAGATCGTGCTGGGCCTGAGCCAGGACGAAGTCGCCATCACCGTCACCTTTGAAGGGTCCGACATCATCGTCTTTGGCGCGGTCAGCCGCACGGCCCCCCCGCCACAGGACAGCGCGCTTGGCGTCATCATCACCATCGCAGGCCCAAGCGAGCCTGTCACCGTGCGGCGCAAGGCGCAGCAGATGGGCATCTGGGTCAACACCGACGCGGTGTTCGTCAATTCCGCGCCGTCGTTCTATGCGGTCGCCACCAGCGCCCCGATCACCGATATCCTGCGCGAAGTCGAAGACCTGCGCCACCGCATCAGCATCCCCCGCGCGATCCGGTCGGCAGGGGCCGTGGTCGCCGACAGCGCCGCCTTTACCGAGGCGCTGATCCGCATCAAGACCGATCAGGACCTGTACCAGATGCGCGAAGGTGCCGTGACGCTGGATCAGGACACATTGTTCCGCAGCGCGATTTCGATGCCTGCCAACCTGACCGAAGGCAATTACGACGTGCGCATCTACCTGACCCGCAATGGCACGGTGATCGACACCTACATGACCACGATTCCGGTCAACAAGGTCGGGCTGGAACGCTGGCTTTACAACCTCGCGCATGAACAGGCGTTCATCTATGGCCTGTTGTCACTGGCCATCGCGATTGGCGCGGGTTGGCTCGCCTCTGCGGTCTTTACAATGCTGCGGCGTTAACCCCGCCCGATATGCGGCATCTTGGAGGCCATCACCATCATGGTCTGCACATTCGCCTCTGGCGGCAATGACGCCATGTGGAACACCGCACGCGCCACATCCTCCACCGCCATCGTCGGTAAAGGCGGCAAGCCTTCGGCGGCGCGCTTGAGTTCCAGCCCCTGCACCAGTTCGGTGCGTGCATTGCCGATGTCGATCTGCCCGCAGGCGATATCGAATGCGCGGCCATCCAGCGTCAGCGTCTTGGTCAGGCCGGACACGCCGTGTTTGGTGGTCGTGTAACAGATCGACCCTTCGCGCGGGGTGTGCGCGGAAATCGACCCGTTATTGATGATCCGCCCGCCTTGCGGCGTCTGGTGGCGCATCTGGCGGAACGCGGCGCGCGCGCAAAGGAACATGCCGGTCAGGTTCACATCCAGCACCGCGCGCCAGTCATCCAGCGCGATTTCGTCAATCGTGGTCTGGGGGCCGAACATGCCCGCATTGTTGAACAACACATCCAGATGGCCGAACGCGGTAAAGGCGGCATCGACGCCTGCCTCGTCCGTCACATCGCACGGCAAAGGCACCGCATTGGGATGCGCCATTTCGGCCAAAACCTCGGGCCTGCGCGCGATCAGGCCGACACGCCAGCCTTGATCCAGAAAATGCAACGCGGTGGCCCGCCCGATCCCGGCACTGGCCCCTGTGATGATGATGGTTTTCATGTTTCCTCCGCTTTCAACTCCAGGGTCGAGACCGGGACATCCAGATCATCCACCCCCAGTGCCAGTTCCGGCCGCGCCAGCCGGTTGCGCACGACCCAGCGCAATTGCGTTTCCGCCCGCGTGATCGCGACATAGGCCAGACGTTTCCACAAAGGCTGGCCTGCCTCCATCCGGCCCATGCGGCTGGCCACTTCGATATCGGGGGCAAAGACCTGCACGGTATCCCATTGCGACCCCTGCGCCTTGTGGATCGTGACAGCCGCGCCATGCAAAAAGGTCGCCCCCATCCGTGCCGCAAAGGGGATGAACGGCTCTGCATCGCCCTCAAGCTCGATCTTGACGATGCTGGCGGCGGAAATGCGCGGGTCTTCGGCACCGATCACATGCAGGCGCGAAAAACCGGGCTTCTTGCCCGCACCCAGATAGATCACCTGCGCGCCTTTGATCAGCCCGCGCGCCTCGAGATCCAGCCGTTTCTTGCGGTGCTTCAGCGGCAGTTCGATCCCGTCGCAGATCAGGGGCTCGCCCGGCAACAGCGCATCGACAGGTGCGTTAAAGGCAGACCGGAACGCATGGATCAGCTTGATCCGGGTGGCATTGCGCCAGACCAGACAGGGCGACCGCGCCATCAGATCGGCCTCGACCCGTTGGGCCATGACGACACGGTCGTCGCGGGCGGCGGCCTCGGCCACCATGCGCTCGAAAGTGTAGAAATCCAGCATCGGATCGGCCAAGGCATGGGCCAGATCAAGGATCGGGTTATCGGCATCCTGCCGGTGAATCCGGCTTAACGTCAGAACACGGTCCTTGGGCAGGGTTTCAAACACCATGCCACCGCTGGATTGCACGGGCGGCAATTGTGCGGGATCCCCGAACAACAGCAGGGTCGGGAAAATCTCCTTGAGATCGGCAAACTGCTTGGCATCCAGCATCGAGCTTTCGTCGACAAACCCGATATCCAGCGGCTCCTCGCGGCGTTTCCAGCCGGTGATGAAATCGCTGCCGCGCAGCCCCGCGGCCGCCAGGGCCGCAGGCACCGAAGTATTGATCTGATAAGACGCCCAGGCGCGGTCCAGCGCCACATCGGTCAGGCTTTCGATATCGGGGCGGTCGCCTTGGCCTGCCAGCCATTCGGCGATCTTTTCATATTCGGGGTCATAGACGGGGGTATACAAAATACGGTGGATCGTCGTCGCCGGCACGCCGCGGTTGCGCAGCACGCTCGCGGCCTTGTTGGTCGGCGCAAGGATCGCGAGCGTGCGGCGGTCCTTGCGCTTGCGGCCTTCCCAATCGCCGGAAATCACATCGACGCCCGCCTCGGCCAAGGCCTTGTACAAGGCCGCAAGCAGCATCGTCTTGCCCGACCCCGCCTTGCCGATCACGGCCAGCGCCGATGATGTGTCGCTCTGCGGCGGTTGCAGCAGGCTGTCGTCCAGATCAACGCCCGCCTGGCGCAGGGCGGATGCCACATTGTCCCAGGCTTCGGCCTGGTCGTCGGAAAAGGTGATCACGGGGACATTCATGGCGCGACATTATCCGCGCCCGCCACCCGTCACCACCGCCATCTGATGCACAGCACAGAAAAATTCCGCGCAGAGACCCTGCCATCGCTTTGTTTCAAATACTCCCGCGCGGAGCGCATCCTGCCCTTTGCGCGCCACCACCCGGTGGCGATGGCGCGCAAAGGTTGATCTCAGCGTCCCTCCCGTGACGCTTCGATCGTGTCGGCAAAGGTCCGCAGCCCCATCACCGGTGCCTGCACCAGCACGGCCATATTGCCGGGCTTGTGTTCGTTGCGGCGCATCTTGGTATGGGCCAGCGGAATTTCCGACCAGGAAAAGCATTCCGACATGCAGGGGTCCAGACGGCGTTCGACCATCAGGTTGTTGGCCGCACTCGCCTGTTTGAGATGGGCGAAATGGCTGCCCTGCAACCGTTTCTGGTGCATCCACATATAACGGACGTCAAAGGTGCAGTTAAATCCGGTAGTGCCCGCGCAGATCACGACCATGCCGCCTTTCTTGCAGACCAGCGACGACACGGGGAACGTGGCCTCGCCCGGATGTTCGAACACCATATCGACATTCTTGCCCTTGCCGGTGATGTCCCAGATCGCCTTGCCGAACCGGCGCGCCTCTTTCAGCCAGATGTCATAGGCGGCGGTATTGACCGTGGGCAACTGGCCCCAGCAGGAAAAATCGTTGCGGTTGATTACACCTTTGGCGCCCAGCGACATCACGAAATCCCGCTTGCTTTCGTCGCTGATCACGCCGATCGCATTGGCCCCCGCCGTATTGATCAGCTGGATCGCATAGGACCCCAGCCCCCCCGAGGCCCCCCAGACCAGCACGTTCTGTCCGGGTTTCAGGTCATGCGGTTCATGGCCGAACAACATGCGGTAAGCGGTGGCCAGCGTCAGCGTGTAACAGGCGCTTTCTTCCCACGTCAGGTGCTGGGGACGCGCCATCAATTGCTGCGATTGCACGCGGGTGAATTGCGCGAATGACCCGTCGGCGGTTTCATAGCCCCAGATCCGCTGGCTGGGCGAATACATCGGATCGCCGCCGTTGCAATCCTCGTCATCGCCATCGTCCTGATTGCAATGGACCACGACTTCGTCACCGACTTTCCAGCGCTTGACCTTGTCGCCCACGGCCCAGACGATGCCCGCAGCATCGGACCCAAGGATCGCATAAGGGGCCTTATGCACATCAAAGGTCGAAACAGGCTGGCCCAGACAGGCCCAGACGCCGTTGTAATTCACCCCCGCCGCCATCACCAGAATGATCACTTCGTTGCTGTCCGGCTTGGGGCAATCGACGATTTCCAGCTGCAGCGCGGTTTCGGGTTCGCCATGCCGTTCGCGGCGCAGCACCCAAGCATGCATCTGCGCAGGCAGATGGCCAAGGGGGGGCATTTCGCCCATGGCATAAAGGTCTTTGCGTTCGGCGGCATAGGCCGCTTCGCCGGTGGTCAGATCAAGGGCCATGTCACTCTCCATCGCGATCATTCCGTTGCGCCGCAGTGCAGAATCACGCGGCCTTGGGGAATTGATACGAATCGTCACGCAAGATTGCAACACCACAGCGCATCATTTTGTAATTTTATGTCTGCCGCGATGCAGAAACAGGCGCGGCATCGGCAGGGATGTCGAAATGATGTGCAATGGAATTGGCGTAATAGGCCAGGACCGGCCTGCCTAGCTCGGTCACGCGCCAAAGATCGCCGTCCCGCGCGATCAGGTGGCGCGCCTGCAAGCGGTCCAATGCCTCGGTGACAACATCTGCGGTCGCGCGGCGGGGGCGCGGAACCTGCCTTTGGGCCAGCATCGCCAGCGACCCGACGACATCCTGCATGATCTGCGCGGTGGTGACCGGCGCATCGGCCAGCACATGGCGCGCGACCAGCGGCACACCGGGCACCGGCGTGACATCCGCGATGCGCTGCATCAGGGTTTGCGCCAGCGCCTGCGTCACGTCCCCCTGCGCGGTCACCGCAAAAGACGACAGTTCCAGTGGTTCACCAAAGCTGACCGAGGCGGTGCCGAAACCCTGAAACCGGCCCGTGATCCGCTGCCAGACATGCCGCACCACCCGCCGCAGGACATGCACCAAAGGCGGGCGGAACCGGCGCGTGCCGGCCTTATGCGCCGCGATCAGGATCGTATCTTCCAGCACCCGGTCATAATTCAGCGCGACGGGGATAAAGATCACCTCGCGCCTTGCGGGGTCGAAATCCTCGATAATGTAATTCAACAATCCGGTGCGCGGCGCGGCCAGCCTGCCATCCAGCGACAGGCCGCCTTCGGGGAATACCGCCTGGGTCACACCCGCGCGCGTGGCCATCTGCACATAGCGCGCCAGCACCTTGCGATAGAGCGCGCCGCGCGAATTGCGCCGGATGAAATAGGCCCCCATCGACCGGATCACCGGCGACAGTGGCCAGACCCGTGCCCATTCGCCCACCGCATAGGACAAGGCACCAGCATTGGCGGCCAGATAGGTGACCAGCATGTAATCCATGTTGCTGCGATGGTTGATGACGAAAACCACCGCCGCATCTGGGTCGATCTCGGCCATGCGCTTGCGGTCCAGACGGCCCAGCTGAATCCGGTACAGCGATTTCGACAGCCAACGCGCCAGCCTGATCCCGATGCTGAAATAGGCGGTCGCGGAAAACGACGGCACGATTTCGCGGGCATAGCTGCGGGCTTTTTCAAAGGCCACGTTTTCGGGGACATTATTGGCGCGGGCATGGTCCACGACGGCCTGCGTCACCTCCGGGTCATAGATCAGGCGCTGGATCATGTCATAGCGCAGCGCCAGCTTGAACGGCTCGATCGGGCGTTGCAGTTTCTTGTTGACCCGCGCGATCACCCGTTCGGCGCGCTTGCGGAAAAACCAGCGCACCGAAGGAAACAGGAAATGCGACGCAAAGGTGACACCTGCGAACACGATGATCAGAACAAAGGCCCATACCGGCATGGAGATGGTTTGCGTCATCCGCAGAAAATGACAGGGTTCCCCGCCAAGGTAAATCCCGCCATGCCGCAACGCAGCGAATTGACAGCGCCACAAAATGTCCGATAAATGGATCAAAGCGTAATTAAATTGCGCACGATGAATCAGGAGACGCCCGATGTCGCAGATGCAAAAAGACCGCCCCTGGCTGTTCCGCACCTATGCCGGCCATTCTACCGCCGCGGCGTCCAACGCGCTCTATCGCGGCAATCTGGCCAAGGGGCAGACGGGCCTGTCAGTCGCCTTTGATCTGCCCACCCAGACCGGTTACGACAGCGACCATATTCTGGCCAAGGGCGAGGTGGGCAAGGTCGGCGTGCCGGTGGCGCATCTGGGCGATATGCGGATGCTGTTTGCCGATATCCCGCTGGACCAGATGAACACATCGATGACAATCAACGCGACAGCCCCGTGGCTGCTGGCGCTGTATATCGCCGTGGCCGAAGAACAGGGCGCCGATATCAGCGCACTGCAAGGCACCGTGCAGAACGACATCATCAAGGAATATCTGTCGCGCGGCACCTATATCTGCCCGCCCGAACCCAGCCTGCGGATGATCACCGATATCGCGGCCTATACCCGTGAACATCTGCCGAAATGGAACCCGATGAACGTCTGTTCCTATCACCTGCAAGAGGCGGGGGCGACGCCCGAGGAAGAACTGGCCTTTGCACTGGCGACCGCGACCGCCGTGCTGGACGACCTGCGCGGCAAGGTGGCTGCCGAACATTTCCCCGAAATGGTCGGGCGGATTTCGTTTTTCGTGAATGCCGGTATCCGGTTTGTGACCGAATTGTGCAAGATGCGCGCCTTTGTCGAATTATGGGACGAAATCTGCGCCACGCGGTACGGGGTCGAGGACGCCAAATACCGCCGGTTCCGCTATGGCGTGCAGGTGAACTCCCTAGGGTTGACTGAACAACAACCTGAAAACAACGTCTATCGTATTCTGCTGGAAACGCTGGCGGTGACCCTGTCGAAAAATGCCCGCGCCCGCGCCGTGCAATTGCCCGCATGGAACGAAGCCCTGGGCCTGCCGCGCCCTTGGGACCAGCAATGGTCTTTGAGGATGCAGCAAATTCTGGCCTATGAAACCGACCTGCTGGAATTCGATGATCTGTTTGACGGCAATCCCGCCATCGACCGCAAGGTCAGCGCATTGAAAGACGGCGCGCGCGCCGAACTGGCGCAGATCGACGGCATGGGCGGGGCGGTCAAGGCCATCGGCTATATGAAATCGCGTCTGGTCGAAAGCAATGCCGCGCGAATCACCGGCATTGAAACCGGCAGCACCACTGTCGTCGGGGTCAACAAATGGCAGGCGGGCGAGCCTTCGCCGCTGACAGCAGGTGACGACGCGGTCATGGTCGCCGACCCCAAGGCCGAAGCCGACCAGCTGCACCGGCTGGCCGCATGGAAGGCCGCCCGCGACCCGCAGCAAGTGCGCGCAGCCCTGACCGCCCTGCGTGCGGCGGCCAGCAGCAACACCAATATCATGATCCCGTCGATCGCCTGTGCGCGGGCGGGGGTCACGACCGGCGAATGGTCCGACGTGATCCGCGCCGTTTTCGGCCAGTACCGCGCGCCCACGGGGGTCAGCGCCAACCCGTCAAACCGGACAGAAGGGCTGGACGATTTGCGCGAACAGGTCAATCAGGTCAGCACCGCGCTGGGGCGTAGATTGAAATTTATGATGGGAAAACCTGGGCTTGACGGTCATTCGAACGGGGCCGAACAAATCGCTGCCCGCGCGCGCGACTGCGGAATGGACATCGCCTATGAGGGTATCCGCCTGACACCCGATGAAATCATTGCCTCCGCCCGCGACAACGGGGCCCATGTGATCGGCCTGTCGATCCTGTCGGGATCACATGTGCCGCTGGTGCGCGATGTGATGGCCAAACTGCACGCGGCGGGGCTGGGCGATATACCTGTGGTTGCAGGCGGCATCATCCCCGACGAGGATGCCATTGCATTGCACGCCATGGGTGTTGCAAAAGTCTATACGCCGAAAGATTTCCAACTGAACAAGATTATGGCCGATATCATCAGATTGGCCGATCCGCGCGCGACGGCAGCCGAATGATCATGTCCTTTTGACTATACAAAAGTTGTTTTCATTTTCTTTCGATAGCAATACTGATATGCAATCCTGATCAAAACACCAATATGGATTTGCATCGATGAACAAAGACCTTTCCTCCATGACGCGCAGCGAACTTGAAACGTTGAAGCGGCAAGTCGAAAAGGCCATGGTTGACGTGGCAGAAAAAGACAAGAAAGCCGCCCTTGCCGCCGCCGAAAAGGCCGCAGCGGAACACGGCTTTTCACTGGCAGAAATCACCGGCACGGCTGTGCGCAAAGGCAAGACCGGGCCAAAATCTTCGGCGCCCGCGAAATACCGCAATCCTGCCGATACCACCCAGACCTGGACCGGCAAAGGCCGCCAGCCCGCCTGGTTCAAGGACGCGCTGTCCAACGGCACCTCGCCTGAAGCGATGGAAATCTGAAACAAACGCGGGAAAGGGCCTGACCCTTTCCCGCCTAGACGCCCCCGGCGCGCTTTGCTGCAACGACAGGAGACGCTGATGACAGTCCATATCGGCGCAGCAAAAGACGATATCGCCCCGACCGTGCTGATGCCTGGCGACCCCTACCGCGCGAAATGGGCGGCAGAGACGTTTCTGGACGATGCGCGCTGCATCAACCAGGTGCGCGGGATGCTGGGCTATACCGGCACATGGCACGGTCATCCGGTCACGATCCAGGGGTCCGGCATGGGGATGCCGTCGCTGTCGATCTATGCCAATGAACTGATCCGCGACTACGATGCGCAAACCCTGATCAGGATCGGGTCCTGCGGCGGCATGCAGGACCATATCGGCATCCGCGACGTGATCCTCGCCATGACAGCCACAACGCTGTCAACACCGTCGCGCGGGATCTTCAAGGATCTGAATTTCGCACCCTGCGCCGATTTCGGGCTGCTGACAGCGGCGCATCGGGCCGCACTGGCCAAAGGCACGACCACCCATGTCGGCGGGATCTATTCCTCGGATGTGTTCTATGACGAACGGCCCGACCTGAATGACCAGATGATGCGGCACGGCATCCTTGCCGTGGAAATGGAAGCGGCCGAGCTTTACATCCTTGCCGCACGCTACAACCGGCGCGCGCTGGCGGTTCTGACAGTCAGCGACCACCTGATCACGCATGACGCCCTGCCCGCCGAAGACCGCGAACGCAGCTTCGGCGACATGGTGGAAATCGCCTTGCAAGCAGCCTTTGCCTAGCGGCCGTGCGACCCCTCATAGGCGTTGACCTCAGGCGGCACCCAGCCGTCCAGATCACCGGCCCGCGGCACCCGCCGTTCCATGACCAAAGGATAGCAGGCCGCAGTATCGGATGAATGTTCGGCACTGCAATCGCCGCCCGGACAGGCGCTCAGCACCGCCAGCAGATCGATTTCCGCGAACAGATCGATATAATCCCCCGGACGCACCGGGCTGGCTTTCATGAAATACTGGCCGGTGTCACGGGTGAAACCGGTACACATAAAGACATTCAGCACGTCATGCACATGGCGTTCCGCCTGTGCCAAGGGCAATTGCACCGCATCGGCCAAGGCGCGGGTCAGGTTGGAATGGCAGCACTGGTGGTAATCCACCCCCGCCAGCAAACGCCCCGTATAAGGATCGCAGCGCGTGCCGATCACATCATGCACCGACCCGCCAAACTGGTCGATCCCGTACCAGCCCAGCGTATCGGCCACGATGGTCGCCATCGGCCGCAGATAGGGAAACGACGACCAGAGCCTGTCGCCCGTCGTGACATGGGTGCCATGCAAGGCACGGGTCTTGCCGGAATAAAAACGCTCATCCAGATTATCGGCGGCAAACAGGTTCAGATCACCGACCTGCGGCCCATCCACCGCAGAAATCCGCAACACAGACCCCGCAGGCACGCGGATCGCCGCCGCATCGCGTGGCGGAACTACAACACGCTCCGCCCCCTGCGCCGCCGCCGCAGCCGCCTGCAAAACGGCCATATCAGGGCGCGGCAAGCTATCGGTGGGATAGCAGATCACCGGTGTAACGGCGCGCCGCGCATCGGCATCATCGGGAATATTCATCATCTTTCGAGCCTAAATATCCCCGCCGGAGGCAACAAAGTTTTTAGACCACCCGCTCCACCATCATGCCCTTGATGCTGGCAATCGCCTTGGCCGGGTTCAACCCCTTGGGGCAGGTCTTGGCGCAGTTCATGATCGTGTGGCAACGATAAAGCTTGAACGGATCTTCCAGTTCATCCAGCCGCTCACCCGTGGCCTCGTCGCGGCTGTCCACGATCCAGCGATAGGCATGCAACAGCGCGGCTGGCCCCAGATACCGGTCGCCGTTCCACCAGTACGACGGGCAGGATGTCGAACAGCAGGCGCACATGACGCATTCGTACAGACCGTCCAGCTTTTTGCGGTCATCGACCGATTGCTTCCATTCCTTGGCGGGGGTGTTCGACTTGGTCTCGAGCCACGGCATGATGCTGGCATGCTGCGCATAGAAATGGGTCAGATCGGGGATCAGGTCCTTGATCACGGGCATATGCGGCAGGGGGTAAATCTTGATGTCGCCCTTGATCTCGTCCATGCCATAGATACAGGCCAGCGTGTTGATCCCGTCGATGTTCATCGCACAAGACCCGCAAATCCCCTCGCGGCAGGACCGGCGGAATGTCAGGGTCGGGTCGATTTCATTCTTGATCTTGATCAGCGCATCCAGAACCATCGGCCCGCAGCTGTCCATATCCAGAAAATAGGTATCCAGTTGCGGGTTCTTCCCGTCCTCGGGATTCCAGCGATAGACCTGCACCTTGCGCAGATTGGTCGCACCCGCGGGCTTTGGCCAGGTCTTGCCTGTCGTCATCCGGGAATTTTTTGGAAGTGTCAGTTGTACCATTTTTCAGACCTTTATCCGCGTCTTCATCGTCGATTGCTGGTGTTACCCAAGACATATAGCCTTTCCAGCAGGATCGAAAGTACTGTATTCAAAGCATTGTCTCCGCCGTCAACGTCGCGCGTTGCGACAGCGCGGTGTGATTGGGACAAAAGCTGTCCAACCATGTGTGTTTATTAGGAATTTGTTACTATTATCAGTATCTTGAACATACCCTATGCGCATGGGAACCCGTATCACCGGTTGCTTTATGGACCTGCGGGGCCTTATGTCCCGTTGGCGGGGGCCAAGGATCTGGGCCAGCTTGCACAATATGCCGCAGGGCAGGTCAGCCCCGTTGTGCATCTGCATTGGGATGACCGGATGTTCGGGCGCGATGACGACCCGGATGCGAACCGGATTAACGCACAAACACTGGTTGATCGGTTGCAGGCGTTCAAGGATGCGGGTGGCAAGATCTTTTGGACGATCCATAACAAACGCGCCCATTTCGAACGTGATGCCGAAAGTTTCGCCTGGGGGGCGTGGCCAGCTTTGCGCGCTGGCCGATCTGGTGCATGTCCATGCCCCACATGCCGCGCAGCATATGATCGAGGATTGGGGCGTGGCCCCGGAAAAAATCAGGATCATCCCGCATCCCAGCTATCTGGGTGCCTATGAACCGGCCGGGGTCACCTTGGGCCGCCCGCTGCCATCATCACCCAACCGCCGGTTTTTGTTCTTTGGCACGATGCGCGGCAACAAGGGGATCGCACTGCTGCCCGACACCATTGCGCGGCTGGCGCGCCATTGGACAAATTTCGACCTCTTGATCGCGGGCAAGACCATGCGCCGCGCGATGCGGCGGATGCAGCCGGTGCTTGATCTGCCGCAGGTCAGCGTCAGGGACGGGTTCATCCCCGATGCCGATGTGCCCGACATCTTTGGCGCCGCGCAGGTGTTTCTTGCGCCTTTTGGTGATTTCTTCACATCGGGCAGCGTCATGCTGGCGCAAACCTTCGGCCTGCCGGTGATCGGCCCAGACCGCGCAGAAATGCGCGCCATCACCCCGCCCGGCAACCACGATCTGCTTTATGATGGCCAACGCCCCAAACCGCTAGTGCAGATGATGAAGCGGCTGATCGACATGAGCGATGATGAATTGCAGCAAAGACGCCTGCTGTGCCTTGATTTCGCACAATCGACCCGCAGTGACCTGATCGCGGCGTCGCTCACCACCGCCATTAGCAGTCTGGGACCAGTAACAGCATGACGACAGCCTGCATCGACCATACGATGGCTTTTGTCACCGCTGGCGCGCGATGATCACCGCAGCCGCACCGGCCGGACCGGCATTTCACCGGTCAGCCGGAACACGCATTCATCATATAGCTGCACAGGATCGCGCCCGCGGATCGCATCGGATGTGATCCCAATACTGCCGCTGGCAAAAGGTCCGCTGTTGCTGTTCGCCCCCAGCGTCAGGCCAATCGTCGGCCCCTGTGCGGCGCGGGCGCGTTCCTCGCAGCGGTCGGCGGCGCGTTCCGGTGATACCGGACCGCAGGCCGCCAGCCCCAACAAAAGGCCCGCCGCCCAGCGCATCAGAAGGTGCGCACTTTCGGCTTGATCCGGTCTTCGGCAATCCCGCCTTCGGCCTCGGATGTCAGCGGCTTGGTGATGACGGGGCGATAGGCCAGCGTCGTTTTCGCGCCATCGACATAGGCCAGCGTGTGAACCCGCCATTTCGCATCGTCGCGGTCGGGGTAATCCTCATGCGCATGGGCACCGCGGCTTTCCTTGCGGGCCTCGGCGCCCACGATGGTTGCCAATGCGTTCGGCATCAGGTTGTCCAGTTCCAGCGTTTCCATCAGGTCGCTGTTCCAGACCAAGGACCGGTCGGTGACCTTCAGATCATCCATCTTGCCCGCAATCGCGGTCATCTTGGCGACACCTTCGGCCAGCGTCTTGTCGGTGCGGAACACGGCGGCGTCTTCCTGCATGGCGCGCTGCATTTCTAGACGCAGCTCGGCCGTGCCGACGTTGCCCTTGGCATGGCGCAACCGGTCGAACCGGCCAAAGCTGGCATCGACAGACGCCTTGTTCAGGGTCGGATTGGCAGCCTTGCGGTCCACGACATGGCCCGCCCGGATCGCGGCGGCACGGCCAAAAACCACAAGATCGATCAGGCTGTTCGACCCCAACCGGTTCGCGCCATGCACAGAGGCACAGCCCGCCTCGCCCACGGCCATCAGGCCGGGCACGATCGCGGTGGGGTTCGCGGCGGTGGGGTTCAGTACCTCGCCATGATAATTCGTCGGAATACCGCCCATGTTGTAATGCACGGTCGGCAAAACAGGGATCGGTTCCTTGGTCACATCGACGCCGGCAAAAATCTTGGCGCTTTCGGAAATGCCGGGCAGACGTTCTGCCAAAGCCTCTTTCGGCAGGTGGTTCAGGTTCAGGTGGATATGGTCGCCATTCGCACCCACACCGCGGCCTTCACGGATTTCCATCGTCATGCAGCGGCTGACGTAATCGCGCGGGGCAAGGTCTTTGTAGTTCGGGGCATAGCGTTCCATGAAACGCTCGCCTTCGGAATTGGTCAGATAGCCGCCTTCGCCGCGCGCGCCTTCGGTGATCAGGCAGCCTGCGCCGTAAATGCCGGTGGGATGGAACTGCACGAATTCCATATCCTGCAAGGGCAGGCCCTGCCGCGCGACCATGCCGCCACCGTCACCGGTGCAGGTATGGGCGGATGTGGCGCTGAAATAGGCGCGGCCATAGCCGCCGGTGGCCAGCACCACCATCTTGGCGTTGAACACATGCATGGTGCCATCGTCGAGCTTCCATGCGATGACGCCCTGACAGACACCGTCATCGGACATGATCAGGTCGAGCGCGAAATATTCGATATAGAACTCGGCCTTCTGTTTCAGCGACTGACCATAAAGCGTGTGCAGGATCGCATGGCCGGTGCGGTCGGCAGCTGCACAGGTGCGCTGCACGGCGGGGCCTTCACCAAACTGGGTCGTGTGGCCGCCAAAGGGGCGCTGATAGATCTTGCCCTCTTCGGTGCGCGAAAACGGCACGCCGTAATGTTCCAGCTCGTAGACCGCCTTGGGGGCTTCGCGGGCCAGATATTCCATCGCATCGGTATCGCCCAGATAATCCGACCCTTTGACAGTGTCGAACATATGCCATTGCCAGCTGTCAGGGCCCATATTGCCAAGGCTGGCAGCAATGCCGCCTTGGGCTGCAACGGTGTGCGACCGTGTCGGGAACACCTTGGTGATGCAGGCGGTGCGCAGGCCCTGTTCGGCCAGCCCCAAGGTCGCGCGCAGACCCGCGCCCCCGGCCCCTACGACGATGGCGTCATAGGTATGTGTCTCGTAATCATAAGCGGCCATGTGGTCGTGCTCCGAAAATTACAATGCGATGCGGATGATCGCGAAAACCGCAAACCCCGCCGCGGCATAAGAAAGGCAGATCATGAAAATGATCGCCGCCTTGCGTGCGAAACCATGGACATAATCCTCGATCACGGTTTGGACACCCAGACGAAAATGGAAAAACCCCACAAGCAGGGTCAGAATGGCCACCACCGCCGGAAACGGGCGCTGGTAATAGGCGATGACTTCGGCATAAGGCGCGCCAAGGATCATGCCGAAGGTGAAAACAAAAAGTGGGACCAGCACCAAAAGGGCGACGGACGTCACCATCATCTGCCAATGGTGATGCGTGCCCGACTTGGCCGACCCCATGCCCACCGCGCGTTTGCGATCTGTCAAAAATGCCATCTTGGTCGATCCTTACAAAATAATGACGGTGATGATCGTCAGCACGACCGACAGGGCGACCATCGCCTGACCTGCCCGTTCCGAACTGGCCACATCCAGCATCCGGCCACTATCCCAGACCAGATGCCGCAAACCGCCAAGGCTGTGGTACCACAAGGCCCAGATCGACCCCAGCATCACCACTTTGCCAAACCAGCTGGTCAGCACACCGTCCGCCAGCGCAAACGCCGCAGGTCCGGTCGCCGCGGCCACGAACCACCACACGATCAGCAGCCCCGCGACCAACAAGGCATTGCCCGTGATCCGTACAAGGATCGAGGTGATCGAGGTCCATTGCGGGCGATAAATCGTCAGATGCGGTGAAAGCGGGCGATTGCCCCGGTTCACATCGGCCATAGTGCTTCCCTTCAGTGGCGCGCGCGGTCCGGCACGACAGCGCATTGGCTTCCTACTTGCACCATTCCATTGCCAGAGTCACGCGCAGCACAAGTGTTTTTGCGCTTCATTCCGTCGCGGCCGCGCAGTTTTTCCAATTTGTGATCACAAATTTTTCGCGTGTGATCACACCCTCCCCATCTTCAGAGCCCAAATATCCCCGCCGGAGGCTTGGCATCGCGCCAGCGATGTCAAACCGGCATGAGCGCCCAGTAATCAAGGTCCAGCAGCACATGCGCGTCATATTTGCCATCCGCCCCGCGCAACACGCCCGCCGCCCCTTTGGTCGCGACCAGCCGCAGCCGGATCGCGCCCACGCCGGGGGCGGCTGTTTCGGCGAGATCCAGCACTTCCGACCAGGCACGCAGCGTATCGCCTGCAAAACAGGGGTTCGCATGCGCGCCGCCGTTCAGCGCCACGATCATCTGCGCATTGGCCAACCCGTTGAACGACAAGGCCCGCGCCAACGACATCACATGCCCGCCATAGATCAGCCTTTTGCCATCGGCACGGTTGGTGGCGTCAAAATGCACCTTGGCGGTGTTCTGCCACAGGCGGGTGGCCAGCATATGCTCGGCCTCCTCGATCGTGACCCCGTCAACATGGTCGATCACCTCGCCTACAGCATAATCACGCAGGCGGTGCGGCTCTCCGGCCAATGCAAAATCATAGCGGCCGAAATCCAGCCCTGCGGGAATGACCAGGTCGGAGGCGGCAACAAAAGGCGCGAGGTCCGGCACAACCGCCCGTGGCGCGGGTCCCGACCCGCGCTTACGCACCATCACCCAGCGCACATAGCGCAGCACATCTGCGCCATGCTGGTTGCGGCCCGTCGTGCGGACCCAGACCACCCCTGATGTGCCGTTCGAATTTTCCTTGATCCCGATCACCTCCGACACCGCTGTCAGCGTGTCGCCAGGATAGACCGGTCGCAACCAGCGCCCCTCCGCATAGCCCAGATTGGCGACAGCGTTCAACGAGACATCCGGCACCGTTTTGCCAAACACAGTATGGAACGTCACCAGATCATCCAGCGGGCTGAACGGCAGACCGCAGGACTGCGCGAACATGTCCGAGGACTGCAGCGCATGCCGCGCGGGATAAAGCGCGTGGTAAAGCGCGCGCTCCCCGCCCGAAATCGTGCGCGGCACCGCATGGATGATCACGTCACCAACCGCGTAATCCTCGAAAAACCGGCCCGCGTTGGTCTTGGTCATTGCTGGCCCAGTTTCATGTCTGGCGCATAAGGCGTGTCGATCTCTTTCGTGACCGCCTGTCCGCAGCGCATCACGCCATTGGCCTGATCGAACGCATAGGTCGGGCTGCCATAAAGCTCCCAGCCCTTGGACAAAGCCTCGGAGACTTTGTGGCAAAACGCGGATGTGTCGTCTTCGGTCAGTAGGCGATATATTTTCATGGGATCATCCAAACGGGTTATAGCCAAGCCATGCGTGGATCGCCGCAACGATCCCATAGACCACGACGGTCGCCACCACGGCGGTGATTTCCTTTTTCATCGGCACAACAGGCGGCGGGGTCCAGTCGCGGTTGGCGCGGTTGATCAGGATCACCTCGCCCACGGCCCAGGCCAGCAAACCGCCGAACAGCACGAAAGACGGCACATCCCCGTTGACCAGCAGATGCGCCAGCGCCCAGAGCTTGACGGCCGTCAGCTGCGGATGCCGGATCGTCCGCGTGATCCGCGTTTTCGCTCCGCTTGCCGCATAAAGATAGACAGCGAAGATCATCAGCAGGTTGTTGATGCCCGTCATCGCAGGGCTGCGGCCCCAATAGACCGCGCCATCGGCCATGCGGTAGCCGATCACCATCAAGACGATGCCCAGCACCGCGCCCAAAGCGACGATCATCTTGCCCTTGTCGCCCATGCCGGCGCGGCTGGCGGGGGCAAGCCGTTTCCAGAAATGGACGCCCGCCCACAGGGCCAGGCCCAGAATCAATAATGTCATGCGCTCTCCAATGCGGCGATGGCCTCTGCTTTGGCCAAAGTCGCCTTTGCGGTGACGATATGCAAGTTCTCGACGATCTTGCCATCGACGACAGCGACGCCCTGCCCTTGCGCCTCGGCCGCGGCAAAGGCTGCGATCTGGCGATGGGCCAGCGCGATTTCATCCATCGTCGGGCCGAAGGCTGCATTGGCGATGGCGATCTGCGCGGGATGGATCAGCGTCTTGCCGTCAAAGCCCAAATCGCGCCCTTCGGCACATTCGGCGCGCAGCCCGTCATCATCCTGAAAGGCGTTATAGACACCGTCCAGCGCCACAATCCCCGCCGCCTTGGCCGCCAGCAGGCACATCTGCAAGGCCATCATCAAGGCAGGCCGCCCGCGCGACCCCATATCCTTGGCCAGATCATTGGTCCCCATCACAAACCCCGCCATGCGCGGATGGGCAGCGATTTGGGCCGCGTTCAGCACAGATTGCGGCGTTTCCATCATCGCCCAGATCGGCAGGTCGGGGACAAGTGCAGCCAGCGCATCGACATCCGCGGTGCTGTTCACCTTGGGCAGCAGGATCGCGTCGCAATCCATCGCGGCGACAGCGGTGGCATCGGCACGGCCCCATTGCGTATCGAGTGCGTTGATCCGCACGATCCGCTGGCGTGGGCCATAGCCGGCACCGGCCAATGCGGCGAACAAAGTATCGCGCGCGGCGATCTTGGCATCGGGGGCGACCGCATCTTCCAGATCGAACAAGATCACGTCAACCGGCAGTCCGCGCGCCTTTTCCAAGGCGCGATCCTTTGATCCCGGAATATACAGCGCGGACCGTGTGGGGCGGGTGTGCATCGAATCCTCCTCGCAAGATTATTGCGCGAACATGGCCAGAGTCGTGCCGATGATTCAACCCCGATCTTGCCGCGATGCAGCAATAGCTGGTGACGGGATGTTAACCCTTTTGCCCTATCCCCAGTGTCAGACCTGCAAGGACAGGTCATCCGGCAGAAGGCGGACAATATCGTGCGGTATTTGTATTATTTGTGTTTTGGTTGCATTGCGGCGTTTTTCGGGGCGACGCAGGCGCAGGCTTTGGCCTGCGCCGACACTGCCGTCGTCGCGCAGCGGCTGGCGCAGGTTTACGGTGAACGGCGGCAGTTCGTGACAACCGGCCCCGACGGTGCTGTGACACAGGTTTTTGCCGCTACCGACACAGGCAGCTGGACCATCACGGTCACCCGGCCAGACGGGCTGACCTGTCTTGTTGCCTCTGGTGCCGCATTCGACTGGCAGGATGTTCTTGCCCGCCTTGGGCGCAACGCCTGATCAGGCCGCGCGCGGGCAAGATGACCGCCAGCGCCAGAATCGCCCCCGCCACAAAGCTCGCACCACAGCCGAAACCACCCGTGGCGATACCCGCAAAGATGATCGCGGGGATACCGGCCGCAAAGAAAACCCAATCGAAGCCGGTCACGCGACTGCCCCAAATGCCTGTTGTTTGGCCCGATTATCGGCTTTGGCGGGTCATGGCCATGACAGCGCCCGCGATGCCGCGATGCAGCACACTTGCCAGAGCGCCTGCAAAGGCTTACCCAATGCGCCAAATCCAAACCACCAAAGGATCCATTTCCATGGCCAGACCCAAGATCGCCCTTATCGGCGCCGGACAGATCGGCGGCACGCTCGCGCACCTCGCGGCTGTCAAAGAACTCGGCGATGTCGTGCTGTTCGACATTTCCGAAGGCATTCCGCAAGGCAAGGCGCTCGATATCGCCGAATCCGGCCCTGCCGCGAAATTCGACGGCAGCTTTAAGGGCACCAATGACTATGCCGATATCGCCGGTGCCGATGTCTGCATCGTGACCGCCGGTGTGCCGCGCAAGCCCGGCATGTCGCGCGACGATCTGTTGGGGATCAACCTCAAGGTCATGAAATCCGTGGGCGAAGGCATCGCCGCGCACGCGCCGAATGCATTCGTGATTTGCATCACCAACCCGCTGGATGCGATGGTCTGGGCTTTGCGCGAATTTTCCGGCCTGCCGCACCACATGGTCTGCGGCATGGCTGGCGTGCTGGATTCGGCGCGCTTTCGCCATTTCCTGGCCGAGGAGTTCAACGTGTCGATGCGTGATGTAACCGCCTTCGTTCTGGGCGGACATGGCGACACGATGGTGCCGCTGACGCGCTATTCCACCGTCGCGGGCATCCCACTGCCCGATCTGGTCGAAATGGGCTGGACATCGCAGGACAAGCTGGACGCGATCGTGCAGCGCACCCGTGACGGCGGCGCCGAAATCGTTGGCCTGCTGAAAACCGGATCGGCGTTTTACGCGCCTGCCACATCCGCGATCGAGATGGCCGAGGCTTTCCTGAAAGACCAGAAACGCGTGCTGCCCTGTGCCGCCCATGTGGACGGCGCTTATGGGCTGAACGGGTTCTATGTCGGCGTGCCGACCGTGATCGGGGCCGGCGGCATCGAACGCGTGGTCGAGATCAAGATGAACAAAGACGAGCAGGCGATGTTCGACAAATCCGTCGATGCCGTCAAAGGTCTGGTCGAGGCCTGCAAGGCGATCGACAGCACGCTGGCCTAAGCCACGACAGGCTGATTGCAGGGGGGTCGCCAGTGGCGGCCCCTTTTTGTTGCGCGGGCGAAAGGGCGCGAATCTTTGCAAATTGCGCAAAATCATCAAGAATGGCGGGGGCATGCATTTTGTGATCACACTTTTCAATCAAGTGATCACAAATGTCGGATTATCCGTGCCTTGCTCGATTTTCAGTTAGAAAAGTACGATTTGTTATGATTTAGGCTGTACCAACCGAAGTCAAATTGGACATGCCTTATGAATATCCACGAATATCAGGCCAAAGCCCTGCTGCGCAGCTACGGCGCGCCCGTATCGGACGGCCGCCCTGTGACCCGCGCCGAAGATGCGAAAACCGCCGCTGGTGAATTGGACGGCCCGTTGTGGGTGGTCAAGGCCCAGATCCACGCCGGTGGCCGTGGCAAAGGCAAGTTCAAGGAATCCGACGCCGGTGACAAAGGCGGCGTGCGCCTGTGCCGGTCCGTCGAAGAAGCCGCCGCAGAGGCGAAAAAGATGCTGGGCCGCACTTTGGTGACGCATCAGACCGGCCCCGCAGGCAAGCAGGTCAATCGCATCTATATCGAGGATGGTTCCGGCATCGAAACAGAGATGTATCTGGCCTTGCTGGTGGATCGCCAGACCAGCCGGATCAGTTTTGTCGTCTCCACCGAAGGCGGCATGGACATCGAAGAAGTCGCCGCAGCGACACCCGAAAAGATCCTGTCGTTCAGCGTTGATCCCGCCACCGGCTATCAGGCGTTCCACGGCCGCCGCGTGGCGTTCACGCTGGGCCTGACCGGCAACCAGATCAAGCAGTGTGTCACGCTGATGGGCCAGCTTTACAAAGCCTTCACCGAAAAAGACATGGAGATGCTGGAAATCAACCCGCTGATCGTGACCGACAAGGGCGATCTGAAGGTGCTGGATGCCAAGGTGTCGTTCGACGGCAACGCGATGTACCGCCACGGCGATATCGCGTCATTGCGCGACGAAACCGAAGAAGACCCCAAGGAACTCGCCGCCTCCAAATACGACCTGAACTATATCGCGCTAGATGGCGAAATCGGCTGCATGGTGAACGGTGCGGGCCTTGCCATGGCGACGATGGACATCATCAAGCTTTACGGGGCCGAACCTGCCAACTTCCTCGACGTGGGCGGCGGTGCGACCAAGGAAAAAGTAACCGAGGCATTCAAGATCATCACCTCTGACCCCAATGTCAAAGGCATCCTGGTCAACATTTTCGGCGGCATCATGCGCTGTGACGTCATCGCCGAAGGTGTCATCGCCGCGGTGAAAGAAGTCGGGCTGAAAGTGCCGCTGGTCGTCCGGCTTGAAGGCACCAACGTCGAGAAGGGCAAGGAAATCATCCGCAATTCCGGCCTTGACGTGATTGCCGCCGACGACCTGAAAGACGGCGCGCAGAAGATCGTGAAAGCCGTCAAAGGTTAACCCGTAAGGTGGGTCAAGACCCACCTTACCCCCCAGATTTCCCAAGGAGCCACCATATGGCCATTCTCGTCAACGAAAACACCCGCGTGATCTGCCAGGGCCTCACCGGTTCGCAGGGCACGTTCCATTCCGAACAGGCCATCGCCTATGGCACCAAGATGGTCGGCGGCGTCACCCCCGGCAAAGGCGGCAGCACCCATCTGGACCTGCCCATCTTTAACTCGGTCCACGAAGCGCGCCATGTCACCGAAGCGAATGCTTCCGTGATCTATGTACCGCCGCCATTCGCCGCTGACTCGATCCTCGAAGCCATCGACGCCGAGATGGAACTGATCATCTGCATCACCGAAGGCATTCCGGTGCTGGACATGATGAAGGTCAAGCGCGCGCTGGAAGGGTCCAAATCCCGCCTGATCGGGCCGAACTGCCCCGGTGTCATCACGCCCGACGCCTGCAAGATCGGCATCATGCCCGGCCATATCCACCGGCGCGGGTCGGTCGGTGTCGTGTCGCGGTCCGGCACGCTGACCTATGAGGCTGTGAAACAGACATCTGACAGCGGTCTGGGCCAGTCCACCGCCGTGGGCATCGGTGGCGATCCGATCAAAGGGTCCGAACATATCGACATTCTGGAAATGTTCCTGGCCGATGATGAAACACATTCGATCATCATGATCGGTGAAATCGGTGGCTCTGCCGAAGAAGAAGCCGCGCAATTTCTTGCGGACGAACGCAAGAAAGGCCGCTGGAAACCCACCGCCGGTTTCATCGCGGGCCGCACAGCGCCTCCGGGCCGTCGCATGGGTCATGCCGGTGCGATCGTCGCAGGCGGCAAAGGCGACGCCGAAAGCAAGATCGAAGCGATGAAATCCGCAGGGATCATCGTGGCCGACAGCCCCGCCACATTGGGCGAGGCCGTGCTGAAAGCCATCGGGTAGGTCGGGGTTCACCCCGACCCCCACAACAGCGGCGGGGCTAGCCCCGCCCTACGATATTCAACAAAGGTCCCCAGTCATGAACGACCATTCCCCCAACGATGTCTTCCACGCGTCCAGCTTTTTGCAAGGCCATAACGCGGGTTATGTCGAACAGCTTTATGCGCGCTATGCCGACAATCCGGGGGCGGTCGATGAAAGCTGGCAGGCGTTTTTCCGCAGCCTTGGCGACACCCCCGCCGATGCGCAGGCAGAAGCCGCAGGCCCAAGCTGGGCACGCCGTGACTGGCCGCCGGTGCCCAATGACGACCTGACCGCCGCTCTGGATGGCCAATGGCCCGCCGAACCTGCCGCCGCCGCCGACAAGATCAAGGCAAAAGCCGCTGAAAAAGGCGTGGGCCTGTCCGAGGCCCAAGTCCGCAATGCCGTGCTGGACAGTTTGCGCGCGCTGATGATCATCCGCGCCTACCGTATTCGCGGCCATCTGATCGCCGATCTGGACCCGCTGGGCATGCGCGAAACCGTGCCGCACCCCGAACTGGACCCCGCGAATTACGGCTTTACCGCCAAGGACATGGACCGTCCGATTTTCATCGACAATGTGCTGGGCCTCGAAGTCGCCACCATGGCCGAGATCATGGCCATCGTGCAGCGCACCTATTGCGGCACATTCGCGCTGCAATACATGCATATTTCCAACCCCGAAGAAGCGGGTTGGCTGAAAGAACGCATCGAAGGCTATGGCAAGGAAATCACCTTTACCCAGAACGGGCGCAAGGCGATCCTGAACAGCCTTGTGCAGGCCGAGGGTTTTGAAAAATTCTTGCATGTCAAATACATGGGGACCAAAAGGTTCGGCCTTGATGGCGGCGAAAGCCTGATCCCCGCGATGGAACAGATCATCAAGCGCGGCGGCCAGCTGGGGCTGGAGGATATCGTCATCGGCATGCCGCACCGCGGCCGTTTGTCGGTGCTGGCCAATGTGATGCAGAAACCCTACCGCGCGATTTTCAACGAATTTCAGGGCGGGTCGTTCAAGCCAGAGGATGTCGATGGGTCGGGTGATGTGAAATACCACCTTGGCGCCTCCAACGACCGCAGCTTTGACGACAACACCGTGCATTTGTCGCTGACCGCCAACCCCAGCCACCTCGAGGCGGTGAACCCCGTCGTTCTGGGCAAGGTCCGCGCCAAGCAGGACCAGAAACACGACACCGACAAGACCAAGGTCATGGCGATCCTGCTGCATGGTGATGCGGCCTTCGCGGGCCAAGGCGTCGTCGCCGAAGGGTTCGGTCTGTCCGGCCTGCGCGGCCATCGCACCGGCGGCACCATGCATATCGTGGTGAACAACCAGATCGGTTTCACCACTGCCCCGCATTTCAGCCGGTCCAGCCCCTACCCCACCGATATCGCGCTGATGGTCGAAGCCCCGATTTTCCACGTCAACGGTGACGATCCAGAGGCTGTGGTCCACGCCGCCCGTGTGGCCACCGAATTCCGCCAGAAGTTCCACAAGGATGTGGTGCTGGATATCATCTGCTACCGCCGCTTTGGTCACAACGAAGGCGACGAGCCGATGTTCACCAACCCGGTGATGTACACAAAGATCAAGAAACAAAAGACCACGCTGACGCTGTACACCGAACGGCTGGTCAAGGACGGCCTGATCCCCGAGGGCGAGATCGAGGATATGAAAGCCGCGTTTCAGGCCCATCTGAACGAGGAATTCGAAGCTGGCAAAAACTATAAACCCAACAAGGCCGACTGGCTGGACGGGCGCTGGTCGCATCTCGACCGGATGAAGGAAAAGAAATACCAGCGCGGCAAGACCGCCATTTCCGATGGCGACTTTGCGGCGATCGGCAAGGCGCTGATCACCGTGCCCGACAATTTCCCGACGCATAAGACCATCGACCGTTTGCGCGAAGCCAAATCGCAGATGTTCGAAACCGGCACCGGCATCGACTGGGCCACGGGCGAGGCGCTGGCCTTCGGCTCTCTCGTGCTCGAAGGGTTCCCCGTGCGCCTGTCCGGTCAGGACAGCACGCGCGGCACGTTCAGCCAGCGGCATTCGGCCTTTATCAATCAGGAAAACGAAGACCGCTATTACCCGCTGAACAATATCCGCGAAGGTCAGGCCCGTTACGAGGTCATCGATTCGATGCTGTCGGAATATGCGGTTCTGGGGTTCGAATACGGCTATTCCTTGGCCGAACCCAATGCGCTGACCCTGTGGGAAGCCCAGTTCGGCGATTTCGCCAATGGTGCGCAGATCATGTTCGACCAGTTCATTTCGTCGGGCGAAAGCAAATGGTTGCGCATGTCCGGCCTCGTCTGCCTGCTGCCGCATGGCTATGAAGGGCAAGGGCCGGAACATTCCAGCGCGCGTCTGGAACGGTTCCTGACCATGTGTGGCGGTGACAACTGGATTGTGGCCAATTGCACCACGCCAGCCAATTATTTCCACCTGCTGCGCCGCCAGCTGCACCGCACCTATCGCAAGCCGCTGATCCTGATGACGCCAAAATCCTTGCTGCGCCACAAACTGGCCGTATCCAAGAAAGAGGAATTCACCACAGGGTCCAGTTTCCACCGCGTGCTGTGGGACGATGCGCAATACGGCAATTCGCAAACCAAGCTGGCCGAAGACGACAAGATCAAGCGCGTGGTCATGTGTTCGGGCAAGGTCTATTACGACCTGCTGGAAGAACGCGATGCGCGCGGGATCGACGATGTCTATATCCTGCGGTTCGAACAATTCTATCCCTTCCCCGCGCAATCCGCGATGAAAGAACTGGAACGGTTCCAGAACGCGGAAATGGTCTGGTGTCAGGAAGAACCGAAAAATCAGGGCGCCTGGTCCTTTATGGAACCCAACCTTGAATGGGTGCTGACCCGGATCAAGGCAAAACATACCCGCCCCGCCTATGCCGGACGCGCCGCCGCGGCGAGCCCTGCGACCGGCCTCGCAAGCAAGCATAAAGCAGAACAAGAAGCGCTGGTTGACGATGCGCTGACCATCAAAGGAACAAAGAAATGAGCACCGAAGTCCGCGTCCCCACGCTTGGTGAATCCGTGACCGAGGCCACTGTCGCCACATGGTTCAAGAAACCCGGCGATGCCGTCGCCGTCGATGAAATGCTGTGCGAGCTGGAAACCGACAAGGTCACGGTCGAGGTGCCTAGCCCCGTCGCCGGCACCCTGTCGGAAATCGTCGCCGCCGAAGGTGAAACCGTTGGCGTCGATGCGCTGCTGGCCCAGATCGCCGAAGGCGCCTCTGCCCCCGTGAAAGAGGCACCCAAAGCAGCCCCTGCCCCCGATGCTGCCGCGACCCAGACCAATGCAGGCCCCGAAGAGACGAAACCGCGTGATCCCGAAGATGCGCCATCGGCCAAGAAACTGATGGCCGACAGCGGCATTTCCGATGTCACCGGCACCGGCAAGGATGGCCGCGTGATGAAAGAGGACGTGCTGAAAGCCCTGACCGCAAAATCCGACGCCCCTGCCCCTGCCGCCCCCCGCGCGCCAGTGGCGGCCAGCGACGAGGCCCGCGAAGAACGCGTCAAGATGACCCGCCTGCGCCAGACCATCGCCAAGCGCCTGAAAGACAGCCAGAACACCGCCGCCATGCTGACCACCTATAACGAGGTCGACATGACCGAGGTGATGGCGCTGCGCGACGCCTACAAGGACCTGTTCTTCAAGAAACACGGCGTGAAACTGGGCTTTATGTCCTTTTTCACCAAGGCCTGTATCCACGCCCTGCACGAAGTCCCCGAAGTGAACGCCGAAATCGACGGCAATGACGTGGTCTATAAAAACTACGTCCATATGGGGATCGCCGCAGGCACGCCCACGGGTCTTGTGGTGCCGGTGATCCGCGACGCCGACCAGATGTCATTCGCCGATATCGAAAAGGCGATTGCCGCGATGGGTGCCAAAGCCCGCGACGGCAAATTGTCGATGGCCGAAATGCAGGGCGGCACCTTCACGATCTCCAACGGCGGGGTTTACGGCTCGCTGATGTCCTCGCCGATCCTGAACCCCCCGCAATCGGGGATTTTGGGGATGCACAAGATCCAGGACCGCCCGATGGCGATCAACGGGCAGGTGGTGATCCGGCCGATGATGTATCTGGCTTTGTCCTATGACCACCGGATCGTGGACGGCAAAGGCGCTGTGACCTTCCTTGTGCGCGTGAAAGAAGCACTGGAAGATCCGCGCCGGTTGTTGATGGATCTGTAACCGGCAATCCCACCCCGTAGGCTGCGCATATTTGCGCAGCTTGAAAGGCCAACACAATGACCCCCGAACTGACCGTCCTTGCCCTTGCGGGCCTGTTGCAAGGGGTGCAATTCGTGCTGATGTCGGTGCCTGCGAACCGTGAACTCGGCATGGGCAAAACCGCGGGGCCGCGCGACCCGGACCGGCTGGGCAAGCCCTTGATCGAACAGGTCAGCCCCGCGACAGGCCGCCTGTTCCGGGCGCTGAATAACCATTTTGAAGGTTTGATCCTGTTCACACTTGCCGTGGTCGTCGTTACGCTGGGCGACAAGGCGACGGGTCTGTCGGCGGTCTGCGCCTGGACCTATCTTGGCGCGCGGGTGCTTTATATCCCCGCTTATTATTTCGGCCTGACGCCCTGGCGTTCGGTGATCTGGATGGTGGGCTTTGCGGCCACCATGCTGATGATCGTTTCGGCCCTGATCTGAATCTGAAGGAGTTTCCATGTCCAGCTATGATGTCATCTTTATCGGGTCCGGCCCCGGCGGCTATGTCGGCGCGATCCGCGCGGCGCAACTGGGCCTCAAGGTCGCCTGTGTCGAAGGGCGCGCCACATTGGGCGGCACCTGCCTGAACGTCGGCTGCATCCCGTCCAAGGCCCTGCTGCACGCGACCCATATGCTGCACGAGGCGGAACATAATTTCGCCGGCATGGGGCTGAAGGGCAAGGCACCGATGGTCGACTGGACACAGATGCTGACCTACAAGGACGAAACCATCGCCCAGAACACCGGCGGCATCGAGTTCCTGTTCAAAAAGAACAAGGTCGACTGGATCAAGGGTTGGGCCACCATCCCCGCAGCGGGCAAGGTCAAGGTTGGCGACGATCTGCATGACGCCAAGCATATCGTGATCGCCACCGGGTCGCAGTCGGCCAGCCTGCCGGGTGTCGAGGTGGACGAAAAGATCGTCGTCACATCGACCGGCGCGCTGGAGCTGGGCAAGATCCCCAAGACGATGGTCGTGATCGGTGCCGGTGTCATCGGGCTGGAACTGGGGTCGGTCTTTGCCCGGCTTGGCGCGGATGTGAACGTGATCGAATATCTCGACGCGATCACCCCCGGCATGGATGCCGAAGTCGCGCGCCAATTCCAGAAAGTGCTGACCAAACAGGGGCTGAAATTCACCCTTGGTGCCGCCGTGCAGGGTGTCACCGTCAAGGGGGCCAAGGCGACCGTGACCTACAAGCTGCGCAAGGATGACAGCACCCATGAAATGACCGCCGATACCGTGCTGGTCGCAACCGGCCGCAAACCCTATACCGACGGGCTGGGTCTGGCGGATCTGGGCGTGGAACTGACCGAACGTGGCCAGATCAAGACAAACGGCAGCTTTGCCACCAATGTGGCGGGCATCTATGCCATCGGTGACACGATCACCGGCCCGATGCTGGCCCACAAGGCCGAAGACGAAGGCATGGCTGTCGCCGAAATCCTTGCAGGCCAGCATGGCCATGTGAATTACGGCGTGATCCCCGGCGTGATCTATACCCATCCCGAGGTTGCCAATGTCGGCGAAACCGAAGAATCGCTGAAAGCAGCGGGGCGCGCCTATAAGGTCGGCAAATTCCCCTTCATGGGCAATGCGCGGGCCAAGGCAAACCATGCCGCCGATGGTTTCGTCAAGATCCTTGCCGACAAGGAAACCGACCGGATTTTGGGTGCGCATATCATTGGCCCGATGGCGGGCGATCTGATCCACGAAATCTGCGTCGCAATGGAATTCGGCGCCGCAGCCGAAGACCTTGCGCGCACCTGTCACGCCCATCCGACCTATTCCGAGGCTGTACGCGAAGCCGCCCTTGCCTGCGGCGACGGCGCGATCCACGCCTGACCGCAGCAGATTTTCCCACAGAAAAATCTGCCCCCGCCCAAGAAATGCCTCCGACATTTCTTGGGCCACCCCTCTCGCGTCTTCTCTTTTCCAAAAATACTCCCGCCAGAGGCATCCCGCCCCCGCGGCCCCCGTGCTGCCTAACCCTTGAGCATCCGCAGACCCTGCGTCACATCGGTGCGGATCGCCAGACGCAGCCCCGGTTCATCCCCGGCCTTCAACGCGCTCAGGATCAGCTTGTGATGATAGGGCGGCTCCTTGCGGTTCAACCGCCCGTAAAGCGCACGCATCGTCGGCCCCAGCTGCAACCAGACGGTTTCGGTCATGGCCAGCATCGCGGGGGCCTGCGCGCGCAGATACAGCATCCTGTGAAATTCCAGGTTCATGCGGATATAGCCCGTCGCATCCTGCCGCGCGACCATCTGGCTGACGCCCTGGTTGATCGCCTCCAGCCGGTCGATCAGCGCGAAATGCGCGCGCGGCAAGGCGCGCGATGCCAGTTCCGGTTCAAGCATGGCGCGCAGGGTCGCCAGTTCCTCGATCCGTTCGTTGGTCAGGGCGGGTGTCGACACGCGGCCGGATGACGACAGGAACAGCGCCCCTTCCGCGACCAGCCTGCGGACCGCCTCGCGCGCGGGGGTCATCGACACGCCATAGGTCTTCCCGATGCCGCGCAGGGTCAGCGCCGCACCGGGGGCCAGTTCGCCATGCATGATCTGGGTGCGCAAGGCGCGGTAAACCCGTTCATGCGCAGAGGTGGTTGAATCGACAGGGCGGGGCTGGATCAGCATGGGAAATATGTGATCACAAAATGCGCCCCCGTCAATCGTCGAACCGCAGGCGATGCAGGCTTTCGCCATGATCGCGCAGCCAGTGCCGGTGGGTCGCATAATCGGGGCAAAGCCGCGCCACGACAGCCCAGAACGCAGGCGCATGGTTCATCTCGCGCAGATGCGCGACTTCATGGGCGGCGACATAATCCAGCACCGCCGGCGGGGCCATGATCAGCCGCCAGGAATACATCAGCACAGACTTGCTGGAACAAGACCCCCAGCGCGACCGCGTGTCCCGGATCGACAGCCTGTCGTAACTGACCCCCAGCGTGGCGGCATGCCGGTCCGACGCCGTGGCCAGCGCATCGCGCGCCATCGCCCGCAGACGGGCGCGGACCGGTCCGGCGGCCGCACGATTGGGCGGTACCTCGATCCGGTCATCCAGAAACCGCAAACGCGGACCCGCCACCACCGGCAAGGCCCTGCCCTGCACCGGCACCAATGATCCGATCCGCACAGGCTCTGCCGGACCGATCCGTCCCAGATGGCCGCGCAGCCAGTCTTCCTTGTCGCGCAGAAAGGCCAGCCCCTCGCGGTCCGGCAGCCCTGACGGCATGGTCAGGGTCACCCGCCCGTCCAGCCGCGACACCCGCAACGACAGCCGCCGCGCCTGTGCCGATTTGCGCAATGTCACATCAATCGGGGGGTTGCCATGCAACGTGTGACGGCCCATATCCAGCTTTCTGTAAATGCCTGCGCCAAAGCCTTTGACACCTGTCAATGCTTATGGCAGTTGGCAGCGATCCCCCGCAAGGGGCGACCAAGTTTTTGAAGGGATAGCCTATGCCTAAGGAAGAATGGGGCACAAAGCGCCTTTGCCCCGAAACCGGCAAACGCTTTTACGACCTGAACGCGACACCGATCATCAGCCCCTACACGGGCAAACAGGTGACGATCGACACATCCAAGACCCGCACCATGGTCGCGGATGCCGAAGACCTGCAGTCCAAAAAGGCCCGCGACGTCGATGACGAAGACGATCTGATCCTCGACGACGAGGAAGAAGACGATGTCGATCTGGGCGATGACGTGCTGGAAGACGACGACGACGAAGACACCGTGTCCTTCGACGATCTGGGCGATGTCGCGGCCAAGCCCGACGACGATTAAAAGCTGATCCCCGGGCGCGATTTGCACTTGATCTCGCCCGGCCTGCTGCATAGACAGCAACACGCAACGCAGGTTGCAAATGGGGCCATAGCTCAGATGGGAGAGCGCTTGCATGGCATGCAAGAGGTCAGGGGTTCGATTCCCCTTGGCTCCACCAATTCTCACATAATCAATGACTTAGATGCAGTTGGTTCACAGTGCGGCGCACAGGTGAGACCCGACCATGCAAAACTGCTCCTATCTAAGCCGTTCTCGACACGGCATTTTCTACTTCCGATGGCCAATATCGGGGGCCATACACCCACTAGGGCACCGCACTGACGTGAAGCTGTCTCTAGCAACCCGCTGCCCGCGCATGGCGCTGGCCCTAGCTAGGCTACTGATCGGCACGGCGGCAACGGGGATACCAGGAGCGGGGCGGCATATGCGGTATGATGAAATGCGGAAGCACATCCGGGAACACTTCCAGACCGCGCTGGCTGCATTCAAGGAACGGGTCGGGTCCGATGGTGTGCCAACTGCGCAAAGCCTAGAAGCCATGCAGAACTCGCTTGACCTCGACAGGGCCGATATACTGGCGGCTCAGGGGTCGCAGCATCCTGATGGGGCAGCGGGCATCTTGAGAACCTTATTGAGCCTGAGAGGCGTGTCCGAGGCGGTCCCTGCGGATCGGCAAGACATGATGCTGCGCGAGTATCATATCGGGTTCCAAGCCTATTTTCGTGAAGCGTTCGACACCTGCGGACATTCGATGGGTACGACCTCACAGCGTCAGAGCCGACGCGCCAGCAGCCTTTTCATGCTCAGGCCAAAGAGGACACCACACCTGTCGCGTGCGCTCCTGCACCGCCGTTTGCTGCAACTGTCGCCGCCTACATATCAGAGGGACGCAGCAGCAATCTTTGGACGATGAAGACGATGACGACCAAGACTGAAAAGCTACGTCTGCTCGGTGAACTCACCGGGGACCGACCTCTGTCTGAACTAACTAAGTCCGACGCCCGGCATGTTAAGAGCGTTCTACTGTGCATGCCGAAGAACAGGAACAAGATGCCGCAGACACGCGACCTCAGCATAGCAGAGGCATCGAAAGTGGCGGGTGTTGAAGTGGTATCAACCACGACGGTCAACGGCTACATCAACTGTTATAAGGCGTTCTATGGCTGGCTAGTGGACAATGGGCATGCGACAGAAAACCTGTTTGCGGGCATGAGTGTGAAGACGTCGCGTAGGACTGCAACCAAGCGCCCGGCGTTCACTGCGCCGCAACTCGCCACCATGTATTCGCACCTCACAGGCGTAGATGACGCGCTAGTCAAAAAGGACTGCCACCGATGGGGAACACTCGTGGCGATGCTCACAGGTTGCCGGGTCAACGAAGTGGCCCAACTCCATGTCAGCGATGTGCGTCAAGTCAATGGCATCTGGTGCATCGACTTCAATGAAGACGCCGATAAGTCAGTGAAGACAGCAGCAAGTGCCAGAGTTGTTCCGATCCATGACCGACTAATTGATGCAGGCTTTCTGGAGTTTGTGACAACCCGAAAGAACAAAGCGTCACCCCGACTGTTTCCAGAGTTCTCGTTCACATCACAGAACGGCTATGGCCGCAATCTTGGCAGGTGGTTTAATGAGACATTCGTACCGGCACTACAATTCGGGCATGATGGTCTGGTGTTTCACAGCTTCCGACACTCAATGGTGACACTGTTAGGTCAAGCTGATGTGCCAGTGACATTCGTAAGTGCTATTGTTGGGCATGAACAAAGTGGCGTGACACAGCAAACGTACTTCAATGCAGGGCACACGCTGGAACAACTACAACGGCGAATAAACCAATTCATGTTTTAGGGAACAACACAGCGCGCAACTTCCTTTCCGTTCAACTGCACTAACCTGCTACAACTTAACTGTGGTACGCCTGCTATCTTGCATGCTCCCGATATGCGTTTTCGAACTAAATAGGTGGCGTGTGTCGAGTTCGCTGTACTGTCTACCGCGTTGCTACGCTGCATAAACGATCTCGTTGTATCTGGCATATGCCAAAACATGCTTAATAGGTTATTGCCAAAGCGTGATCCTGCTATTGCAATTTAACGTAAGGCAGAGTGTTGAAACCATAGCTATACCTCATTACCGCAACTGTGTATAATAAAGTATCATAGATAGTATAATATTAAGTATATAATCTAGTATACTACTAATTACGCCCCATAGTACATGATATAGTAATACACTAACTCACTATACTTAGTATAGCGGAAGTCCTACTCTTCCATCGGTATAAAGAAATCGGGTCAATCCCGCTCGTCACGGCGGATGCAACAGATACTGAAAGCTGTATTTCTTAGGATGAAGCGGTAAGATCACACCGGATCACAAGCCGGATCAATTCAAGTCGGGTCTGCCATTCGTCACGATGGACTGAAACAGATACAGGGAATTGGTATGTCTTAGGACGCAGGGACATGGCCGGATCATCCAAGCAAGGCAAGCCGGATCAAAGGGAATAGATACAGGCACATGACCGCGTGCCCTGCCTCAGCGGACTTCTCGGGTTTGATCCGGTCTGGGGCAAGGTCCTACTGGCACTGCATTCCTCACATCGCCCGATTTAAGCCGCCACCAGACGCCACTGGCATGTTGCGGCTGCCCTTACCGGCCAAACGGCACAAAGCCCGTCCAGCGACCGCTATGGGGCTGAGGCTTTCGCACAATTGATGGGGACCTACCCCGCGTTCAGCCGATCCAGCACCCGCTTGACCTGTGACGCCTGCCAGCGCCCACCCCTCGCGGTCTGAACGCCTGCCCGCGTAAGATGCTCTGCTATCTCTCGCAGAGGCTTCCCGGCATCACGCAGCGGCTGGATGATACCGGCAACCTTCGCGGCCCGCTCTGCTGCATTCGCTTGCACGGCCACGTTGCGCCGCATGGACCTGTCGCGGTTTGGTGCCGCTCCTTTGATAGCATAATGTGCAGCAAAGGAGACGAACTATGGGCACAGGAAGAACGGATGAATTTCGCAAAGACGCGGTGCGAATTGCATTAACCAGCGGGCTAACAAGGCGTCA
>JAFWEI010000007.1:0-44212 GCA_017542965.1 Loktanella sp. | reverse complement strand
TGGCGATCTTCGAATACATCAATGGTTTCTACAATCCGCGTCGACGGCACTCAGCACTGGGCTGGAAAAGCCCGGTCGCTTTCGAACGGAAGGTGGCTTAAAAGAGCACTTGGGGCGGCACAAAAACGTGACAGGTCCACCTGAGCTCAAGGCTGGACGCAAGAAGTTCACCCTTCACTATCTCAATGGCGCTTTCCCCACTCCGATTGGTTGGGTTCGCCAATCGCGGCAGAGCGAATTGCAGCTGTAGCATTGTGACGAGTAGTAAAACCAACTCATCGCGCCGTTCGTTCGTGACGGGGCGACCCTTCTTTCCAATCGGTGCTTTGATCGTTCCATCCACGATCCCCGCATGCAGGTTGCGCCAAATTTCCGGCACTGGTTGGCTACTGCGCACCAGTCCAGCAATGACCTTACGCACGAGATTGAATCCTGACGCTGTCGTTTGTGCCCAATGAAGTAGCGCTATAGATGCGATGCCGTCGAGCTGGGCAGGCAACGGTCCTGATCGATAAGGGAAAACCGCGTCGAGAAGCTCCTCGCGCAGATCGCCCGGGCTGTTGAGAAAATTCTCTAGGGCCTTATGGTTCGTTATTAGCATCCGCTTCAACCAAGCACGGGCCGCCACGGGGTCAGGCTGCCCCCCACTCATGCCGATGCGCCCAGCCGCACAACCTTTGCGCTGTCGTTGTTCAGAAACCGCGCCCACGCCTCCATCAGCGCCCGCCGCTTCTCAAACAGATCAGAGCGCGCGTAGGCCGCCACCACCTTGTTGCTTGTCTTGTGCGCCAACGCCTTCTCTGCGACCTCGAAAGGGGTGTTCGTCTTCTCTTGCACCCAGACGCGAAAACTGGTGCGAAAGCCATGCACGTCGCTGGCGAAGCCCAGTTCCTTCACTAACTTCGACATGGTCATATCCGACATCGGCTTAGCCTCTTTCATGCCCGGGAATACGAGGCCAGCGCTACCCAGCTGCTTAGCTTCCACAAGTATTTCCACAGCTCGACCTGCCAGCGGTACAACATGCTCAGTCTTTGCTTTCATCCGATCCGCCGGAATTATCCACACCTGCCGCTCAAGGTCGATTTCATCCCATGTAGCCCCCCGAACCTCACCTGACCTCGCCGCTGTCAGGATTAAGAACTCCAGCGCAAGCTTTGTGCTGAGCATCGCATCCGAGGCTTGTATCACAGATATGCATGCGGCAACTTCACCATACGGCAAGGACTTCCGGTGCTGAACCTTCTGGCCTTGCTTAGGAAGCGCCTGCGTCAATGCTGCGCTGGGGTTGTCGGTGCGATAACCTTGGGCAATGGCCCATTGCATGACCGTGCCAATTCGCTGCTTCACGCGTCGAGCTGTTTCGGCCTTGCTTGTCCATATGGGCGTCAGCACGCGTAGCACGTCAGCAGTTGTGATGTCAGAAACCCGCTTTGCCCCAATGACCGGCCCCGCATAGGTCGCTAACGTGCTCCGAAACTGGGCGGCATGTTTATCATTTGTCCACGTGGGCTGATGTAGTTCGATGACTTTTTGGACAGCTTCATTGAATGTTGGCAGCATGACCGTGTTATGCTTTGCGGCAAGCGGATCACCACCTGCCCGCGCCAGCTTGCGATTATCGATTGCCCTGTCACGCGCCTCGGCCAATGAGACGAGGCCTGCAGCGCCGAGACCGATCTCACGCTGCTTGCCATGGATGGTGAGGCGTTGGACCCAGCGCTTTGATCCCGAGACCTCAACACGCAAGAAAAGGCCGTGAGCGTCATAGTACTTGCCAGCGGGTAACTCAGCAGCGTTCACCTTTGCGGCAGAAAGCCCTTTACGCTTTTCAACCATAATCTGTCCCCTAAAGTGTACCAGAATACTGAAGATCATGCAAGACAAGTGAAGAGCACACCTGAAGCTAATACAATGAAAAGTAATACTTATAGGGACTACGTAAGGCTATATCAGATATCAGTGTGGCAGATCCCCAGTCCGCCATTTTACACCTTGAAAATCATTGAATTTTATCATGGTTTTAGCGGCCATCCCACATACCCCCCACAAAGAGAAAACGTTTTGGCGTGATCCTTAGGTTTGGTTGTCAGTTGCGTTCGGTACGCGGATTAAACGAGCTGGGATTCGATAAGCGCCCAATCATCGCGGTATTATTCCAGCTGGCCTAGAGAAACCGAGACGTGACGGGATCTGGGGCTTCGGGGCGTATACCGCCATGTTATGCCAGAAAGCCGGCATGGTTCGCATGAATGCCGACCAGACCCCCCCCGCCTGTTGCGATGATCTGTTCGCCCAACATCGCGCAGCGTGGGCAAGACACCCTCAAGGGTTCATTCGCCGGTGCCGTCGGTCGCCCACAGCTTGGGGATTGCTTTTTGCACGATCTTGCCACACAGAATCAACCTTGAGGCGTGTAATTTGGTTGTTGGTGTGGTGGTCTTTGATGAGTGTGCTTTATGTTACCTTTGGCTGATGTTGTCGTCCCGCCGCGGATACCCGGGCAAGTGACCGCCCCGCGCGACATTGGCGGCAAGGCTGACCGCGCTGACCCGCCCAAGCCACTGCCGCAAGCGCGGATCAGCGGTGCCGCAATCGCGGCCGGCATTATCGGATTCGACCTGATGGGCGACTCCATTGCGCTGTCCTCCGTCATCTTTACCGGCGCATTGGCGATGTATCATTCTGCCGGATTTACGCTGCTGATCCTGTCCAGCATGATCGCGGTTTTGGCGGCAGCCCTGTCGCGCAGCTTTGCGCCTGCGGTGATCATGTCGGCGCAACAGACACCTTTTGCACCGCTTTTGCCGGCCTTTGCCATTGTAGGCACAAGCGCGGCTTCGGCGCAGGCCGGGTTTGCCACCATCTTGGCGCTGTTGGGGCTGACCACAGTTTTGACAGGGATCGCCCTGTGGGTGCTGGCGCGGTTCAACCTTGGGCGCATCGTGCGCTTTTTGCCCTATCCGGTTTCGGCGGGGTTTTTGGCCGCCGCTGGCGCGTTGATGTGTGACGTCGCGTTCGCGAATGCCCTGTCCAGCCCCGACAATCCACAGGTCATGCTGATCGCCACGCTGGGGGTAGCGGCGGCGCTGTTTGTCGGCCATCGGCTGTTGGGTGAACGCGGCCTTGTCGCGGCTTTGCTTTTGGTTCTTGTGGCCTGCAATCTGCTGCCGCTGCCTGCCAGTTTACAGGGCATTGTCACGCCTGTCGGCCCCCTGCCGCAGATCAGCGACAATTTGGGTCATTTGCTGGCGCTGCCCATGATCCTGCCCGATGTCGATACCGGGGCGCTGGTTGCCGCGTTGCCCAATGTGCTGGTCGCGGTGATGATCGCGCTGCTGGCCCATTATCTTAGTGTTGGGGCGATCCAGTTCGGCACGGGCATCGACCTGGATGATGGCCGCACGGCACAGACCACCGGCACAGCCAATCTTGCGGTCGGGGCAATCGGCGGGGCGGTGGTATTCCCTTCGCCGTCATCGACAGAGACGGCGCAGTCGCTGCGCGGGGATCACTGGATTTTGCCTTTCGCGCTGGCGGCTTTGCTATTGGGGGCGGTCTTGGTGGCCCCTGTGGTGCTGACTTTGGTGCCGCCCTTTGTTTCGGGCGGTTTGCTGATCTTTCTGGGCGCGCGCGTGCTGTGGGAATGGCTGATCATCCCCAGGCGCAGCCTGCCACTTGTTGAATGGCTGCTCTCGGTGCTGATCGTTGCAGTGTCGTTGGTGTTTGGGATTTTGCCTGCGGTCAGCCTTGGCGGGGTATTGGCCTCGCTGTTGTTTGTGGTGACCTATTGCCAATTGCCCGTCGTACGCCGCGAATCCACATTGGCCGCACGGCGCAGCACCATCGACCGCAGCGAGATCGAGGCAAGGCTGTTAGACCAACAGGCAGATCGGGTTGTCACGCTGCAAGTCGAAGGGTTCTTGTTCTTTGGCACCGTGGATCAGGTGTCGTCGCGGCTGGCCGCGCTGTGCAGCAAAGAAACAGCACCGCGCAGCGTGATCCTTGATTGCGAACGCCTGCAAGGGGCCGATGCGGCGACTGTTGCGGCACTGGAACGGGCGGGCGCGCGTGCAGGCGAAAGCGGGCACCGCATCATTGTTGCCGGCGGCCCAGCCAATCTGTTGAGCCCCCTTGCCCGCAAGGGGGCGCTGGCGGGGCTGATGCTGGCGGCAGATGTTGAAACCGCGCTGGCGGAGGCTGAACACCATCTGCTTGATGGCTTGCGCCCCGACCAGATCGGGGCCGAACAGGCGCTGCGCGACCTGATCCAGCCTGCGCTGCTGGAACCGATCATTGCACATTTGGACCATGTTGATATCGCGTCAGGCGAGTATCTGATCCGCGCGGGAGAGACCGCGCGCGATGTGTTCATCCTTGATCAAGGCAGTCTGGGCATTTACGTCGCCCGCCCCAGCGGGCCACCGCTGTTGCTGCGCATCGTGCGCCCGGGGGCGATTGTGGGGGAAATGGCGACCTATCTGGGCGCGCCCCGCACCGCCGATGTGCGCGCCGAAACCAAGGTGCGCGCGCTGGTGATGACCGCGGCGACGCTGGACCATCTGCGCCAAACGCGCCCGGATATCCATGCCGCTTGGCACGCGGTCATGGCACGCGCGATGGCGGAAAAGCTACAGCGCACGACCCGCGCGATGGCAGACCGCGCATGACCACCCGCCTTGGCCTCATCGCGGCGGTTGCCGCTACGCGGCGGCGCTGATGCGCTTGGCCCTGTGGACCTGGATTTGGGCCAGTGTGGTGGCGCTTTGCGCGGCGACAGTGATGCTGGTTGAACCGCTGCCCTATCGGATGATCCGCGATCTGGCCGGGGATGCGGTCCAGCGGCTGCATCCCCGGCCCTATGACCCCGCTGCCCCCGTTGCGATTGTCGATGTGGACGAGGCATCTTTGGCCGCCTTCGGGCAATGGCCATGGCCGCGCACGCTGCTGGCGGCGCTGACCGGGCGGCTGTATCAGCATGGCGCCATCGCTGTCGGTTTTGACGTGATCTTTCCCGAAGCAGACCGCACCTCGCCCGAACAAGTGGCCCTGACATGGCGCCGTTTTGGTGGACCGGACGCGCCCCAGCCGGGCCTTGATGGCTATCCGTCACATGATGCACAATTCGCACAGGCGATCGCGGCTGGTCCAACGGTGCTGTCGCTGGCCGGGGCGGGGGCGGGGGCCGTGCCACCGTTGCCCGCCGGTGTCGCCGTGACCGGCGACTGGCCCGCCGCGCTGACCCGTTTTGGCGGTGCGCTGACAAATCTGCCCCAGCTTGACGCCGCCGCCAGCGGTCTGGGTGCCATCAGCCTGATCGCCAGTACCGATGGCATCGTGCGCACGGTGCCGCTGGTCATCGGTACGGGCGATCAGCTTGTGCCGTCATTCCCGCTGGAATTGCTGCGCGTGGCGCAGGGGGCGCGCGGCCATATTCTGCGTACCAGCCAAGCCTCTGGCGAGATATCGGGCGGCACTGCTGCGGCGGTCGCGTTGCGCACGGGGGCGATCGAAGTGCCGGTCGAGGCAAACGGCCATTTTCGCGTGCATTTCGCGGGTTTTCGGCCCGAACGGGTCACCCCCGTGACCCAAGTGATGCAATCAGGCGATTTCGACCCCGCCCTGGCGGACCGGATCGCAGGCCGGATCGTGATGATCGGCGCATCGGCCCAAGGGTTGTTCGACATCCGCGCCACCCCCCTTGAACCCGCCGTGCCCGGCGTGACCGTTCACGCCGAGGTTCTGGAACAGATCATCGCCGGGCATTATCTGACCCGCCCTGACTGGCTCAAGGGGCTCGAGGTGCTGCTGGCCCTGCTGGGCGCGGGGGTGGTGGCGCTGGCGCTAGGGCGCAATCAGCCGCTATGGGCGCTGGCGGGGTCGCTGGCGGTCTTTGGCGGGGCAGCCGCCGCCGCGCCTGTGCTGTTTGCCAGCCGCGCTGTGGTGTTTGATCCGGTCGCCATTGCGCTGGTGCCTTTTGCGGTCTTTTTGCCCGGCGCGGCGGCGGGGCTATGGGCCAAGGAACGCGCGCGGCGCGCCATTCGCGCCCGTTTTGCCCATTTCGTGCCAGCCGATCTTTTGCCGCAAATCGAGGCGAACCCCGAACGCGCCCTCACGCCGCGCGGCGCGGAACGCACCCTGACAGTGATCTTTATCGATATGCGCGGTTTTTCGACCGCATCCGAAGGGATGCCACCCGAACACGTTGTCACATTGGTCAACGCCTTTCTATCCGCTGTCAGCGCGGTGCTGGTCACCCACCGCGCGACCATCGACAAATATATGGGCGATGCGATCATGGGTTTCTGGAATGCGCCGATCGAACAGCCCGATCACATGACCCGCGCCATCAACGCCTTGCCCGCGATCCTCGCCGCCGCGCACAGCGCCAGCGACCAGATGCAAGCCCAAGGATTGCCCCCCATCTCTGTCGGGATCGGGCTAAATACCGGCCCTGCCGCAATCGGCCTGATGGGGTCACAGGCGCGGCTAAGCTATACCTGCCTTGGCGAAACGGTGAACCTTGCCGCCCGCCTCGAAGGGTTGACCCGCCTTTACGGGGTTTGGAATTGTGTCGGCCCGACAACAGCCGCCCAATGCCCCCAAGGCTTTGTTGCGGTCGGGCTTGATCTGATTTCGGTCAAGGGTTTTCGCCGCGCGGTCGAGGTATCGACCCTGCTGGCCGACGACACCAACGGTCTGGATGATCTGCGCCGGATCTTGGCGCAGGCGCGCCTTGCCTACGGGCAGCGCGACTGGGACAGCGCCGCAGCGGCATTTGGCCAGTTGGAAACCCTGACGCTGCCAGATTGCGACCCGGCGGCGCTGGCGCAGCTCTACCTGCGGCGCATCGCAGACTGGCGCCGCAACCCGCCCCCGCCCGATTGGGACGCAAGCCATGCCGCACTTGCCAAATAGACATCGACAAACAAGGTTTTGGAATAGATCGTGATGCCAGAACTTCAGATCATCGCCCTGATCGCCGGATTTGCAGTCAAGCATTTCTTGGCCGATTTCGTCTTGCAGACCACAGCGATGGTGCATGAAAAAGGCTATTACGGGCGGCGTGGCGGATTGATCCATGCCGGGTGGCACGCCGCGCTGAGCATGCCGGTGCTGCTGATCGCGGCACCCTCTTTTATGGTGGCCCTTGCGCTGGGTCTGGCCGAAGGCGTGGTGCATTACCATCTGGATTACACCAAAGAAAGGCTTGCCCGCAATTTGGGCGATACGCCCAAGGATCAGCGGTTCTGGGTGCTGCTGGGGCTGGACCAATTGCTGCATCATCTCACCTATGCAGGAATGATTGCTTTGCTGCTGAAGGTGTGATTTGTGCTGCGCCAAGTCCAATCGCACAGAGTGCGACAGACCTGTTTCAACGTTGTGTTAACGAGTGTGTAAAAGGAACGAGTGCGATGACAGGAAAGCTGGGCTTTGCGGCCAAATTTGCGCTGGCCGCCGTTATGGTCTGGACCATGGAGCCCGTGCCCTTGGCCGCGGCAACCCCACAGGAAACCGCCCGCGACGCCGCCTTTGCGCGGATGTTCGCCGCGCCCACCGACCGCGCCGCGATGCTGGCCTATGCGCGCGCCAGTCTGGACCTGCGCGATTTCGAGGCAGCCATCGCCACGCTGGAACGTCTTGTCGCGCTGGAACCCGACAATACCGAGGCGCGCCATCAATTGGCACTGGCCTATTTCGCGCTGGGATCAAATGTGATTTCAGAACAAAAACTGCGCGACCTGGCAACCAGCGATGATGCGCAAACCGCAGCGCGCGCGGCGCCATATTTGCGCGCCGCATCCAGCCGCGCCGCGCCATCCGCAATCAGCGGGGACGCCAGCATCGGGGGAACAGCGGCATCGCGCGCCAGCGACAGGGCGCTTGACGCCGCCATCACGCTGACATGGCGCCAAGATATGGGGACAACGGGCACCGCCCAATGGCTGTCCGATTTGGCCGCGTCAACGCGCCGTTATCACGATCAAAGCGGGCAGCCATCGGACAACAGCGTGATGTTGCGCAGCGGCCCGCAATGGCGGATCGGTTCCGATGCCGAAGGCCCCGTGGTCCAGCCCTATCTGCTGGTCACCGCCGCACGTGACATCATCGACGCCGAAAAAGTGCGCTATGGCGCAGGCGGCATGCTGCGGGCGCGGTTGGGGCAGCGCGGCGGAATGACCGCCGATCTGGCCTTTGGCACGCTTGACACCCGAACCGATGGCCGCGGCCAGTTCACCGATATCGCCCTTGGCGGCAGCTACCGGCTTGGCGATGCCACAATCGCACGGTTGCGGCTGTCGCAACAACAGGACCGCGGATTGACCAGCGCCAACCAGACCGCGCAGCAGGCGAAACTGGACCTGTGGCACAGTTTTCGCCCCGCGTTCAGCACGCTTGCGCGTGACTGGCGTGTTGGCACGATGGTCCAGCATGGCACCATCACATCGGACAGCCGTGATTATCAGGAAACCACGGCAAGTGTGATGGGCCGGATCTGGGTGACGCAGCAAGGTTATCTGGATGCCGCCCTTGGCCAGTCACGCCAGGACGAAGGCGCGCCCAATGTGGCGCAAAGGTCAAATTGGCTGTCGCTGCGTCTGGGATGGGAGTTTTGATGATGAAAGGTTTAACAATGACACCAATCGCACGGCCCATGATCAGCGCGGCGCTGCTGGCGATAACCCTGCCCACCACAGCGGCTTTGGCCCAAGACATTGGCACAATCGCGCTATCGGTGGCGCAAGTCACCGGCACCCCCCCGAATGCGGCCGCACGGGCGCTGCATATCGGCAGTGCTGTGGTGCTGGATGAACAGGTGGCAACCGGTGCCGTATCGCGCGCCGAAGTGCTGTTTCGCGATCAGACCAGCCTGTCGCTGGGGGCCAATACAGCCGTGGTGCTGGACCGTTTCGTCTTTGACCCCAGCAGCGGGGCGGGTGAACTGGCCCTGACAATGACCCAAGGCGCGCTGCGATTTATTGGTGGCACCCTGTCAGATACGCAGCCCGCACTGGTCACAACACCGACGGCGACAATTGGTATTCGCGGATCATCGGCACTGATCAGCAGCGATGGCCAAAGCACGATTGCTGTGTTCATTGCGGGCGATGAATTATGTCTGACGCCCAGCGGCAACGCGAACGGCTTTTGCACCGCGCAATTGGGTGGTTTGCTGACCGAACAGGGGTTCGGCGGCATCATTCCACCTGATGTTTTTGCGCAGATTTCTGGCCAGATTGACCAGATCACCGCCGCCGATGGACAGAAAACGGACCTTGGCCAGTTTGATCTGGGCGCGGTTGTGCCTGTGGATGTGCAGCCATTTTCGACCGGTGGCAGCCAGCCGCCCCAAACGCCCGATATCGTCGCCGGCCCACCACCAGCCCCACCGCAGATTTCCACGCCCCCCTTCCCTCCCGATTAAGCTGGATGTCCGTGACGACAGCGGCGGGGGCACAGCCACCCTGCGCCCCCATCGGGCACAGCGTCGTTTTGGATGTTGACGCAGTTGGCAAGTGCCGGGCCCGTTCTGGGTCACAATCAACAGCCGGTCTTAATATCGGGTGATTGGCGAACTCGCGTTCGGCAAATCCACCTGATCAGGCGCAATATTTCCTTAACTGGACCGAAAAGGCGAACAGGGGTCCGTATCCTGCGCCATTGTCGGGCGCTGGCCTTGTGCTGCCTTTGCCAAACGACGATATCAGCCTCATAATCCCATTTAATTAAAGGAGCGTAGAATGATCCGTTCTATCCTTGTTGCTGCTGCCACCTTGGCCTTTGCGTCGCCTGCGCTGGCACAATCAGTTTTTGGCCCGTTAATCTCGCCTGCAGAGCTTCGTGCGGAACTTGAAAACGATGACATCATCGTTCTGGACATCCGCGGCGAAGCCTATCTAGAGGCGCATATTCCCGGTGCGATCAGCGGTCCTTATGCGCTGTTCCGCGGACCCGCTGAAAACCCCGGTGCGCTGCCGCAACAAGATGCGCTCGAGGCAACCTTGCAATCGCTCGGCATCACAGCCGACCGACCTGTCGTCGTTGTCCATCAGGGCACGGACGAAACAGACTTTGGTGCTGCGGCACGGGTTTACTGGACTTTGAAATCGTCCGGCGTCAGCGAACTTGCTATCCTCAACGGTGGCCAGATTGCCTGGAACAGTGAAAATCTTCCGACCAGCAACGAGGTCACAGAGCCGGTTCCATCGAATTTTGGTCTGGTGTTTTCGGATCAATGGCTGGCAACGACAGACGAAGTCGTGGCCTTGGTTGATACAGGAAGCGCGTTGCTGTTGGACGCCCGGCCACAAAGTTTCTGGGAAGGTAACGCCGCCCATCCATCCGCGGCACGTCCCGGCACCTTGCCACAATCGCGCTATTTCGAGCATTCCAACTGGTTTTCCGGCGGTCCCAGCATCGTGAATGCCGATGCAGCACGTCAATTGGCCACCGATCAGGGTTTCACGGGTGCAGAAGAACTCGTATCATTCTGCAACACCGGCCATTGGGCGGCGACAAACTGGTTTGCCTTGTCAGAGCTTGCAGGCATCGAGAATGTGAAGCTTTACCCTGAATCCATGGTCGGCTATTCGCAAGGCGGCTACGAGATGGCGAATGTACCCGGCGTTTTCCGTAACTTGTTGAACCAGTTCCGGTAAACAAACCTAAGGACCAGCGGATGTCATTGGCGGATACAAGTTCGACTTTCAACAAGACGCCCTATCTGCGCCGGAGCGCGCTGGTCGGGTTGGCCTTTGCAGTGGTGCTGGTCGTGGCGCTGGCTGCAGGGTTGCGGTTTGGCATGCTTTTGTTGATCGGTCTTGGCTTTGGCATCGCGCTTGAAGGGTTCCGGTTCGGTTTCGCCGGACCCTGGCGCGCGCTGATCCTGCGCCGTGAAGTCACAGGCGTTCTGGCGCAATTGTTGGCGATCGGGATTGTTGCCGTGGTGGCGATCCCCTTGCTGTCGGCGCAGGATGGTGTGCTGGTTGGCGCCCATGCGCCGATTGGCTGGGCCATGTTGGGTGGTGCTTTTGTGTTCGGTATCGCGATGCAGGTCGTTCTGGGCTGTGGGTCGGGGACGCTGGTCAATGCGGGGTCCGGCAACCCTGTCGGGCTCCTCGCGCTTCCGTTCTTTGCCATCGGCAGCTTTGCCGGGGCTTTCCACCTGATCTGGTGGACGGACCTTGGCACATTGCAGCCCTTGGTTCTGTCAGGGGCAACCGGGCTTGGCGTGACCCTGGCATTGCTGGCCGCGCTTGCGCTGGTGCTGCTTTTCATCGCAGCACCAGGTAGCCGAAAGCTGCCGGCCCGCCTCTGGCTGGCGGCTTGTGCCATTGCGCTTCTTGCAATTGGCAATCTGGTGATCGCAGGGCAGCCTTGGGGGGTCGTTTACGGCCTCGGGCTTTGGGCGGCAAAAGGGGCGGTTGCCATGGGCGCCGACCTGTCCGGATCAGCCTTCTGGATGGCCGATGCCAATGCCCTGCGTCTGGGACAAAGTATCTTTACCGATGTCACATCGCTGACCAATATCGGGATCATTGCTGGTGCCGCAATCGTCGCTGTCTGGCGCGTTGGCGGATTGTCAGCCCAATTGCCGCGGCTTCCGGCACGGGCCTGGGTGGCGGTGATCGCTGCCGGATTTCTGATGGGGTATTCGTCACGGCTGGCCTTTGGCTGCAATGTCGGCGCGTTCTTTTCGGGGATTTCGACCGGCAGCCTGCATGGTTGGGCCTGGTTCGTGATGGCCTTTCTGGGGGCGATGATCGGTGTCCGGTTGCGCCCGGCACTCGGGCTGGAGCCAAAGCCATGACCCGCAAACTGACACTGGGCCTTGCATTGCTGCTGTTGGCAGGGCTGGCGCTGTTCGATCTGGCAACGGCGACGCTCAATCCCTATGCCGCCCCTGCCGCTTTTGCGCTGGGATCGGGTCAGGCAGCGACCGGCGCACATTGCGCGGCAATGCCACCGCAATGATTTATCGCATAGCCTGACGGCAACCCGACCCACCACAGCGATGGGTGAAGCAACCCCTAAGGCAAGCGGTCAGCAGGGGGCAGATCGCAGGTCAGCGGCGCTCTGATGTCTGATCATCGTGCTTGATGCCAGAGATCGCCTGGATCAAATTATCCTCGGTCACCTCGGCGGCACTCAGCTCTCGCATGACCTTTCCTGCGAACATCGCGACGATCCGGTCAGCGACATGCAGGACCTCTGGCATTTCCGAACTGATCACGATCACGGCAAAGCCTTGGGCGGCCAGATCGCGGATCAGATTATGGATTTCAGATTTGGAACCCACGTCGATCCCGCGTGTCGGTTCATCCACGATCAGCACCTCGGGATGCATCGACAACCATTTGCCGATCACGATTTTCTGCTGGTTGCCCCCCGACAGGTTACCCACGGCCTGCCGCCAGCCCGGCGTGCGGATATCGAGCTTTTCGCGGTATTTGTCGAAAATCGCGATTTCGGCGGTGTGGTCGACGAAAGGGCCCTTGGTCAGGCGGCCCACCTGAGGCAGGGACATGTTGTCCTTGCAATTCATGCCCAGCACCAGACCCTGATCCTTGCGATCCTCGGGCACCAGTGAAATGCCAAGGCGGATGGCGTCGATTGGGGATGTGATCTGCACCTCCTGCCCATTCAGCAATATCTGTCCGGCAGAGGGCGTGCGCAGGCCAAAGATGGTTTCGGCAATCTCGGTCCGGCCGGCACCGACAAGGCCGTAAAAGCCCAGTACCTCGCCTTTGCGGACGGTGAAGCTGACGTCCTGAAACAATCGCCCGCAGCTCAGGTTGCGCACTTCCAATGCTGTTTCGCCCATCTGGTGGTGGCTGGCGTTGCGCGACAGATCAAGGCTGCGCCCGATCATCAGCTGGGTGACCTCATCCTCGTTGGTTTCGGATGTGTTCAGGGTGCCGCGATACTGCCCGTCGCGCAGCACGCTGATCCGGTCGGTGATCTTGAAGATTTCCTCCATCCGGTGCGAAATATAGATGATCCCGACACCGCGCGCCTGTAGATCGGCGATCACCTTGAACAACACGACCTTTTCGGCATCGGTCAGCGACGCCGTGGGTTCGTCAAAGATCACCGCGCGCGGATCGACAGTCAGGGCGCGGCCGATTTCGACCATCTGCTGGTTGGCGATGGACAGATCGCCGACACGGGTTTTCGCGTCAAAACCGACATTCAAGGTTTCCAGGATGCGGTCTGTCGCGGCATAGAGTTTATCCCAGTCCACGCGCCCGAAGGATTTCAGCGGCAATTCCCCCAGAAAGATATTCTCGGCCACGCTGAGTTCGCCCGCAAGGCTCAGTTCCTGATGGATGAACATTACCCCCATCGCCTTGGCCTGTTTGGGCGATGTCATGACGACCGGATCATCACCGATGAAAATCTGCCCTGCGTTGGGGGCAAGAACACCACCCAACACCTTCATCAGGGTGGATTTTCCGGCACCGTTTTCGCCCATCAAGGCATGCACCTCGCCCGGGCGCAGATCGAAGGACACACCATCCAGCGCGCGCACGCCGGGGAAGGCTTTGACGATGCCTTCCAGCCGCAGGGCGGGTTTGGGGTTGGTCATATCTTCAGCTCCTCTTTGCCCTGCCGGTTCAGATGCCGGTCCAGCACCAGCACCGCGATCAGGATCAGGCCGATGACAAGGTTCACGGTCTGGGTGTCGGCCCCGATATGGCCCAAGCCCTTGCGCAGCAGCTGGATCGCGATCACCCCGCCAAGGGTGCCGATGATCGACCCGTAGCCACCGGCCAGCTTGGTGCCGCCCAGCACGACAGCGGTGATCGCCCAGAGTTCGTACAGCATCCCGTCATTGGGGTTCACCGATCCGCTTTCGGAGTAAAACACAACGGCGGAGAGCGCGGCCAGAAACCCGATCAGCATGAAATTCCACATGATATGCGGCCCGACACGGATGCCCGCATTGACCGCCGCATCACGGTTGTTGCCGATGGCATAGGCGTTGCGGCCATGGTTGGTGCGTGTCGTGACCCACCAAAGCACAAGCGCTGTCGCCAACAGGAACCATGTTGCGGTATGCAGGCCCAGAAACTGCGCCTCGGCAAAATCCACAAGGGTCCAGTTCAGATGGCTGGTCGGCTGTTCACCGTTGTACATGAACACCAGCCCGCGAAAGCCCAGCATCGACCCCAGCGTGACGATGAAGGCATCGACGCCGGTTTTCCACACGATCAACCCGTTGATGGCCCCCAGCATGATCCCCGTCATCAGCGCAAAGCCCCAAGCCAGCGGGATCGCCCAATCGCCAAGGTTCTGCATGAAGGGCCAGGTCATACTGTCCAGCAGAACGATGGCCGCCAAGGCAAAGGTCGCCCCCACGCTCAGGTCGATATTGCCGTTGATCATGATGATCGTCATGCCCAGCGCGATGATCCCGATGGGGGCCGATTGTTTCAGCAACAACAGCATGTTGTCGAAATCCATGAAAGCCTGGCTGGACGCCGACAGGTAATTGCCCGCGATGGAAAAGAACGCCAGTTCCACGGCGATAAACACCCAGATGCCGCCCTGCTTGATCAGGTCCCTGCGGTTTTGGCTTGTCATAGCAGCCTCCCCTTACGCGATGGGGGACCACAGATGGCCCCGCTTGGCTGCGACATCCAGCCAGACGGCCAGAATGATGATCGCCCATGTGACCATGTATTGAACGTAGAAATCGAGGCCCATCAACAGCAGCCCGTTCTGGATGAACCCCAGGATCAGCACGCCGATCACCGTCTTGAACACGGTGCCGGACCCGCCCAGCAAGGACGCGCCCCCCAGAATGACCGCCGCCAGCACGACCAGTTCCTGCCCTTGGCCCACGGTGTTCTGGCTGCCAAGGCTGCGGCTGGCCTGCAACAGCCCCGCCACCGCCACGCAGAAAGACGACACCAGATAGGTCATGAACACAACGCGCGCGCGCGGGATGCCCGAAAACGTTGCCGCCTGCCCGTTGCCGCCGACCGCATAGACCTGCCTGCCAAAGGCTGTCTTGGACAAAAGCATGTGCAGCAGCACCGCGAGCAGCGCAAAGATCAGGATCGGCACGGGGATGCCCAGCACGCGGTCCTGACCGAAAAACGAAAACCATGTGCCGGATTTGTCGGCGATATCCATGTTCTTGCCGCCCGACCATGTCAGCGTCAGACCGTGGATGGCCGACAGCATGCCCAAGGTGACGATCAGGGAATTCAGTTTCAGATAGCCGACCAGAAACCCGATGAAGGCACCCAAAAGCAGGGTCAGCGCGAACATGGCAGGGATCGCCATCGCGGGGCCGATCTTGTCATGCAGGTCCAGCACGACAATGGTGGAAAACGACATCATCGACCCCACCGACAGGTCCAGATTGCCGCCGATCACCACAAAGGTGACACCCAGCGCCATCACCCCGATGATCGCGGATGACCGCACCACGCCTAGGATATTGTCCATCGCGATAAAGCGTTGGTTGGCGATGGCAAAAACGATCATGAACAGCACGAAGGCAATCAGGATTCCCTGCTTGGCCAGTAACGTGCCGAGAGTCTGTCGTGTCATACTGGACATCATTTCAATCCCCCGAAACGGTGGTTGCGTCAGGCAAAGACGGGATGCGTTCCCACCTGCCACCTGCAAAATGTATCACATAAAGCGCGCAGGGCAGGCAAACCCGCCCCGCGCTATCTCTGGGAGAGAGATCAGAACACGGGCTTGGTGAAATCGCCCATGTTGTCTTGCGTGATCTTGGGGGTGTCGAAATAGTTCAGGAACGGCACCTCTTCGCCGTTCAGGATGTCGATGGCGGTTTGCAGCGCCGCTTCGGCATCATCGACGGGGGATTGATAGATCGAGCCCCAGTAATCGCCTTCGGCCATTGCGTCATAGCCCACGGCAAAGTTGGTCGCGCCAACAAAGGTGATCCCGTCACGGCCCGCCGCACGCGCCGCATTCAGCGCGCCGATCCCCATATTGTCATCGCCGGAATAGACGCCATCGATGTCGTCATACTTGATCAGGAAGGCTTCCATCACCTGCTGGGATTTTTCGCGGTTCCAGTCGCCAGGCTGGGTTTCCACCAGCGTCACGTTGGGGCAAACCTCTGGCAGGCGGTCATCGAAACCCTGCTGGCGTTCGATCGCAGTGGTGTAACCGGGTTGGCCGGAAATCTGCACAACGCGGGCCTCGTCCTGAATACCCAGCGCGGTGAAACGCTCGCACATGATTTCCGCCGCGCGCGACCCTTGGGTCACGTTGTCGGGGCCGGAAAACGACCGGATGAAATCGAACCCCTGTTCGGCGATGTTGGAATTGGTCACGACGACAGGGATGCCTGCGTTATGCGCGCGGCGCACGGCGGGGATCACGGCCTCGCCATTGGTGGGCCAGATGATGATGGCATCGACCTGCTGTTGGATCAGGTCTTCCATCTGCGCCAATTGGCGCGCAACATCTCCGCCCGCGTCTAGCACGATGGCGTTGACATCGGGGTTCGCCGCGGCGGCGGCGATAAAGGCGCGTTCATAGGTGGTCTGATAGCTGTCGACGCCGACGTTGTTCTGAGTGATGCCGATAGTCATGGTCTGGGCAGCGGCCGCCGCACCGAACATGGCGGTGGTACAGGCAAGCGCTGCGGTGAGTGTCATTTTCATTTTAAATCCTCCCGTGGATCAATGTGTTCCGACTAAAGGCAACCTCCCTGCCTCGGGACTATGCCCCGTCTAGTCGACCCCGTCAAAAAGCGTGATTCCGCAGTGAAAAGACCCCGGAATATTATTCATAACGGATATAATTTTATCCATTATGGATTTTATGCCAATATCGCCCCTGATCATTTTGGCTCATTTGCAAAGGGAAGAACATGAAACAGCCACGCAGGCGGTCTGCCGCCCCACAGAACCCAGGTCCAATGCAACAGAGCATCGCACGAAATATTCAGTCTGGACATGCAGCCCCCGTCGGGTCTGCGGGTCTGTCCGGTATGATGCCTGCCGCCGATCTGGACCGTGTGACGCAGTTTTTATCCAATCTGACGATGGAGATCGACAATGCCATCGATCCCAATACCGCCAACCCGCATCTGAACATGATCCTGCACCTGCTGCAAAGCCATTCGGCGGGGCGGATCGTGTCGCCTTCGTCGATGGTGTCGGCGGCGGGTGTGCCCTATGCGACGGCAACCCGCAAACTGGCCGAGATTCAGGATGCCGGCCTGATCGAACGGCGCGCGCGGACCAAGACCGGCAAAAGCTTTTCCCTGCATCCCAGTTCCGACCTGCTGGAAGGGTTCAGCCAGCTGGCCGACCGGATCGACCGGCTGGTGCGTGCCTCGTTCGAGGTGACGGACCCGTCGCCCGAAACCACCGACTATTATTTCGGCGGTTCTTACCAGCCGGGGCGCGCCGCGATCCCGCCCCTGTCGGCACTCACCCAGCCGCTGAAGCTGTCGGGCGGTTTGCGCATCCTTGTGCATGGTGATCCGACCTTCATGGTCATGGAAGGGCTGAAACGCCAGTTCGAACAGATTGTCGGCACCAATATCCACCAGCGCGCCTTTTCCATCGACCGGCTGCGCGAAGAGGCGTTGCGCAATGCAGAACGCCCCAAAAGCCGCTATGACCTGATCGCCATCGACCTGCCCTGGGTCGGGGAATTCGTGGAAAAAGGCGTGATCCGGCCCTTGGACGAGGTGATGGATATCGCCCGCCTTGATCCGGCAGATTTCCACACCGCAGGCTGGCGTGCTGCGCATTGGGACGGGCGCCCCTACGGTGTGCCCAGCCAGACAACGCCGGAATTGTTGTTCTACCGCAAGGACTGGTTCGCCAACGACAATATAGAACCGCCGACCACGACAGCCGGTGTCATCGACGCCGCGCGCCATTTCCACAATCCGCAGCGCGGACGTTACGGCGTGGCATGGAACGCGGCACGCGGCACCGCATTGGGGCATACGTTCATGATGACCTGCGCGGCCTTTGGTCAGCCAATCATCGACATCCCGAAAATCGCAGGCGGGTTCGATACCGACAACCTCACCAAAGGCGGGTTCACCCCCACGCTGAACACCGACCGCGCGCTGGAAGCCGCCGATTACCTGATGCAGCTGATGGATTATTCACCCCCCGATATCCTGTCGATGTCGTGGTACGAACGCGTGCGCCCCTACGGCGCGGGCCATGTGGCGATGGCCTATGGCTATACCCTGCTGGCCCCCTATTTCGAGCTGGACCAAAACAGCCCCGCGCATGGCAATACCGGCTATTTGGTGCATCCGCATGGACCGCAGGGCGCGCCGATTGCGCCGGTGGGCGGCTATGTGCTGTGCGTGCCGACCAACCTGCCCGACGACCGGATCGATGACACGGTCGAGGCGCTGGTGACCTTCACCTCGCCCGGTGCGCAGAAGCTTTACGCCCAGAACGGCAGCAGGACCGAACCGCGCTATTCCGTCGGTGCCGACCCCGAAGTGCGGCGGCTGTCGCCGATCTTTGGCCTGCTCGACCAGATGTCATGGCGCGACGAACTGCAATTCTGGCCGCGCCCGCCGATCCCGCAGGTATCGCAGATCATCAACATCTGCGGCCATGAATTGCACGACATGCTGCGCGGGATCGTCAGCCCGCGTCGCGCGCTCGACCGGGTGCAGGCCCGCGCCGAACAGATTTTACGACTTTAGAACACCCAAGGGAGGAAACCATGGACCCCAATCGCCTTAACGGAAAAAACATCCTGATCACCGGTGCCGGTCGCGGCATGGGGGCGGCCAATGCCGAAAGCTTTGCCGCCCAAGGCGCGAACATCTGCCTTGGCGATCTGGATCTGGACGCCGCACAAGCCGTCGCCGACAAGATCAACGCCGCAGGCAACGGCCGCGCGATTGCGGTGCATATGGATGTGACCAAACGCGCAGATAATGCCGCCGCTGTCGCCGCCACGGTCGATGCCTTCGGGTCGATCAACGTGGGCGTGTTCAACGCCGGCCTGAACAAGCCCCGTTTCTTCATGGATATTGATGAGGATAACTGGGACCTGATCATGAACGTCAACACCAAGGCGATGTGGCTTGGCATGCAGGAAACCGCCCGCCAGATGATCGCGCAAGGGCCGATGCCGGATCATCCTTATAAGCTGATCAACGTGGGGTCCATCGCGTCGCGCAAGCCGCTGGTCGATGTGACAGTCTATTGCACCAGCAAATACGGCTGTCTGGCATTGACCCATTGCGGGGCCATTGGCCTTGCCGAACACAACATCACCGTCAACGGCTATGCGCCGGGTGTCGTGGTGACGCCGCTGTGGGAACAGCTGGACAAGGACTTGGTCGAAATCGGGTTCAAGGATCACGAAGGGCAGGCCTATGACGATATCGTGCGCGATGCGCTGCATATCAAACGCGTGTCCTATCCCAAGGATATCGTGGGCACCGCGTCTTTCCTTGTCAGCGATGACAGCGACTACATGACCGGCCAGATGATCCATATCGATGGCGGCTGGTGCATCCAGTAGTCTGATTTTCCATCATTTTTTCAACATGCATTGGTGCGCATCCCGCACCATGAAGGAGTAAGCCATGTCGCGCGCCCTGATGCCGAACCTTTTGACACCACAAGACCTTGAACCCAACTGGGAATGGCGCGAACGCATCCCCGCATGGGGCCACACCACGGTGGATTTCGAACGCCGCATCGACCATGACCGCCTGCGCCGCTATCGTCTGGCGCGCACCCGGCAGGCGTTGCAGGCGTCCAACGCGGGCACGCTGTTGTTGTTCGATGTGAACAATATCCGCTATGTTTCCTCGACCAAGATCGGCGAATGGGAACGGGACAAGATGTGCCGTTTCTGCCTGCTGACCGGCGACGACAGCCCCTATGTCTGGGATTTCGGATCGGCGGCGATGCACCACAAACGGCACGCCGACTGGCTGGAACCTGATCATTGCCTTGCCGGTGTCGTCGGCATGCGCGGCACGATCCCGCCCGAATTCGGGTTGATGCAGAAATACGCCAAGCAGATCGCCGGGCTGATCCGCGATGCGGGCATGGCCGATATGCCGGTGGGTGTGGATTACGCCGAAACCGCGATGTTCCATGCGCTGAAAGAAGAAGGCATCAATGTCGTCGATGGCCAGCAGATCATGCTGGCTGCGCGCGAGATCAAGAACTGGGATGAAATCCAGCTTTTGACGCAGGCCGCCGCGATGGTCGATGGCGTCTATCACATGATCTATGAAGAGCTGAAACCCGGCGTGCGCGAAAACGACATCGTCGCTTTGTCCAACAAGATGCTCTATGAAATGGGCTCGGACGATGTCGAGGCGATCAATGCGATTTCCGGCGAACGCTGCAACCCGCATCCGCACAACTTTACCGACCGGCTGATCCGGCCCGGCGATCAGGCGTTCTTTGACATCCTGCAAAGCTATCAGGGCTATCGCACCTGTTACTACCGCACCTTCAACGTGGGTCGCGCGACGCCGTCGCAGACCGATGCCTATACCAAGGCGCGCGAATGGATCGACGCCTCGATCGCGATGATCAAACCGGGTGTGACCACGGACAAGGTCGCCGCCGTCTGGCCCACCGCCGAAAGCCTTGGCTTTGCGAATGAAGATCAGGCGTTCGGGCTGCAATTCGGCCATGGCTTGGGCCTTGCGCTGCATGAACGCCCGATCATCAGCCGCGCGATCAGCATGGATCACCCGATGGAAATCAAGACCGGCATGGTCTTTGCGCTGGAAACCTATTGCCCCGCCACCGACGGCTATTCCGCCGCCCGGATCGAGGAAGAGGTGGTCGTGACCGAAACCGGTTGTGAGGTGATCAGCCTGTTCCCCGCCGAAGAACTGCCGATTGCCAACCGATATTGAACATGGGTGAAATCACCCATCCTACGCCGCTCTGTAGGATGGGTGCTTTGCACCCAACTGGATTGGAGACCTTTCCATGACCAAAACCAACACCGAAGATTACCTGCGCATGTACCGCCAGATGGTCCGCATCCGCACATTCGAGGATAACGCCAACCAGCTGTACCTGTCCGCCAAGATGCCCGGCCTGACGCATATGTATTCCGGCGAAGAGGCCGTCGCCGTCGGCATCTGCGAGGCGCTGACCGATGACGACCGCATCACATCCACCCACCGTGGCCACGGCCATTGCGTCGCCAAAGGTGCGAATTTCCGCGAAATGTTCTGCGAACTGCTGGGCAAGGAAGAAGGATACTGCCGCGGCAAGGGTGGCTCTATGCATATCGCCGATCAAAGCCATGGCAATCTGGGGGCCAATGCCATCGTCGGCGGGTCAATGGGCATCGCCACAGGCTCTGCCTTGCGCGCGAAACTGTTAGGCCAGAACGATGTCACCGTCTGCTTTTTCGGCGACGGGGCCACCGCGCAGGGTCTGCTTTACGAGGTAATGAACATGGCCGCCCTCTGGCATCTGCCGGTGATCTATGCCTGCGAAAACAACGGCTATTCCGAATATACCAAGACCGAAGAAATCGCCGCAGGTTCCATCACCGCCCGCGCCGAAGCCTTCGGGATCGAGGCATTCAAGGTCGACGGGCAGGACGTACTGGCGGTCAATGAACTGACCCAAAAACTCGTCGCGCGGTGTCGCAATGGCGAAGGGCCGTTCTTCATCGAACTCGAAACTTACCGCTATCACGGCCACCATGTCGGCGACATCAACCGCGAATATTACCGGTCCAAGGACGAAGAAAAGGACTGGAAAGAAAACCGCGACCCCATCGTGCGGTTCCGCACATGGCTGGTCACCCAAGGCATCGCCACCGAAGCCGAGATCGAGGCGATGAATGCCGAGATCGAGGAAGATGCGACCAAAGCCGTCGCCTATGCCGAGGCCGCCAAATACCCCGATGTGTCCGAAGTGGACATGCATGTCTACGCGGATTGAGGAGCAACCATCATGCGCGAAATCACCCTGTCCCAAGCCGTCAACGAAGCCATCGCCGAAGAAATGCGCCGTGACCCCACGGTATTCCTGATGGGCGAGGACGTGGCCGAGGCCGGCACCCCCTTCAAGGTGCTGTCCGGTCTGGTCGAGGAATTCGGCACTGAACGCGTCATCGACACGCCGATCTCCGAACCCGGCTTTGTCGGCCTTGCCGTCGGTGCCGCCATGACCGGCGCGCGGCCCATCGTCGATCTGATGTTCGGCGATTTCATCTATCTGGTGATGGACCAGCTGTGCAATCAGGCCGCCAAACAGCATTACATGTCGGGCGGCAAATTGTCGGTGCCGATGGTCCTGCGCACCAATATGGGGGCCACCCGCCGGTCTGCCGCGCAGCACAGCCAGTCCTTGCAGGCTTTGGTGGCGCATATTCCGGGGCTGAAGGTCGCGATGCCGTCATCGGCTTACGAGGCTAAGGGCCTGATGAAAACCGCGATCCGCGACAACAATCCGGTCGTGATTTTCGAAGACAAGTTGATGTATCAGGACAAGGCCCCCGTGCCGGAAGAGGAATATCTGATCCCCTTCGGTGTGGCGAATATCAAACGCGAAGGTACCGACATCACCTTTATCGCCACATCATCGATGGTGCAGGTCGCGGAAAAAGCCGCCGACATTCTGGCAAAGGAAGGCATCAGCGCCGAGGTCATCGACCCCCGCACCATCGTGCCACTGGACGAAGACACCCTGCTGGCCAGTGTGCGCAAGACCAGCCGCGCCATCGTCATTGACGAAGGGCACCAAAGCTACGGCGTGACCGCAGAAATCGCCAGTCGCCTGAATGAAAAGGCGTTCTATCACCTCGACGCGCCCGTGTTGCGCATGGGCGCGATGGATGTGCCGGTACCGTTTTCGCCCGCGCTGGAGGATGTCACCGTCCCCACCCCCGAAACCGTTGCCGCCAACGCCCGCAGGCTGTGCGCGGGGGAGATGATACATGCCGCGTGATGTGACAATGCCCCAGCTTGGCATGGCGCAGGACGCGGGCAAGATCGTCGCTTGGCTGAAAGCGCCGGGCGATGCCGTGACCAAAGGCGATGCCCTGTTCGAGGTGGAAACCGACAAGGCCACGATGGAGGTCGAGGCGCAAGCCAGCGGCTTTCTGACCGGCGTGGTGGCGGGCGAAGGCGACGATGTGCCGGTTGGCGCTGTGATTGCGCAGATTTCCGACACCGCCGATGACGATACCCCTGCACCCAAACCAGCCGTCGCACCCGCAACCGACGACCTGCCCACCGGCAAATCCGTCACCATGCCCCAGCTTGGCATGGCGCAGGACACCGGCCTGCTGGTCAACTGGCTGAAATCCCCCGGCGATGCGGTGGCCGCCGACGATCTGCTGTTCGAGGTGGAAACCGACAAATCCACGATGGAAGTCACCGCCGGTTTCGACGGCTATCTGGCCGCCACCTTGGCCGCGGCTGGCGAGGAGGTGCCGGTAGGGGCTGAGGTCGCCATCATCAGCGCCGAAAAGCCAGCCAATCCCGTCGCCAGATCGGTGTCCGCCGCATCTGCACCTGCGCCAGAACCTGCCGTTGCAAAACAGGCTTCTGCAACGGCTCAGGCAGAGAAGAAGCCGTCACCGCCGCCCCCAGCTCCGACTGGCGGGCGCATCCTCGCCTCGCCCAAGGCGCGCAGGCTGGCGCTGGAACAGGGGCTGGATCTGGGGCTTTTGGTCAAGGCGGGCCATCCGCAGCCTTTCCATGTCGCTGATCTGGACACATTGCGCGCGATGCCTGCGAAAACGCCGGTGGCGACAGCCGCCGCCGCAACCATGTCCTTGACCGCCGAGATCGCCAGCGACGGGTTCACCGACTTTGCAGCTTGGGCCGCCACGCAGGGCCTGACCAACGCCGATGCCCTGTTGGCGGGTCTTGCGGGGGCCAGCATGACCGCACCTTGCACCATCGCTGTTGACCGGTTCGGCCAGCGGCAAAGCTACGCCGTGCCTGCGGTCCGGTCGCTATCGGCTGTGACCATGACCGACGCGGCACCCGACCTGATCCTGCGCGATCTGCGCGGCACAGCTTTGCGCAGCGTCTCGCTTGGCGCGACGGAGACGCCTGTTCTGACGCTGATGGCGGGCGCGCAGGGCCTGACGATCACGCTGGAATGCGCGCCTGCGCAGATGGACGGCGCTGCCGCGATCCAGCTTTTGACCACTTTTGCAGACCGGATGGAACATCCGCTGCATCACCTGCTTTGACCCTTGGGGGGACACATGGACCACACCGATCTTTACATCAACGGCACATGGCACAAGACCGCTGAGCGTTTCGACGTCATCAATCCGGCGACTGAACAGGTCATCGCATCGGTCGCCAGCGCCGACATTGCCGATGCTGACAAGGCATTGGACGCCGCCGAGGCCGCGATGGCCGGCTGGGCCGCCCGCACCCCGCGCGCGCGGTCCGAGGTGTTGCGCAAAGCCTGGGAGCTGATGACCGCGCGGTTGGACGACTTCGCGCATCTGATCACGCTGGAAAACGGCAAGGCCAGCAGCGACGCCAAGGGCGAGGCTGCCTATGCCGCCGAATTCTTTCGATGGTTCGCGGAAGAGGCCGTGCGTGCCGACGGGATGATCACCCACGCCCCCGCATCGGGCGCGCGGATCATGGTGCAGCATAAACCCGCAGGGCTCGCCGTGCTGATCACGCCGTGGAACTACCCCGCTGCGATGGGCACCCGCAAGATCGCACCCGCCTTGGCGGCGGGGTGTGGGGTCATCATCAAACCCGCGTCCGAAACGCCGTTGACCATGCTGGCGCTGATGCCGCTGTTGGAAGAGGCCGGCGTGCCGCCCGGTCTGGTCAATGTCCTGCCATCGCGGAAAACGGGTGCCTTGGTAGATCATATGCTGCACGATCCACGTGTGCGGGTGGTCAGTTTCACCGGATCGACCGGCGTGGGTCGCAAACTGCTGAAATCCGCCGCCGATCAGGTGCTGAAACCGGCGATGGAACTGGGCGGCAATGCCCCCGTGATCGTATTCGACGATGCCGATATGGACATTGCCATCGACGGCACCATGCAGGCCAAGATGCGCAATCTGGGCGAGGCTTGCACAGCCGCGAACCGGATCTATGTGCATGAAAGTATCGCAGCCGAATTCACCAAACGCCTGACAGACCGCATGTCTGCGCTGAAAGTCGGCGATGGCACCGACACAAGCGTCGATGTCGGCCCCTTGGTCAATGCCGATACCCGCGACAAGGTGGCGGCCTTTGTCGCCGATGCCGTGGCGAAAGGGGCCAAGGTGGAATGCGGCGGGGTCACGCCAGATGGCACCGGCTATTTCTATCCGCCGACCGTCCTGTCCGGCGTGCCAGAAAACGCCGATTGCGTGCATGACGAAATCTTCGGCCCGGTCGCCGCGATCCAGACCTTCACCGACCAAGACGATGTCATCCGGCGCGCCAATGCCACCGAATACGGGCTGGTCGCCTATGTGTTCTCGGGTGATTTCAAACGCGCCCTGCAGGTCTGTGAAAGGCTCGATTACGGCATGGTCGGGCTGAACCGTGGCCTAGTCAGCGACCCCGCAGCCCCCTTTGGCGGGACCAAGCAATCGGGGCTCGGGCGTGAAGGCGGGCATGAGGGCATGCTCGAATTCATGGAAACGCAATATATTTCGGCCAGCTGGTAAGGGGACCACCATGACAGAGATCATCGCCAGCCCCTCGACACGCCGCATGGCGCGTGACCGGAACGTCGATATCGACAATCTGGCCAAAAAGCTGGGGCGCACGACCATCGGGCCAGAAGACATCAGCACCAAGACCGCCGCAGCCCAGAGTGGCGACAGCAGCTATTGGGATGTGGATCACAGCCAATATGGCCCGGTCACGATGGAACCGATGTCGCGTTTCGCGCAGGTCGCGGCCCGCAATATGGCGGCGGCACAAACCTTGATCCCTGCTGTCACCCACCATGATCGCGCCGATATCCGCGCGATCGAAGGGCTGCGTGCCAGCCTCAAACCACAGGCACAGGCGCGCGGTGTCAAACTGACGGCCCTTGCGTTCCATGTCGCCGCCCTTGCGCGGGCATTGCGCAAGTTCCCGCGCTTCAATGCGTCGCTTTCAGCGGATGGGCAAAGCCTTATCCTGAAGGATTACGTGCATATCGGGATCGCGGTGGATACGCCGCATGGCCTGATGGTGCCGGTGATCCGCGATGCGGGCCACAAGGGCCTGTGGCAGATCGCGACCGACATCAGCGATCTGGCCGCCCGCGCGCAGGCCCGCAAGATCGGCCTCGATGAAATGGGCGGGGCATCCATGACGATCACCAATCTGGGCGGCATCGGCGGCACTGCCTTTACCCCCATAGTGAACCCGCCCGAGGTCGCGATCCTTGGCATTACCCGGCCCGAGACAATCACGATCTGGGATGGCGACACACCCCGGCCGGTGCCGATGGTGCCGCTTGATCTGTCCTATGACCACCGCGTGATCAACGGGGCGGATGCAGCACGGTTCATGGCGCATTACTGCGACCTGATCAGCGATCCGCGCCACATGCTGATGTCCTAGCTGTCGCAAACAAAGATATTTCGTCCGGCTATTTCAATCAAAAGCCATTTACAGTGCTTTTGTTGATGGCGTGGAGAGACGCCCATAGCCTTGATCGACAGCGACTGGCCTCGCGGGAAAAGCGAAGGGCCAATTTCAGCCTAATCCTGCTGCATCAGTGCCGCCTGGCGGGTGCCACCGATGCAGCGCAGATCAGTATTCGCTCCATTCCGAACATTTGGGCGCGGGCCGTTCACCTGCCACACTGGCACCATCGGCGGTGCAAGCGCGCACGCGTCCGCCATAGGCGTGGATGAACCAACCTTTGTCCGCCAGCAGCGGCATGGTCAGCAAGGCGTCTGTGCCGGTGGTCGGTGCAGGCTGGGTCTGGGCAATCGCCATCGGTGAATAGGCCGACAGCATCGCTGCCGCCCCGATCATGCCGCCAGCCAATATCGCTGCAGTGATGGCATTCATCGCGTCACGCCGCCTCGGTCTTTTCAAGCTCGGCCTTCAATGCCGCGGCATAACCGGCGCGGGCTGTCTGATAGACCGCAATTTCGTTTTTCAGCTTTTGCATCTGCACTTCGAGGAATTGCAGGCTGGCCAATTGCGCCTTGCCGTTCACGCTGAGGTTTTCGGTGTCGTATTCGGTGCCGTCTACGGTGATTTTGGGCATTTTGAGCTTTCTATTGTCGCTGTCAGTAATCGGATCAGGCTTTGGTCAATTCGCGGCTGAATGCGGCGGTATAGGCCATGCGGGCCGTGTCGCAAACCGCCCATTCATTGTTCAGCTGCTGGATTTGCTGATCAACAAACTGGATATTGGCGATATGGGCGCGCGCGGCCTCGGTCAGATCGGCAAGTGCGTATTGCTTTTCGTCGATGGTGATGGTGGCGGCTTTGGTTTTGGTCATGAAATTCTCTCAATTCTTTGGTTATTTGTGGTGGTCGCGCCTGCCAGAATTTAATCGCTTTTCTCGGGTTTCACAAACGCTGACAGATCAAAATCGCCGGTATCGGCGGCGATATTGACGACATTACCATCTTGAGTCGGTGCCAGATCCTGTTCAGGCAATGACGACTTATGCCGCTGCAATATCCCGTCAACATCGATTTGATCGGTCATTTCGGGCATCTTGTTTCCGGCGTGGCCCAGCGTTCCCGCAATAGGGCCTTGGCGCAGGTTCGACATGCTTAACAGGTGGGCATAGATTAACGGCAATACCCCGCCATCGCGCAGCTTGGCGAAATCCTCGTGCGCCATTGTGTTTAGGGCTTTTTCATTGATGAACTCCAGCCCTGTAATCTGGCGATCCTTGTCGTCTTTTTGACTGACACGAATGGCGCGTTCGACCAAGAGGCCAGCGGCACGGATCTGACGCACCATGCGGGCGGTGGTTGCCTCTTGTTCTTTCATCTTTTTCAGCACGTCCAGCCGGGCCTTTAGCGCGGGACTGGGCTGGCCATTGGTGTCAAACAGCGCGTCACCTATGCTTGGGCCAATCTGATCTGCTGCCATATCCACGACCAGCGCCATTTCTGCAGGTTTGTCGGGGATCGGCACAAGCGCAAAAGGATAGGTGGCAATGCGGGCGGGTTTATAGGTGGCCAGCCAACGGCCATCGGCGGCGACATAGGCATTCACACCCGCCTTTGCCCCCATCAGGGCAACAGGGGTATCAGTGTTCTTCTGAAACAGCAGCGGATATTCGCGGGCGATATCGGCCATCTCCGAGAACACGATGGGCACGGTCAGGGTTTTACTGGCAAAGCCATAGCCGTCAATTGCCGCAATACGCAGGGATTTATGTTTTGCAGGGTGCAGGGCTTCGGCTTTGCGGAACATGATGTGGGGACCCTTTCAATACAGGAAAGTATAAAAAAGGGGCACCGAAGTGCCCCTATTCAGAGTTCAGGCTAAGCGCGGGGGCTTAGAAGATGAAGTTGTCAGCAGTCAAAGTCGCACCTTCAACAGTGATCGTGCCTTCGAAGGCATCAGATGTAATCACAGTATCATCCCCGGCAGTTACGACGTTTAGGTCACCAAGGGCACTCACGCCGCTGAACTGGCTGAAGTCCAGCTTGTCGGCGGTCAGACCGTCACCCGCAACGAACCCATCAATAGTTACATCGCCAATTTCCGAACCTGTGAACACAAAGGTTTCGCGAACGCCATTATCCTCATTGGTTAGGTATTCAAACGAGCCTTCGGTTTCGCCGTCATCATCAAGCAGGAACGTGATATTGACTTTTACAGAACCATCAAAATTTGCATCAGATGCGTCGATGTTAAAGTTTGGACTTGCCTGTCCAATAACCACGTTGATTGTGGAAAGGCTCACGGTATCGTTCAGAGAAATCCCAAAATCCGCATCGCCATCATCCGAGTCATCGACCAATGTCAGAGTGGACAGCGAATAACCTTCATCATCCTCATCGAAACCGCCGTTGATCGTTGCAGTGACAAATGCCTCATCCCCGGTAGTGTTGATAGTCACACTCGCCAGTTCTTCCATATCAGCGCCAATTTCGAAAATAGCGTTCGCTTCAGCATTGATCGTGAAGCTCTCAATCGCTTCGCCGGCAATAATAACTCCGTCCTCACCATCGCCAAAATTGTCCTCTGCATTAATCACAAGGGATTCTACTGCATCCCCAAAATCGAATGTTCCATTCACAAATGTGGACTCAGTTACAATTGTTAAAGAAGCAGCAGTATTGTCGAGTGTAAGGGTGTTTTCACCCAGATCAACTGCACCTTCAAACACGATTGTGGTTGGCTCGATGCCATCCAGATCAAGTGTCACATCGCCGTCAAGGGTCAGCGCAGAAACGATAGCAAGTGTGTCAACGCCGGTGATCGAAAGATCATCGTCGGTGAAAACAGACGACAGAACGCCGGAAAATGCATCGGTACCATTCTCGATAAGCACTGAGTCAAAGTCTGTGGTGACAGGCTCATCTGCAGCATCTGTCGCTACAAACGCTGTCAGTGCTAAGAGCGCGTCATCACCGGTCGCAACCGTTGTGATTGTCAGAACGCCATCAACATCTGCCACAGCAGTTATACCGTCGAGAACATTAAGTGCACCAGCCAAAGCAACAAGATTGTCGAACTGGCCGGCATCACCCAAAGTCGCGAGGTTAATCGCCTCATCACCAATAACAATCGTACCAGTCACCGTGATTACGGCGTCAAACGCAAAATCGCCTACATCAAAATCCAACACAATCTCAGCGGCAGTAGCCGCAGTTGCTTCGTTGCCATCCAAACGCAATGTGTTATCACCTGCACCCAAGTTGATCGTCAGGTCAGCGCCTTCAACCAGACGCGCTGCTGTAATTGTTACGGTGTCGTCGCCCGCTCCCGTTACTACGCTTTCGATGTCTGCAAGACCGCTCACGTCCAGAGTCAGGTCGCCAGAGTAACCCGACGCCGTGACCGTTTCGAGAGCACCAAGCGCCGCAACGTCCAAATCCATCTCACCGGAACCGGTGATTGTCAGGTCTTCGACATCGGCAAAGCCTGCACCAAGAGCGATGAAGTTATCGCCGGTGGCAGAAATGTTCAAACCGGTGATGACATCATCGCCTTCACCATCGGCGACTACATCCACTGTTGCAGCGTCGTCTTCATCACCAGAGTCGATGATGACCAACGACTGTGCAAACTCGTCGCTATCCAGTGCATCTTCGTCGTAGTTCACAGTGAATGTGGTGTCGCCTGCAACGCTCCGCAGACCAACGGTCACCGCTTCTTGCACATTATTGGCTGTCAATGTGCCGTCCTGCGAACGGTCCGACCAGATTTGGGTTGCGCCTTCGATATTTTCGAAATCGAGCGTCGCAGCCCCGTCCAAAAGACGTACGTTGAAAATTTCAATGTTGGAAATGGTCGGTGCAACATTTGCTCCGCCCTCCATCGTCACATTAAGAGTATCTGTTCCCGCACCACCATCCAATTCATCAAAAGAATTCAGCGTTTGATCACCACCATCAAGACGTGCATTGAACGTATCATCACCAGGACCACCGGTGAAATCTGCGCCGCCATCGAAGTCTGTAGTGAGCTTGAAGGGTTCAACAACCGTCTGCGCTGGCGGCAGCGGCGTACCACCTACAACAGGAGCATCATCATCATTACACGCGGCCAGCGAGACGGCCATCAGTGTGAAACCAGCGCCCTTGGCGGCGCGCTGCGTTGTTTTCGCTTCCCAAGCTTTCATCAGCTTGGCAACAGCGGCATTCTTTGGCGTGGTTGCGGTTGCATCCACGGGCACCAGACGTTGTACATCATCCGTGATGAAGTCTGTCGAAACGATCTTGTTCATTTTTGGTCCTTTTTTACCGATGTTGTTAAGGGCTTCGCAAACTCGCCCCCAATCGCGTATCGGTTTAGATGCAAAAATGGGGGACATCTTTACCTTTATTTATAAACACTTTTTGGCTTTGATGGCGGCGCGGCTATGCGGGCGCGCAGTGCGGCACCGGGCGCGGGACAGCGGGCCGCCCTGCGCCCTGCCCCGCCCCGAACCTGCTGATTATACAGTGTTTTTTGCCGAATTTTGGCGGTAAACAGGGTTAATCGCGCAGCGCCAGTTCCTGTATCTTGGCGACCGGCTGCCAGATATATTCCAGCACCGTCCGCTTGCCTGAAAGAACGTCGACGGTGGCTGTCATACCGGGGATAAGTGTCACAATTTCGCCACTATCTACGCGCAATTCCCCCTCGATCGCGACCTCGACCAGATAGCTGCTGGCGGCGTTGGGGTCTTCGTCATTGGCGACGGCATCGGGGCTGATCTCGATCACCCGTCCGGCGACAGAGCCGTATTTCGACGAATCATAGGCCGACAGCCGGATGCGCACGTCATCATCCAGCCGGATGCGCGAGATATCCTGCGGCATGATCCGGGCCTCGACGACCAGCGCCTCTCCGGTGGGGACCAGTTCGAGCATCACGTCACCGGTCGCGACAAAGCCGCCGGGGGTGCGGAAATTCAGGCGGCTGACGATGCCTTCCATCGGGGCGCGGATGATGGTCCGGCTGACGCGTTCTTCGAGTTGGGGCAGCGCCTCGCGCAGTTCGGTTTGTTCGGCGACGACGTCGTTCAGCTCGTCCATGGCGCGAAGGGTGTAATTGTCGCGGGCGTTGACCATCTCGGCCTGCAATTCGGCCATGCCGGATTCTGCCTGGGCGATGGATACGGCGGCGCGTTCACCATCGCCGCGGGCCTGTTCCATCTGCCGGCGCAGTTCCAGCAAGCGCGTCGCAGGCACGATGTTATCGCGCACCAGCGGTTCGACCAATTCGATTTCCTCTTGCAGCAGCGCCACGGTGCGCGCGGCGGTGCCCGATACATTCTGGGCCGCGACCAGATCTTGCGACCGCTGTTGCAGCCGCTGTTCCAGCACCGCGATCCGCCCGGCAAGTTCGGCCCGCCGCGCGGCGAACAGGGATTGTTCGGTCAAGGTGACAAGCGGCGACATCGCGCTGACATGGCTGGGCGGGTCAAATTCAGTGCCGTCAATCTCGGCACGCAGCCGGGATTCTTTGACATCCAGACCCGTCAGGCGCTGGTTCAGCCGGTTCAATTCGCTGCTTGAATCAATCGGATCGATTTCAAACAAGATGTCATCCGCAGCAACAATCGTATTTTCCGACACGAAGCGACGCAGAATAACGCCCCCTTCGGCGGCTTGGACTAGCTGGTTCTGCACCGACGAAATAATGCGGCCTTCGCCACGCGTGACATTGTCCAATTCAGCCCAGCTGGCCCAGATGAAAATAGAAAAAACCAGCACGACGATCGTTGCCAAAATCGTTGATCCGGACAGGCCTTCGCGGCCGGCCATATCGCGCGATAGTGCTTTGAAATTGATTGATGACATCTAATGCATCCCGCCTGTGCTATGATCTAATTCTGTCGGGTGTCGTGTCGGCAACGATACTGCCCCTATCGACAACCAAAACACGGTCGGCCAATTCAAGAAGCGAATTACGATGCGTCACCATGATAACGGTCCGGTCGCCAGACCAACGTTTTAACCGATCGACCACGCCTTTTTCGGTGACGGTATCCATCGAACTGGTCGGTTCATCCAGCACCACCACGGCCGGATCGTGCAGCAATGCGCGTGCAAGGTTGATTGACTGGCGCTGGCCGCCCGAAAGCCCCTCGCCGCGTTCTTTCAATTCCATTTCATAGCCGCGCGGGTCGCTGGCGACGAAATCATCGACACCGGATATTTTTGCGATCTCCAGAATATGCGCATCGTCATATTCATAGAAACCCATCTGCAGGTTTTCCTTTATCGTGCCAGAGAACAGCCAAGTATCCTGCAGCATGATCCCAAGGTTGCGGCGAAGATCGGATTTATCAATTTGTCTGACATCGACGCCATCGATCAAAACCGCGCCTTCGCTGGGCATGATCAGGCCCGAAATCAAACGCGAAACGGTCGATTTACCGGACCCCATGCGACCAACAATCGCGACCTTTTCGCCAGCCTCGATTTTCAGCGAGAGGTTCTTGATGATTGGGTTATTCGAACCCGGAAAGGAATAGCTGACATCGCGCAGCTCGACACTGCCGGACATCTTGGGTCGGCTCAGGCGCTGCAATGTTTCATCGGGATCATCTTTGCTGGACGCCATCACGCTTGACAGCGACCGATAGGCTTCAAGAGCGCCATTCGCGCGCGACATCGCTGCCGCCAATTGTGACAAAGGTGCCAGCGTTCTGCCACCCAGAATGACCGCCGCAATCATCGCCCCCATGGTGATGGTGCCGTCCTGAATAAGAAACACGCCATAGAAAATCGTCGCAACCTGCGCAAATTGCTGGATTGACGCCGCCGAATTGATCGCAAACTGCGACAGCATCCGGCTTTTTAGTCCAAGCTCTGATTGCGCGTCTGCGGCCTCTTCGAACCGGCGGCGCATCAATCGGCCGGATCCGGTTGCCTGCACGGTTTCCAACCCGTTCAGTGTTTCTACCAGAACGCTCTGCTTTGACATGTTGCTTTGCATGGCGTTCTTTGTGTTCAACGCCAAAAATGGTTGAATGACCAAGCCGGACAGGATGACCAAGGGAACCGCTATCAGCGGGATCAATGCCAATGGCCCTGCGATCAGCGAGATGACCCATATGAAAAAGAAAATGAACGGAATATCTACGATGGCAATCAGGGTCGCCGAGGTGAAAAATTCGCGCAATGTATCGAATTCCCTGACAATACTGGCCATTGCACCGGCTTTTTGTTTCCGGTGATCCAGCTTCATATTCAGGATCTTGTCAAAGATCAGCCGCAACATCCGCGTATCGGCCCGCTTTCCCGCGCGATCCACGAACTGCGAACGAAGTGTTTTGATAATGAAATCAAAGCCAAGCGCCAACATGACGCCAATCGTCAAGGCAATCAGCGATTCAATCGCTTCATTCGGAACAACACGATCATACACAACCATGATGAAAAGAGATGTCGACAAGCCAAGAAAGTTTGTCAGCGCGGCAGCGATGATCACCTGCCCATATAGCCATTTGCCCTGTAAAAACGACCCAAAGAACCAGTCGTTCTTGCCTTTCGGCTTTGCGCTGACATGCAATTTGCGACACAATACGAAATGCGGCCGCAATAGGCCTTCGATTTCCGTTTTCTGGACACGTTCAACCGTCTGGTTCATATCCCTGTCAAAGCGGACAATTTCCAGTTCTCCATCCTGTTCGACGGAAATGATGACAACAGCTTGGTCGGAATGCGTAAAGCCGATAGCAGGACAATGACTTTGCTTCAGCGCAGTCGCCGCCATTTCGCCAAAGCTCGCTTCAAAGTTCAAATGTTGAAACGCAGAAACCGCCGCCCGTGGGTCGAAAACATCGCTCGATAATTCAGCAAGATCGCGCACCGCTGCGGTGGAAAAACTGAACCCGGATTTTGCAAGAATGAACCTGACTGCCAGGATCAAAGAAATTTCATCGAAACTTTCGACGGTCTCAACAGCCGTGGCGCCAGCGACATCAGTCGTATCGTCATGATGATTGGCTTGGTCGGCGCCTTCGGTTTCTTGTTGATTGGATTGGAAACCTTGCATTAGAAAAATCTTTCTCTTGGTCTTGCTTCATCGACTTCAGATTGCTGGAAATGTTTTGCCGCTGCCTTGGCGGGATTCATCATGAATCCGCGTCGAGCAAGCCGATCTGACGCGCCAACAGACCGAGGCGCGCGCCGATTGTCAGAAATAGAATTTCCCGCTCGGCCCGCATCGTAATGACCTGATCGCGCACACGGTAAAGCTGTATCTCGGCATCGATCAACTGGCCTAAACCTGTTTGACCGGTGGCAAGTTGCGACTGTAATGTTTCAATCCGCGCTGCGGCCAACGCTTCACGTTGCGTCACGACAGGCATGGTGCGTTCAATTGCATCCAGCCGCGCAATTGAAATGTTCAATTCAGTTTCCAAGGCTTGTTTGGCAGCAGTGAATTGCGCCTCTGCCCTTTGCATTTGCGCCGTTGCCGATTCCAATTGCGATTGGCGGCGGCCGCCATCACCGATGACATATTCCATGACCACGCCAAGCGAGCCGTTCACATCATCTTGCAAATCGACGGGCGAACGCACGCCTGCTTGCAGCCTGATGCGGGGTTCAAATCCCGCTTCGGCCATTGCAACGGCGCTGCGTGCGACAATCAATTCTGCTGCGCTCCGCTGCAATTCGGGGGCCTGTCGTGGCGCGCTGGCGGCCGCCCTGATTGCAGGCGCAGTGACCACATTTGCAGGCAACTGCAAACGGGCAGGAGGCGTATTGAATAATCTCTGGAATCTCAATTCGGCATCTTGCAGATCAGCCTGAATATCAAGATCAGCCATTCCAAACTCTAAACGCTCACGCATTGCGCTATCAAGAACAGAACGGTCAACCATTCCATTGGCGGCCATACGTTCGACCTGGCCGACAAGCTCGTTCAGTTTGGACAGGCGTGACGTCAGCAATTCCGCGCGCGACTGATGTTTCCACACATCAACCCATGCCTGCGACGCCTGCGACGCAACATCATTTCCGCGGACCATACGCTCGGCTTCGGCAATCAATACCTCGGCATTCGCCCGATTGATATCGGCCGTCGTTTCGCCACCATCGTAAATCAGTTGCGATAAATTCACGCCAGCAATAGCGCCGGTTTCGACATCGTCATTGTCACTGGACATATCCTGTATCAAGCCGGCATTGACGCTGCTTGATATCTGGGGGCGCTTTCCACTTGATGCGACGTTGACCTGCGCTTTTGCCGCCAATTCTGTCGCAAGCGCGGCACGATACAGTTCGTTTTCCGAGACTGCCGCAAAAAGCGCGGCCTCAAATTGTTCAAACGGCAGCGGTGCAGTTTCTGACGCAGCGGAATCTTGGGTATCCGTCATGATCTGTTCATCAATCACGATGCGCATGGTGGCGATATCTTCCGGCGATTGCCCGCAACCCACCAAAGCAGTTGTAACGACCAAGGCATTCAGCAAGTTCAAACGACGATTGTGAACGCGCAGCCCAGACACATTCCGCTTTGGATTCTTTGGTTTAATTTCGGAGTGCAAGGGTTTCAGGCTGATCATTTTTCATCTCTTGAAGCGAATTGGTTTATCTTGATTTGGAAATATTGAAAGTAATCTTTCAATTCTTCAGTGACCTTATCGCTCAAGGTCAACATCCGGCGGCTTTTCTTTTCGCCCTGGCGCGATATGATTGTTCCCTCGGCGACGCGATCTTTGATGAAATTTCGGACCGTCACTCGATTGACCTGCATTGTGGCAATGCTGTCGAGATAATCCTCTATCCCAATTTCTTGATTATTCTCATTGATAGCGATCAGAAGCATAAGCTCCCAATATTCTGGGTATTTTATGAATACTTTCAGGTACTTCGTGGCTGCGAGATACCTTAGGCGATCCAGTTCTTTTTCGATGGGGTTTTTCATTTCCCGCCGTTATGCCCGATGCAAAGACTGATGGGCTGTCTTTGCATCTGCCGACAAGATCGTTGATATTTTCATTTCTTCGGATTCATCTGGTATTTGGCATAGTGTCACGGCGGCATAATTTACCCGTTGGGATTCGCTCTTGATGCCAAGAATAGGCAAAAGCTGATCAACCAATTCTTGCGATGGCTGGAGCAAGACCTCTGACTGCTTTTTTCCTTTTCTCTCGATCAACAGCCCCTGCTTTCGCAGCTCTGCGATACGCTTGATCATTCCGGAACGCGTGCTATAGCGCGACTTAACGCGATCCAATGTCGCGTATAGCGGAAGCCCGGGCTCTCCTTGTTCAAGCAGCAGCAGGATGAATTCATAGACGCCCAAATTGGCTGACGCACGCAATGTATGATCCACCGCACCCATGGCCCGAACATACTCAATTTCGCGGATAACTGACTGTTTTGAGGGATCGCTTTGAATGCTGGTCATTGTTTAAATCGCACCTTCTATATTGGTGAATTATACTGTGAGGACGAATCCACGCATAAGACACATTAGGTATTTGCGATATTTGTAAGCAAACATAAATAAAGTTATTTGTCTATAAAAAGTAACGATAATTAAATTAATTATTCTAGTGCATTGAATGTCATTATATCTTTAGATAATATAAGTATCTATTTAGTGATTACCCTGCCATTAGGGATTTTCTCTGGACCCATAATTGGTTATCATGTGATCACCACGCTTTTGGTCCGGTGCTGGACAAGCTGCGCAAATGGGCCGGCAGGATGGTCTCAATATCTGTGGCGTCGCCTGCCCATGTCAGACCGGGGCCTTGATTGCAACCTGGCGGTTATTGCTGTATAAGGGAGACAGCGGGCCTTGCTGGCTGGCTGCATTCGGGGCTGCTGCTCCCGAAAAAAGGACCTACTCAATGAAATCTGTATGTTTCCCCGCGCTGGTCGTGGGTGCGATGCTTTTTGCAAATGGTGCTTTGGCGCAGACTGCGACCGGCGAAATGGGTGTTTCAGCGCAAGTCACACGCACTTGCACGCTTTCATCTGCATCGCTTGACTTTGGTGGCTTGAGTGTCCTTCAGGTCAACAGCGATTCCGCGGTCGTCACGCTGGTCTGCAATGGCACGTCAACCGTAACCACTGTTCTGGTCGGCATGGGCGCAAATGCCGCCCCTGCGACACAGCGCAACATGATTTCCGGCGAGAACACGATCCCCTACACATTGCATGTGCTTGAAACAGGCGGGGCGGACATTGCGACCGAAGGGGCCGTAACGCTTGTGCAGGAAGGTACGACCAATACTTACAGCCTGACGCTTTATGCAAAGATCCAACCAAGCGCAGACTATCAGATTGGATCTTATTCCGATACGGTCGTGCTGACAGCAGCATATACAGGGCCATGATGCCCGGTGCGCACGCAGCCGTCTATCCTCTTGCGGGGCTGAAGGCGCTGGTGACGGGCTGTGCATTGGCAATGTCGCTGGCAGGTACAGCGCTTGGCGCCGATTTCACAATATCGCCCACCTCGATCAGGGTGGCAGCGGGCAATCAGATTGCCACGCTGACCGTCAAGGCGGGCGGGCCGGGTCTGACCTTTGGGCAGGTGCGGGTCATGCGCTGGATGCGCAACACCGGCGATGACACCCTGATTGCGACCCGCGATGTCGTGGCCAGCCCCCCTGCCCTGCAGATGGCACCCGATCAGGAACTGACCATCCGGTTGGTACGGGTGATCAAAACCCCGATCAGGGGCGAAGAATGTTATCGCGTTCTTGTGGACCAGTTACCGGGGGACAGTCAGGCTGGCCAAGCGGTCATGTTTACGATCCGCCATTCCGTGCCGCTGTGTTTTGGGTCGGCGCCCTGATCCCTGATGCACACCGGTTGCGCCGCGTGCAAAACCGAAATCGCCTGATGGCCATTGCGACCACGGCTTTGTTTGCCATGACGGCCAGTGTCCAGACATCGCGCGCGCAATCGGTCGATGCACCCGCGCAATCCTCGACACTGTCGGGCCCAAGGCAGACATCGCCGGATTATGACCCCGCCACGGATGACGCCTTGTTCCTGCTGGTGTCGGTCAACGGGCGCGAGACCGGCCTGATCGCGGAATTCGCGCTGTCGCAGCAATCGCAGCGCATGTCGGCGACACGCGCCGAACTGACAAGTATCGGGATTGCCCCGCCCCGCCATCTGGGGGCAACCGTCTTTCTGGATCAGATCCCAGGGTTTTCGCATATCTATGATGCGCCCACACAAACGCTGCTGATCACGGTAACGGGGCCGGCCCAGATCCCGAAACAGATTTCCGCCAGACCGCAAACAGATATCCCCCAGACGCAAACAGGGGCGGGGCTGGTCCTGAATTACCGCGCGACGGCCAATTTCGGGGATGACTTTCCAAGCGACGGGTTTCGGACCAAGGATATGTTTGTTGCACTGGATTTGCGCGCGCATAGCCCGCTGGGTGTGCTGACAAATACCGGTGCGCTGCGCATTCAAGGCGATGATACCGCATCGGCTGACCTGACGCGCTATGATACCTATTTCACGATCTCGCACCCCGGCCGGTTGCTGACAACGACGCTGGGGGATTTGACGACATCGGCCATGGCATGGACCGGACCGGTCCGCCTTGGCGGCGTGCAGGTCCGCCGCGATTTTTCATTGCGCGATGACGTGGTGACCAGCCCGCTGTTGTCCTATTCCGCAACCGCCGCCGTGCCATCGACCATTGATGTCTATATCGACAATGTGCGCGCCTATTCCGGTGCCATCGGTCAGGGGCCGTTCAACCTGACCGACGTGCCGATGATCACCGGTGATGGCGACGCGGTTTTCACGCTGCGTGACGCGGGCGGGCATGAACAGGTCACCAAGGTGCCGTTCTTTGCGGCGCAGAACCTGCTGGCGTCTGGTTTGGTTGATTTCTCGGTCACGTTGGGGCGCGCACGCGGGGGATATGGCAGCGGGGATGTGGAGTATACCGGACCGACAATCGGGGCTGTCAGCCTGCGATATGGGCTTTCGGATATTCTGACCCTGGGGGGACATGCCGAAGGACATGACGGTTTCTGGATGGCGGGACTTGGGCTTGACACTGTCGTGTTGAACCGCGCCGAGGCCAGCCTCGCAGGCGGTGCCAGTGTCTATGACGACCAGCGCGGTCACTTCGTCTTTGGCGCTTTGCGCACAAGGGTTGGGGGGACCGGCATCCGGCTCAGCACGCGGCGCAGTTTTGGAGAGTTTCACGATCTTGCATCGGTCACGGCGATGGAAAGCCTGTCAAGCGACCCTTTGGGCAGTCGCCTGTCCGGTTTTGCACAGACAACGGCACAGGATGCCCTGTCACTGACTTTTCCACAAATGGGCGATCACGGCAGGCTGGGGATGAACCTGGTCCATTCCGATCGGACAGGCCGGTCAAACACCATAGTGTCGCTGTCATATGCGCAGTCGCTTGCCTGGCGTGGGGCATCGTTGCAGGCCAATGCGTTCGGGGATGTTGCCGGTGACGGCGGCTATGGGATGTCCGTCGGTCTGTCGATGACGCTGGGTGGCGCCCGATCTGCCAGCGTCAACATGGGGCGCGACCGACAGGGCGGTGTCGAAACAATCGCCAGCCTGTCGCGCTTTGCGGACCGCAAACCTGGCAGCTATGGCTACCGGGTCGATCTGACACCGCGAAACACGGCCATGGGTGCCACCTATCAGACCCGCTTTGGCAGGGCCGATCTTGCGCTGCGCAACAGCGGCGATGCCACCACGACCAGCGCGACATTCGACGGATCGCTTGTTATGGCGGGGGGCGGGGTGTTTGCCAGCAACCGGATCACCGACGGATTTGCCGTGGTGGATGTAGGTGTGCCTGACGTGCCGGTCAGCCTGAACAACAGGGAAATTGCCCGCACGGGGCGGTCCGGCACGGCATTGGTGCCGGATTTGCGGTCTTATCGCAGCAACAGGGTTTCGATCAATCCGCTTGATCTGCCCATCGGTGCGACCATCAGCGCCTCGGCGATGGATGTCGTGCCTGCGCGGCGCTCGGGGGTTGCGGTTGATTTTGGCGGGCAACCAAAGGCTGCCGCGCTGGTCGTTCTACAGGACCAGACAGGCGCGTTTCTGCCACCCGGCGCCGTGGTCAGCCTGCGGGGCACAGGATCCAGCTTTGTGCTGGGCTATGATGGCGAAATCTGGATCGACGGGCTGGAAGCGCAGAACCGGATCTCGGCCCAGACCAAAGGCAAAACCTGCAACGCAGAATTCACCTATGCCGCCCAACCGGGGGCACAGGTCTATATTGAGGGGATCATATGCAAATGATGGCACGATATTGGATGAGCGCGGCTGTTCTTTGCAGTCTGAGCAGCCTGCCGCTACCCGCCCATGCGGCCCTTGTCTGCGAGGCCAATATTCCATCGATGGACTTTGGCCTGATTTCGGGATCGGACGGGTCATCACCGCAAACCAGCAGTCCGGTGACCGTTTCATGCTATGGCGGCAGGCCCGGGGCGTATGTACATGCCTGCCTGACGATCGGATCAGGCAGCGGCACAAGCGGAGCAGGCCTGACGCCACGCTATATGACCGGCGGCGAAGACGCACCGCTTGCGTATCAGTTGACCAGCGAGGCTATCCTTTCCGCAGGAGGCACCACATGGGACATGCGCGCGCTGCGCATTGCGCTGGACGACGTGACAGGCAGCGCCACCGTGGAAACGACACTTTACGCCGAAGTGGCGTCTATCGGGGCGCAGGTCACAATTGGGGCCTACACTTCACGCTTTGAGGCCGGTACCGACGTGGCATTGTCCTATGGCGAAGACGCATGCGACAGATCGGGTGCCACAAATACGTTCACAATTGACGCCACGGTTACACCAAGCTGCACGGTCAGCGTGTCAAACATGGACTTTGGCGTTATCGACGCCATTCTCGCAGCACCCGTCGAACAGATTGCAACCATTTCGGTATCCTGCACGCATGGGTCGGCCTATACTGTCGGTCTGGACCACGGGTCCAATGCCGTGGACGCGGGACCCACAGGGCGGCGCATGGCCAATGAAGGCGATTTGCTCGCCTACGGACTTTACCATGACAACGCGCGGCTGGTGGACTGGGGGCTTGCTGCTGGCACCGTCGCGGCGGGGACCGGCACCGGCGCAAATCAGGCCCTGACAGTCTATGGCAAGATTTTCCTGGACCAAAAGGCTGTGGTCGGAACCTACTTTGACAGTGTCGTGGTCATCGTTTCATATTGATCAATCAGCGCCGTTTCCGCAGAAACAGGCCGGATTTGAAGCTGCCAATCTCTTCGATGATCGGGATCATTGCGCGGTAGATTATCCACGTCCTGCCAATGTCCGCAAGAGATGCCGGACTTCGGATTCCTTTGCGGACGCGCCATCTGTAAGACCATAGTGTAGAACCTCGGTGTAGAACCGAAGTCAACTAACCCCTTGATAGCGGCTATCTTTTTGAAGTTAAAGGCAAAAAGATGGTGCTGTGAGAGAGGATTGAACTCTCGACCTCACCCTTACCAAGAAGCGGGCCGCTAGTTTCCCCCAGTATCCGCAGGGCTCCGGGCGTTGCCTAAATCCGTTTACTTACAGGTACTTGGGCGCTATAGTCGGCTCCGGTGGTATAGGCCCGTAAAGCCGAATAGCCCACCATTCCGTTACCCCGCCGTTACCCCGGAGTTTGCGATGAAGAAGAAGCTGACTGAGATGGCCGTGGACAAGATGAACCCCGTCGCGGGCCAGCGGCTTGAGGTTTTCGACACCCTGACCCCGGGCCTTGCGCTGCGCATCACCGAGGGCGGGAAGAAAAGCTGGTCGGTTATGTATCGTGTCGCGGGCCGGGGCGACGGCGGGAACCGGGGCGCGCTGCGCCGGATGACCCTTGGCGCATATCCCCTGATCGACCTGAAGGCGGCGCGCGACAAGGCGCGGGCTGCCATCGACCTAGCCGACCGGGGCGACGATCCCGCCGACCAGCGCAAGGATGAACTGCGCCAGAAGGGCGAGCGGGTGTTTGAGGTGATCTGCGCCCGCTTCATCGAACTGCACGCCAAGGCACATACGGTGAAGTGGAAGGACACCGAACGGCTGTTGAACACCTATGTCGTGCCCGAATGGAAGTCGAAGCCCATCGACACGCTGGACCGGGCGACGGCGCACGAGTTGCTTGACGAGATTGCGATGGAACACGGCACGGGTGCCGCGCGAGAGGTTCGCAAGCACATCACCAAATTCTTCAACTGGGCCGTTGACCGTGGCCTGCTGACCGCCAGCCCCGTCGCAGGGATGCGCCGCCCGGAACTGGGCTATGTCGCCCGCGAACGGGTGCTGACGATGGATGAATTGAAGGCCATTTGGGCAGCCGCCGACAAGATGGGCTACCCGTTCGGCCCGATGGTCCGGCTCCTGATCCTGACGGCGCAGCGGCGGGCGGAGATTGCCGGCCTGCGCCGCGACTGGCTGTTGCCCGACCAGACCGCCTATGAGGTGCCAGCCGCGTTCTATAAGACCGACCGCCCGCAGGTGGTGCCACTGTCGGCCCCGGCCCTGGCCATCGTGGAAGGCCTGCCGAAGTGGAACAGCGGCGACTTCCTGCTCTCGACCACGGCGGGCAAGGTGCCCGTTTCGGGTTTCTCGAAGGCGAAGGCGCGGCTGGACAAGTTCTCAAAGGTCGAAGGCTGGACCCTGCACGACCTGCGCCGGTCTGCCGCCACCCACATGGCGCGGCTGGGCATCCCGCAGGAACACATCGAACGGGTGCTGGGCCACGCGATTGAAGGTGTCGCGGGGACCTATAACCGCTATTCCTACTTGGACGAAAAGCGCGCGGCGCTTGAGACGTGGGGTGCGCTGTGGAAGTGAAGGAGAAGCCGAAAGTCCCGCTTGTGACTAAAGCGGAGGTCTTGCGCGCCCGCCGGGCATATGAAATCGCAAACATCGACCCGGCGAGTTATGAGCCATATGCCGTTGCCGCCTATGGCGAGGACCGGGCCTATGCCCCGACCACTGCCGCCGGTCCCGCCGCCAAGATCGCCAAGATTTGGGGCAAGATGAACGCTGGCGAGCGTGACTGGTTTAACCAGTTCCTCACTCGACAGGTGGGCGAGATACCTGACACACTGGCAATCGACGTTGGCGCAGCGGCCCATGCCGTGGTCGATGCCGCGAAAGGCAGCGCGGGTGCACCACGGGATTTTGTGGGTTTGCGCGAAGCGGTTCTGTCCCTTGCCCAGAGCCTGAAAGCGCGCGGCCATGATGTGGAACCGGGGCGGCTGCGCGCGTCCCCGGGGAGGGCGCACCAGCATCTTGACCAGCCTCCGCTTCGCCCGAACCTGACACTTCGCTTCGTTGCCTCTGGGGTCCGGTGGGCAATCCCGATGGAATACCGCATGTGTGGCCATGACTACCGCCGGGAACGCCTCTTGAGGGAGTGCCACAACCAACTCCGGGCGTTACGTGAATCCGGCGTGATTTAGGCCGGGAACCCCGCGACCGACGCAGCCCGTAGACCCGCGTAGCCTCTCCCCAGATGTATCCATATCCGGGGATAAACCGATGTGGACCTGTCACGTTTTTGTGCCGCCCCAAGTGCTCTTTTAAGCCACCTTCCGTTCGAAAGCGACCGGGCTTTTCCAGCCCAGTGCTGAGTGCCGTCGACGCGGATTGTAGAAACCATTGATGTATTCGAAGATCGCCA
>JAFWEI010000006.1:0-37927 GCA_017542965.1 Loktanella sp. | reverse complement strand
TGGACCTGTCGCGGTTTGGTGCCGCTCCTTTGATAGCATAATGTGCAGCAAAGGAGACGAACTATGGGCACAGGAAGAACGGATGAATTTCGCAAAGACGCGGTGCGAATTGCATTAACCAGCGGGCTAACAAGGCGTCAGGTTGCCGACGATCTTGGTGTTGGGCTTTCGACCCTGAACAAATGGGTGACGGCTCACCGCGACACGGATGTAGTGTCGTCCGAGGATCGCGAGCTTGCGCGGGAGAATGAACGGCTTCGGCGCGAGAACCGTATTCTCAAGGAGGAGAGGGATATCCTAAAAAAAGCCACCCAGTTCTTCGCGAGCCAAAAGCCATGAGGTTTCGGTTTGTTGAAGAACAGCGCGGGACCTTCCCGATTGATCGACTTTGTCAGGTAGTAAATGTCAGCCCGCGTGGCTTGCGGGCTTTCCGGAACCGTCCCGCCAGCCGCAGACAGCGCACGGATATGGTTGTGCTGGCCCACATCAAGGAACAGTCGCATCTGAGCTTGGGCAGCTACGGCCGCCCACGAATGACCGAAGAACTGAAGGAGGTCGGTGTCGATGTCGGGCACCGGCGCGTCGGTCGCCTGATGCGCGAAAACGGGATTACCGTTGAAAGAACACGCAAGTTCAAGGCGACCACAGACAGCGATCATACGTTCAACATCGCCCCGAACCTGCTGGATCGCGACTTCAAAGCAGATCAGCCGAACCAGAAATGGGCTGGCGACATCAGCTATATCTGGACCCGTGAGGGTTGGCTGTATCTGGCGGTGATCCTCGATCTGCATTCCCGGCGTGTCATTGGTTGGGCTGTCAGCAACCGCATGAAGCGCGACCTGGCGATCCGGGCCTTGAAGATGGCCATTGCCTTCAGATCGCCGCCCAATGGCTGCATCTTCCACAGTGATCGCGGCAGCCAATACTGTTCGCATGATTATCAGAAGATCCTGCGCCAGCATGGCTTTCGGGTCTCGATGAGCGGCAAGGGTAACTGCTATGACAATGCGGCCGTCGAGACGTTCTTCAAAACCATCAAGGCCGAGCTGATCTGGCGGCGGTCATGGGAAACCAGGCAGCAAGCTGAGATGGCGATCTTCGAATACATCAATGGTTTCTACAATCCGCGTCGACGGCACTCAGCACTGGGCTGGAAAAGCCCGGTCGCTTTCGAACGGAAGGTGGCTTAAAAGAGCACTTGGGGCGGCACAAAAACGTGACAGGTCCATTTGTGGAAGAGGAAAGTCAGGAGCGCGTGGCCGCGCTGGCCGCCCGCACTTTGGCCTATCACCTTGCGGGTCCAGAGACCAAACAGGCCATAGTCGCAGTATTCCAGATGATCGCCGCTGCCATCGCGGCGAACACCGACGGCGATCAACGCGCCGTCATTCGGAAGTCTCCACTTCCTCCTGCGATCGTGGCCGAACTACAGACTTGGCTTAATGAAAATGCCGACCCACTTCGGGCTGCAATCGAAGCCAATCAGCTCTTGCCTGATGTGGCGACAAAAATCATTTCAATGAACTCGTCATCTTCGATTCGGTCTCTTTCCAGCACGGATTTTCTACCGGACGCCTTGGCCGACTGGGTCACTGGCCACCCCTACCACCATATTCATCAGCGCATGACCGCCCTCGACATCAGGGTGAGCGGTGATCGAGCGACGGTCGAAGACGCGGTTGCCCTGTGCGAGGGCGCGTTCGCTTACGATCTGGCGATGATCACTGCCTCGCTGGCAGACTTAGCCGAAGGCACAGATGAAGTCCTCTTCGCGGGTTTCTCGAAGCTCCAAAAGCAAATTAAATATGGTCTGATCGATCCGTCCGCTATTGCCTTTACCGAAGCCGGTTTCGCGGATCGTTTCGTTGCCAAAATTTTGTCTGTGCTATGGAGCGATGTTAGCGACCGCGAGGGTGTTCGTGCAGCTTGTAGGCATCAAACGACAATCTCTGCCCTTCAAGCATACCCCTCATATTTTTCGGCTGTCGCCAGAGAACTTGCCACGTGAAGAGGCGTGGCGCACAGACCCACGAGCCGGTCCCGCACATAGACACAAAGGGCAAGATCACGCCCGAGCTTAATGGCCATCGGCACGGAGGGCTACACGGTCTTCATGCCAATGCACAGTGATGGCGCGCAATCGAAATCGCTGCCATGTGGCCACTCAGCAAAGGTTGATGTTGACAGGCAGCTTTGGGCTGCAGCGCGCTTCTCGCTATGGCACGCTCGAGTTGGCGCGGCGGCCTTGGGCCGATCACGTTGCCGCGCCTGCGAACGGGGTTTCCATGCTGCGGAAGGCCTGAATATCGCTGATGGGCTCGACGGCGACGTAGGGCGTCCTGCTAAAGGATGGGAACGCTAGGATCGGCAAAAATCGCTTACTGAAAGCCAGTGATCCTCAAAGACCAACTTTTGTCGAAAAGTTGGTCTTTGAGTGTCGAACCACATTTGGTGACCGGCGGCATTGGTAGGCCCGGCAGGACTTGAACCCGCAACCAAAGCGTTATGAGCGCTCTGCTCTGACCAATTGAGCTACAGGCCCCCGTGATCGGGTTAATCGGGGCTGTGCCGATGGTCAAGCGTTTCGCTTTGCGCCCTGTCGAAAAGAACTTTTATGCCTCCGGCGGGGATATTTATGCTCGGAAGATGCACAGGAGGGCGTTGCGCGGGGCGCGGCCTTGCGCTAACCGCAGGTCAACCAGACAAAGGGGTGCCCGAGATGCGTAAAAATGGCCTGACTTATGCGGATGCGGGGGTCGATATCGACGCGGGTAATTCTTTGGTGGAACGGATCAAGCCTGCGGCCAAGCGCACGGCGCGGTCCGGCGTGATGTCCGGGCTGGGCGGGTTCGGCGCGCTGTTTGATCTGAAAGCGGCGGGGTTTGTCGATCCGGTGCTGGTGGCCGCGACCGATGGTGTCGGCACCAAGCTGCGCATCGCGATCGATACCGGCCATGTCGATACGATCGGGATCGATCTGGTTGCGATGTGTGTCAATGATCTGGTCTGTCAGGGTGCGGAACCTTTGTTCTTTCTGGACTATTTCGCCACCGGCAAGCTGGAGCTGGATCAGGCGACGCGCATCATCAACGGGATTGCGGCGGGTTGCGAAGCCTCTGGCTGTGCCTTGATCGGCGGTGAGACGGCGGAAATGCCGGGCATGTATCACAAGGGCGATTTCGATCTGGCGGGGTTTGCCGTGGGGGCCATGGAACGCGGGGCGGATCTGCCGCGCGATGTGGTGGCGGGCGATGTGTTGTTGGGGCTGGCGTCCGATGGCGTGCATTCCAACGGCTATTCGCTGGTCCGCCGGATTGTGGACTTGTCGGGGCTGGGCTGGGCGGATGATGCGCCTTTTGCAGACGGGTCCTTGGGCGAGGTGCTTTTGACGCCCACCCGTCTTTATGTGCAGCCCGCGCTGGCCGCCGTGCGGGCAGGGGGCGTGCATGCGCTGGCCCATATCACCGGTGGCGGGCTGACCGAGAACCTGCCGCGCGTTCTGCCGGATGATCTGGGGGCGGATATTGATCTGGGATCATGGTCCTTGCCACCTGTCTTTGCCTGGCTGGTGCAGACCGGTGGCATGGCGCAGGCCGAATTGCTGAAAACCTTCAACGCCGGCATTGGCATGGTGCTGGTCGTTGATGCCGCCCGTGCCGAGGCGCTGGCAGCACTTTTGTCCGAGGCAGGCGAGACGGTGCATCGCATCGGCACCGTGACCGAGGCCGCAGGCATCCGTTACACAGGCGCGCTTGTGTGACCAAAAAGGTTGCGATCCTGATTTCGGGCGGCGGGTCCAATATGGAGGCCCTTGTCCATTCCATGACCGGCGATCATCCTGCCCGCCCCGTGCTGGTCCTGTCCAATGATCCGGCGGCGGGCGGGCTGGCCAAGGCGGCGGGGCTGGGCGTGCCGACGGCTGTGGTTGATCACCGCGCCTATGCCAAGGACCGTCCCGCCTTCGAGGCGGCTTTGCACGCGGCCTTGCTGGACGTGCGCCCCGATATCATCTGCCTTGCCGGTTTCATGCGTATTCTGGGGGCGGAGTTTATCCGCCAGTGGGAGGGGCGCATCCTGAATATCCACCCCTCGCTTTTGCCGAAATATCGCGGCTTGCACACCCATGCCCGCGCGTTGGAGGCAGGCGACACCCATCACGGCTGCACCGTGCATGAAGTGACTGCCGCACTTGATGACGGGCCGGTGCTGGGGCAGGCGGTCATGCCGGTGTTGCATGGTGATACGCCCGATACATTGGCCGCGCGGTTATTGCCTTTGGAACATGCGCTTTATCCCGCTGTTCTGCGCCGGTTTGCGGCGGGCGATCGCCGTCCGGTCATGCTGGGTGGCTGATCTTTTCATTGCCGATCCGATGCCCTATCAAGGGCGCAACAAACCGACGGACATTGCATGAAGATCATCACCACGACCGCCGACCTTGCCGCATTTTGCACCCAAGCCGCCAAGCGCGCCTATGTCACCGTCGATACCGAATTTTTGCGCGAACGCACCTATTATTCCAAGCTGTGCCTTGTGCAGATGGCCTATCGCGATGCGGCAGGCGAGGATGCTGTACTGGTTGATCCGCTGGCGGATGGCATATCGCTTGATCCGCTTTATGCCCTGTTCCGCGATCCCGGTGTCGTCAAGGTGTTCCATGCCGCGCGGCAGGATCTGGAAATTTTCCATGTAGATGCCGGTGTGATTCCCGCGCCCCTGTTCGACACGCAGGTTGCGGCGATGGTCTGCGGTTTTGGCGAACAGGCCGGATATGAAACACTTGTGCGCAAGATCGCCAAGGCCGAGGTGGACAAATCGTCCCGCTTTACCGATTGGGCGCGCCGTCCGCTGACCGATGCGCAGGCCGAATATGCGCTGGCCGATGTCACGCATCTGCGCGACGTTTACGAATACCTTGCCGCACGTCTGGCCAAATCGGGCCGCACCAAATGGGTGGCCGAGGAAATGGCGGTGCTGAACGACCCCGCCACCTATCAATCCAACCCGGACGAGGCGTGGATGCGGGTCAAGACGCGCACCACTTCGGGCCGGTTTCTGGCCATCGTGCGCGAATTGGCGCGGTTTCGTGAAACCTATGCGCAGACCCGCGACATTCCGCGCAGCCGTGTGTACAAAGATGATGCTCTGGTTGAACTTGCGTCAACCAAGCCATTGAATGAAAACGATTTGAACCGCTCGCGCCTGTTGTTGCGCGAGGCCCGCAAAGGCGAGATTGCCGATGGTATCCTCGCCAGTATCAAGGCCGGGCTGGCCGCCAAACCCGGCGATTTGCCCGAACCGGACCTGAGCCGTGCCAAGTTGCAGGTCAATCCCGCACTGGCCGATATGCTGCGTGTGCTGCTAAAGGCGGTGACCGATGATGCGGGTGTGGCGCCCAAGCTGATCGCCTCTTCTGCCGATCTGGATGCGCTGGCTGCGGGGATGCGTGATGTGCCGGCCCTGAATGGCTGGCGGCGCGATGTGTTCGGCGACGCGGCCTTGCAGCTGTGCGAAGGCAAGGTCGGGCTGGCGGTCAAAGGTCAAAAGGTGGTCACCGTGCCGCTTTAGGCTAGTTTAGCCGTGACTGAAGGAACCCAGATATGACCAACCCCGCCTTTGAAGACCTTGTCGAGACATTCGCCTTTCTGGATGATTGGGAAGACCGTTACCGCCATGTCATCGACATGGGCCGCGCGATGGACCCGTTAGAGGATGCCTTGCGCGTGCCTGCGACCAAGGTGGACGGCTGCGCCAGTCAGGTCTGGCTGGTGCCGCAGATCAAGGACGGTGTTTTCACCTTTCGCGGCGAAAGCGATGCGATGATCGTGCGCGGGCTGATTGCCGTGCTCCGCACCCTTTATGACGACCGGCCCGTGGCCGAGGTGGTCAAGATCGACGCGCCCGCCGCATTGGGCCGGTTGGGGCTGAACGACCATCTGTCGGCGCAACGGTCCAACGGTTTGCGCGCGATGGTGGATAGGATCAGGCAGACGGCGGCGGCGGCGCTGTAACGCTGGCAAGGGCCGTGGCCAGATAGCCGTAGCCGGTCAAGCGGCGTTCGAACGCCAGACCCAGACGCGCGGCGCAGTCCTGCGCCTTTTCGGTCAGGACGGCATCATCGGTCTGCGCCTGATAGACCAGTTTTTCGTAATTGCCGAAATACATGTCCCGCAGGGCAGGGTGTTTGTGCAGGCCAAGCGGCTCCCAGACAAAGGCGTCGAATTGCCGGACCAGAAAATCGGTCAGGTAAAAGGCGGTGATTTCATCGCGGGCGGCAAAGGCATCGACCCCTTCGAAGAAGGCATAGCAATGCGGCCCCGCCACCATGCGCAGGCCCATATCGTCGCAGGCGGCCTGCAACAGCCCGCCGGTGCCGCAATCGGCGTAGACCACAAAGATATCGTGATAATCTGCGCCATGTTTGGCAACCGCCGCGCGCAGGGCGGGGATGATCCGGTCGGGGTGGTTATGCAGGATCGCGGGCAGGCAGTGCAGGTCCAGATGCGACCAGCTGTTTGCGGCCTTCAGCGCAAGGATTTCACGCGCCAGCGCACCGCAGGCGATCAGCAGGATCTGGCCCTGTCCGGCAGGGGGCAGGCCGTCATGGCTTAGGCTGGCGTCACTAATCACGGCGGCGGCGCAACAGCACGCTGGCCAGCAGCACGGCGATGCTGATGACCGCAAGGCCCAGCATCGGCGCAAGGCCCGCCGCCCCCGCAGCCCAGGCCCCGAGTGCGATGGTCACACCAGAGGCCGCGATCACGGCGGCCAGGATGATGGCAAGTTTTTCAAGCGGCATAATGTTTCTCCTATAGATCATAGGTAAGACCGGGTGCCGCCCGAATAAAGGGTCAGGCGTGAACGGCACCCTGATTATGCTTGCGCGCGACCAGCGTTTTCGCGGTTTCCACCGCCACGGCCGCATCGCGGCAATAGGCGTCGGCCCCGATGGCGCGGCCGAATTCCTCGTTCAGGGGGGCACCGCCTACCAGCACGATGTAATCGTCGCGCACGCCCTTTTCGACCAAAGTGTCGATCACGACCTTCATATAGGGCATCGTGGTCGTCAGCAGGGCGGACATACCAAGGATGTCAGGCTGTTCAGCCTCCAGCGCACCCATATAGGATTCGACCGAATTGTTGATGCCAAGGTCGATCACCTCGAAACCGGCGCCTTCCATCATCATGCCGACAAGGTTCTTGCCGATGTCATGGATGTCGCCTTTGACGGTGCCGATCACCATCTTGCCGACGCGCGGCGCGCCTGTGGCGATCAACAGCGGCTTGAGGATGAACATACCGCCTTTCATCGCATTGGCGGCCAGCAGCACTTCGGGGACGAAAAGAATCCCGTCGCGGAAATCATGGCCCACGATGGTCATGCCACCGACAAGCGCCTCTGTCAGCACGCGGTAGGGGGTCCAGCCACGGGCGATCAGGATGTTCACGCCTTCCTCGATCTCTTCTTTCATACCGTCGTACAGATCGTCGTACATCTGCGCGACAAGATCTTCGTCGCTCAGTTCGGACAGGATGATGTCGTCGTCTTGGTCGGCCATGGGAACCCTCATGAAAGTCGTTGTCCCTGTAGTGCGCCTAATTGCGCCGGTCCACCCGATGAATTGCGACATTCACCGTCGCGGGACCGACGCTGGCTTGTCAGTGTTCATCTTTTGTTCCAATATGCGGTATGACTGATGACCTGACCCGCAAATATCACCGCGCCAAGGGGCGCGCCGCGCTTGGCAATCCGGCGGTGCGGTTCGACCGATTGTCCGCCCATGCGGTGGATGACGGCTGGTATCAGGACGATGATCTGCCCGTCCTGCGCACCAGTGTGGCCGAGGAAATGATCGGCAAGGTGATCACCCGCAACACATCGCCCGATCTGTCATTTGACCGGTCGGTCAATCCCTATCGCGGCTGCGAACATGGCTGCATCTATTGCTATGCCCGCCCCAGCCATGCCTTTCTGGGCCTGTCGCCGGGGCTTGATTTTGAAACCAGGCTGATCGCGCGGCCCAATGCGGCAGAACAATTGCGCAAGGAGTTGTCAAACCCGCGCTATCAGCCTGCAACCATCGCCATCGGCACCAATACCGACCCTTACCAGCCGATTGAAAAAGACCGCAGAATCATGCGCGCCGTGCTGGAGGTGCTGCGCGATTTCAACCATCCCGTGGCCATCGTGACCAAAGGCACGCTGATCGCGCGGGATGTGGATATTCTGGCGGATATGGCGGCCAAGGGGCTGGTGCGCGTCGGCATTTCCGTCACCACGCTGGACCCTGCGGTATCCCGCGCGATGGAACCGCGCGTGCCGCTGCCTGCCGCACGGCTGCGGGTGATCCGGACGCTGACCGATGCAGGCATCCCCGTGCGTGTCATGGCCTCGCCCTTGGTGCCTGCGCTGACGGATCACGAGCTGGAGGCGATCTTGGAGGCGGCGCATGATGCGGGCGCTGTCGCGGCCTCCTGCATCATGCTGCGCCTGCCGCGCGAGGTGGCGGGGCTGTTTCAGGACTGGCTGGTGGCGCATTTTCCCGACCGTGCCGCGCGGGTGATGGGCCGCGTGCGCGCCTTGCATGGAGGGCGCGATTATGATCCCGCATTCGGCAAGCGCATGACGGGGCAGGGTGTCTGGGCCAAGATCACGCAGGAACGGTTCAAACTGGCCGCGGCAAGGCTGGGGCTGGACCGGACATTGCCGCCGCTGCGCTGCGACCTGTTCGCCAGACCGCCGCAAAAGGGCGATCAGCTGGCGTTGTTTTAAAAATTTGGCTAGGCCCCGGGTCAGGCCCGGGGCGTGTGCTGCCCGACAGGATCAGTCGCGTTTGGCGCGGCGGCCGCGGCGGGGGGCGGCCTCTGGTCCGGCGCCATCGGTGCCGTCAGAGGCCGAGGAGAATCCACCAAGGGCTGCGGTGATCGCATCCAGCGTCGGGGCTGCGCCACGCGGGCGGGTCTCCAAGGCGTCACGCATCGCGCGCAGATGGTCCGGCGTCGTGCCGCAGCAGCCGCCGATGATCCTGGCCCCGCTGTCGCGCGCCAGCACGGCGTAATCGGCCATCAGTTCGGGCGTGCCGTCGTAATGGATATGCCCGTCATGGTATTTCGGGATGCCCGCATTGCCTTTGGCGATCAGGGGCAGGGTCGGGCCGGCGGCAGCAAAGCCCAGCACAGAGCGCAAAAGATCCGAGGCACCTGTGCCGCAATTGGCGCCAAAGGCCAGCGGTTGATGCGCGAGCTTGCCGACCTTCTTGACCATATCGGCGGATGTCAGGCCCATCATCGTGCGGCCCGCGGTGTCAAAGCTCATCGTGCCGCACCAGGGCATGCCTGCCAGCGCGAAAGCTTCGGCGGCGGCGGCGAATTCTTCGGCAGCAGAGATGGTTTCGACCCAGAGGACATCCGCGCCGCCGGCCTTCAGCCCTTCGGCCTGTTCGTGGAACATTTCTACGGCGCGTGCGTGGGTCAATGTGCCCATCGGGGACATGATCTCGCCCGTGGGGCCGACCGAGCCTGCGACCACGATGGTCCGGCCAGAGGCATCCGCGATTTCGCGGCCCAAGGCGGCTGCGACCTTGTTGAGTTCATGGACCTGACCTTCCGCGCCATGCAGTTTGAGCCGCGAGGCATTGCCGCCGAAAGAATTGGTCAGGAAAATGTCGCTGCCTGCGTCTGCCGCCCCTTTGTAAAGCGCGCGGATCTTGGTGGGTTCGTCGATGTTCCACATCTCGGGCGCGTCGCCCGACATCAGGCCCATGTTGAACAGATTGGTGCCGGTTGCGCCATCGGCCATCAGCCAGTCGCGGGTTTCAAGCAGCTTGGACAGCGCATTGGTCATGACAGGGTCTTTTCGGGTCAAAGTTCGGTCATCAGCTGCGCCTTGGCCTCGGCCATCAGCGCGGCCATCTTGGCGCGGATCGTGGCGGCATCGGCAAGATCGCCCAGATCGCCCGCCAGCTTGCGAAACACGTCTTCGTCGCCGGCTTCTTCGAAATCGGATTTGATGACGGCGATCGCATAGGCCGCGGCCTCGTCGCCGGATTTGCCCATCAATTCGGCAGCCCAGAGACCCAGGAGCTTGTTGCGCCGTGCCTCGGCCTTGAACTGCATTTCGGCGTCATGGGCGAATTTGGCTTCAAAGGCCTGCTGGCGATCATCGAAGGTGGACATGGGCAAACCTCGCTTTGGTGGAATGGTTGGAGCAGATATGGCTGCACAGGTGCTTGCCCGCAAGGGGGGCTTGCACTAAGAGGCGGAGAAGACAGCACCTTGCACGGGTGCGACAAGGGTAAGGGGTCAGCATGGCGCGCCGCAAGAAAATTTACGAAGGCAAGGCAAAGATCCTTTATGAAGGCCCGGAACCGGGAACTTTGGTGCAGTATTTCAAGGACGACGCCACCGCCTTTAACGCCGAAAAGCGCGCGGTGATCGAAGGCAAGGGCGTGTTGAACAACCGCCTGAGCGAATTTTTCATGACCGGCCTTGGCCAGATCGGTATTCCCACCCATTTCATTCGCCGCCTGAACATGCGCGAACAGTTGATCCGGCAGGTCGAAATCATCCCGCTGGAAATCATCGTGCGCAATGTCGCCGCCGGGTCGATGGCCAAGCGCATGGGGATCGAGGAAGGCATGCAATTGCCCCGCCCGATTGTCGAGTTTTCCTATAAGGATGACGCGCTAGGTGATCCTTTGGTGCCTGAGGAATATATCATCGCCTTTGGCTGGGCCAGCCAGCAGGATATGGACGATATCGTCAGCCTTGCCCTGCGCGTCAATGACTGGATGTCCGGTGTCATGTATGGCGTCGGGATCAAATTGGTCGATTTCAAGATCGAGGTCGGGCGCGTCTGGGACAATGAATTCCCCCGCCTGTTGCTGGCCGACGAGATCAGCCCCGACAGCTGCCGGTTGTGGGATATCGAGACGGGCCAGAAGCTGGACAAGGATGTGTTCCGCCGCGATCTGGGCAATCTGACCGATGCCTATACAGAGGTTGCGCGCCGTCTGGGCGTGATGCCGTCCAATGTCACGCATCGGCCCAAGCCGACCCTGATCAACTGACGTTGATTTTTGAGTATTTGAAACAAAGCGAGGCAAGGCCATGAAGGCGCGTGTTTATGTGATGTTAAAGACCGGCGTTCTGGACCCGCAGGGCGAGGCGGTGCGCCATGCGCTTGGCACGCTTGGCTTTGACGGGGTGCAGGGGGTGCGGCAGGGCAAGCTGATCGAGCTTGATCTGGCCGATGGCACGGATGAGGCAACAATTGCGCAGATGTGTGACAAGCTTTTGGCCAATACCGTGATCGAAAGCTACCGGATCGAGGTGCTTTAAGATGCGCGCTGCCGTTGTCGTTTTCCCCGGTTCCAACTGTGACCGCGACATGGCTGTCGCCCTGCGTGCGGCTGGTGCCGATGTCACCATGGTCTGGCACAAGGACGCGAGCCTGCCCGATGCCGTTGATCTGGTCGCTATTCCGGGCGGGTTTTCCTTTGGTGATTACCTGCGCTGCGGGGCGATTGCCGCGCAATCACCGATCTGTCGCGCCGTGGTGGCCCATGCGGATCGGGGCGGCTATGTGCTGGGTGTGTGCAACGGGTTTCAGGTGTTGACCGAAACCGGATTGTTGCCCGGCGCCTTGATGCGCAATTCTGGTCTGAAGTTCATCTGCAAGACCGTTGATCTGGTTGTGCAAACGGCGGATACTGCATTCACCGCAGGCTATCAGGCGGGGCAGGCGATCCGCCTGCCGGTGGCGCATCATGACGGCAATTACACCGTTGATCCCGACACATTGGCGCGGTTGCAGGGCGATGACCGGATCGCGTTTTGCTATGCGCAGCCGCTGAACGGGTCGGTGGCGGATATCGCCGGTCTGGTGTCCGACAACCGCCGTGTTCTGGGCATGATGCCCCATCCCGAACGCGCGGTGGATGCGGGGCATGGCGGCACCGACGGACAGGCGCTTTTCCGCGAACTGGTGGCGCAGGTCGTCGCGGCCTGAGCTTTGAGAGTTGCCGCGCCGCAGCGCGCGGCGTAAACTCTGGCGATGAATGACGCTGTGCCACAAGGGTCGAAACGCGCTGCGCGCCGCTGGTATATGCGGGTCGCATTGGGCCTGTTCACGCTGTTCGCAGCCAGCGTCATGTATGTCACCAATGAATTGATGACGCAGCGCTATACCGAGACGATCAGCAACCGGTCCGAATTGCGCCTTGCGCTTTACAGTGCCAATCTGATGAGCGAGCTGCAGCGCAATTCGGTCGTCCCGCAGCTGTTGGCGCGTGATCCTGAATTGATCAGCGCGCTGAACAGCCGCGATTATTCGCGCTCGACCGCGCGGCTGTTGTCCTTTGTCGATGAAATCGGGGCGGCAGCGCTGACCTTGCTGGACAGCGAAGGGCGCGCGGTGGCCGCCACGAACCGGAACGAACTGGGCGTCAATCACAGCGACAGGCCCTATTTCGTCGCGGCCCTGAGCAGCAGCCGGACGGTCTATTCGACCTACCGCATGGATACGGGCGCCTATGCGTTCATCTATTCGCGCAAGATCGAATCCAACGGGCAGGTGTTGGGCACGATCATGGTTCAGGTCGATGTCGGCCGCATGGAACGCGGCTGGGCCGGTGTCACCGATGCGGTCTTTGTCACCGATGCCGAGGGCAAGATCATCATGTCCACCGAACCCTTGTGGCGCGGTTTGCAGGAACGCGATGCGCTGGCGCGCCAACCGGCCTCATCGGCGATTGAACGCGCGTTGCGTGCCACCCAAAGCTGGGCCATGGCCCCCGCCGAGGCCTATTTGCGCGGCGAGGCGGTGCTGCGCCGCGAAGCCCGCGTGCCGCATCAGGGCTGGCGGATCGTCAATTTCACCACCTACGATTCGGTGCGTGAAAAGGTCAACGGCATCCTGGCGCTGCAGGTCATGGGATTTGCGATCATTCTGGCGGTCAGTTTTTGGGTCATGTCGCGCCAGACAGCCTCGCGGCTGGTGTTGTTCCAACGGGAATCGGCGGAACTGCGCGCATTGAACCGCCGTTTGCAGCGGGAAATCGCCGAACGCGAAAGGGTCGAAAAGACCCTGCAAGTGGCCGAACAGACCATTGCGCAATCATCCAAACTGGCTGCCTTGGGCGAGATGTCGGCGGCAGTCAGCCATGAATTGAACCAGCCGCTGGCGGCGATGAAAACCTATCTGGCGGGGGCGCGGCTGTTGCTGCAACGCCAGCGCCCAGAGGAGGCTTTGTCATCCTTCCAGCGCATTGACGATCTGCTGGAACGGATGGGCGCGATCACGCGGCAGCTGAAATCCTATGCGCGCAAGGGGTCTGACGCGTTCGAGCCGGTGGATACCCGCGCTGCCGTGTCATCCGCGCTGGCGATGATGGAACCGCAGCTGAAAACGCGGGCGGTCGATATCATCCGCACCCTGCCCACCGAACCGGTGATGATCATGGGCGACAGGCTGCGGCTGGAACAGGTCATCATCAACCTGTTGCGCAATGCGCTGGATGCGACCAAGACATCCGACAACCCCACGATCGAGATCCTTTTGGCGGTGGGTGATACCGTCAGCCTGCAAATCCGTGACAATGGCGAAGGGATCGAAAACCTCGATGAATTGTTTGAACCGTTCTATACCACCAAACAGCCCGGCGATGGGGTGGGACTGGGGCTTGCCATCTCGTCGGGGATCGTCAACGACCTTGGTGGCCGCCTGACCGCGCGCAATGCAGCGGATGGCGGGGCGATATTTGAAGTCCAGTTGCCGGCCTATATCAAGGGTCAGGCCGCGGCAGAATAGGAAGACAAGATGAGCAAAGCCATGAAGATCGCAATCGTCGATGACGAAAAGGACATGCGCCAGTCGATCAGCCAGTGGCTGGCCCTGTCGGGCTTTGACACCGAAACCTTTGCCAGCGCCGAAGACGCGCTCAAGGGTCTTGGCAGCGATTACCCCGGTATCGTGGTCAGCGACATCAAGATGCCCGGAATGGACGGGATGCAGTTTCTCAGAAAGCTCAAAGGCGTGGATAGCACCTTGCCGGTGATCATGATCACCGGTCACGGCGATGTGCCGATGGCGGTCGAGGCGATGCGGATCGGCGCCTTCGATTTTCTGGAAAAGCCGTTCAACCCCGACCGGATGACCGAGCTGGCCAAAAAGGCCACCAACGCCCGCCGCCTGACGCTGGACAACCGTGCGCTGCGGCGTGAATTGTCCGATGGCAGCTCGTTGATGAAAAAACTGATCGGCCAGTCGCCCGTGATGGAACGGCTGAAAGAGGATATTCTGGATCTGGGGCAGGCCGATGGCCATGTCCTGATCGAAGGCGAAACCGGCACCGGAAAGACGCTGATCGCCCATGCGCTGCATGCGGTGGGGGCGCGCGCCAACCGCAAATTCGTGCTGCTGAGCTGTTCGGCCTATGACGAGGACACGCTGACGCGGGTGATCTTTGGCCCCGCGCATGACGACGAACCGATCCCCGCGATCGAAGAGGCGCGTGGCGGCACGCTGGTGCTGGAAGATATCGAATCCCTCAGCCATGCCTTGCAGGCGCGGCTTTTGACCGCGATCAATGATCAGGGCACGCCTGCCGAAACGCGGATCGTGGCGATCTGCAATCTGCAAGAACAGGACAAGACCTGCGAAAGCGTGCTGCGCCCTGATCTGTTCTATCGGCTGGCCGCCCTGCGGATCACCGTGCCGCCGCTGCGCCAGCGTGGCGAGGATATTCTGACCCTGTTCACCCGTCTGGGCGAACAATTCGCCGATGAATACGGCTGTGACGCCCCGCAGGTCAGCGCGCAGGAAGCCGCGCAATTGTTGCAGGCCCCCTGGCCGGGCAATGTGCGCCAGCTGATCAACGTGGCCGAACGGGCGGTGCTGCAAAACCGGCGCGGTAGCGGCTCTATCGCGTCGCTTTTGATGACAGAGACCGAGGATTCCCAATCCGCCATGACGACCGAAGGCAAGCCGCTGAAAGAATTTGTCGAGGCGTTTGAACGGATGCTGATCGACAACACGATGCGCCGGCATCGCGGGTCGATCGTCGCGGTGATGGATGAATTATGCCTGCCACGCCGGACCTTGAACGAAAAGATGGCCAAATACAGCCTGCAACGGTCGGACTATCTTTAGCCCCGCAAACCGCCATTTCCGCCCCCTTGCAGCAAGCCACTTGTGCAGGGGGGCAAATCTCCATTATGTATTCATTACGGGTGCTCGTGCTTTGGTTGCGCGGTGATGCCCGATCGAGATTCTCTGCCCAAAGCTGGTTTCACCCTCTTTGCGGCGGCTGATTTGATCCCTTGGGGTCAGAAAAACGCCCTGCGCCGCGCGCCCAAAAGCGCCGACCGGGCCTTGAACGGGCCTCGGACCATATCCGGGGTCGGAGAAGAACCGCGATGCAACGCGCGCAACATACAGGCAAGACCATGACGGCCCCGAGGGGCCCGGCATCTGCCCGCGCGACGCACGCCACAATCAGACACATCACGCGGACGGCCGCACCCCCCGGGGGGCCTGCTGCGCCATGTGCGAATGGACAAAATGCCAAAGAAAATGCTTATCGATGCCACCCATGCGGAGGAAACCCGCGTCGTGGTGGTGGACGGCAACAAGGTCGAAGAATTTGATTTTGAAAGCCAATTCAAACGCCAGCTGGCTGGCAACATCTACCTTGCAAAGGTAACACGGGTCGAACCATCGCTGCAGGCCGCTTTCGTCGATTACGGCGGAAACCGGCACGGCTTTCTGGCCTTTGCGGAAATCCACCCCGATTACTATCAGATCCCGGTCGCCGACCGCGAGGCGCTGATGGCCGAAGAACGCGCCTATGCCGAAAGCCTCAAGGCCGAGGAAGACGCCGAAGACGCGCCCAAACAGCCCCGCCGCCGCACGCGCAGCAAGGTGCGCGCAGCCACTGTCGAGGGCAGCGATGCTGTTGTGACCTCTGGCGATGATCCGGCCGGTCTGGAAACGATCGATCTGGACGACGATCTCGAAGGCAGCTCGCCGATGGAACTGGTCGGTGAAACGCCGGTCGAAACCCCCGCCGCCGATGACGACATCGACGAGGCCGCCGAGGATTCCATCGAAAGTGTCGCCGATGCTGACGATATCGACGACATGCGCCCCGTGCGCAAACCGCGCCCGCGCCGCTACAAGATCCAAGAGGTCATCAAGGTCCGCCAGATCCTGCTGATCCAGGTCGTCAAGGAAGAACGCGGCAACAAGGGTGCGGCGCTGACCACCTATCTGTCGCTGGCGGGTCGGTATTGCGTGCTGATGCCCAATACCGCGCGCGGTGGCGGCATTTCGCGCAAGATCACCAATGCGGTGGACCGCAAAAAGCTCAAGGAAATCGCCGGTGAAATGACCGTGCCCGATGGCGCGGGTCTGATTATCCGCACCGCCGGGTCACAGCGGACCAAGGCGGAAATCAAGCGCGATTACGAATATCTGCAACGGATGTGGGAACAGATCCGCGAGTTGACGCTGAAATCCATCGCACCTGCGAAAATCTACGAAGAAGGCGATCTGATCAAACGCTCGATCCGCGATCTGTATTCCAAGGATATCGACGAGGTTATCGTCGCGGGCGAGGCGGGCTATCGCTCGGCCAAGGATTTCATGCGGATGATCATGCCGTCGCATGCGAAAAACGTGAAATTCTACGCCGAACCGATGCCGATCTATGCGCGCTATCAGGTGGAAACCTATCTGGCGGGCATGTTCAACCCCACGGTGCAACTGCCCTCTGGCGGCTATATCGTGATCGGGATCACCGAGGCGCTGGTCGCCATCGACGTGAACTCTGGCCGCGCGACCAAGGAAGGCTCGATCGAACAGACAGCGCTGAAAACCAACCTCGAGGCCGCCGACGAGGTGGCGCGCCAACTGCGCCTGCGTGACCTTGCCGGTCTGATCGTGATCGATTTCATCGACATGGACGAACGCAAGAACAACGCCGCCGTCGAAAAACGGTTCAAGGACAAGCTGAAGACAGACCGCGCGCGGATTCAGGTGGGCCGGATTTCCGGTTTCGGCCTGATGGAAATGTCGCGCCAGCGCCTGCGCCCCGGCATGCTCGAGGCGACGACGCAAATGTGCAGCCATTGCCATGGCACCGGCCTGCTACGGTCTGACGACAACGTGGCCCTGTCGATCCTGCGCCAATTGGAAGAAGAGGGCGTGCGCGCGCGCAGCAAAGAAGTGCTGGTCCGCGCCCCCATCGCGATTGCCAATTTCCTGATGAACGGCAAACGCGAAAACATCGCCGAGATCGAGGCGCGTTACGGCATGTCCGTCAGGGTCGAATGCGACCCGACACTGATCTCGCCCGATTTCGTGGTGGAAAAGTTCAAGACAGCCACACGGATCGTCCCCGAAGCCGCCCCCATCGTCGCCAGCGCGTTTCTGATGGACGACGACGAAGACGACGATCTGGTCATCGAAACGCCCGATGAAGATGAAGAAGAGGCCGCACCCGCCACCACGGCGACGGCCCCTGCGGCCGCATCGCCTGATGCTGACGGCGAAGACCGGCCCAAGCGCAAACGGCGCCGGCGGCGGCGGCGGCGGAACGGCGTGGGCGATGCGCAACAGGCCGATGGTGCCGATACCTCCGAGACGGACGACGAGGCCGAGGCTGACGCGCCTGCGACATCCGCGCCCGCATCCGAGGACAAGCCCAAGCGTCGCCGCACGCGGACCCGCAAACCCGCCGATGCCGCCCCGCAAGAGGTGGTAGAAACTGTGGCCGAAGTTGTGGCAGACACGGCCGCAGCACCCGAACCGGCACAGGCGCCTGAACCGGACGCAACACCCGCAAAACGGACACGCAGTCGCCGGAAACCCGCCGTTGCACCCGATGCCGCCGCGGACCCTGCGCTTGCCGCCGAAACCGTCGTGACCGAAGATGTGCCGGCCCCTGCCAAGCGCCGCAGCCGGGCCAAGCCGAAACCGGCCGAACCCGCCCCCGCAGCGGCGGTAGAGCCTGTCGCAAAAGCCGACCCCGCGCCAGCGGCGGAACCGGCACCGCAGCCTGCGCCAGCCTCAGCGCCGGAACCGGCGCCAGCACCTGCCGCTGACGACAAGCCGCGCCGCAAAGGCTGGTGGTCACTCGGGAAGTAACGGACCACAAGGCAACAAACAAAACGCCGCCCTGTCATGGGGCGGCGTTTATCTTTCCCGACTTCTTATTTCCAAAAATACTCACCTTGTCCCGGATGAAATCCGGGAGAGGGGCAGCGCCCCTGACACACTCACGGCGGCCTCAGCCCTTGCGGATCAGATAGACCTGCGCGCCATCGGCATCCTGACACTCCAGCATCACATGCCCGGCCTCGGCGCAGAAATGCGGCACATCGACGATGGCGGCAGGATCATCCGCAACCATGCGCAAGACCTGGCCAGAGGCCAGCGCGCCAAGGCGCTTGCGCGCCTTCAATACAGGCAGCGGGCAGAGCAGCCCGCGGGCATCAAGTTCGGCGTCATATGTCATGGCGGCAATCTGGGCATGATGTTTCACTTTGTCCACCAAGATGTGACGCAACAGGGCGTGACGCTGCGCGATTGCTGGTCTAGGAACAGGGCAATGTTGGACACCGGATTGATCTTTGACGCAGGTTTGCTGCCTGCCATGATCGTCGCCTTGGCGGCGGGGGTCTTGTCGTTTCTCAGCCCCTGTGTCTTGCCGGTGGTGCCGCCCTATCTGGCCTATATGGGCGGCGTGTCCGTGACTGACATGGAAAAGGCCAGCACCGCGCGCAGGCGCGTGTTCATCGCCGCGCTGTTTTTCGTGATGGGCCTGTCCACGGTGTTCCTGCTGCTCGGGATTGCCTTTTCCACGATGGGGCGGATGCTGATCGGGGTGCAGGAGTATTTCGTGATCGGCGCGGGGCTGGTGGTGATGGTGCTGGGCGCGCATTTCGTGGGCGTGTTCCGCATCGGTTTTCTGGACCGCGAGATGCGGCTTGATGCGGGGGACAAGGGCGGGTCGGCTTTTGGGGCCTATCTTTTGGGGCTTGCCTTTGCCTTTGGCTGGACGCCCTGTCTGGGGCCGGTGCTGGGCGCGATCCTCAGCCTTGCCGCGTCAGAGGCGGATGTCGGACGCGGCACGGTCCTGCTGGGGGCCTATGCGGTGGGTCTGGGTATTCCGTTTCTGCTGGTCGCGGCGTTTTTCCCGCGGCTCAAGGGGGTCATGGGCTGGATGAAACGCCATATGCGCCAGATCGAGGCGACATCGGGCCTGCTTTTGTGGACCGTGGGGTTGATGATGCTGACCGGCCAGTTTGCAGCATTCAGCTTTTGGTTGCTGGAACGCTTTCCATTTCTGGCCAGCGTGGGCTAGACTGCCCCCGTGTTAACAGGGCAAGGCGATGACCAGTGACCTAAAACCCGTCAGCCTGCGCCGCGTGTTCCATATTCCGGGCTATGATCCGATCCACCCGCGCCGGTACCGCGAACTCTACCGTAGCGAGAGTGCGGCACAGGCCCGCATCAGCGGCTATGACATCACAGTGCAAGGCGGCAGTGCTGGCGAATTATTCCATTGGTTCGTGCAGGCACGGATCGGCGGACAGGCGGTGCAGGCGCGGATCGACGTGCTGGTCTGGGCCGATATCGTGCGCGCCAGCATGGCGCAATCGGTGGGCGCGACCTATCTGCAACTGGTGCGGACGGCATGGATCTATCTTCATACCGGCACGCTGCGGCGGCTGATGTGGCTGCGCAAGGGGCCGATCATCGCCGCACTCTATCCGGTGGGGATGTTGCTGGGGCAATTGCTGCTGGCGGTGCTGGCGGGCTGGTGGCTGGGCGGGCTGGTGCAGGTGGGGCTGAATAGGGCCCTTGCCGCCGCTGGCTGGGGCGGCGGGGCCGTTGCGACAGATGTGATCTGGCTGGTCCGGCTGGGGGTTTTGGCGTGTGTCAGCCTGTTCCTGCTGCGCTGGTTCAAGGCGCGCGACAACCGGTTGTTTGCGCATTACCTGATGCATGATTACGCCTTCAGCGCGCAGCATCTGGGGGCCACGCCGCCTGCCTTGAACGACAGGCTGGCGCAGTTCACCGGCCAGATCGCCCGCGCTCTCCAAGACCCTGTGGACGAGGTGCTGGTGGTCGGTCATTCCTCTGGCGCGCATCTGGCGATCAGCGTGGTGGCCGATCTGATCCGCGCGGGCCATCTGCCTGCGGGCGGGCCACGGCTGGCCCTGCTGACGCTGGGGCAGGTCGTGCCGATGGTGTCGTTTCTGCCGCAGGCCAGACAGCTGCGCGCCGATCTGGCCTATCTGGCGACGCAGGATGCGCTAACATGGGTCGATGTCACCGCGCCGGGTGACGGCTGTTGTTTCGCGCTTTGCGATCCGGTCGCGGTCAGCGGTGTGACGCCGCCCGGCAAACGCTGGCCCTTGGTGATTTCGGCTTCTTTCACCCAAAGCCTGTCACCGGCGCGCTGGAAAGCCCTGCGTTGGCGGTTTTTCCGGCTGCATTTTCAATATCTCTGCGCTTTTGACCGGCCCAAGGATTATGATTATTTCCAGATCACCGCAGGCCCGCTGACATTGGCCGACAGGTTTCGGGACCGCGCGCCGTCGGCCTCGCGCATTGATGTGGCGGCGTCGAAATATACCTCAATGGCGCTGCCATGACCTTGCCGCCCAAACCTGTCGCGCGGCCTGACAAGGTATCCTTGTGGCGCTATCTGCGGCTGTTCCGGCAGGATATCCTGTCGGCGCAACCCGCGCGGCTCTACCATGCATGGATGGCCGAATTTCGCACGCCGTTCTTTCGGTCGTTTCTGGTCAATGATCCCGCCTTGCTGCGCGAGGTGCTGAAAGACAATCCTGACGCCTATCCCAAATCCGACCGGATCGGCGCGGGTCTGCGCCCCTTGCTGGGCAATAGCGTGTTTTTGACCAATGGCGCGCAATGGCGCGCGCAGCGGCGCATCATCGACCCCGCGTTCGAAGGCGGGCGGCTGCGCGATACCTTCCCCGGTATCGTCGCGGCGGGGCAGGCGGGCTGCGACCGGTTTGCGGCCATGGCCGATGATACGCCCCGCGCGATTGACGCGGCGGCCAGCCATATCGCGGCCGATGTGATCTTTCGCACGCTGTTTTCCCTGCCGATCGAGGATGAAACCGCCGCCGAGGTCTATCACCGGTTCCAAGCCTATCAGCAGGCGCAGCCGATCCTGAACCTTGCGGCCTTTCTGCCCGGTCCGCGCTGGATGCCACGGTTTTTTCGGCCCGGCGTGCGCGCGCAGGCCCGCGCGATCCGCCGCCTGATCGCGGATCTGACACAGGCACGGCTGGACCAGATCGCCGCGGGAACCGCACCCGACGATCTGGCGACCAAGATCATGACGACGCCTGACCCCGAAACTGGCAAGACCTTTACCAAGGGTGAAATGGTCGATCAGGTGGCGATCTTTTTTCTGGCGGGGCATGAAACCAGCGCCTCTGCACTGGCCTGGGCGCTGTATCTGCTGGCCACCCATCCCGACTGGCAAGATAAAGTCGCCGCAGAGGCCGCCACATGCGAGGCCCGTTTCAGCGATCTGTCGCGGCTGGCCACAACGCGCGATGTGTTCCGCGAGGCGCTGCGGCTGTATCCGCCGGTGCCGATGATGGTGCGGCAGGCGTCCGAGCCCACGATATTCCGGTCGCGCCGCGTGCCTGCGGGCGCGCAGATCGTGCTGTCGCCATGGCATCTGCACCGGCATGAACGGATCTGGGACGCGCCCGATGCCTTTGATCCCGCCCGCTGGCAGGATGGCGCGACCAAGACCGCGCAGCGCGATGGCTATCTGCCGTTTTCCGCTGGTCCGCGCATGTGCAGCGGCGCGGGTTTCGCCATGATCGAAGGTGTCGTGCTGCTGGCGCAATTGGTGGGCCGGTTCCGCTTTGCGCCGGTTGCGGGGCAGGTGCCGGTGCCTGCGGCGCATCTGACGGTGCGCGCGCGCGATGGAATCATGCTGCGGATCACGCCAAGGGATTGACGCATTGTTTCCAATAATGATGATCTAGCGGCATACCGGATAGGTTTAGTGAATATAATGTAATAATGACGCGATATCTTGCCTGAAAAGCGGATAACACCCGCCTGTCCAGCCTGCGTGGCGCGCTTTATGCCAAGGATTGACCCTGCGCCAAGCTGCGTTCCAGAACATAGATCCTGATCGCCGAGGCCAGCCCGATATCACCGCGTTCCGCGTCGATTTCTGCGGCCAAGCCATTGATTGTCTTGGCATCACGCCGCGCGATATCGCAAAAGGCGGTCCAGAAGATTTCCTCCAGCGTCACGCTGGTGCGATGGCCGCGCAATGTCAGCGAATGTTTCGCGGGGCGGCGGTGGTTCACCTAGTCTTCCTCGAATTTCAGCTGCGACAGGTGGTCATGCGCCTTTTGCGCGCGGGCCGCATCCAGCAGGCGTTCGGCCTTGGTGCGGCCAAAGCGGATGGCGTTTTCATCCGCCTTGGCTTTGGCCGCCGCGCGGTCGCGTTCCTTGCGGGCTTGGTTCAGGTTGACGGGTTTCACTTGGGTCCGATCATGTCTTCGGGGCGCACGACGCGGTCGAATGTCGCTTCGTCCACAAAGCCCAGCTTGATCGCCTCTTCTTTCAGGGTGGTGCCGTTCTTATGCGCGGTTTTCGCCACGGTGGTGGCGTTGTCATACCCGATGGTCGGCGCCAATGCCGTGACCAGCATCAGCGATTCGCGCATCAGTTTTTCGATCCGTGTGCGGTCGGCCTGAATACCCACAACGCAATTGTCGGTGAAGGCACCGCAGGCATCGCCGATCAGCTGCATGGATTGCAGCACGTTATAGGCCATCATTGGCTTCATCACGTTCAGTTCGAAATGGCCCTGCGACCCTGCAAACCCGACAGCGGCGTCATTGCCCATGACATGGGCGCAGACCTGGGTGATCGCCTCGACCTGGGTGGGGTTGACCTTGCCGGGCATGATGGATGATCCGGGTTCATTCTCGGGCAGCATCAATTCACCAAGGCCACAACGCGGGCCGGACCCCAGCATGCGGATATCGCAGGCGATTTTATAGAGGCTCGCGGCCACGGTTTTCAGCGACCCCGACATTTCGACCAGCGCGTCATGGGCGGCCAGTGCCTCGAATTTATTGGGCGCGGTGACAAAGGGCAGGCCGGTGATGTCGGCCATATGCGCCGCCACCGTTTTGCCCCAGCCCACGGGGCTGTTCAGGCCCGTGCCGACGGCGGTGCCGCCTTGCGCCAGTTCATAGATCGCGGGCAGGGCGCCCTTGATCCGGCGGATGCCCATGGCGACCTGATGTGTATAGCCCGAAAATTCCTGCCCCAAGGTCAGCGGCGTTGCATCCATCGTATGGGTGCGGCCGATCTTGATGATGTCGTTGAAATCGTCCTGCTTGGCGGCCAGTGCGGCATGCAGTTTTTCCAAGCCCGGCAGCAGCACATCGCGCGCGGTGGTGGCGATGGCGATATGCATGGCCGTTGGGAAAGTGTCGTTCGACGACTGGCCCATATTTACATGGTCATTGGGGTGGACGGGGGTCTTGGACCCGATCACGCCGCCCAGCATTTCGATGGCACGGTTGCTGATCACCTCGTTGGCATTCATGTTCGACTGGGTGCCGGACCCTGTCTGCCAGACGACGAGCGGGAAATGATCATCGAGTTTGCCGGCAACAACCTCGGCCGCTGCCGCGATGATCGCATCGGCCAGTTTGGCGTCCAGTTTGCCGCGGTCCTTGTTGGCGATAGCACAGGCCTGTTTGATCACGCCAAGCCCGCGCACGATGGCAACGGGCTGTTTTTCCCAGCCGATGGGAAAGTTCAGGATCGAGCGTTGCGTCTGCGCGCCCCAATAGCGGTCTGCCTGCACCTCTAACGGGCCAAAGCTGTCGGTCTCAATGCGGGTCGCGGTCATGGGGTGATCCTTTGGTTCAATGGTCCAAAGGGTTTTAGCAGCGGACGCGCCCTGCGCAAGCCACCCTATTTGCGGAATTTGTCGAGGCTGACAACCTCGGCCTCTTTCCTTGCGGCGGGTTTAGTATCGTCGGGTTCGGCCATTTCATGCATCGGCGCTTCGGCGATTGGGGCGGGGTCGTCCTGTGTTTCGAACCGCAGGCCGAATTCGACGGATGGATCGACGAAGGTCTTGATCGCGTCATAAGGGATATAGAGCGTTTCGGGATTATCCCCGAAATTCAGCGTGATGGTGAACCCTTCGTCGGTGACATCGAGATTGGCAAACCAATGCTGGATCACGACCGTCATTTCGCCCGGATACCGGTCGGACAACCAATCCGCGATTTCGACATCGGGATGCATCGTGTCAAAGGTGACAAAGAAATGGTGATTGCCGGGCAGGCCGGTCTTGGCCACGTTTTCCAGCACCTGCTGAATCAGGCCACGCATGGCGCGGTGCATCAGATTTCCATAATCAATGGTATTGGGCACGGCGCTACTCCTGTCGTTCGGGGCCAGCATAGGGGATTCTGCGGCCAAGAAAAGAGGCAGTCAAACCCCGCCCAGGGCAAATGTCAGCCCCAGTGCCGTAACCGCCACCAGCGGCAGGACCAGCGAGAGCGGCCATTTCAGCCGCATCAACAAAACGGCGGCCAATCCGGCCAGCCCGATCGCCAGCGGTTGCAGGCTGGTAGGGTCGGGAATGACCATGCTGATCACGCCGCTTTGCAGCCGCGTCACCGTGCCGAACATCACATGCAGCGCGAACCACAGCGACAGATTGGCAATCACCCCCACGACCGCCGCCGTGATCCCTGCAAGGGCCGCGCGCAGGCGCGGACGCCCGTCCAGCCAGTCGATCAGCGGCGCGCCTGCGAAAATCCAGATGAAACAGGGCAGGAATGTCACCCACAGCGTCAGCGCCCCCGCCGCCAGCGCCAAGGCCGTCCCGCCCTGCGCCAGCCCCGCCACCATGGCCACGAATTGCGTGACAAGGATCAGCGGGCCGGGCGTGGTTTCCGCCAGCCCCAGCGCATCCATCATCTGTGGCGTAGTCAACCAGCCATAGGAAAAGACGACCTCTTGGGTCATATAGGCCAGAACGGCATAGGCCCCGCCGAATGTGACCACCGCCATCAGTGAGAAAAACGCCGCCACATCCAGCAGGAATGCGCTGCCCGACAGAGCCACGACGACAACGGGTGCCGCCCATAACGTACCCCCGATCAGCAGCACCTGTCCGGCGGATCGCAGCCCGCCGGACGGTGGGGGTGTTGTCGCTGTCCGGTCATGCGGCATCACCGCACCGGCAATCCCTGCGACCAGCACGACAACCGGAAACGGCACCGCGAAGAAAAACAGCGCGACAAATGCCGCACCCGCGATCAGCAGATGCGCGCGCGACACCAGCGCGCGCCCCGCGATCTTGATCAGGGCGGCGATGACGATGATGATCACCGTCGCCTTGACGCCCAAAAACAGCGCCTGCACCACGGGCAGGGTGCCATAGGCCCCGTAAAGCAGCGCCAGCGCCGCGATCACCATGGCCCCCGGCAGCACGAACAACCCGCCCCCGATCAGCCCGCCGATCACGCCACCGCGTTTCCAGCCGGCATAGGTGGCCAGCTGCATCGCCTCTGGCCCCGGCAGCAACATGCAGAACGACAGCGCGCGCAGGAATTGCGCCTCGGTCAACCAGCCGCGTTTGTCCACCAGTTCGTGATGCATCAGCGCGATCTGCGCCGCAGGTCCGCCGAATGACAACAGCCCGATCCGGCCAAAGACCGCGCATAATTCTTTCAAAATCTTTCCCCTCAGCCCATCACACGCGCGATTTCGCGCAGGATCTTGGCCCTGATCGCTGCGGGATAATCCTGATGCATGCGGGCTGTCATCACAAATCCGTCCCGCGTGATGACCGCGCTTTGTAAAAAGTTTGTAATGGTGCGCCCCATGCTTTCGATCCCGATCCCGTTGATCGTGACACCGGCACGTTCGGCGCGGCCCCGCACAAGGCGCACGTCGCCGCCCGCATTGGCGGTGCCATCGGTGGAAATGTCGATCACCTTGCGTTTGCAATCGGCGACTGCATCGAATTGCGCCAGTGAAAACAGCAGCGCTTCGGCGGTGGCGGTGCCGGACAAAACGAAGGCACGGTCCATCGCGCGGGCGCGGCGCGACAGCTGGTCCAGCTGACCGGCATGGCTGATCCGTTCCCAGGGGATGGCCACGACCTGTTCATCCACCCCCGACCATTGCACGACAGAGACAGCGACACGGTCGCGCAGCATGATGTCCATGATCGCAGGATCACGCAAGGCATCAGCCAAGCCATCGGTCTGCAGGCGGTATTCGGCGGCATCAACACTGTTGGACACGTCTATGGCCAGCAAGAGTGCTGTTTCGCAGGCCAGTGCAGGCGTGACCGACAGGGCAAAGAAAAACGGGGCAAGACAGCGCATGACCCAGCATCCTTGCCCCGCCAAGGCTTGGCAAGACCTAGCTGGCCGCCCGGATCATCACGAAACCGTCGGTATGCGCAAAAAATGGGAAAAGGTGCAGGTTTCTGTTGCCAGGTACCTGCGGACCCCGCCTATGGTCGCAAAACCATAGGACTTAAGGTTTCAATAGTTCCGACTGCTTACGCAGCCATCGCCATTGGTGCTTTGTTGTCATTTGCAACTAGCTTTTTTGTACCGATAACGGTGGTAACTCACCGAGACAAAGCAAACCCCTTTAGACGTTCGTCGATCCTGTTTCGTCCCCATGGCTGCCAAATGAGCAGTGTTTGGTGGAGACGCCGGGTACCGCCCCCGGGTCCGATCCGCGTATTACGAGCGCGTTTATGTCCATAGTCCCTAAGGACAGTCCAGAGTTAGGCTTTCATCCGTCACATTGCAAGGGGCAGGTTCAGCGCCAGCGCGCCCAGACCAACGAAAGCTTCGACCCCGAAGAAGGTCCATTTCTTGCGCGACCTGCCATCAAGCGCCAGCGAGGTCGCCCGCCCCACAGCCGCCCCCAGCCAGCAGAAGCCCAGCATCGCATAGGCGACAGGCCCGCCAAGGATCAGCGCGCCCAGACCCATGCCGACAAACAACGCCCCCGCCGAGGCGCGGATTTCCGATGGCCCCATGCCCGATGGCCCTGCCTGCAAATCCAGCGTTTCCAGCGTGTAACGCGGGGCGAGCCAGCCAAAGACACCCAGCCCGATACTGGCCAGCGCAAAGATGATATTGATGATGTCCATGGCCTGTTTCCTTGTTCAGCCCTAAAGCTGGCGCAACTGTTCACCAGATCAAGAGGCTTGGGAATAGCGCGCCGTCATCGCGCCCGACCCGTCATAGGCATTGGCGATGATCCGGGTCAGCGGGCGGCCTTGCGGCAGGATGCGGATGCGCCCGCCTTCCTGCACCACCATGCCCGCGAACTGGTCCAGCACGGCGGCATGCACGGGCGCAAGGATTGCAGCCTCAGGGTGCTGGTCCAGCACGGTCAGATCAATCTGGAAATCGCACATCAGCATGCTGATCGCCTGCGCGCGCAGCCTGTCCTGTGGCCCCATCGCATAACCGCGATGGCCGGCCAGATCATCCGCCGTGATCCGCGCGATATAGGCGGCGGTGGCGGCGGCATTCTGGACATAGCCGCCCTCATATTGCGAAATCGCAGAGGCGCCGATCCCGATCAGCGTGGGGCAGGTATCATCGGTATAGCCTTGGAAATTGCGCCGCAGCCGGCCCTTTTGCATCGCTTGTGTCAGGCTGTCGGCGGGTTTGCCGAAATGGTCGATCCCGATGGGCAGATAGCCCGCATCCGTAAAGGCGCGCGCGGCCTGTTGCGCCAGCGCGTACCGGTCTTCTTCCTTGGGCAGGGCCGCGTCGGGGATCAGTTTCTGGCGCTTGGAAAAATTCGGCACATGCGCATAGCCGAACAGCGCGATCCGGTCGGGATCAAGGCTGCGCACCTGCGCGATCGTATCGGCCAGTTTCGCCTGCGTCTGATGCGGCAACCCGTACACCAGATCGGCGTTCAGCGATGTGATCCCCGCCGCGCGCAGGCTGTCCACACAGGTCTTGGTCGCGGCAAAGCTTTGCACGCGGCCAATCGCGGCCTGCACATCGGGGGCGAAATCCTGAATACCGATACTGGCGCGGGTCATCCCCATTCGTGCCAGCATGGCGATCTTGGCCTCATCGACCAAGGTGGGGTCAATCTCGACCGAGAAACTGAAATCATCCGCAGGCGGGATCACATTCTTGACCGCCTGTGCCAGATCGCGGATCAGGGCGGGCGGCAGGATCGTCGGCGTGCCGCCGCCCCAATGCATCTGGCCCATGCGGATACCGGCGGGCAGTTGCTGCGCCAGCAGCGCCAGTTCGGCCTTGACCACGCCGATGTAATTCTCGACCGGTTTAAGCGTGCTCGTGCCTTGTGTGGCACAGGCGCAAAACCAGCACAGCCGTTCGCAAAACGGGATGTGGATATAGACCGACACCGGCATGGCAGGGTCCAGCGCGCCAAGGCTTGCGCGCTGGAAATCAGCCCCCACGCCTGCGATGAACGCTGTGGCAGGCGGATAGCTGGTGTAGCGGGGCACGCGCGCATCGAACAGACCCATGCGGCGCAGATTTGCAATATGATCCATCTGGCCATCTTGCAGATGATCCGGCGCGGTTTATTGCGCCAGATCAACAAGCCTGCAAAATCAGCCCAGCTTGCCTGCAAAACAGGCTGTGATTTCGGCCACCTGTTCGGCGGGCGTGTCGCGCCGAAAGAAAGTGGCGAAACCTGTGTCCGGGAACATCAGATAGGTCTGGGTCGAATGATCGACCAGATAATATTCAGGGTCGCCTTCGACCGCGCGGTAATAGGTCTTGTAGGCTTGGGATGCCGCGCGCACCTGCTCTGGGCTGCCGGTCAGGCCGATCATGTCGGCGTGGAAATTATCGGTGAAATCACCCACGACCTGCGGCGTGTCGCGCGCGGGATCGACGGAAATGAACACGGTGCCGATATCCACGCCCTGTTCGGCCAGAATATCCGCTGCGATCGCGTTGCGCATCGAATCCAGCGGGCAGACATCGGGGCAGAAGGTATAGCCGAAATAGACCAGCGTCGGTTTGGTGATGACATCCGTGTCGGTGACGGTTTCGCCGGTTTCCGAGACCAGCTCGAACGGGCCACCAATCGCGGCCCCCGCAACGGTGGTATTGCCGCAAGGGTCAGGGGCCGCAGTGGTGGTTTGCCAGGTATAGACCCCCAGCCCGACCGCAACAGCCAGAACGCCCGATCCGATGATGACAGATTTCATGTGGTTTCCTTTCGGGATGCGGCACCCCCTGCACGCAGGCAGGGTGGTGCCGTGACAGGATCAATGGGTTTTGCCGTGACCCGCCATGTCGCGTTTCACGATATCGAAGCTGACCGGCACTTCACCCGCCTGTTCAAAGACCAGCGTGGCGGTGATGGTGTCGCCCGCCGTCAGCGGATTGCCTTGCAGGCCCATGAACATGATATGCAGCCCGCCCGGCTCCAGCGTCACGGTTTCGCCCGCAGGCACGGCGATCGTATCGACATAGACCATGCGGGCGATATCGTTTTCAAATTCCGTGGTGTGCAGTTCCACGCGCGGGAAATCGGCCAGCACGGCGATCAGCGTATCATCGCTGGTGCCTGTATTGGTGATGGTCAGAAAACCGCCACCCGCCATGGCACTGGGGGCGGTTTCAAAAGCGCGGGCATCGCTGACGCTGATCGCGCTATCTGCCGTGGCCGTGGTGGCAAAGGCAAGCAGGGCCAAGCTGGCCAAAAAGGTCGTTTTCATAATGATGTCTTTCCGTTTTGCGCGGACCAGCCGCGCTGATGATCGTTTCAAAGAAGGGTCGAATGATCATCAAACGGGGGGGGCGCGTGCCTGATGGGCACTGGCGATTTTCAGCCCGGGGCGTGCTGTGGCCTGCAGTGTCCAGACCATAGGCTGTGCCGCCACCAACGCGCGGGGTGTCAGCGCAGGCGCGGCCAGCGCCATGCCCTTGGCCAGAACACAGGCGGAACAGATGTCGCCTGCGGGATGCGGGATATCGCCTTGCGCACAAAGATCGGCCCAATCGCCACCGGCCAGCAGATAGGCGATGGCCTGCGGTTCGGCCTGCGCGGGGCGATGCCCGAAACCCACCAGAACAAGCGCCATCGACAGCACCGACGCCAGAACCATACGCCAGATCAGGCGCGGGTGGCGGGCGGTCGCGGTGGTGTGACGCTGCGGTTGCATGCCGGGTGGTTTACGACCTTTCGCGCGAAGGTCCAGTCACTTTTTCGCCGCAGCGGTCCGGCAAACGAAAAGGGCGGCGCCACTGGCACCGCCCCGTTCATGGCAAAGGACCGGATCAGAACCCGGCTTTGATCAATTCAAACGTTTCAGCCATCCGTTCGCGGTCTTCGTTGCTGGTCGGCAATTGCGCCAGAATCGGCACGTCGATCTCTTCCAGACCCGAGGCGACCAGATCTTCTTCGGTCACCAGCGCGTTCAATGCTGCGGCATTGGCAGAGCCATAACCCGCCTCCAGCAAAGGCAGGACCGAGGATTCCGCCAAGAACGCGTTCAGATAATCATAGGCCTTGTCCACGTTGCCCTGACCTTCGGCCAGTTTCACATACCCACACAGCCACAGCGACGACCCTTCCGCGGCTTCACGCTGGAACGCGATGGGGCGGCCTTCTTCGACCATGGTGGGGTAGGTTTCGTTCCACGCCCAGCTGACCAGAATTTCGCCCGAGGACAACAGCTGCGCCAGTTCGGCCGGATCGGTCCAATAGGTACGCAGGTTCGGATGGACTTCGCGCAGCCAGTTGGCGGCGGCCTCGAACTGTTCGTCCGTGACTTCCTGCCAGTTGGTGACACCGGTCGCCAGATAGGCAAGCGCGAAAGCGTCATCGACGTTGTCGGGCAGCGTCATGCGGCCGGCATAGGCGGGGTTGGTGAACACCTGCAGGCTGGCCACATCTGCGGCAGGCACCTCGTCAGGGTTATAAGCGATGGCGGTGGACCCGAAATCTGTCGGGATGAAATAGGTCTGGCCTGCGCCGATTTCCTCGCCGGTCAGGCTGGCGTTCAGATCGTCATAGGCGGTGATGCGCGCGGTGTCCCATGGTTCCAGAATGCCGCTTTCGGTCCAGCGGGTCACGGATGGCGCGCAGACATGCGACACATCGGCCCGGAACCCCGAACGCAGTTTCTGGAACGCCTCGTCTTCGTCGCCAAAGAAGGTGAAGCTGGGGCTGGCCCCGTGTGCGGCGATGTAGTCCTGATGATATTCGGGCATCTCGAATCCCGAATAATCGAACACCAGCAATTCGGCATCTTGTGCAAAGGCGGTCGTGGCCAGCGCCATGACACAGGTGGCACCCATGAATCTTGTTATCTTCATTATGGTTCTCCCGATTGAAACTGACGGGAAATCTAGGGGTGCGCCTGTCGCACTGCAAGGGTATTTCCGCATTGCCGCGCTGGTGATTGTCTGACAGGCTTTGGTGATACGGGGGGATGCTTAATTTGCTGGCAGACAGGATCAGGGCAATGGGAACGGCGCAATGGCTGCTGGTTTTCGGGCTGATTCTGGCGGCTTGGGCGGCGCTGTTCGTGCTGGCGGTGCCGGCTGATCTGCGCAGTGCCGCGCAGCTGTACGGTGCCGATTTCTGGGATGCGCTTTGCACGGTCACGCTTGACGGGGCAGGCTATGCCAATGCGGTGCTGATGTGGGCGCTGATGGCGGCGGCGATGATGCTGCCCAGCGCATTGCCCGCCTTTGCCACCCATGACGATCTGGGCCGCCAGACCGGCGTGCCGTTCTGGCCATTGGCTGCGGGCTATCTTGTGGTCTGGATCGGGTTCGCAGTGATTGCCGCGGCGCTGCAACTGGCGCTGTATCGTCTGGATTTGATCAGCGCGATCGGCGACAGCCTGTCGGTCTGGCTGACGGCGGGGGTGCTGCTGGGCGCGGGGCTATACCAGTTTTCACCGGTGAAAGAGGCCTGCCTTGCCAAATGCCGCCGCCCGCTGACGTTTTTCATGCAGCATTGGGATGAAGGGCCATGGCGCAACGGTGTCAGGCTGGGGCTTGTGTGCCTTGGCTGTTGCTGGGCGCTGATGCTGCTTGCCTTCGCGGGCGGGGTGATGAACCTTGCCTTTATGGGGATCGCCACGCTGATCATGGTGGGCGAAAAGATGGACAGTGTCGGGCGCTATATCACACGGCCCTTGGGGATCGTCCTGATTTCGGGGGCGTTCGCGGTCCTGCTGCGCGCGGTTTAGAAAGGAAATATCATGGCTTTGGATCAAAACGCGACCGTGGGCACGGTGCCTTGGGCGATCAAGGGGGAATTGATCCTCAACTGCAATTGCACGGTGTTCTGCCCCTGCGTCGTGTCACTTGGCAAACATGCCCCGACCGAGGGCTATTGTCAGGCCTGGGCGGGCATCCGCATTGACGATGGCCATTATGGTGATGCAGACCTTGGCGGGCTGAACGTCGGGCTGGTGCTGGAAATCCCCGGCCTGATGGCGCGCGGCAACTGGAAAGCCGCCGCCTATATTGACGACCGCGCCTCTGACGCCGCTTATGACGGGTTGCTCAACATCTTCACCGGCAAGGCGCGCGGCACGACGGGCCTGTTCAAGGTGCTGGTCAGCGAATTTCTGGGTGCTGAACGCGCGCCTGTCGTGTTCGAAACCGAAGGCAAGGCGCGCCGCCTGATGGTCGGCAAAGCGATTCAGGGTGAAATTGTGCCCGTTGTCGGCAAAGACCCCGACACCGATATCGTTGTCACCAATACCGGCTATTGGATGGGGCCTGATATTACCGTCGCCACGGCCACCAAGGGCCGCGTGCGCGCTTTTGGCCGCGTGTGGGATTTCGACGGGCGCAGCGCCGAGATTTGCCAGATTGACTGGCACGGCCCGCAATGATCAACGCGCGCTGACACGCGCGTTACCCAATGATTTCCGCATTTCTTTATAAAGGATAGACCCATGTTCAAGGCCCTGATTGTCGACAAGGATGACACCGGCAAAACCCATGCCGCCGTGCAGGACATCACGCTTGACCGGCTGCCTGCGGGTGATGTGACGGTCGCGGTCGATTATTCGACGGTGAATTACAAGGACGGGCTGTGCATCGGGCCGGGGGGCGGGTTGGTGCGTAATTACCCCCATATCCCCGGCATTGATTTCGCCGGCACGGTCGAGGCGTCTGACGATCCGCGCTATGCGCCGGGTGACAAGGTCGTCCTGACCGGCTGGCGCGTGGGCGAGGCGCATTGGGGCGGCTATGCCCAAAAGGCCCGCGTCAAGGCCGATTGGCTGGTGCCTTTGCCCGACGGTCTGACCACGCGGCAGGCGATGGCGGTCGGCACCGCCGGTTTCACCGCGATGCTGGCGGTCATGGCGCTGGAAGATCACGGCATCAAATCCGGTCCTGTGCTGGTCACGGGGGCTGCCGGTGGCGTGGGGTCGGTGGCTACGGCGATCCTTGCGCATCTGGGCTATCAGGTGGCCGCTGTTACCGGACGGCCAGAGACAGCCGATTACCTGACATCCCTAGGCGCCACCCAGATCGTCGCGCGCGAAGAATTGGCCGAGACCGTCAAGCGCCCGCTGGAAGGCGAGACTTGGGGCGGTTGCGTCGATGCCGTGGGCGGTGCGATGCTGGCCCGCGTACTGGGGCAGATGGAATATGGCGCCTCGGTCGCCGCCGTGGGGCTGGCCGGGGGCGCGACCCTGCCTGCGACGGTGATTCCGTTCCTGCTGCGCGGGGTGAACCTTTTGGGCATCGATTCCGTGATGCAGCCCTACGACAACCGGCTGCGCGCCTGGGCACGGATCGCGCGCGATCTGCCGATGGACAAGCTTGACGCGATGATCCAGCCCGCGACCCTGTCCGATCTGCCGCAACTGGGCGCGGATATTCTGGCAGGCCGCGTCAAGGGCCGTGTGGTGGTGGACGTGAATGCTTGATCTGGCATGGGTGCGGGCGCAATTCCCCGCGTTTTCGGAACCAAGCCTGCAAGGACAGGCGTTTTTCGGCAATGCGGGTGGGTCCTATGCCTGCCAGCAGGTCATCGACCGCCTGCACCGGTTTTACACCCAGCGTAAAGTGCAGCCCTATTCGGCCTATGAGGCATCGCGCCTTGGCGGCGCGGAAATGGACGAGGCCCGCACGCGGCTGGCCGCGATGCTGGGCGTGGCGCGGCACGAGCTGTCATTCGGCCCGTCCACAACCCAGAACACCTATGTGCTGGCGCAGGCCGTGCGCTGCTGGATCAAACCGGGGCAAAAGATCATCGTCACCAATCAGGATCACGAGGCCAATTCCGGCCCGTGGCGCAGGCTGGCCGAGGATGGCCTGCGCGTGGTCGAATGGCAGCTTGACCCCGACACCGGATTGCTAAACCCCGATGATCTGGCGCAGCTTTTGGGTGATGATACAGCTTTGGTCTGTTTTCCGCATTGTTCCAATGTGATCGGGGCCATTAATGATGTAGAAGCCATCACGCGGATCGCCAAATCCGCAGGCGCGCGGGTCTGTGTCGATGGCGTCAGCTATGCGCCACATGGCTTTGCCGATGTCGGTGCGCTCGGGTGCGATGTCTATCTGTTCAGCGCCTATAAAACCTATGGGCCGCATCAGGGGATCATGGTCATCCGCGAAGATTTCGGGTTCGAACTGCCCAATCAGGGGCACCATTTCAACGGCGACACCCTTTATAAACGTTTCACCCCCGCAGGCCCCGACCATGCGCAGATCGCGGCCAGTGCCGGTATGGCCGATTATTTCGACGCGATGGCGCAGCACCATGGCGGCGGCACGGGGGCGCAGGCCGCGCGGTTGTCGCATGACCTGATGCGCGCGCAAGAAGTGGCGCTGCTGACACCGCTGCTCGACTATGTCAGCGCCAAGAACTCGGTCCGGCTGATCGGCCCGTCTGACGCCACAACCCGCGCGCCGACCGTGGCAATGGCCTTGCAAGGCAGTGCGGCAGAGGTCGCGGCACGGCTGGTGCCGTTCGGGATCATGGCCGAAGGTGGCGATTTCTACGCCCAGCGCCCTTTGCAGGCGATGGGGGTCGATCTGGACAAAGGTGTGCTGCGGGTCAGTTTCACCCATTATACGAGCCCCGAAGAGGTTGACCAGTTGATGGCGGCGCTAGATCAGATGCTATGACACAAACACCGATTATCGTCTGGTTCCGCCGCGACCTGCGGCTTGCCGACCATCCCGCGCTCACCGCTGCCTGCGAAAGCGGGCAGCCTGTGATCCCCGTCTATATTCACGATGATCAGGTGGCCGGTTTGGGCGCGGCGCAGAAACTGCGGCTGGATCTGGCGCTGGCGCAGTTCGGCAAGGCGCTGGCTGCAAAGGGAAGCCGCTTGATCCTGCGCAAGGGTCCGGCGCTGGATGTGCTGCGCGATCTGATCCGTGAAACGGGGGCAGGGGCTGTTTACTGGTCGCGGCTTTACCACGTGGCGGCCAATGACCGCGATGCCGCCGTGAAGTCTGCATTGAAAGCGGACGGGATCGCAGCGCGCAGTTTCACCGGACATCTGCTGTTTGAGCCTTGGACCGTCGCCACCAAGACAGGCGGCTTTTACAAAGTCTACACCCCGATGTGGAACGCTGTGCGCGGCAAGGAAGTCGCCGAACCTCTGCCGCGCCCTGCGAAAATCGCGGCCCCCGCTGCTTGGCCTGCCAGCGATGATCTGGCTGACTGGCAGCTGCGCCGCGCGATGCAGCGCGGGGGCGACATTCTGGCCCGCCATTGCACCGTGGGCGAGGATGCGGCGCGGGACAGGCTGGATGCCTTTATTGCCGACCGCGTGGCGGATTACGTCAAAGGCCGCGACCTGCCCGCGATCAAAGGTACGTCGAACCTGTCGGAAAACCTGACCTTTGGCGAAATCAGCCCGCGTATCTGTTGGCATGCGGGCAAACGCGCCTTGCAGGACGGCAAGGGTGACGCCGAAGTGTTCCTGAAAGAACTCGTCTGGCGCGAATTCGCCTATCATCTGGCGCATCACACGCCGCGTATCCTGACGGATAATTGGAAAGAGGATTGGGATGCTTTCCCGTGGAACACCGAAATCACGCCAGAGGTACAGGCTTGGCAACAGGGGCGCACCGGCATCCCCTTTGTCGATGCCGCCATGCGTGAAATGTATGTCACCGGCACCATGCACAACCGCGGGCGCATGATCGTTGCCTCCTATCTGACCAAGCATCTGATGACCCATTGGAAAATCGGGCTGGACTGGTTCGCCGATCATCTGATCGACTGGGACCCCGCCAGCAATGCGATGGGCTGGCAATGGTCGGCAGGGTCTGGGCCGGATGCGACACCCTATTTCCGCGTGTTCAATCCGGTGACGCAGCTGGATAAATTCGACAAGGACCGCGCCTATACGCACCGCTGGATCGCCGAAGGGCAGCGCAAACCGCATGACGATGCGCTGGCCTATTTCGCGATGATCCCGCGCAGCTGGCAGATGCGCCCTGACGCCGCCTATCCCGACCCGGTGGTCACCCCCGAACAGGGACGCGCCCGCGCGCTTGACGCCTATGGCAACCGTGGATTTTGAGGGCTGCGGCAACTTTTTGACAAGGATTGCCGTGACTTCGCTGGCGCAAAGGTTAATTAGCTGTCAACGCAGTTGATGAAATCTAGGAACGGAAGACGCATGATCCTGACGACCACGCATGGGCAGACCGGACTGCCGCGGTATTTCAGCAATGTCTTTGACGCGCTCAAGACGATGAAACGCGGCCGTATCGATATCATCCTGCCCGATGGCCGCCATTTCCGCGCCGACGGGGCCGAACCCGGCTATGTTGCAGAAGTGCATGTCCACAATACCGATGTCTTTGCCCGCACCGTGCGCGAAGGCGATCTGGGCTTTTGCGAATCTTATATGGACGGCTGGTGGTCCACACCCGACCTGATGGCCTTCATGGATCTGATGCATGACGACATGGAACATATCTATGACGGCTTTCCGGGGCAGTTTCTGGTGCGGTTTTACGAACGGATGCGGTTCTGGTTGCAGAACAATTCGAAAAAGCAGGCGCGCAAGAACATCAGCTATCACTATGATCTGGGCAATGAGTTCTACGGTCTGTGGCTGGACGACACGATGACTTATTCCTCGGCCAAATTCGTGACCGGTCAGGAAAGCATGGAAGCCGGCCAGATCGAGAAATACAAAAGCATGGTTGACCAGATGGGCGTGCAGCCCGGCGATCATGTGCTGGAAATCGGCTGTGGCTGGGGCGGGTTTGCAGAATATGCCGCCAAGGAACGCGGGTTGCGCGTCACTGGCCTGACGATCAGCCAGGCGCAGCATGATTACGCCGTTGCCCGCATGCAAAAGGCGGGTCTGTCCGACAAGGTCACGATCAAGATGCAGGATTACCGCGACGAAAAAGGCATCTATGACGGGATCGCCAGTATCGAGATGTTCGAGGCCGTGGGCGAAAAATACTGGCCGGTCTATTTCGAAACCCTGCATGACAGGCTCAAGCCCGGCAAGAATGCGACCTTGCAGATCATCACCGTCGAACACCGCCGCTGGCATGTCTACAAACGCGGCGTCGATTTCATCCAGAAATACATCTTTCCGGGCGGCATGTTGCCCAGCCCCGTCGTTCTGCGCCAAGAGATTGAAAAAGCAGGGCTGAAGGTCGCGCAATCCATCGAATTCGGCGAAAGCTATAGCCAGACCCTGCGCCGCTGGCACGACACGTTCAACGCGCGCTGGGATCAGGTGCAGGCTTTGGGGTTCGATGACCGGTTCCGGCGGATGTGGAACTTTTATCTGACCTCTTGCGCGGGGACATTTCATAGCGGAAACTGCGATGTGACGCAGATAACGGTGACCCGCACGCCCTGATC
>JAFWEI010000005.1:0-7400 GCA_017542965.1 Loktanella sp. | reverse complement strand
TTCGTCCTCGCAGCACTCACCATCACCCTGTTCATCCTCAACCTTCGCCACACGGCCGAGCGCGCAGGCCGCGCTGCCGAACGGATCACCAGCATGGAGAAGACCAATGCCGTCCAACGCCAAATGCTCGTTGCCGCCGCCCGCCGCCCCCGCAACCGCGGTGATCTTGTTGACCGCCTGCGCGGGGGCGGGTTTTGATACAGTGTCCAGCGCTTGCCCGCCCGTTGTGGAATACAGCCGGGCCGAGCAGGCGCAGGTGGCTACCGAGGTGGATGCGCTGCCAGACAGGGCGCTGATCGCAGAATGGCTGGCGGATTATGCTGTGCTAAGGGACCAGGTGCGCGTTTGTGCGTGAACACAGCGCCTGTTCTATGGCACCAGTGGCGCCGGAGCAGATAGCAACCGTCGAGTAGCCTCAACTTTGAGGTCCGAAATCGCTGTATTGATAGCATAGTGAATAATCGATCATCGGTCAGACAAGGATGCCGATAACCTGAGCAGTCCAGCCAGACTGCCACAATCATTCAAACTTGCCACTTGTATCGTTAATAGTCGATATGTATATATCGGGAATAGACGATACAGGAGGCTCTAGAAATGCTGGACCGAAACACTGTCACGCTGTCACTTGCGATTGAGGCGGACCAGATCGCATCGATTGGCAAGGCGCTGGCGCATCCAGTACGCGTCAAGATTATCAAGTTCCTTCTATCCAAGCCTGGCTGCATCGGCGGCGACATCGTCGATCAGGTGGGATTGGCGCAGTCGACAGTTTCCGAACACTTACGGATACTCAAGGAGTCAGGGATCGTGACGGGCGCTATCGACTACCCCCGTGTCTGCTACTCGCTCGACCCGTCCGCGCTTGCACCGATGCGGGAGCTGATTGAGGCCATCGCCGTGCGACCGCCGCAAGGCGAAGAGCCCTGTTGCTTCACCCCGCAAGGATGCGTTCCCAAGGAGACCGACCAATGACCATTTTCACGGTCTATGACCCAGCGATGTGCTGCTCGACCGGCATCTGCGGCTCCGAGGTTGATCAGCGGCTAGTCGATCTGGCGGCCGACCTGGACTGGCTGAAGGCGCAAGGCGTGACCGTCCAACGATTCGGGCTGAGCCGCGAACCTACCAAGTTCGTTGCCAATAACACCATCCGCCAGATCATGCAGGACAGCGAAGGCGACGACCTGCCTGTCTTCATGGTGGGGGAAGTGCTCAAGGCCAAGGGGCGCTATCCTTCCCGTGCGGAACTGGCCGAGTGGACCAATATTACTACAGAAAAGGTCGTGATCCCCACGCAAGAAACGAAGTTAGCACCTGCTAAGGCAACAAGATGCTGCAGCACCAAAGCCGCTTCTGCCAGAGAAACCGCTGGGAGCTGCTGCTGACACTTCCGCAATACTGACCTGAAGCAATCTGAGCCGGTTTGAGCCGTGCAAGATATGCCGACCGCGCATAGCGGGCGGCGAAAGGAGAAGTCATGTTCAATGATCTGCCAAAGTTCGTCTTCTTCACCGGCAAGGGCGGCGTGGGCAAAACCTCACTCGCCTGTGCCACCGCCGTGGGCCTCGCCGATGCCGGCATACGGGTTCTGCTGGTTTCGACCGATCCAGCCTCGAACGTCGGCCAGGTGTTCGGGGTTGCGATCGGCAACCATGTGACCCCGATTGCCGCCGTCCCCGGACTTAACGCACTCGAGATCGACCCTGAAAGTGCGGCGGCGGAGTATCGCGAACGCATCGTCGGCCCAATGCGCGGAGTGCTGCCCGAAAAGGCGTTGAAGGGGATCGAAGAACAGCTTTCGGGGGCATGCACGACTGAAATCGCAGCCTTCGATGAGTTCACTGCACTCTTGACCGACGATGCAGTGACGAGCGCCTACGATCACATCATTTTTGATACTGCCCCCACCGGCCATACGATCCGGATGTTGAAACTTCCCGGGGCCTGGACCGGGTTCCTGCAAACCGGGGGCGATGCGTCCTGCCTTGGGCCGTTGGCGGGGCTTGAGAAACAGCGTGCCCGCTACGCGGCGGCGGTGGACAGCCTTTCCGATGCCGCCCGCACGCGATTGATCCTTGTCACCCGGCCGCGCATCAGCTCGCTGGCCGAGGCCGCGCGCACGAGTGGGGAGCTGGCGGATATCGGGATCGGCAATCAGCATCTGGCGATCAACGGGCTGATGCCGGACGACGCCATGGGCGATGCACTGGCCGCCAGCCTGATCGAACGCGACCGCGCGGCGCTGGAAGGCATGGACGTACATCTGGCTGCCCTGCCACAAGCCCGCTTCGCGCTCAGACCCGAAAACCTCGTCGGTCTCGACGCGCTGCGTCGGATGGGTCAGCCAGTGGATTTGACTAAGACTGCACCACGGACTGCTCACAGCAACCTTCCGCCTTTGGCAGCGCTGGTGGACGGGATCGAGGTCGCTGGAAAGGGGCTGGTCATGACCATGGGCAAGGGCGGCGTCGGCAAGACGACCATCGCCGCCGCCGTGGCTGTCGAATTAGCAGCACGCGGGCATGAGGTGCTGCTGACAACGACAGACCCCGCCGCGCACCTGACCGCGACGCTGGCAGGCGACGTGCCGCACCTGACCGTGAGCCGCATCGATCCTCAGGCGGAAACGAAAGTCTACCGTGACCATATTCTTGCGACCAAAGGGGCGAACCTTGATCCTCAGGGCCGTGCAATGTTGGAGGAAGATCTGCGATCCCCCTGCACCGAGGAAATCGCCGTGTTTCAGGCGTTTTCCCGCGTGATCCGCGAGGCGGGGCGCAAGTTTGTCGTGATGGACACTGCGCCCACCGGCCATACGCTGTTGCTGCTGGATGCCACCGGTTCCTACCACCGCGACGTGCTGCGGCATGGGGGCGATCAAACCAGTCATATGACAACACCGATGATGCGGCTTCAGGACCCCGACAAGACTAAGGTTCTAATCGTGACTTTAGCCGAGACGACCCCGGTTCTGGAAGCGGCCCGCCTACAGGAGGATCTCATGCGCGCAGGCATCACGCCGTGGGCCTGGGTCGTCAACGCCAGCCTTGCCGCAACCGACACCACCCATCCGGTTCTGGCGGCCCGCGCCGCAACGGAGGAGCCGCAGATCGGTACCGTCCGCGACAATCTGGCCACGCGCCATGCGGTGGTGCCGATGCTGGCCGAAGACCCGGTCGGCGTCGACCGTCTGCGCGCGCTGGTCGGGCGCACGCCCGTGACTGCCTGAAACGAAAGGAAAGCTGAATGCCTATTTTTGAACGATACCTCTCTCTCTGGGTCGCGCTGGCCATCATCGCCGGTCTTGCAATTGGTCAAGTCGCGCCGGGGCCGGTCAGATTTCTGGCGAACCTCGAATACGGCTCGGTGAACTTGGTTGTCGCGATCCTGATCTGGGCGATGGTCTATCCGATGATGGTGGCGGTGGACTTCAGGTCGCTGGCGCGGGTTCATGAACGACCAAAGGGCCTCATCATCACGCTGACGGTGAACTGGCTGATCAAGCCCTTCACCATGGCTGCACTCGGGGTGCTGTTCTTCGACTGGGTTTTCGCGCCGTTCATCGAGCCCGGCACATCGGGGCAGTACATCGCGGGCCTGATTTTGCTGGGCGCCGCGCCCTGCACGGCGATGGTCTTCGTGTGGTCGCAACTGACCAGAGGCGATCCGAACTACACGCTGGCGCAGGTGTCGCTGAACGACGCGATCATGGTCTTCGCCTATGCGCCGATCGTGGCGCTTCTGCTGGGTGTCACCGACATCACCGTGCCCTGGGCCACGCTGATCCTGTCTGTGGGCCTGTACATCGTGATTCCACTGACAGCTGGTATCGTCACCCGGATGCTGATGACACGCGGTGCCGCCAATCCTGTAGCCGCAGAGGCCACGGTAAGCGCGTTCACGGCAAAGGTTAAGCCGTTCTCGGTTGTCGGATTGCTCGCGACGGTCGTTTTGCTGTTTGGCTTTCAAGGGGCAGTGATCCTCAGTCAGCCGCTGGTGATCGTGATGATCGCGATCCCATTGCTGATCCAGTCCTACGGGATCTTCGCAATCGCCTACTGGGCGGCCAAGGCCTGGCGCGTGCCCCACAACGTGGCAGCCCCCTGCGCGATGATCGGCACGTCGAACTTCTTTGAACTGGCCGTCGCAGTGGCCATCGGCCTGTTCGGCCTGAACTCCATCGCTGCCCTTGTCACCGTGGTCGGCGTGCTGGTCGAGGTGCCGGTGATGCTGTCGCTCGTCTGGTTCGCCAACCGTACGAGGCATTGGTTCCCGGCCGAGGAAACGGCCATTCGCGCTGAAAGGACAATAGAGTGACACACCGTATCCTGTTTCTTTGCGTCGCCAACGCCGCCCGCAGCCAGATGGCTGAAGGGTTGGCCCGTGCGATCCTTCCCGACTCCATCGAGGTCGCGAGCGCGGGTTCAGAACCCGGCAGGCTCAATCCGCTCGCGGTGGACGCCCTGTCCGAGATCGGTATCGATATTTCGAGCCATCGCTCCAAGCCGCTGACCGATGTCTCGCCTGAAACCGCCGACCTGATCGTGACGCTCTGCGCCGAAGAGATTTGCCCTTTTGTCCCCGGCCCGGTGAGGCGCCTGCACTGGCCCATCGCCGATCCGTCTGCTGTAGGTGACATCACTGCCTTCCGCACGGCGCGCGACCAGATCAAAGGCCGGATAGAGGTTCTGGCCGCACTGCTGAACCTGCCGGACGGCCCGGCGGGCACCGAATTCCATGCTAGCATCCGGGTGCGGGATCTGGCCACTAGCACGCGTTTTTATGGTTGGCTTCTAAACACTTGGCCCAAGGACTGGACGCACCGTTATGCTACTTTCATCCGCCCTGATCTCGGTCTGAACTTCGTGTTGGTCGTCGCAGATGGCAAGGATCTGCATCACGACACGCTCTATCATCTGGGCCTCGCGCTGCCGGGCAAGGCTGCGGTCATTGCCGCCTATCACCGGGCATTGGCCATGGGTGCGCGGGTGGACAAACCCCCACGCACAACATGGCGCGGCACACCTCTACACGAGCTGTGGCTGACCGATCCGGACGGCACCCTGATCGAGATCTATGCCCGCCTGACGGATGCGGAACTTGCCAATATGCCGGCAGATCAGGCACCTGAATATCTGGTGCCTGGCACACAACCCGCCGCCTGAAAGGATCACAGGATGCTCGAATACAGTGTTTCGGCCCGCCGCACCGACAGCCATCGGTCCGAGGCAAGCCGCGACGAGCCTATAGACCGTGCCCCGCCCTTGGACCTTTTCTGAGCTGATCGGTAGGTTCAGTTTCTTTTTCAGCGCCCCGGATATCATGCCTCGCGCTGAATGCGCTTGCCATGCTGTCGCCTCGACGATGTCAGCAATGGTTACGCCCTCTGGCCGTTGCAGGAGGGCAATGACCAGCGCCTGTTTGGTGCCTGCGCGAAGAGCAACGGGTTTCGGGGCTGTGGCTGCGGCGGGTCGGTGCGCGGTTTCAGGTTTTGGAACTACTTCAGGTGCGACGGTGCCTAACGCCACCGGCACGATCCCAACCGCGAGCAGCCCAACGTCGGTTGCAATCAACGTTGTGCCGTGCCCATCACCGGTTTCGCGCCAGAGTGGCTCGCCGCGGCGCAGGTTTGCGTCGACCTCTTGCAGCCAGCCGTTGGTGGTCATACGGGTGACGACCATCTTGGCGGCCGCACCATGCAGCCCTTTGGGCAATGGCAAGGCGATGTGATCCGCGCGCCGGGCGGCGGCGGAAAGGATCAATCGCTGGGTCTCGGTCAGTGTGGGCATCGTGGCCTCCTACTCTGTAAAGTCCTGTATGATGCGGGCCGCAGTCAGTCATGCTCGCCCATGGTTGCAGCGACGGCAAAGTGCTGTACCCAACCGTTGAGGTAAGGCAGCCCGGCGGGAATACCGTGATCGCGCTCTGTCTGGCGGTTGATCCGCCAGTCCTGCCAGCGGCGGATTGCGGCGGTGATCGCGGCCTCAGTGTCAATGTTGCAGCCCGTCATGTTGTTGACCACGTCATCGGCAAAATGGCGGCCCATCTGGCTGTCGAGGAAATCGCGGATGCCGGTCATTTCATCTTCGCTATCGGCGCCAATCGCAGTGGCAATCAGGGTCGAGGCCAGCACCCAGACCTGCGCACTGCGGCGGTCACGCTGGGGGCAAACAGTGAGGGTGCGGTAAAAGCCGTGGTCGAGGTTCCGGCTGGGCAGAATGAGGGGCAATGTCATCGTGTGGTCCTTTCGGTGGCGCTCAGATGAGACCGTGTTGTTTGAGAACGGGCACGACATCGGCCAGCTCAACGGTGAGGCAGTCGATCCCGATCCGGCCCGCCATCTCGAAGACCTCTGCGTTCAGGCTCGCGTCGTTGAAATGGCCCTGCAGCGTGGCTGGGGTCAGGACCTGCATGAAGCGGCTGCGGTCGATGAAGATGCGGGTCGTGTCGGCGGTGGTGGCGATGGCCATGATTTATCCTCCTGGCGGCGCGGGATGCGCGATGCACCCGCTTTGTGACGTCAGAATCGCTCTAAGCGGGAGTGTAATCAACTGAATTAGATAGTTTTTCTTGTTTATTTACAATGCTTTGAGGATAAGCCAAGCGCCATGGAAGGTATGTCTGAGCGCGCGTATGCAGAGCGATCCGGCCTGTCACGCGGCGCGGTGCAAAAAGCGCGCAAAGCCGGGCGGCTGGATGTGCTGTCGCCAAACCACCCTGCTCAGCGGATCAGCTTCATGAAAGCGGCACAGGTTGGCGCGACCGAGGCTGGCAACAACTGGATCGGCTTTGTGATCCACCACGCGCCGGGGCCGATGCTGGCGGTGCTGCCCACGGTCGAGATGGCCAAGCGCACATCGCGCGGCCGGATCGACCCGCTGATCTCGGACTCGCGGGTGCTGCACGAACGGGTCAATCCGGCGCGGTCACGCGATGCCGGCAACTCGATGCTGTCAAAGGAGTTTCACGGCGGCATTCTGGTGCTGACCGGTGCCAATTCCGCGACCGGCCTGCGGTCTATGCCTGCGCGCTACATCTTTCTCGATGAGGTCGACGCCTTGCCCGCGAGGTACTGGCACAAAGCCGCACCCTGCGCGGAACCGGCGCCGCCGGTGTCGCAACAATCGGCGCAGCAGGGGTCGACGTCGCACAAGACATTCTGGCCGAGGCGCAAAGCGCGGTCCTGCCGCTTGTGCCCTACCTCGACACGCTGCGTTGGGTCTTCATCGCGCTGGCGCTCGCCGGTATCGCCGTGACCATCCATGCCCGGGTCGATGACTGGAAAAAGGGGCTGCGCTGATGTGGGCCAGTTTGCTGCCTGGGCTTTTGGCGAAGCCATGCGTGCTGCGGGTGGCGCGTTTCGTCCTCGCAGCACTCACCATCACCCTGTTCATCCT
>JAFWEI010000004.1:0-144560 GCA_017542965.1 Loktanella sp. | reverse complement strand
TTCTTCTTACCGCCTCCGAACCTTCCAGACCGTTACCGACCCGTCAAACCCGTCCAGCGCCCCGACACTGCATCTCTGCGCCGCCGGTGAGGGGGGTTCTACGGTTACTGCACCCAGCCCGCAAGGGGTTTTTTCGGGAAAGATGCATTTTTTGTGACAACCCCGATTTTTTCCGCTTTTTGAGGGGGTTAGCGTAACTTACGTTCGTGGACCCTAGGTCCCCTTGCAATTTTGTTAGGCGGAATGAAAACGGAACATACCAGATTTTGGGTTATCCTCAGACTTACCCACAAGTGCGGTGCGGACCACCTTGGCAAAACCAGCAGAACCGCCCCCCGACTCGGCCAGAAATCGTCGTTCAACGTAAGTGAATCGGCGTTACGCGGTCTGCCTGCGCCAAATCACATGCTTGTACCGCAACGCGACCAGACCAATGCTGAGCACCAGATAGATCAGCGGTTCGACCTGAAACCCGCGTGACAACCACAGGTAATGCAACGCCCCGAGGATCACGGCGACATAGGACAGCTTGTGCAACTGCCGCCAGGCCGCTGCCCCCATCTTGCGGATCGCCAGATTGTTGGATGTCACGGCCAGCGGGATCAGCAACACAAACGCCAGCATCCCGACGGTCACATAGGGCCGCTTGACCGTTTCGGTCCAGACGCGGCCCAAGCTTTGGACATCCAGCACCGCGAAGACCAGAAAATGCGCCAGCACAAAGAAGAAGGCGCAAAGCCCGATTGCGCGCCGGAACTTGATCAGGTTCACCCCGGTCCATTGCCGCAGTGGCGTGACCAGCAGCCCCGCCACCAGCAGGATCAGCGCGATTTCCCCATAGGTCCGTTCCAGCACATTGATCGGCTCGACCAGATAGGGGCCTTGCTGCGTCACCGCGCGCCAGAATTCCCAGGCGGTATAGGCAGCCGCTCCTATATAAAGCGGCCAGGCAGGAACCCTGCGCAAAGCGCCGTTGATCGTCGCTGACATTGTCATGGGCTGTCCTATCCGGTCCGCAGGCGTCAGATGAACACCGACAGGTCCATGCCTTCGTACAAGGGCGCGACTTCGGGATAGCCGTTGAACATCAATGTGTCCTGCCGCGCCGCGAACAAGCCGCCACCGATGCGCCGTTCGGTGGCCTGGCTCCAGCGGGGGTGATCGACGTTGGGGTTCACGTTACTGTAGAACCCGTATTCGCGGGCATTGGCGATATTCCAGCTGATCGGCGGTTCCTGATCAGTCAGCGTGATCCGCACGATCGACTTGATCGACTTGAACCCGTATTTCCACGGCACCACCAGCCGGATCGGCGCGCCGTTCTGGTTGGCGATGGGTTCGCCGTAAATACCGGTCGCCATGATGGTCAGAGGATGCATCGCCTCGTCCAGACGCAGACCTTCGACATAAGGAAAATCCAGCACACGGCGCTGCACACCGATCATGTTCTCGGGCTGGACCACGGTTTCAAAGGCGACGTAGCGCGCGCCGGACTGCACACCGACCTTGTTCAGGATGTCCGCCAATTCAATGCCGTTCCACGGGATAACCATCGACCACGCCTCGACGCAGCGGAAGCGGTAGATACGGTCCTCGACGGTGAGACCGGCCAGCAGATCGCCCAGCGCGTAATCACCGGGACGGTCCACCATGCCATCGACCTTGATCGACCAGGGAGATGTGACAAGCTGGTGCGCGTTCGCGGCGGGGTCACCCTTGCCGGTGCCGAATTCATAAAAGTTGTTGTAGCTGCGGATTTCCTCGAGCGTGTTGGGCTCCAGCCCTGTCTGCGCATCGGCCCCGCGTGGCACCAGACCGATCGCTCCCAGCCCTGCGGTGCCCGCAAGGATCTGGCGCCGGTTCAGATATGCCGCTTTTGGCGTGATGTCTGCGTGGGTCAGCGTGTTCTTCCAGCGATAGGCCATTGTCTGTCTCCGATTCAGGTGGGTTACTTGTCTATACGACAGAAAGCTGGATTTGTTTCTCACGATGCTGCCAAGGTTTGAAATGTTCCAGTTTTGCACGGAATTTTCACGACTTTTCACAGGAGGTTGATTTGAAATCGCAGATGGCCGCGGCTTAGCACGCGCGCGCATTCCGTCAAGCGGCATAGGCGGGAATCCCCGCTGATCCAGCCGTAAACCACTGCGTAAAAAGCACGATGCCAACGAAAAGGCATTTCCAACTAAAGGAAGATATCATGCTACGTAGAACTTTTGTCGCAATCGCCACCACCACCGCATTGTCGTCGGTCGCCTTCGCTGCCGGACATTCCAAGGACATCGTGGACACAGCCGTCGAAGCCGGCACATTCACAACGCTGGTCGCCGCTGTCGAAGCCGCAGGTCTGGTTGATACGCTGAAGAGCGAAGGCCCGTTCACCGTATTCGCCCCCACTGACGAAGCCTTTGCCGCCCTGCCCGCAGGCACTGTCGAAGGTCTGCTGGCCGATCCAGAAGCTCTGGCCGCGATCCTGACCTACCATGTTGTCGCCGGCAAAGTGATGTCGACCGACCTGTCGGACGGCATGACCGCAGCAACCGTGAACGGCGCGGACATCACCATCGGCACCACGGATGGCGTGACCGTCAATGGCGCGAATGTCGTGACCGCAGATATCGAAGCATCGAACGGCGTGATCCACGTCATCGACGCGGTGATCCTGCCACCGATGTAAGACCTGTCCCCTTGGACAAGACAAAGCCCCGGTCAGTGACCGGGGCTTTTTTGTTTTCAGACGCTGCCGGATGCGGGGGTTGATGGCGCTGAAGCCTCCGGCGGGGATATTTTGGCTCGGAAGATGCGAAAGGGTTTGGCCTTAATGCAACGGCAGGTTTGGCGGTGCGATCCGGCTGCTGGTGGCGACACGGTCGCCCACGATCAACCCGTCGGCCCCTGCCGTGACCTTGATCATGGCACCTTCCATGACATCACCGCCAAGGATCATTTCCGCCAGCTGGTCCTGCAAGGCGCGCTGGATCACCCGTTTCAGCGGGCGCGCGCCGAACACCGGATCATAGCCTTCGTCGGCCAGCCATTGCAGCGCGGCATCATCCAGATCAAGGCGGATGTTGCGCCCCGCTAACCGTTTGGCCAACAGACCAAGCTGGATCGTGACGATCCCCGCCATGTCGTCGCGCGCCAGGCGGTCAAAGATGATCGTCTCATCCAGCCGGTTCAGGAATTCGGGCCGGAAATGGGCGCGCACGGCGTCCATCACATCGCGCTTGGCAGCACTCGAATCCACCCCGTCGGGCAACTGGCTTAGCGCCTGCGCGCCAAGGTTGGACGTCAGGATGATCAGCGTCTGTTTGAAATCGACATGCCGCCCCTGCCCGTCGGTCAGCACCCCGTCATCCAGCACCTGCAACAGCACGTTGAACACATCGGGATGTGCCTTTTCGACCTCGTCGAACAGGATCACCTGATAGGGGCGGCGGCGGACGGCCTCGGTCAATACGCCGCCTTCGTCATAACCGACATAGCCCGGAGGCGCGCCGATCAGCCGCGACACGGCGTGTTTTTCCATGAATTCGGACATGTCGATCCGCACCATCGCGCTGTCGTCGTCGAACAGGTATTCGGCGACGGCCTTGGTCAGTTCGGTCTTGCCCACGCCAGTTGGCCCCAGAAACAGAAACGACCCCAGCGGGCGGTTTTCATCGTTCAAGCCCGCGCGCGCACGGCGCACGGCATTGGCCACGGCCCGCACCGCCAATTTCTGGCCGATGACGCGCTTGCCCAACTCGTCTTCCATGCGCAACAGCTTGTCACGTTCGCCTTCCAGCATTTTCGACATCGGGATACCGGTCCAGCGTTCGACGACTTCGGCGATCTGTTCGGGGCGCACGGCCTCTTCGACCATCAGGTCGTCATTCGCCTCGACCTCGGCCAGTTGCCGTTCCAGCTGCGGGATCACGCCGTAAGACAGCTCGCCCGCTTTTGCCAGATTGCCTTCGCGCTTGGCGATATCCAGATCGGCGCGCGCGCGGTCCAGCCGTTCCTTGACGCCGCGGGTATCCTCCAGCTTGTCACGTTCGGTCTGCCATTTCGCGGTCATCTCGGACGCGCGGTCCTGCACATCGGCCAGTTCCTTTTCCAGCTTGTCCAGCCGGTCCTTGGACGCCTTGTCGTCTTCTTTCTTCAACGCCTCGGCCTCGATCTGCAATTGCAGGATCTGGCGGTCGAGTGCGTCAAGTTCTTCGGGCTTGCTGTCCACTTCCATGCGCAACCGGCTGGCGGCCTCGTCCATCAGGTCGATAGCCTTGTCCGGCAGGAAACGGTCGGTGATATAACGGTGCGACAGGGTAGCGGCGGCGACCAAAGCGCTATCCGAAATCCGCACGCCGTGGTGCAATTCATATTTTTCCTTGATCCCGCGCAGGATGCTGATCGTGTCCACGACGGTCGGTTCTTCGACCAGCAAAGGCTGGAACCGGCGGGCAAGGGCTGCGTCTTTTTCCACATATTTGCGGTATTCGGCCAGGGTGGTGGCACCGATGCAATGCAATTCCCCCCGTGCGAGCGCCGGTTTGATCAGGTTGGCGGCATCCATCGCGCCGTCAGCCTTGCCCGCGCCGACCAGCGTGTGCATCTCGTCGATGAACAGGATGATCTCGCCGGCGGCAGATTCGATTTCTTTCAGCACGGCCTTCAGCCGTTCTTCGAATTCACCCCGATATTTCGCGCCGGCGATCAGCGCGCCCATATCCAGCGCCATCAGGCGTTTGTTGCGCAAGGATTCCGGCACATCGCCGTTGACAATGCGCAGCGCCAGACCTTCGGCGATGGCGGTTTTCCCGACACCGGGTTCCCCGATCAGGACGGGGTTGTTCTTGGTCCGGCGCGACAGCACCTGCATCGCGCGGCGGATTTCCTCGTCCCGCCCGATGATCGGGTCGATCTTGCCTTGCTCGGCGGCTTCGGTCAGGTCGCGGGCATATTTTTTCAGCGCGTCAAAACTGTCCTCGGCGCTGGCGCTGTCGGCGGTGCGGCCCTTGCGAATATCGTTGATCGCGGCGTTCAGGGCTTGCGCGGTGACGCCGCCTGCATCCAATGCATCCTTGGCCTTGGATTTCACCAACGTCAGCGCCGTCAGCAAGCGTTCTACAGGCACGAAACTGTCGCCTGCCTTTTTGGCGATCTTTTCTGCCTCGTCCACCACCTTGGCGGTCAGGTTATCAAGATAGACCTGTGCGGCATCGCCTGTGACCTTGGGCATCTTGGCAAGGGTCGCGTTGACGGCGCCCAGCACATCGGCAGGGCGGCCACCGGCACGGGTGATCAGGTTGGCGGCAAGGCCTTCTTCGTCGTCCAGCAGGGCTTTGAGCAGGTGTTCGGGCGCAAGCCGCTGATGGCTTTCGCGCATGGCGATCGTCTGGGCGGATTGGATAAAGCCGCGCGACCGCTCTGTGAACTTGTCCAAGTTCATGATGTTCTCCTTTATAAAGCGCCCGTTGACGGACATGCCCGACTTTGCGGCACATGCCCAATTGGGCCTCAAGTTATAAATGGGTGGGCAGGATTGATTGCGCAAGACCAGCGCGCAGGCTAGACCGCAACAAACAGACAAGGATTGCCAAGATGCCCGATGACCGCCTGATTGTTGCGATGGATGTGCCCAATGTCGTGGCCGGACTGGAACTGGCAGCGGCGCTTGGCGACAGCGTCAGTTTCTACAAGATCGGTCTGGGGATGTTGACGGGCGGTGGTCTGGCGCTGGCCAATGAGCTGAAGCAGGATCAGGGCAAGCGCATCTTTCTGGATATGAAACTGTTCGACATCAGCGCCACGGTCGAGGCGGCGGTGCGCGGGATCGCGGCCTTTGATCTGGATTTTCTGACCGTGCATGGCGACCCGCATGTGGTGCGCGCGGCACGGCAGGGGGCGGCAGGGTCGGATATGAAAATCCTTGCCGTGACGATCCTGACGTCACTGGACCGCAATGATCTGGATGCATGCTGCATCAAGGCGGGCAATATCACCGATCTGGTGCAGGAACGTGCGGGGCTGGCGCTGATAGCGGGGGCCGATGGCGTGATCGCGTCACCACACGAGGCGGCCTTGATCCGCGCCCTGCCTGAATCCGCAGGCAAGCTGATCGTCACCCCCGGCGTGCGGCCTGTCGGGGCGGATCGGGGCGATCAAAAGCGGGTGATGACCCCGGCACAGGCCATGGCGAACGGCGCGGATCATGTCGTCGTCGGACGCCCCATCTGGCAATCTGCAAATCCGAAATCCGCCGCTGAAAGCATCCAGCGCGAATTGTCATCCCCGCAGGCCATGGTACCTAATCGTTGATGTCGGTTTCCCAGACCTTGACCTGTCCCTTGCGCAGCCGGAAAAACCGGCGCATCCCCAGATAGGACAGCAAAGACAGAACCGCAAAGATCACCAAGGTCAGCGCCAGACCGGTTGCATTGACCCCGAACAGGATCAGCAGGCCCATCAGCCCCGCACCGATGGCAAAGCCCAGAAAGATATAGCCGGGGATCAAGACCTCTAACGTCGCCAGGATCAGCGCGCCGGACATCCAGACCCACCATTGCGCCCACAACAACATCCTAGCGTCCCTTCAGCATCTTGAACGCATCGGCAAAAGCATCCAGCGCATTGGCGGGCAGCACAACGGTCTGGTTGCCCTGTCCCGCACCCATCTTTGATATCGCCTCGACCTGTTTCAGCGCGACCTGATATTGCGCTGCTTCCAGCCCGTTTTCGGCAATCGCACCGGCCACGACCTGCGTGGCATAGGCTTCGGCATCGGCCAGCACGCGGCGCGCCTTGGCTTCCTGTTCGGCGGCGTAAAGATCGGCATCGGCCTGCAATTCGACAGACCGTTTCTTACCCTCGGCCTCGGTCACCTGGGCACGGCGGGCGCGTTCGGCGTTCAACTGCTGCAGCATCGCGGCGCGGGTGGCCTGATCCAGATTGACGTCAAGGATTTCGGCGCGTGTCACCTCGATCCCCCAATCATCGACCTGCTGGGACACCTGTTCGCGCACTGCTTCGATCAACCGGCTGCGGTTGGCTTGCACCTGATCCAGTTCCATCCGGCCAATCTCGGACCGGACGATCCCCGCGACGGTGGTCGAGATCGCGGCATCGACGTCACGAATGCGATAAACCGTCTTTTCCGGTTCGATGATCCGGTAGAACACCGATGTTTCAACCTGCACCAGCACGTTGTCAGAGGTGATCGCATCCTGCGTCATCGGCGGCAATTGCCGTTCAAGCACCGACACCTGATGGCGGACGCGATCCAGAAACGGCACGATGAAATTGATACCGGGGCCAAGCACCGACTGCAGGCGGCCAAGGCGTTCCACCACAAACTTTTCCGATTGCGGCACGATGCGCACACCCGCCATGACGCAGACGATGATGAACACCGCCAGCAAAAGATAAAGTATGTTCTGGCCGAAAAACTCGGCCAGAAATTGATCCATCGGCATTGGCGCGTCCCTTGCGTTATCCTAGGTGTCAGTTAGGCACGATTGACGCCGATTTCAAATCATACCGGGCCATGCTGTTGCTTTTGAAACGCGCGGCAATGGTCGCGCCGATGGCATCCGCTGTCGCGGGGCTCAGCGTCCAGCCCAGATGGCCGTGGCCGGTGTTGTAAAACACGCGGTCGCTGCGGCCCTGCCCGACGCGCGGCATCATGTTGGGCATCATCGGGCGCAGGCCCGCCCAAGGCACACAAGCCTCGGTCGAGACATCGGGGAAATGGGTTTCGCACCATTGGATCAAGGGGCGCACACGGCGTTCCAGAATATCGCGGTTTTCGCCGTTGAATTCCGCCGTCCCCGCAATCCGCAGCCGGTCCTGACCCAGACGGGACGTGACGATCTTGGCCTTGTCATCCAGCAATGACGTGGTGGGCGCCGCCGCCTGACTGGCCGCATCGGTCAGATGGACGGTGATCGAATAGCCCTTGACCGGATAGATGTTCACACGATCCCCCAGCTTGGCCGCGAATTTGCGGCTGGCGACACCGGCGGAAATGACGATACCGTCAAAACGGGTCTCGTCTCCGCTTTCGACATAAACCCCGTCGTCGCGCAGATGCAGGTCCGTCACCGGCGCACCAAGGCGAAAGGTCACGCCCTGTTTTTGCAGCCAATCGGCCAGCCCGACAGTGAATTTGTGAATATCACCGGTGCTGTCGCTTTCGGTCCAAAACCCGCCGATGATATCCCCGCGCAGGGTGGGTTCGCGCGCCATCACTTGATCCACGGTCAGCTCGCGGCGATCAAGGCCCGCTTCGCGCAAGAGCCCGTTAACCATGCGGGCATGGCGCAGATCATGTTCGGTCTTGTAGAAATGCAGGATGCCCGCAGGGCTGAAATCGAAATCCACACCGGACCTGCCCGCCATTTCCGCCAGCCCCGCGCGGGCGGCAACGGCCAGACGGGCGGTCTTGACGGTGTTGGACTTGTAGTTCGGGATATTGCCCAGAAATTCCATCATCCAGCTGACCTTGTGCCAACCGGGGCGCGGGTTCACGAACAAGGGCGCATCGCCCTGCAACATCCATTTGATACCTTTCAGCACGGTGGACCATTGGTTCCAGACCTCGGCATTGGAGGCGCTCAACTGACCGCCATTGGCGAAACTGGTCTCCATTCCGGCGTAACGCTGGCGGTCATAGACCGTGACGTCAAATCCGCGGATCATCAGGGAATAGGCAGTGGTGACGCCGGTAATCCCGGCACCGATAACAGCAATCGAAGGCATGGCATTTCTCCGCCATTGGCGCTTGCGCGCACTCGCCCCCGCCGTTGCTGTGCCTGAGAGATTCACCCAGTTAGCGGGGCTTGCTCCTTCGGCGGACCATCAAAGGCCACTCTTCGGCGTGTTGCACCCCAACCGGTCCTTTGTGCCTGAGAGTGACCGGGGCGGTTGCTCCTTCGGCGACGGACATCCGTTCTCTCCCGGATGGCGTGTGATGGCGCCGAGTTACGCTGGAACCCGGCACCACGCAAATGAAATTCCGCATCTTCCGAGCATAAATATCCCCGCCGGAGGCCAGAAGTCTCTTTTTTACGCAACCGCCCAGTCTATGATGCGACATGCCTGCATTATGCCGCGATTGCCTGACGACATTCGACAGCGAAACCCGCTGTCCCGCCTGCCGGTCACCCCGCGTGACACGGCACCCCGAACTGTTCGAGCTGTCCATTGCGCATATGGATTGCGACGCCTTCTATGCTTCGGTTGAAAAACGCGACAATCCGGGTCTTGCCGACAAACCCGTGATCATCGGCGGCGGCAGACGCGGCGTGGTGTCAACGGCCTGCTATCTGGCGCGGATCAAGGGCGTCAAATCCGCCATGCCGATGTTTCAGGCGCTCAAACTCTGCCCCGAGGCTGTCATCATCAAGCCGCGCTTTGACGCCTATGTCAAAGCCTCCCGCGCGATCCGCGCGATGATGGATGAACTGACGCCACAGGTCGAACCTTTGTCACTGGACGAGGCGTTCATGGACCTGCGCGGCACCGCAAAACTGCACCACGCGCCACCCGCCGTGATGCTGGCGCGTCTGATCAAGCGGATGAAGGATGAACTGGGCCTGACAGGGTCGATCGGGCTGTCACATAACAAATTCTTGGCCAAGGTCGCGTCCGATCTGGAAAAACCGCGCGGCTTTTCGATCATCGGCAAGGCTGAAACCACCGCCTTCCTGCGCGCCAGATCGGTGCGGCTGATCTGGGGGATCGGCCCTGCGGCGCAGGCCAGCCTCGATGCGGCGGGTATCCGCACCTTTGACGATCTGTTGCGCTGGGACCGGCGCGACCTGCACGCGCGATTCGGCAGCACGGGTGAACGGCTTTACGCACTGGCGCGCGGCGAAGACGGGCGCCGGATCAGCCCCAATGCCCCGGTCAAGACGCTGTCCAATGAAACCACCTTTCACGAAAACACGGCCGACCCCGATATTCTGGACGGGCATCTGTGGCGCATGGCCGAAAAGGTCAGCGCGCGGGCCAAGGCGACCGACAAGGCGGGGCGTGTCGTGCAGCTGAAACTCAAGACAGCAGATTTCAGGCTGATCTCGAAACGGCAAAGCCTGCATCACCCCACGCAGCTGGCCGATACGATCTATCGCACCGCGCGGGGTCTGTTTGATCAGGTGCCAGGGTCGGGGCCTTACCGTTTGTTGGGGGTCGGGCTGTCGGACATCACGGCGGCTGCAGATGCGGACCGGACCGGCGATCTGCTTGATCCTGCGGCAGGGCAACGGGCCAAGGCGGAACAGGCCACCGATCTGATCCGGCAAAGATTCGGGTCCGATGCAATCATCAAGGGGCGGGCGTTGCGGTAAGGTGGATCATGATCCACCCTACTCGGCGGCGACACGCACTGCAGGCACGCGTCCGATATCGGCAAGTGCGGCGATCACCCCGTCCAACAAATCCCGGAACGCGTCAAAACCGGCACTGGGCGTCAGCGTTGTTTCATGCATGTAAAGCGCACGGTCGATCTCGACCTGGATGGCGTGCTGGTGGCGTGACGGGCGGCCATAATGTTGCGTGATATAGGCCCCCGCAAACGGCATGTTGCGCGCCACTTTCAGCCCCGCCGCGACAAAGGCGGCCTCGACCTGATCCACCACCATGCCCGAAGCCGTTGCCCCGAAACGGTCCCCCAACACAACATCAGGACGGCCTGCCCCGGGTGGCCCCATGTTTTCCAGCGCCTCATGCGGCATCGAATGGCAATCGATCAGGATCGCCTGACCGAAATCATTGATGCTCTGGTCCAACAACATCTGCAACCGGTCGTGATAAGGCCGCCAATACTGCGTGACACGCTGATGCGCCTCGACCAGCGTCAGCTTGCCGCGATAGATTTGCCGGCCATTGGCCACCACACGCGGAACAACGCCCAGACCGCTGGCGATGCGCGGGTTATGCGCGTTGCGCCGGGCGCCATCGATCAGGGCCGGATCAAACTCATCCGGCCCACGGTTCAGATCCAGAAAGGCACGCGGGGCCGTCGCCGTCAGGAAAGGCGCGCCATGCCGCGGTGCGGAGGCGAACAGCAGATCGACAAAAGCATCCTCCGACGACCGGATTTCCTGTGCATCCAGCACGGTACGGCGCAGAAAGGCCGCCGGATAATCGCGCCCGCTGTGCGGTGATGCGAAAACGACGCTGGTCGAACGCGCCTCTGGCATGGCAAGATGATAGGGCGATGGCGGCAATGAAACACTCCTTCAGACCCCCAAGCTAGCGCATTTGTGGAAATGAGCAAAAGCCCTTGATCCCTGTTCCGACTCCTTTTATAGACCGCACGACTGACGCGGTTCATGCCGCGTCCTATTTCTTTGTAGGACGCATCAGACCGCTGACGGCATGGATGATTAGCTCAGCGGTAGAGCACTTCGTTGACATCGAAGGGGTCACTGGTTCGATCCCAGTATCGTCCACCATGAATTCGTGGGGCTTGCCCCTTATTTTAACCCAAGGCGCAATCCGCGCGCCGCGACATGAAGGACACGCACCATGAAGGTCCGTAACTCCCTCCGCTCGCTCAAGCAGCGCCATCGCGATTGCCGCGTCGTGCGCCGTAAGGGCCGCGTCTATGTGATCAACAAGACGCAACGCCGGTTCAAGGCCCGTCAGGGCTAAGACCTGCGACAGCAGCAGATCGAAAAAGGTCGCATCCTTCGGGGCGCGGCCTTTTTCTTTGCGCATGGATCAGAAAGTTGCGGGCAGACTGATATGCAGACTGGCCAAACATGGCGGGGCCGTAATAACGTCGCGTCAGTTTAGATTTGATTGTCGCAGAGGAAAGCATATGGCGCGGAAATCCACTCTCCAAACAACCGCATTATCCATCGTGTTGCTGGGTTTTGCCGCACCCGCATTCGCACAAGACCTCTGCGGTGGCGCGGGCACCGGCGGGCAATGGATCGGCGGCGACGCCGCCCGTTCGGACATCACGACAGCTGACAATTTCCGCGAACAGATGGCGTTGGTGTTGGGTGGCAATGATTACGTCGCCCTGTTCACCCTGTCTGCGACGACAGATGTCCGGCTTGAAGCGGCGGGCCGGGGCGCGGGTGACCCGATGATCGACTTGCTGCATGCGGACGGCAGTCTGATCCTGTCGGATGATGATTCCGGTGGCAATGCCGCAGCGCGCGCCGAAACAACACTCGACGCGGGCAGCTATTGCATGGCGATGCGCAGTTATGAAGGCGGGCCGATGACCGCATTCGTCCGCATCGGGCGGCAGGACCATGAACCGCTGACCGAGGGGATCGCCATGCAGGGTGATCCCGGTATCAGCGGCAGTTGTTCAGAGGCGGTGCCGATCGGCCCGCTGGGGTCCAGCGTCAACGGGTCGGCCATTGACGCCCCCTACTGGAGCTTCACGCTTGATCAGCCCACCGCTGTCACCATTACCGCGGTGAACGAAACTGCCGATCCGGCGATCACGCTTTACGACGCCGCCGAGACTTACATCACAGAGAATGACGATTACGACGGGTTGAATTCACGCATCGACATGACAGACCCGCTGGCTGCTGGCACCTATTGCATCAATCTGAACGCATTGGCCGATGAAACCGCGCCGATCACCTTGACCGTCAGCGCCTATGACCCGCAGGCCGCCGTGCTGGCGATCTACGGCCGCGGTGAAGCGGCACCACCGCTGGACGGGACAGTGCCTGTGACCGACCTTGGCCTGGTCAGCACCCGCATCCGGCAGGATGTGAACGCCAGTTCCATCGCATCATGGTTCACCGTTGATGTCGACGCACCCGGCCTGTTGATGCTGGAAGCCATTGGCAATGCCAGCGCCGATCCGGTTCTGGTGATCTTTGACGATCTTGGCCGCGAGATTGGCCGGAACGATGACTACGGCAACGCGACCGACAGCCTGATCGCCGCACGGGTGGAGCCCGGCACCTATGTCATCGGCCTATGGAAATACGGCGAAGGTCTGGGGCTGATCCGTCTGCTGGTCGAACGCTACGTCCCGGCCCAGTAAAGGGTCGGGCGTCCGTTTGGCGGCCCGCGCCCATCAGCGGGACCGCAGCATCGGCGAATGCAGCACAAAAGATTAACCGGCGCGTGATGCGTTTTCCTTGGCGTCAGGTATCATAGCTGCGGCGATCCTCGATCACGAGCCCGTCGCGCGGCAGGGTGCCAGGGGCGCAACAGATCACATCGCCTTTCAGTTTCAGAATATCGACAACAGCCGTGGCGATGGCGGCGGGATCAAGCCCTTCGCCTTCGAAATGGACCTGCATCGAGTCGGCATCACCACTCCGGTCGGCAATCACGCGGGCACGCGCGGCCCCCACCTTGGCCACAAGGGCGGCCACCTGTTCGGGACGCACGAACATGCCCTTGATCTTGGTCGTCTGATCAGCGCGGCCCATCCAGCCTTTGATGCGCATATTGGTGCGCCCGCAGGGGCTGGTGCCGGACATCGCGGCGCTCATGTCGCCGGTGGCGAAACGGATCAGCGGGTAATCGGGGTTCAGCGATGTGACCACGACCTCGCCCACATCGCCGGGGGCGACCGGATCACCGGTGCCAGGGGTGACGATCTCGACGATGACCCCTTCATCGACGATCATGCCTTCGCCCGGGGCAGTCTCATAGGCGATATGGCCCAGATCGGCGGTGGCATAACATTGCAGGCAGGCGATTCCACGGTCGGCGTAATACTGGCGCAGTTGAGGAAACAGCGCGCCACCCGACACAGCGGCCTTGGTGATCTTGAGCGTGACGCCCATCTCCTCCGCCTTCTCGAGGATCACCTTGAGGTAATCGGGCGTGCCCGCATAGGCGGTGGTGCCGATATCGGCAGCAGCACGGACCTGCAATTCGGTCTGGCCAGTGCCCGCAGGCAGCACGGCAGCACCGACAGCGCGTGCGCCATTTTCGAACATCGTGCCTGCAGGGGTCAGGTGATAGCCAAAACAATTCTGCACGATATCGCCCGCGCCGATCCCGCAGGCATGCAGGAACCGCCCAAAGCGCCACCAGTCATGCGACGACCCGCCCGGTTCATAGATCGGGCCGGGCGACTGGAACACATGGGTCATGTTGAACACATGCAACCCGCCAAAGGGCGGCTGCGCCTTTTGCCAGCCGCCAAGGTCGGATTTACGCAGAACCGGAAACTTTGCCAGATCCGCCATCGACGTGACCACGACATCGGGCAGGCAAGACCCCGGCATCGCACGCACCCGCGCGATCTGCGCGCGCAATGCGTCAAGCTGGGCTGCGGCACGGGCCTGTGGGGTCCGTGTTTCCAGATCGTCGAAATAAGGCGTCATCGGTGTCTCCTGTCCACATCCATGCAGCGACCTGGATCAGGGCAGGTCTGGCCCTGTACGCGCTGCTATTAAAGCGCCCCTCAGGAGGGCGCGGGCATCATGCCAACCACCGCTTGCGCCGCCGATAGCTGCGCACGTCACGAAACGATTTGCGCCCATCGTCCGACATGCCCAGATAGAATTCCTTTACATCGGGATTTTCGCGCAATTCGGCGGCGGGGCCTTCCATCACGACGCGCCCGCTTTCAAGGATATAGCCCTGATGGGCGAACCGCAGGGCGACGTTGGTATTCTGTTCGGCAAGCAGAAAGGACACGCCTTCGTTTTCGTTGAGGTTCTTCACGATGGTGAAAATCTCCTCGACCAATTGCGGTGCAAGACCCATAGACGGTTCATCCAGCAGGATCGTCTCTGGCCGCGACATCAGCGCGCGCCCGATGGCGCACATCTGCTGTTCTCCGCCGGACGTATAGCCCGCCTGACTTTTGCGCCGCTCTTTCAGGCGCGGGAAATAGGTATAGACCATGTCAAGATCGGCCGCGACAGCCGCCCCGCCATCGCGGCGGGTATAGGCGCCGGTCAGCAGGTTTTCCTCGACCGTCAGATGTTCGAAACAATGCCGGCCTTCCATGACCTGCACGACGCCTTTCTTGACCAAAGCCTCGGGCGACAGGTGATGCACGGGTTCGCCACGATAGATCACCGATCCTTTCGTCACCTCGCCGCGTTCGGAATGCAAAAGGTTAGATATCGCCTTGAGCGTAGTGGTCTTACCCGCGCCATTGCCACCCAAAAGCGCGGTGATCCCGCCCTTTGGCACGTTCAGCGACACGCCTTTCAGCACCAGAATGACGTGATTGTAGATCACTTCGATATTGTTGACCTCAAGCAGGGTCTCTTTGGTATCAGGCATCGCGGTCTCCCTGAGGAAACGGACGGCCCAAAGGCCCGCCCGTGGTAATGTGCTTACAGACAGCCGGGGGTGATCCCGCTTTCGGCAGCGAAGGCGGCGGAATCCTCGGCCACCAGCGGCGCGATGACCGATGTGTCAGGCGAGATGAACCCGGTCAGCGGTTCCCAGACACCGGCAGAGGCATTCCACTGCTGCACAAGGCCCTGTCCCGTGCCGCCATGGTTCTGGCAGGTAACCGCGAATTCCGGCCCGATCCCTTCCATGCCCAGTTCGGTCATGCGGGCGTCGGTGATCTCCAGCGCTTCCATCCCGTCACGCACCATCGCAGCGGTCACATCCGAGACACCGTGGATTTCCTGTGCCTTGGCAATAGCTTCGGCGGCCAGCATCGCGGCATACATGCCACGCACATATAGCACCGACCCAAGGTGCGATCCGTCACCGGCCGCATTGCCCGCATCATGCACAAGGCTCTGGATTTCCGCCAGCACCGGATAATCGATGATCGGGTTCATGTTCAGCGATTTATAGCCATTCGCCGCCATGCCCGCAGGTGTCACGTCATGTTCGGCACCCGCCCACCAGTTGCCGATGAAGTTTTCCATCGGGAAACCGATATTCGCGGCTTCCTGCACAGCGACCTGGTTCATCACGCCCCAGCCCCACATCAGCACATAATCAGGGCGTTCGCGCCGGATTTGCAGCCATTGGGATTTCTGTTCCTGACCGGGGTGATCCACGGCCAACTGCGTCAGCGTGAACCCGTGCATCGCCGACAGTTCCTCCAGCGTGCGGATCGGTTCCTTGCCATAGGCTGAATTGTGATAGACCAGCGCGATGGTCTTGCCATCCAGCGACCCGCCGTTTTCATCCAGCAGGTAATTCACGGCGACCGATGCGGCATCCCAGTAATTGGCAGGATAGTTGAACACCCAGTTGAACACCTCGCCATTGGCGGCGGATGTGCGGCCATAGCCCATCGTATGCAGCGGGATATTGTCAGCCGTGGTGCGCGGGATCAGCTGATAGGTGATGCCCGTGGACAGCGGTTGATAGATCAACGCGCCTTCGCCCTTGGTCGCCTCGTAGCATTCGACGCCGCGTTCGGTGTTATAGGCGGTTTCGCATTCGATGACGCGGACAGGCTCGCCGCCGATCCCGCCGTCACGGGCGTTCAGCAGCGCAAAATAATCCTGATACCCGTCCGAAAACGGCACGCCGCCCGCCGCATAGGGGCCGGTGCGATAGCTCAAATCCGGTATCACCAGATCGGCCATGGCGGTCCCCGCGGCCATCGACCCGGCAAGGGACAGTGCGGCCAGTGTCTTCATCTTCATCGGTTTCTCCTCCCAATGGTTAAGATTGTTCTGCCGGGGTGTGCCCCGATCCGTTTTGTTAATAGGGGAAAGGCCACAGCCGCAGTTTCTCTTTCGCCAAGCGCCACAGCTGGGCAAGGCCATGCGGTTCCTTGATCAGAAAGAACATGATCAGCCCGCCCACGATCACCAGTTGCAGATGGGCGACCAGATCGGTGGGCCAGCCCAGCAGATCGACGCCAATCACCTTCAGCGCGACAGGCAGCAGCACCAGAAACGCCGCCCCCGCGAAACTGCCAAACAGCGACCCCAGCCCGCCGATGATGATCATGAACAGCACAAGGAACGATTTCTGGATGCCGAACGCCTCGCCCACTTCAACCGCGCCCAGATAGACGGCAAAGAACAAAGCACCCGATATGCCGATAAAGAACGACGATACCGCAAAGGCGGTCAGCTTGGCCTTCAGCGGGTTCACCCCGATGATCTCGGCCGCGATATCCATGTCGCGGATCGCCATCCATGACCGGCCGATCGTGCCGCGCGTCAGGTTGCGCGCGATCAGCGCACAGATCGTCAGGAACACCAGACAGATCATATATTGCGCCCAAGGTGCCGTATTCGGACCTGTCACGGCGATGCCAGCGACAAAGCGTTCGGGCGCATTGATCTGGCCCGAGGCGGAATAGTTGTAAAACCAGCTGACTTTATTGAACATCCAGACCAGAAAGAACTGCGCCGCCAGCGTCGCCACTGCCAGATAGAACCCCTTGATCCTCAGGCTGGGCAGACCAAAAGCCGCACCGACAGCCGCCGTGATCCCGCCCGCCAGAATGATGTGGATCACGATGGACACGTCCGGAAAGGACGTCATCAGCTTGTAACAAGCATAGGCCCCCACCGCCATGAACCCGCCGGTGCCCAGACTGACCTGCCCGCAATAGCCCGTGAGGATATTCAGCCCGATGGCCGCAATCGCATAGATCAGGAACGGCACCAGAACGGCATTGGCCCAATAGGCATTGACGAAAAACGGCACCACGCAAAAGGCAATGACCAGCACGGCCCAATACCGCCAGCGGTCAAAGGCGATGGGAAAGGTCTGGCTATCCGCCTGATAGGATGTCTTGAAATCGCCCGCCTCACGATACAGCATGGATCACCCCCTTTTCATCTTCCGAGCCCAAATATCCCCGCCGGAGGCCCAAAAGTTCTTTTGAAACGCTGGCTGCATCACACACGTTCGATGATCCTTTCGCCAAACAGCCCCTGCGGACGGAACACGAGGAACACCAGTGCCAGCATATAGGCGAACCAGTTTTCCGTGGCCCCGCCCAGATAGGGCGCACCAATCGTGTATTCGAACAGCTTTTCACCGACGCCGATGATCATGCCCCCCACGATGGCACCGGGGATGGATGTGAACCCGCCCAGCATCAGCACGGGCAAGGCCTTCAGCGCGATCAGCGACAGCGAAAACTGCACGCCGGATTTGGCGCCCCACATGATCCCCGCGACCAGCGCGACGATGCCCGCCAGCGACCAGACCAGCACCCAGATATAGCTCAGCGAAATCCCCACGCTCAGGGCGGCCTGATGGTCATCGGCGACAGCGCGCATCGCGCGGCCCTGCTTGGTATATTGCGCAAAGGCGACCAGCCCCGCGACCAGCACCAGCGCGACAAGGGTCGCAACCATGTCCAGCTTGTCGATGAAAAAGCCATAAAAATCGTCGCCGCCCAGCCCGCTGGTCATGTCTTCGACCCAAAGCGATCCACCCTGCGGCAGGCCCAGCGCCAGCGTGCGGATGCTCGACCCCCACATCAGATCGCCCAGACCTTCCAGAAAATAGGCCAGACCGATGGTCGCCATGAACAGGATGATCGGCTCTTGCCCGACCAGATGGCGGAACACGAAATGCTGCACCGCCCAGGCAAAACCGATCATCACCAGCACGGTCAGGAAAATCGCAAGGATCGCCGGCACCTGCCAGCCGAAATGGTGGATGCTGGTGCCGAATACCGCGTTGATCAGATGGGCAAAGGGCACCTGCCCTTCCATGATGCCGACTAGCGTCAGCGCGGCAAACAGCGCCATCACGCCTTGGGCAAAGTTGAAAATGCCCGACGCCTTCAAGATCAGCACAAAGCCCAGCGCCACCAGCGCATAAAGCACGCCCGCCATCAGCCCGTTGATGACGACTTCGATGCCGTAAAGAAAATCAGCCGACATGGCATGCCTCCCCGCCCCGGGCCTGATCCGGGGCCTCTTGCGATTGGTGGTCGAGGTCCCGGATCAGGTCCGGGACGGCGAAGGGTGGCAGAGATCCCGGATCATGTCCGGGATGATTTTGCTGTGCAAAATCATTCATGCGCCACCCCCAGATAGGCGTCGATCACCTCTTGATTGTTACGCACCTCGTCGGGGGTGCCGTCGCCGATCTTGCGGCCGTAATCCATCACCACAACGCGGTCGGACAGGTCCATGACCACACCCATGTCATGTTCGATCAGCGCGATGGTCGTGCCGAATTCATCGTTCACATCCAGGATAAAGCGGCTCATGTCCTCTTTCTCCTCGACGTTCATGCCGGCCATGGGTTCGTCCAGCAGCAAAAGCCTGGGTTCGGCGGCAAGCGCACGCGCCAGTTCCACCCGCTTTTTCAACCCGTAAGGCAGGCGGCCAACAGGCGTCTTGCGGATCGCCTGGATTTCCAGAAAGTCGATGACCTTTTCCACGACCTCGCGGTTGGCGACCTCCTCGGCCTCCGCCTTGCCTTTCCAGATCGCCTGAGAGAACAGTCCCGCCTTCATATGGGTCAGCCGCCCGGTCATGATATTGTCAAGCACGCTCATCCCCTCGAACAAAGCGATGTTCTGGAACGTGCGCGCGATGCCAAGGCGGGCGACCTGATAGGGTTTCATCGGCTTGCGCTTTTCTCCGCGAAACCAGACCTCGCCGTCTTGCGGGTGATAGAACCCCGAGATCACGTTCAGCATCGAGGATTTGCCCGCGCCATTCGGCCCGATGATCGCCCTGATCTCGCCTTCGCGGATATCAAAGGAGATATTCTTGATCGCCTCGACCCCGCCGAACCGCAGGGTGATGCCGCGCATGTCCATCAACACGCCACCGATCTGGCGACCATCCGCGGTCACATAGGGTGCAGAACCGTCCATCATTCTGCCGCTACCTTGTGGTGTTCCGCCGCGACCTGAGCGTCGCAGATCGCCAGCGTCGCCGTGATCTTGCCCTTGCGGCCGTCCTCATAGGTGACTTCTGTTTCAGTGTAGATATCAGCCGCCCCGCCATAGAGCGCCGTAATCAGGTCGTGGAATTTCTCTTCCACGATCCGGCGGCGGACCTTGCGGGTGCGGGTCATCTCGCCGTCATCGGCGTCAAGTTCCTTGTGCAGCACAAGGAACCGATGCACCTGACAGCCCGCCAGCATCGGGTCGGCGGCCACGGATCTGTTCACCTCGGACACATGGCCAAGGATCATATCGAGCACGCGGCTGTGCTGCGACAATTCCTGATAGCTGGAATAGGCGATATTGTTGCGTTCCGCCCAATTGCCCACCGCCGTCAGGTCGATGTTGATGAAGGCGGTGCAGTAATCGCGGTTCGCGCCGAACACGACCGCCTCGAGGATATTGGGATAGAATTTCAGCTTGTTCTCGACATATTTGGGCGCGAACAGCCGCCCGTCCGCCATCTTGCCCACATCCTTGGCGCGGTCGATGATCCGCAGATGTCCTGTGCCATCCTCGATGAAACCGGCATCCCCCGTCGCGACCCAGCCGTCGGCATCCTTGGTCGATGCGGTGCTTTCGGGGTTCTTGTAATATTCGACGAACACACCGGGGCTGCGGTAGAACACCTCGCCATTCTCGGCGATGCGCAGTTCCACGCCGGGGCTGGGCACGCCCACGGTATCGGACCGGACTTCGCCATCGGGTTGCTGGGTAATGAACACGGTCGCTTCGGTCTGGCCATAAAGCTGTTTGAGGTTGATGCCCAGCGCGCGGTAGAAATCGAAAATCTCGGGCCCGATCGCCTCGCCCGCGGTATAGCCCACACGCACGCGGCTGAGGCCAAGGGTGTTTTTCAACGGCCCGATCACCAAGAGCTTTGCCAGCATGTAATTCAGCCGGTCCAGCGCGCCGACCCGCTTGCCATCCAGCAACAGCGGCCCGACCCTGCGCCCCACGGCCATATAGCGGTGGAACAGCCATTTCTTGAACCGCCCCGCATCTTCCATGCGGATCATCACATTGGTCAGCTGCTGTTCGAAGACGCGCGGCGGGGCAAAGAAATAGGTTGGCCCGATCTCGCGCAGGTCAAGCTGCATCGTGTCCGCGCTCTCGGGGCAATTGACACAGAATCCCGTCCACATCGCCTGCCCCACCGAAAAGATGAAATCCCCGACCCAGGCCATCGGCAGATAGGCCAGCACCTCGTCATCGGGGCGCAGATGGTCGAATTCGGCAGAGTTTTTGGATGTCTCGATGACATTGCGGTTGGACAGCACCACACCCTTGGGCCGCCCGGTGGTGCCAGAGGTATACAGCATCACGCATGTGTCGTCATAAGTGCGCGCGGCGCTGCGCGCATTGACCTGATCCAGCAAACCAGACGCGCGCCCGGCCTTTTGCACATCGGCATAGCTGGTCATGGCGGCATGGTCGTATTTGCGCAAACCCCGCCCGTCGAGGTAGATCACATGTTCAAGCTGGGTCAGCCCGTCACGGACATCGGCGATTTTATCCACCTGTTCCTGATCACCCACAACCGCGAACCGCGCGCCGCAATGGTCAAGCGCATAGGCGATTTCCTCGGCCGCGGCTTCGGCATAAAGCGGGACGGGGATGCAGCCGATCCGTTGTGCCGCGACCATCGCCCAGTAAAGCGCGGGGCGATTGCGGCCAGAGACGGCAATATGGTCGCCCACATTCGCCCCCAATGTCAGCAAACCCATCGCCAGCGCGTCGATCTGTTCGGATGCCTGCGCCCAGGTCCAGCTTTGCCAGATCCCGAATTCCTTTTCCCGATAAGCGGGCTTTGCCCCGTGGCGCGCCACATTGCGGGCCAAGAGATCAGGAATTGTCACAGGGCCGCCGTCAGCGGGTGCATGCATCATCAAGATCCTCCCTTTGGGCAGTCACACTGCCCTTAGCGGCGAGTCGCGCCTTCGCAACGCGCTGCCTAAGGTTGATCTTGCGGGCGGCAGGGCCATCCGTCAAATCATTTTTTGAACGGTCGTTCAGTTAATTGGTGGGACTTACTCCGCCGTCACCTCGCTTTGTGCCTTCTCCACTCTGACCGCAGCAAACTTGAACTCAGGGATCTTGCCATAGGGGTCGATGGCGGGGTTGGTCAGGATATTCGCCGCCGCTTCGACATAGGCGAAGGGGACGAACACCATATCAGGCGCAACCGCACGGTCGGACCGCGCCATGATGTCGATACTGCCGCGCCGTGTCGTCAGGCGGACCATGCCACCGGGGTCCACGCCCAGCCTGCGCAGGGTCGAGGGATGCAGCGAACAATTCGCCTCGGGTTCGACAGCATCCAGCACCCGCGACCGCCGCGTCATCGACCCCGTGTGCCAATGTTCCAGCTGCCGCCCTGTGGTCATGATCATCGGGTATTCGGCATCGGGGGTTTCATCCGGCGCGATCACGCTGGCGGGGGTGAATTTGGCGCGCCCATTCTCGCGCGGGAAACCATCGGCAAAGACGATCGGCTGGCCCGGATCATCGGGCGTCAGCGACGGATAGGTCACCGCACTTTGCGCCTCGAGCCGGTCCCATGTGATATTGGTCAGCGATGCCATGACTTGGGTCATTTCGCCGAACACCTCGGACGGATGCGCATAGGCCCATGGCAGACCCAGCCGTTTGGCCAGTTCCACGGTGATCCACCAATCCTCGCGCGCGTCACCGGGGGGCGGCACGGCGGGGCGGCCCATCTGGACCTGCCGGTTGGTGTTGGTCACGGTGCCGGTCTTTTCGGCAAAGGCGCTGGCGGGCAGGATCACATCGGCAAAGTTCGCCGTTTCGGTGATGAAAATATCCTGCACGACAAGGTGGTCGAGTCTGGCAAGCGCCGCGCGGGCATGGTCCACATCTGGGTCCGACATGGCGGGGTTTTCGCCAAGGATATACATGCCGTGGATGTCCCCATCATGCACGGCATCCAAGATCTCGGTCACGGTCAGGCCCTTGGTGGCGTCGATCTCGCCGTGCTGCCAGACCTCTTGGAACGCGGTGCGCACGCCTTGGTCACCGACGGGCTGGTAATCGGGCAGGAACATCGGGATCATGCCCGCATCCGACGCGCCTTGCACGTTGTTCTGCCCGCGCAGGGGATGCAAGCCCGCCCCCGGACGCCCGACCTGCCCCGTCATCAGCGCGAGCGAGATCAGGCAGCGCGCGTTGTCGGTGCCGTGGATATGCTGGCTGACGCCCATGCCCCAAAAGATCATCGCGGCCTTGGCACCGGCAAAGGTGCGCGCCACATCACGCAGCGTTTCAGCGTCGATCCCGCAGATACCGGCCATCTTTTCAGGGCTGAAATCGGCCAGATGCGCCTTTTCGGCTTCCCAATTCTCGGTATAGGCGGCGATGTATTGCTGGTCGTAAAGCTGTTCCTCGACGATCACATGCATGATCGCATTCAGCATCGACACATCGGCACCCGGACGGAATTGCAGCATATGCGACGCATGCCGTTTCAGCGCCTGCCCGCGCGGGTCCATCACGATCAGCTTGCCGCCGCGTTTGGCGAATTGCTTGAAATAGGTCGCGGCAACGGGGTGGTTTTCGATCGGGTTGGCACCGATGACGATGGCAACATCGGAATGTTCGATCTGGTTGAAGGTCGCGGTGACGGCACCGGAACCCACATTTTCCATCAGCGCCGCCACCGATGACGCATGGCACAGCCGCGTGCAGTGGTCGACGTTGTTGTGGCCGAACCCCTGCCGGATGAGTTTCTGGAACAGGTAAGCCTCTTCATTGGTGCATTTGGCGGAACCAAAGCCCGCCACGCCCTTGCCCCCAATGGCACGCAACCCGTTTGCGGCGGCGTCCAGTGCCTCGTCCCATGTCGCCTCGCGGAAATGTTTCTGCCAGTTGCCGGGATCGACGTTCAGCCCCTTGGCGGGCGCATCGGCGCGGCGGATCAAGGGTTTGGTCAGGCGGTGCGGGTGGTGGATATAGTCGAACCCGAAACGCCCCTTGACGCAAAGCCGCCCTTCGTTGGCGGGGCCGTTGATGCCTTCGACGAACTTGACCTTGCCATCCTTGATCTTGAGGCTGACCTGACAGCCGACCCCGCAGAACGGACAGACACTGGCGACCTCGCGGTCGTAATCGCGGGTATCGCCCTGCTGGTTTTCATCCGTCACCGTCGCGGGGAGCAGCGCACCAGTCGGACAGGCCTGCACACATTCACCGCAAGCCACGCAGGACGACCCGCCCATCGGATCATCCATGTCGAAGACCGGATAGGCTGTGCCACCCCGCCCCGCCATGCCGATCACATCATTGACCTGCACTTCGCGGCAGGCCCGCACGCAAAGCCCGCACTGGATACAGGCATCAAGGTTCACCGACATCGCGACATGGCTGTCATCCAGCAGCGGGATATGATCGGCCTTTGCCGGAAAGCGGCTGACAGCCACGCCTTGCGCGCCCGCCGTGTCCCACAGATGGCTGGACCGATCATGCGCGACAGCCTGCGCCGGTTGGTCGGCGACCAGCAATTCCATCACCATGCGCCGCGCCTGCACCTCGCGCGGCTGGTTGGTGGTCACGATCATCCCGTCGCGCGGTTCGCGGATGCAGGATGCGGCAAGGGTCCGTTCGCCTTCGATGGCGACCATGCAGGCGCGGCAATTGCCGTCGGACCGGTAACCGGGGGCGGGTTTGTGGCACAGATGCGGGATCACCAGACCGCGGCCGTTCGCCACCTCCCAGATCGTCTGGCCGGGGACGGCGGTGACGGATACGCCATCAAGGGTAAAGGTGATCTGGTCGGACATTGCATCGCTCCGCTTGGCTTGGGCCGACTAGACCACGGCTGCCGCGATGCGGAAAGGTCAGGCGCGACCGCCAACGGCATTTTTGCGCCATGCCACCCGTCGTGGCGTCAGATGCAACACAGCGCAGCCAAGGCCCTGCAATCAGACAAAGGCGCCGATATTGTTGATCAGGAAGATGCGCAGGATTTCCAGACCGACCAGCACGATCACCGGTGCCAGGTCAATGCCGCCCATGTTCGGCAGCATCCGGCGGACCGGGCCATAGATCGGTTCCAGCACCCGTTCGAGCGTGTACCACACCTGCCCCACGAATTGCTGACGCACGTTCAGAACCTCGAACCGGATCAGCCAGCTCATGATGAAATGCGCGATGACGAAAAAACGCACGACGCCGATGATCACGAGCAAGGCCTGTATGATGGTAAGCATGAAAAGATCGCCCTTTTGAAACTGTCGCACTGACCTAAGCGGTTCGGCCTTGTCCGACAAGCCCAAGGTTGCCCCGAGGTCAAAATTGACGTTAACGTCAGGTGGGATCAGTTTGCGCCCAGCAGCAAAAGGCGTCGCATGTATCCGGTTATCCGCACACTCAAGGAAATCATCACCAACCGGCGCAGGCCCGCGCTGGGGCCGATGGAGGCGCATGTGTCGTGGCACCGCTGCTGGCCGCAGGATATCGACGTTTATCTCGAGATGAACAACGGCCGTATCCTGACGATCATGGATCTGGGGCGCACCGGGCTGGGGATCCGCACCGGGCTGGTGGCCGCCTTGCAGCGCAACCGCTGGGGGCTGACGATGGCGGGGGCGTCGGTGCGGTATCGCAAAAGGATCAGGCCCTTCACACGGTTCCGCATGGTCAGCAAATGCATCGGCTGGGATGACAAGTTCATGTATCTCGACCAGTCGATCTGGATCGGACAGAATTGCGCGGTGCAGATTCTGTACCGGTCCGCCGCTACGGACAGGCAGGGAATTGTCAGGCCCGAACGGCTGTTGGCAGAAATGGGCATGAACGATCCACAACCGCGCCTGCCCGACTGGGTGCAAGGCTGGATCGACGCCGACCGTGCGCGCCCTTGGCCGCCGGTCGATCACGGCGCACAACCTTAAAGCTTGTCTTGCAAGCAACATGATTTGCAGTGTCTAGTCCCCGAAAGGATAGCAGAGGCAGGTCATGGCAGTCAGCAAGAAACGGATCTGGGGATGGATGGCGTTCGACTGGGCGTCGCAGCCGTTTTACACGCTCGGCCTGACCTTCATCTTCGGCCCTTATTTCGCAGTCGTCGCCGCGCAATATTATCTGGGGGCGGGGCTGGAAGAATCTGCTGCAAATGCCCGCGCGCAATGGATCTGGTCCGCTGGCCAGACCGTCGCGGGGCTGCTGATTGCCTTCAGCGCACCGTTTCTGGGGGCCTTTGCCGACCGGTCGGGGCGCAAGATACCGTGGATCGCCTTTTTCTCGGTCGTCTATGTGGTGACAACATGGATGCTTTGGGGTCTGACGCCGGATGGCGCATCGTTGATCCTGATCCTGATCCTGATCCTGTTCTATGTGGGCTTTATCGCCGCCGAAAGCGCACTGAACTTCGTCAATGCGATCCTGCCGTCTTTGGGCAATGACCGCGAGGTCGGGCGCATTTCGGGGTCGGGGGCCGCGTTTGGCTATTGGGGCGGGGTGGTGTCGCTGTTTTTGATGCTGCTGTTGCTGGCAGAAAACGATCAGGGCGTCACCCTTTTGGGCAATGCGCCTTTGTTCGGGCTAGACCCTGACCTGCGCGAAGGCACGCGGGCGGTCGGGCCGTTCATCGCGATCTGGTATGTGATCTTTATCATCCCGTTTTTTTTGTATGTCCGCGACGACCCCCGTGCGATCCGTCAATCCACCAACCTGCGCGCCGTGACGGGCGAATTGATCGACACGCTGCGATCCGTGGTGAAACGCAAAAGCCTGTTCAACTTTCTGCTGGGGTCGATGTTCTATCGTGATGCGCTGAATGCGGTCTATGCCTTTGGCGGGGTCTATGCGGCACTTGTGCTGGAATGGCAGACAATCCAGATCGGCGTGTTCGGGATCATCGCGGCCATCGCGGCGGCGATCGTGACATGGCTGGGGGGCTTGGGCGATGCACGCTATGGCCCGAAACCGGTGATCACCGCCTGCGTCTGGGTGCTGATCGGCGTGTCCGTCATCATCGTCGGCATGTCGCGGCAGGCGATGTTTGGTATCCCGCTGCCCGCAGGATCGCCGATCCCCGATCTGGTGTTCTATTTCTGCGGCGTCTGTATCGGCGGGGCGGGTGGCGCGCTGTATTCGGCGTCGCGGTCGATGATGGTGCGGCACACCCATCCCGACCATCCCGCCGAGGCGTTCGGCCTGTTCGCCCTGACCGGCAAGGCGACGGCATTCCTCGCCCCCGCGCTGATCACGATTTTCACGATCATGACCGGCAGCAACCAGTTGGGTTTCCTGCCGATCATCTTTCTTTTCATGATCGGGCTTTTCTTACTACGCTATGTCAACAAGAACGGAGATCGTGACGCATGGTCCGCCTGACCGCAGCACTCATCCTGAGCATGGGGCTGGCCGCTTGCCAGCAGGATTCACCACAGATCGCAGTGACGCAAAACGCGGGCGACACCCGCGTTGCCAAGGTGCTGTTCGGCGCGGCCCCGCGCCCGACCGCGCAATCGCCCGCTGCTTTGGGCGGCTATTCACAAGGCTGTCAGGCCGGCGCCGTCGCCTTGCCGGAAACCGGCCCGACATGGCAGGCGATGCGCCTGTCGCGCAACCGCAACTGGGCGCAGCCGGTTACAGTGGATTATGTGCAGGACCTCAGCCGGTTTGCCGCGACCTTGCCGGGGTGGAACGGCATCTATGTCGGCGACCTGAGCCAGCCACGCGGCGGGCCGATGCTGACAGGGCATGCCAGCCACCAGACCGGGCTTGACGCCGATATCTGGATGCTGCCCGCCACACGGCTGGACCTGTCGCGCGCCGAGCGCGAGGCGATTTCGTCGATCTCGATGCGGCGGGCCAACGGGGCCTATGTCAACAGCGACTGGACCCCGCAGCACGAGGCGCTGATCCGCGCCGCAGCATCCGACCCGCGCACGGCGCGGATTTTCGTCTTTCCGGGAGCCAAGGTCGCAATGTGCCAGAATGCGACAGTCGACCGCAGCTGGCTGAACAAGGTCCGGCCTTGGTACGGGCATCATTACCATTTCCACGTCCGGCTAAACTGCCCCGCAGGGGATGCGACCTGCGTCGATCAGGCCCCGCCGCCAGCCGGTGACGGCTGCGCCGAAGCACAGGATTGGGTGAACACCATCCTGAACCCGCCACCGCCTGACCCGACAGCACCGCCTGCCCTGCCACGGGGTGAATTGACGATGGCAAGCCTGCCGGGCCAATGCCTTGGCGTGCTGAACGCAAATTGATCTGCGTAAAGCGATCTTAACCCTGCCAGACTATGGTCGGCTATGACGCCCGCCCCAATGAAATGATCCCGCCTTGCGCCTGACCGCACTATTGCCCGCCCTCTGGTTCGCCCTTCCCGCCCAGTCAGAACCTGTCTTGATCGGCAGCCATGTCTGGGTTCTGGATGATCCACGCTTTGGCGGCTTTTCCGCGATTGAAGTATCAGATGACGGGGACAGTTTCCTCGCGCTGAGCGACCGCGCCGTGTTTGTCAGCGGGCAGTTTGTACGGTCTGGCGACCAGATCACCGGCATCACGGCAGGCCCCGTCGTGACGATGACAGGCCCCGGCGGGCGCGCCCTGACCCGCGCGGAAAGCGACAGTGAGGGGCTGGCCATCGGGGCCGATGGCACGATCTATGTGTCCTATGAATGGACGCATGGCATCCGCAGCTTTGCCGCCATCGACGCCCCCGGGTCCGATCTGATGACGACGCCCGCATTTGACGGGATGCAGACCAATGCATCGCTGGAAGCCTTGGCCATCGACAGCGATGGCACGCTTTACACGATCCCCGAACGGTCGGGGGCCGCGACGCTGCCCTTTCCGGTTTACCGGCTGCGTGATGGGATCTGGGATCAGCCGTTCAGCATCCCGCGGCGGGGCGCCTTTCTGGTCGCAGGCGCGGATATCGGGCCGGACGGGCGATTATATGTGCTGGAACGGGATTTTCTTGGCATCGGGTTTCGCAGCCGGGTGCGGCGGTTCGATCTGACCGGCGGGAACGAAGAGGTCCTGTTGGAAACGCGGCTGCGCCAGCACGATAACCTTGAGGGGATCAGCATCTGGCAGGACGCACAGGGACTGCGGATGACCCTGATCTCGGACGACAACTTCGCCCCGTTCCAACGGACCGAGATCGTGGAATACCGGTTGACGGACTGACGGGCGGGCGTTAGGTCGCGCTGTCCCCTGTGGGGGCCAAGTGCCGCACCCTTGTCAAAACGGAAACATTCAAATGACACGCATCCTTCCCGGCGTTATCGCCATGGCCGCCATCGTCGTGGCCTCCAATATCCTTGTGCAATTCCTGATCCTCGACGGTCTGCTGACCTGGGGGGCATTCACCTATCCGCTGGCCTTCCTCGTCACCGACGTGATGAACCGCGTCTACGGCACGCAAGCCGCGCGCAAGGTCGTGTTCGCGGGGCTGGTCGTCGGGATTGTCTGTAGCCTGATCGGCAGCCAGATCATGCTGCAAGGCGACGGATACGAATTCCCCGCGGTTGCATTGCGCGTCGCCATCGGGTCGGCGACTGCGTTCCTTGTGGCGCAGATGCTGGACATTGCCGTGTTCAACCGGCTGCGCGACGGGTCGTGGTGGAAAGCGCCCTTGGGCAGCACGCTGGTCGGGTCCACCGTGGATACGGTGATCTTTTTCTCCATCGCGTTTTCGGCGGCCTTCAACGGGCTGTCGGCAGCGGCGGCAGATGAAATCATCTGGGCGCAGGATGCCGTGCCGTTCCTGAACGCGGGGCCGCTGGTGCCGCTTTGGGTCTCGCTCGCCGTGGCGGATTGGGGGGTCAAGCTGACCATCGCCCTGCTGGCCCTGTTGCCATTCCGCCTGATTGTTGGGCGAATGCAGCGGGCGCAAATTTAAACGCGAGTGGTGGTATATTTTTACTTGAAATATACCAAATCTGTGCGAACCTGAGGGTATCGAAACATTTGAAAGGAGGTGATCCAGTGCATCATGAAGTTCTGGAGACGTGTGGCGGGACAACTTGGGGGGCGCGCAGCTAAGGCAGCCCTTGGCTGAATTAACCCCAAGGTGGAGATCCTAACCGACCCACCTCCGACATTCAGGAAAGGGCTATCCAGATCGGATAGCCCTTTTTGACTTTGAGGCCTCCGGCGGGAGTATTTCGAACAAAGCGAGGCGAGATGCGCATCACCGACCAGATCGAGATTGCTGATTGGGAGCTGACGGAAAGCTTTGCCCGCGCGTCCGGTCCCGGCGGGCAGAACGTGAACAAGGTGTCCACCGCGGTCGAATTGCGGTTCGAGGCGGAACGGTCCCCCAACCTGCCCGATCCGGTGAAACGGCGGCTGCGGCGGCTGGCGGGGCGGCGCTGGACGAATGACGGGGCCATCGTGATCTTTGTGCAGGACACCCGCAGCCAGGCCCGCAACCGCGACATCGCCCGCGAGAGGCTGGCCGAGCTGGTCCTGTCCGCCACCGTGGTCCCCAAACGCCGCGTCGCCACGAAACCGACCTACGGGTCGGTCAAGCGCCGGCTGAAAGAGAAGAAGGTGCGCGGGGAAGTGAAGGCGATGCGCGGGAAGGTGGATGAGTGAGGGGGCAGGGTGCGCATTTTGCGCACATCTGAAGCAATCAAAGCCTTCATGACACTCCCGTAAATGCCGAGCGTCAGCTAGACTAGCTCAAGTTATCCGCACCGAAAGCGTTTCGGAAAAACCAAAGCCGCTTTTCACTGCCTCTCGCTGCGCGCGAACGCGAAAAGCGGCAATCTGGTTCCAATTATTCCCTGAACGGTGACTAAACCACAACCTCCACCCGCTCCTGCTCCCCCACCCCGAACACGCGCTTGTACCGTGCGATCTCGTCCGTTGGCCCCATCGCCTTGTTGGGGTTGTCGCTCAACTTGACCGTGGGCCTCCCGTTGGCACTCACCGCCTTGCAGACGAGGCTGAACGGCGCCAGCGCGTCGTCTGCCACCAACCCCTTGAAATCATTGGTCAGCATCGTCCCCCAGCCAAAGCTGACCCGCACCCGTCCGGCGAATTGCTGGTGCAGTTCGATGATCTTGGCCACGTCCAGCCCGTCGGAAAAGATCACCAGTTTCTGGCGCGGGTCCTCGCCGCGGGACTGCCACCACGCAATCGCCGTCTCGGCCCCCGCCGCCGGATCGCCGCTGTCCACGCGGATGCCCGTCCAGCCCGCCAGCCAGTCTGGCGCGCGGTCCAGAAACCCCTTGGACCCAAAGGTGTCGGGCAGGATGATCCGCAGGTTGCCGTCGTGTTCCTCTTGCCAGTCGGCCAGCACCGCATAAGGCGCGTGCCGCAGCGCTGCGTCACTGTCTGAAAGGGCGGCATAGACCATGGGCAGTTCGTGGGCATTGGTGCCAATCGCCTCGATCTCGCGCTGCATGGCGATGCGGCAGTTGGAGGTGCCGGTGAAATTGGCGCCCAGCCCTTCCATCATCGCCTGCACGCACCAGTCCTGCCACAGATAGGAATGCCGCCGCCGCGTACCGAAATCGGCAAGCCGCAGGTCGGGGATATGGCGCAGGTCCTCGACCTTTTCCCACAGCTTGGTCATGGCGCGGGCGTAAAGCACCTGCAGTTCGAACCGCCCCATGCCCTTCAGCACAGCGCGGCTGCGCAATTCCATGATCACGGCCAGCGCGGGGATTTCCCACAGCATGACCTCGGGCCATGAGCCCTCAAACGTCAGTTCATACTGCCCGTCGATCTTTTCCAGATGGTAGGGCGGCAGTTGCAGGTTTTCGAACCATGTCATGAAGGCAGGGGTGAACATCTGCCGTTTGCCATAGAACGTGTTGCCGCGCAGCCATGTGCTTTCGCCCCGCGTCAGGCGCAGGCTGCGGATATGGTCCAGCTGTTCGCGCAATTCGCCTTCGTCCACCAGATCGGCCAGCCGGATGCTTTTGGTCCGGTTGATGAGGCTAAAAGTGACCTGCGTGTCGGGATGGTTGCGGAACACCGACTGGCACATCAGCAGCTTGTAGAAATCCGTGTCGATGAGCGACCGCACGATGGGGTCGATCTTCCACTTGTGGTTCCAGACGCGGGTGGCGATATCGACCATAGTATTCCCCTTACGGTTTGGGGTGTTAGAGCAAGCGGCGCGCCTGTCTTCAAGAGGTTATACCAGAACGACACCCGCCGCCTGCATATCCGCCTTGGCCCGCGCCAGCGATCCGTCGAAATCAATCGCCCGGCACAGGTCCACCTGCACGGTCACGTCGAACCCTAGCTTTGCCGCATCCAGCGCGGAATAGGCCACGCAGAAATCTGTCGCCAACCCGACCAGCGTGATCCGATCGATGCCGCGCGTGCGCAGATAGCCTTCCAGCCCCGTCGGCGTCGTCCGGTCGTTTTCGAAAAACGCCGAATAGCTGTCGATGGCCGGATTATGCCCTTTGCGCAGGATCAGATCGGCGCGGTCCACCGTCAGATCGGGATGAAACTGCGCGCCAAGCGATCCCTGGATGCAGTGATCCGGCCATAGCACCTGTGGACCATAGGGCATGTCCATCATGCTCATCGGGGCGGCACCATGGGTCGATGCAAAAGAAGAATGCCCCGCCGGATGCCAGTCTTGCGTCAACACGACGACATCGAAATCGTTCATTGCCGCATTGATCCCCGGCACGATCTGGTCGCCTTGCGCCACAGCCAGCGCGCCGCCGGGGCAAAAGTCTTTTTGCACGTCGATCACGATCAGCGCATGTGTCATGGCGGCTTTCCTGTCCTGCTGCACCCCCAATCTGCCACTGATTTGGCCTGAGCGAAACCCGAGGGCTTGCGCCTTGCCCGCAATTTTCCTATCGGCGGCATCTTTGCAGGGGCATGATGGCAACGCTCGGGATCGATTTTGGCACATCCAATACGGCGGCCGGCGTGATGGTGGCGGGGCGGCCGCATCTGATCGCAGTTGAACCGGGTCAGACGACCTTGCCGACATCCGTGTTCTTTGACCCTGATCGCAAGGTCACGCTCTATGGGTCCGCCGCCAATGCCGCCTTGATCGAGGGGCGCGAAGGCCGTTTCATGCGCGCGCTGAAATCGGTCTTGGGCACGCCCTTGCTGCGCGAACGGCGCATGATCGCGCATGAACGCCTGACCCTGCTGGAGGTCGTGGCGCGGTTTCTGGCGATGATCCGCGCAAGGGCCGCGGCAGAGACAGGCCAGACCTATGACCATGCCTTGTCCGGTCGCCCCGTGCGGTTTCATTCCGCCGACCCCGCCCGTGATGCGCAGGCCGAACTGGACCTGCACGAGGCCTATCTGCTGGCCGGTTTCCGCGATGTCAGCTTTATGAATGAACCCGAAGCAGCGGCGCTGGCGGCCGGCCCGCTGGACAAAGGCGCCTTGGGGCTGGTTGTCGATATCGGCGGCGGCACGTCTGATTTCACTATTTTTGAACGCGACGGCAGCGCCACGCGCATCATCGCAAGCCACGGTGCGCGCGTCGGCGGCACCGATTTCGACCGTGCGCTGTCGCTGGCGCAGGTGATGCCACTGCTGGGGCGCGGGGCCGAGATTGGTAATGCCATCGGCAAGGGGCGGCATCTGGCGCCCAATGCGATCTATAACGATCTGGCGACATGGCAGAAGATTCCCTTCGTCTATACGCCTGAAAACCGGCGCATGGCGGCGGGGTTTGCAAAGCTCGGCGTCGATCCCGCCCTGTTCGCGCGGTTGCAGACCGTGCTGGACATGGAACTGGGCCACGACATCGCCTTTGCGGTGGAGGCCGCCAAGATCAGGCTGAACGCCCCCGATGCGGACCAGACCGGCATCGATTTGCGGTTTATCGCTGCCGATCTTTGGGCACCAACCGCCAAGGCCGCGATGGACGCTGCCCTTGCCGACCATATCGCCGCGATCAGGGGCTGTGCTGCCGAGACGCTGGCGCAGGCCGGGATCGCCCCTGACCGGATCGCCAAGATCGTCTTTGTCGGCGGGTCCAGCCTGCTGCAAGGCGTCGAAGGCGCGATGACCCGGCTTTTCCCGCAAGCGACCCTTGAACGCAGCGAGGCGTTTACCGCCGTCGCCGACGGGCTGGCACTGGCGGCAGGCCCCTCTTGAACCTGATGGCGGGCAGGCGTAATCCAACACCCATGTATATCGTCGCCGCCCTTTACCACTTTACCCGCTTTGCCGACCCTGCCGCGCTGCGCGGGCCACTGCTGGAGCTGTGCCGCACGCGCGGGATCAGCGGCACGCTGCTGCTGGCGGGCGAAGGGATCAACGGCACCGTCGCTGGCGACCGTGTAGGCATCGACGCGGTGCTGGCCCATATCCGCGCCTTGCCCGGCTGTGCGGATATGGAATGGAAGGAAAGCACCGCCGTTGATGCACCTTTCCATCGCATGAAAGTCCGGCTGAAGCGTGAAATCGTCACCATGGGCCAGCCCGACATCGACCCCGTGTCGCGGGTGGGCCATTACGTCGACCCTGCCGACTGGAACGAATTGATCAGCGCCCCCGATGTCGCTGTCATCGACACCCGCAACGATTACGAGGTGGCCATCGGCACCTTCGACGGGGCAATCGACCCGCAAACCAAGTCTTTCGGCGAATTCCCCGCATGGTGGGAAGCCAACAAACACCGGTTCCACAACAAGCGTATCGCGATGTTCTGCACCGGCGGCATCCGCTGCGAGAAATCCACCAACTACCTGATGGGCCAAGGGGTGGAAGAGGTCTATCACCTCAAGGGCGGCATCCTGAAATATCTGGAAGAAGTCCCGCAGGACGCCAGCAAATGGGACGGCGAATGTTTCGTCTTTGACGGGCGGGTCAGCGTCGGGCACGGGCTGGCAGAGGGGCCGCATATCCTGTGCCACGGCTGCCGCCGCCCCCTGCTGCCCGAGGACCGCAATCATCCCGCCTATGAGGACGGCGTTGCCTGCCATCACTGCGTGGACGAGACGACCGAAGCAGACAAGGCCCGTTTCCGCGAACGGCAAAAGCAGATCGCCTTGGCAAAGGACCGCGGGGTCCGGCATATTGGCGGGCTTTGATCGCAGAACAGCGCTGGCGCTGCTGATCGGGCTGGCAGGCGGGGTGGTCGCCTATTTCATCGGGCTGCCGCTGCCATGGATGCTGGGGCCGATGATCGCCAATGTCGCCGCCGCCATGCTGCGCGCACCGGTCAAGGGGCCATCTGGGCTGCGCAATATCGTGGTGCCGGTGATCGGCGTGCTGCTGGGGTCAGGTGTCACGGCAGAGCTGTTCGGGCTGGTCTCGACTTGGGTGCTGACGCTGGCCCTGCTGCCGCCTTTCCTGCTGGTCGCGGCGGGTGTGTCTTTCCTGATCTATCGCCGTGTCGGTAGCTATGATCCCGTCACTGCCTATTACGCGGCCATGCCCGGTGGTTTGAACGAGATGATCCTGCTGGGGGCAGAGGCGGGCGGCAGCGAACGCCAGATCGCCCTGGCCCATGCCGCGCGGGTGATGATCGTGATCATCTTTGTCGCGCTGTTTTTTGGGCTGGTGCTGGGGGTGTCGGCTGGGGGGACTGATGACGCCAGTTGGACAGCCCTCGACGCGCTGACCTTGCGCGATTACGCGGTGCTTGGCCTATGCGCCGTTGCGGGGGCATGGCTTGGCAAGATCGCGCGCTTGCCTGCCGCCCCCGTCTTTGGGCCGATGATCCTGAGCGCGATCGCGCATTATACCGGCCTTGTCACCGTGCCGCCGCCGAGCCTGTTTGTGATCGCAGCCCAAGTGACCATTGGCACTGTCATCGGCACCCGCTTTGTCGGCGCAAAGCTGGCCGATCTGCGGCGCGAACTGGGGCTGGCGGCGCTGTCATCGGGGATCATGCTGCTGATCGCCCTTGGCTTTGCCGAAATGATCGTGCTGGCGGGCGGGATGCCGCTGGCGCAGGCCTTTCTGGCCTATGCGCCGGGGGGGCTGACGGAAATGTCGCTGCTCACCCTCGCGATGGGGCAGGACGCGACCTATGTATCGGTGATCCACGTCATCCGCATCACGCTGGTGATCGCGGCTGCACCGCTTGTTTTTGCCGTGATCCGCAAACGCGGTCTTTGATTGGAAGCCTTGATGTTCAGACATTTGCCCGACGCCCCTTTGGCCGACAAACGCCCCACCATGGCCACGGCGCATGGCGTTACGCTGCACGACGATTTCGCATGGCTGCGCGCGGACAACTGGCAAGAGGCGATGCGCGATCCCGCAAAACTGCCCGAAGATATCGCGGATTACCTGCGCGCCGAGAATGCCTATTACGACACAGCCATGGCCGATACGGCAGACCTGCAAACCACGCTGATAGCGGAAATGCGGGGCCGGATCAAGGAAGACGACACATCGGTACCGCGCAAGAACGGCGCTTATGCCTATGTCATGCGTTACAGCGAAGGGGCCGAACACCCCGTCTATATCCGCACCTCGCGCGATGGCGGGGACGAGGTTGTGCTGCTTGACGTGAACGCCGAAGCTGCGGCGCATGAATACTTTGATCTGGGTGCTGTTGCCGTATCGCCCGACCACGGGATGCTGGCATGGCAGGCCGATACGACAGGGTCGGAGTTTTTCACCCTGCGCCTGCGCGATACCGCGACCGGACAAGACAGCGCCACGCTGATCGCGGATGTGGGGTCGGTGGCTTGGGCGGACAGCCGCACGCTGTTCTATGTCCGCGTCGATGCGCAGCACCGCCCGAACAAGGTGTTCCGCCACCGGATCGGCAGCGATCCGGCGGGTGACGTGCTGGTTTACGAAGAAAAAGACCCCCGCTATTTCGTCGGCGTCAGCCGCCTGCGGTCGGGGGCCTATGTCCAGATCGCCACCGGCATGAACGACGAAAACGAGGTCTGGGTCATCCCCACCGCCACGCCAGAGGCCGCGCCGATGCTGATCGAAGGCCGGACAGAGGGGCTGGAATACGAGATCGACCATCAGGGCGACCAGTTTGTTATCCTGACCAACGCGGATGGCGCGGTGGATTTCAAGATCGTTACCACCCCCACAGCCACGCCGCAGCGCGCGCATTGGGTTGATCTGGTGCCCTATCGCGCGGGGCGCATGGTGATCGGGCTGGCCGCCTATCGCGACTGGCTGATCTGGGTGGAACGCGAAAACGCGCTGCCGCGGATCTGTTATCAGGGGCCAACGGGTGCTGCGCAAAGCATCGCCTTTGACGAAGAAGCCTATTCTTTGGGGGCCGACCCGAGCGCGGAATATGAAACGGATATGTTCCGCTTTACCTATTCATCGCCCACGACGCCGTCGCAAGTCTTTGACTTTGATCTGGCCACAGGCGACCGCGTGCTGATGAAGCAGGTCGAACTGCCCAGCGGCCACGACCCTGCCGATTACGTCACCCGCCGGATCATGGCGCCATCGCATGACGGCGCGTTGGTGCCGGTCACGATCCTGCACCATGCGACGACCAGACTGGATGGCACAGCACCTTGCCTGCTTTATGGCTACGGGTCCTACGGCGCATCCATGCCCGCAAGCTTTTCCGCCAACCGTCTGTCGCTGGTGGATCGCGGTTTCATCTATGCCATCGCCCATGTGCGCGGCGGCGAGGAAAAGGGCCGCGCATGGTACGAGGACGCGAAATTCGGGCGCAAGGTCAACACCTTCCACGATTTCGTCGGTGCCGCCCAATCACTGATCGTTGAAGGGTACACCGGCAAGGGCCGGATCGTCGCACAAGGCGGATCGGCGGGCGGGTTGCTGGTCGGTGCGGTGGTCAACATGGCACCCGACCTTTGGGCGGGAATCATCGCCGATGTGCCTTTCGTCGATGTGCTGACCACGATCCTTGATGACACGCTACCCCTGACGCCGGGCGAATGGTCGCAATGGGGCAATCCGATCGCAAGCAAATCCGCCTTTGACGACATCCGCGCCTATTCGCCCTATGACAACGTCACCGCGCAGGACTATCCGGCGATGCTGGTGACGGCGGGCGTATCCGATCCGCGCGTGACCTATTGGGAACCGGCCAAATGGGTGGCCAAGCTGCGGATTACAAAGACAGATGACAATATCCTGCTGCTGAAAACCAATATGACATCGGGGCATTTCGGCAAAACCGGGCGGTTCGCCGCACTGGAAGACGCGGCACGATCCTATGCTTTTGCATTAAAGGCCGTGGGGAAAGGGTAATTGCCCTTTCCCTAATCTGTCATATAGCTGTCATTCTTACGGGATAGGCGTTCGGGATATTCAACCCGAGGAAACGCATATTATGACAAGTTTCAACAAAACCGCCCTGACCGCTGCGGCATTTGCCGCAATGCTGGCCGCACCCGTCGCCGCGCAATCCGTTGCTGACAGCTGCCCCGCGCCTTTGCGGATGGCCGATACCGGCATCGAAGGCATGGGCGACCTGACCGAGGCTTTTGGCCCGTTCGCCGCGAAATTCGAAGAAATCACCGGCGTGGAACTGGCGCTTTATTCGCTGTCCAACCGGACCGCCGCAGGCACCGCGCTGCAATTCGACGAAGTTGAATTCGTCTTTGCAGGCCCGTCCGAATTCGTGCTGTTCCAGCAGCTGGCCGAAATGGATGTGCTGTTTTCCGTTGTGCGCCCCAGCTATGGGTCCAGCTTTGTGGTCAAAGCCGATAGCGACATCATGACCATGGCCGACCTGAAAGGCCGCCGTGTCGCGCTGAAAGATGTGGGGTCCACATCGGGCCACATTTTCCCGATGATGATGATGGCCGAGGCCGGTCTGGACCCGATGAGCGACGCCGAGGTGATCATGGCCGGTGACGCCCGTATCCAGGTGCTGATCAATGGCGATGTCGATGCCATGGGCGGCGGCAACAAGGATTGGGACGCCGTGCGCAAACAGGACCCCAACACGGAATACCGCCTGCTTGCGCAGACAGACACATTGCCCGGCGATCCGGTCGTGATGCGCGCCAGCCTGCCGCAGGAATGCCGCGATGCGCTGCGCGCCACGCTGCGTGAAAACGAGGCCGATCTTTGGGCCGCCCTGACCGCGACAGAGCGCAACGCCGACAAGTTCATCGAAGACGATTCTTTCATGTCCTTTGACACCGACCCTGCGATATATGACGTGGTGCGCCGCGCCTATGAAGTCGCCGGCATCGCGCTGGACGATTGAACCACCCACATCTGACCACAGGCGGCCATCCCTTGGGATCGGCCGCCTTTTGGCTATTGAAGGACATGTCATGACCCATGCAATCGAGGCCGACAGGCTGGTCGTCAGCTATGGTAAACTCCAGGTACTGCGCGGCATTTCGTTTACTGTTCCCGCAGGCCAAGGCGTTGTGCTGCTGGGGGCCAATGGCTGCGGTAAATCCACCTTGATGCGCAGCCTGAACGGTCTGGAAAAACTGCAATCCGGTACGATCCGCATTCATGGTGACACCCTGTCCGGTGCGGCCCGGCGCGACTTGCGCAAGATCCGGCAGAGCATGGGCTATGTGTTCCAGCACTTCAACCTTGTGCCGCAGTTGAACGCGTTTCAGAACGTGCTGTTGGGGTCTTTGGGGCGGCAAAGGTTCGGGCTGCTGTCCTGCCTGAGCCTGACCGCATCCGCCGCTGACCGCGCCAAGGCGATGCATTGCCTTGACCGCGTGGGCATGGCCGACCGCGCGCTGCACCGCCCGTCTGAATTGTCGGGCGGCCAGCAACAGCGCGTCGCCATCGCGCGGATGCTGATGCAGGACCCACGGGTCGTGATCGCCGACGAACCCATCGCCAGCCTTGACCCCAAGGCCGGGCGCGAGGTGCTGGACCTGCTGTGGCGCATCGTGACCGAAGAGAAACTGTCGATGCTTTGCACGCTGCATCAATTGGAACTGGCACAGGAATACGGCGACCGGATTCTGGGTATGAAGGCTGGCCGTGTCGAAATCGACGCGCCCATTGCCGAAACCGATACGGCCCAGCTGAACGCGCTTTACACCGGCATGACCCGCGTCGATGCCCAACCGACAGAGGCCGCCGCATGAGCGATCACAGCCAGCTCCCCCCCCGTTTCCGCGCACCTTCGGCCCTGACATGGGTCGTCGTTGTCGGCTTTGCCGCGTTTTTCATCCAGGGGATCATCGCATCGGACATCTCGTTTGACCGGCTGATGCGCGGGGCCAATAACCTTGTGCGTTTCGTGGGCCAAGCCGTGCCGCCCGATTTTACGCGGATGCCCAATATCGCCGATGCGATGCTGGAAACGATGAATATCGCCATCGTGGGTGTCACCTTTGGCTGTCTGTTCTCGATCCCGCTGGCCATTCTGGCCGCGCGCAATACCGCGCCCAATATGCTGGTGCGGACAGTTGCGCGTTTCGTGATCTCTGTCGCGCGCACGATCCCCGATCTGATCTGGGCGCTGATTTTCGTGGTGACCGTGGGCTTGGGGCCGCTGGCCGGTATCTTGGCCATCATCATGGACACCATCGGTTTCGCCGCGCGGTTTTATTCTGAACGGTTCGAGGAGGTCCAGAAAGGCCCGTCAGAGGCGCTGACCGCCACAGGCGCGGGCCGTTTGTCGGTGATATTTGGCGCGATCCTGCCGGAAAGCTTTGCCTCGATGACCGCGACATCCTTGTTCAGCGTGGAAAAGGCGATCCGGTCAGCCGTGACGCTGGGGTTGGTTGGCGCAGGCGGGATCGGGGTGGAACTGTCCACCGCGATGCGGCTGTTCCGCTATGATCAGGCAGCGGCGATCATTCTGGTGATCTTGGTCGTGGTGATAGGGTTCGAACAATTGTCGAGCATGATCCGCAAGCGGATTATTTGATGGAGGTAGGGTGCGCTGAAGCGCACCCTACGGTGTTTAAATCGGGGTGGCCGTAGGGTGCGCTTCAGCGCACCCCTACACCCACATCAAAAGTCCAGATTTTCCACGTTCAGCGCATTGGTCTGGATGAACTCGCGGCGCGGTTCGACGACATCGCCCATCAGCTTGGTGAACAGATCGTCGGCTTCGGCCACGTCTTCGACCTTGACCTGCAACAGGGTGCGCGCATCGGGATCCAGCGTCGTTTCCCACAGCTGGTCGGGGTTCATTTCGCCCAAACCTTTGTAGCGCTGCAGTGACAGACCCTTTTCGCCTTCTTCCAGAATAGCGCGCAGCAGGTCCAGCGGGCCATGGATCAACTGGCTGCGGTCCTTGCGCACCAATGTCGCGGGCAGGTTATAGACATCCTGCAGGCTTTGCGTGAACGTCCCCGTGCGCCGCGCCTCGCCAGATCGCAGCATCGTGCCATCCAGCGTGCGGACCTCTTCCACACCGCGCAGGATGCGGGCCAGACGCATGCCTTTGTCCTGCGTGATCCGGCCTTGCCAGCCGCGTTCCCATTCCAGCGCGATCAGGTCGAGCCGTTGCGCCACGCGGTCGGCGGTGCCTTGCAGGTCATTTTCCACGACGCCTGGCACGAAGGCGCCGGCAATCGCCGCCTGTTCAAGGATATGGCGGGGGTAATGGGTTGGAAACGCTTCCAGCACGCGTTTCAATTGGCGCGCCTCTTCGACGATGCGGCGCAGGTCGGCACCGGCAATTTCCTCGCCATTGCCTTGGCGCAGCATGGCGCCATCAATGCCCTGTTCGATCAGATATTCATCCATCGCGGCCTGATCTTTCAGATAGACCTCGGACCGGCCGCGCGTGACCTTGTACAGCGGCGGCTGCGCGATATACAGATGCCCACCTTCGATCAGTTCGGGCATCTGCCGGAAGAAGAAGGTCAGCAACAGCGTGCGGATATGCGCGCCATCGACGTCGGCGTCGGTCATGATGATGACCTTGTGATAGCGCAGCTTGTCGATGTTGAACTCATCCCGCCCGATTCCGGTGCCAAGCGCCATGACAAGGTTGCCGATTTCCTGAGACCCCAGCATCCGGTCAAACCGCGCGCGTTCCACGTTCAGGATCTTGCCCTTCAACGGCAGGATCGCCTGCGTGCCACGATCACGCCCTGTCTGGGCGGACCCGCCGGCGCTATCACCCTCGACCAAAAAGACTTCGGTCTTGGACGGGTCCTTTTCGGAACAATCCTTGAGCTTGGAGGCGTTGAAGTTCACATCCATCGCCGATTTGCGGCGGATTTCGCGGGCCTTGCGCGCGGCTTCACGGGCGGCGGCAGCCTCGACAATCTTGGAGATGATGGATTTCGCGGTGGCAGGATTTTCCTCGAACCATTCGTTCAGCTTTTCGCCCATCAGGTTTTCGACGGCAGGGCGGACTTCGGAGCTGACCAATTTATCCTTGGTCTGGCTGGAAAACTTTGGGTCCGGCACCTTGACCGACAAGACACAGGTCAGACCTTCGCGGGCGTCATCGCCCGTCAGGGCGATCTTTTCCTTTTTGGTGATGCCGGTTTCGGTCGCATATTTGATGATCGCGCGGGTCAGCGCGCCACGGAAACCGGCCAGATGCGTGCCGCCATCGCGCTGCGGGATGTTGTTGGTGAAGGGCAGCACCATTTCGTTATAGCTGTCGTTCCACCACATCGCGACCTCGACCCCGATGTCGTCGCGTTCGCCGGTGACATAGATCGGCGTTTCCATCAGCGGGGTTTTCGACCGGTCCAGATATTTGACGAATTCGCGCACGCCGCCTTCATAGAACAATTCGTTGCGCAAAGGTTCGGCAGGGCGCAAATCTTCCAAGATGATCCGCACGCCAGAGTTCAGGAACGCCAGTTCGCGCAGGCGCTTTTCCAGAATATGGAAATCGAAATCGCGGTTGGAAAAGGTCGTCAGCGCCGCAAGGAACGTGACCTCTGTCCCCTTGCGGCCATTGGCGTCACCGACCACACGCAGGGATTCCACGGTAAAGCCACCCTCGAACCGGGCGTAATGTTCTTTTCCTTCGCGCCAAATGCGCAGTTCCAGAAAATCGGACAGCGCGTTCACAACCGACACACCCACGCCGTGCAAACCACCCGAGACCTTATAGGAATTGCTGTCGAATTTGCCGCCTGCATGCAGCTGGGTCATGATCACCTCGGCGGCGGACACGCCTTCGCCTTCGTGGATGCCGACAGGAATACCGCGACCGTTGTCGCCCACGGTGACAGAGCTGTCGGCGTTGATCCGCACATAGACATGGTCGGCGTGACCGGCCAAAGCCTCGTCAATGCCGTTGTCCACGACCTCATAAACCATATGGTGCAGACCGGACCCGTCGTCAGTGTCGCCGATATACATGCCGGGACGCTTGCGAACAGCCTCTAACCCCTTGAGAACTTTGATGGAATCGGCACCGTATTCTTCGGGTTTCTTGTCGTCATCGGCCATGAGGTCAGTCCTGTTCATCTACCCGCAAAATATATGCGGTTTGGCCGGGGATGTCACGCGAATGACACCATATTTTGTATGTTTGCAAAGCGCTTAGCTGATGGCGATGACGGCCCCGACCGCAACCAGCAAACAGCCAGCGACAAGATTGATCCGGCGCAGCGTTTCGGGTGACTTCAGCGCGCCGCGCATCCGCCCGATGAACCCCGCCAGCAGCAGATTGCCCACCAGCGGGATCATGAAACTCAGCGTGCAGATCGCGACGATATCGGCCAGCGTCACCTGTGTCAGGTCGAAAAACCCCGGCAGGACGCCCATGTAGAACAGCACCGCCTTGGGATTGCCAAGGATCACGGCGACCCCCGCGACAAAGCCTGCCCAGCGCCCCGGACGCGTCAGGCGGCTGTCCGCGCGCAGCGTGTGCCCCCCCGACCGGATCAGCCCGACCCCCATGACAATGAACACCGCCACGGCGATCCATTTCATCACCAGCATCACCTCGGCAAAGGCCGAAACCAGCCATGTCACCCCGAGGATCGCAACCAGCGGCCAGAAGATATCACCCAGCGCCACACCCACCGCCAAGGGCCAGGCGGCCGCAAACCCGCCCGACAGGGACCGCGCCAGCAACGCGACCCAGACCGGACCGGGTGTGACGAACAGGATCAGCAAGGCACCGGCATACAGCACAAGGCCCGAGGCGGTAACGGTCATATTGCGTCTTTGCGCTCCACTGCCGACTGGCCGTGCGTTTCGGTGACTTCGGCGTATTGCGCGCGGGACCCCAGTTCGGCGAACAGTTCAGGCCCCGTGCCTGTCATGAACGCCTGTGCGCCCAGCGCGCAGATTTCGTCATAAAGCGCGGCGCGGCGGGCGGCGTCAAGATGGGCTGCGACCTCGTCCAGCAACAATATCGGCGGCGCGCCGAAATCCTGCGCCAGTGCGCGTGCATTGGCCAAAATCAGGCTGATCAGCAGGGCCTTTTGTTCACCGGTGGAGCAGTCGCGGGCCGGCACATTCTTGTCGGCAAAGACGGCGTCAAGATCGGCGCGGTGCGGCCCCAACAATGTGCGCCCCGCCGCCATGTCGCGGCTGCGGTGATCGGCCAGCGCCGATTGCAGGTCATCGGGCAGCGGGTCTGCATAGGTCAGTGTCAACAGCGCCGTGGGAAAGGCGCTGACCGCCGCGGCCTGTGCTGCCGCCAAGGCCGCGATCGTGCGTGTGCGGTTTGCGGTAATCTGGGTTGCGGCCTCGGCCATCTGGCCTTCGATCGCGGCATACCAGTGCGGGTCGCGCACCATGTCTTTCAGCAGGCGGTTGCGTTCGCGCATCGCCTTTTCGTAGGTCAGCACGGCATCGGCATGGCTTGGCTCGAAACTCAGCGTCGCGCGGTCCAGAAAGCGCCGTCGCCCGTCGGCCCCTTCGATCCAGAGCCGGTCCATCGCGGGCACCAGCCACAGCACCCGCGCGATCCGGCCCAAGGCCACCTGTGGCGCTGTCTTGCCGTCGATGCGCAGCTGGCGCGGCTGGCCTGTTTCGGCCCAGGTTTCGATTTCATGGACCTGATAGAGCGATTGCAGGATACAGGTGATCTTCCAGCCCAGCGCCTCTGGCCTGCGCGCCAGATCGTCAGCCCCCGCGCGGCGCAACCCGCGCCCCGGCGACAACAGCGACACGGCCTCTAAGATATTGGTCTTGCCCGCGCCATTGGGCCCAAAGATTGCCAGCGGGCGTGGATCAAGGTCCAGCACCGCGCGTTTATGCGACCGGAAATGCGACAGGGTCAGTTGCGAAAGGGCAAGCCCGGTCATGGGCGCCGCCGGGTCATGCCGCCAGACGTGTTTTGTCCCGTCACACGCGCATCGGCATGACGACATAGATGGCCGACATGTCGTTGCCTTCGCGCATCAGGGTCGGATCGCCCGAAGAATTGAACATGAAAACGGCGTTTTCGCGGTCCACCTGACTGGCGATCTCCAGCAGGTATTTCGCGTTGAACCCGATTTCCAGCCGTTCGTCGGAATAGGCGACGGCCAGTTCTTCTTCGGCGGCACCGGAATCTGGGGAATTGACCGACAGGATCAGCCGGTCTTCGTCCAGCGACAGTTTCACCGCGCGCGACCGTTCGGACGACACGGTCGCCACACGGTCCACGGCGCGGGCAAATTCGCTGGCGTCAACTTCCAACCGGCGGGTGTTGCCCTGCGGAATGACGCGGGTGTAATCGGGGAAGGTGCCGTCGATCACCTTGGAGGTCAGGGTGATGTCAGGGGTGGCAAAGCGGATCTTGGTTTCGGACACCGACACCGCGATCTTCATGTCGTCATCGTCCAGAAGCTTGCGCAATTCGCCCACGGTCTTGCGCGGCACGATCACACCGGCCATGTTTTCGGCGCCCATCGGCAGTTCCGCGTCGATCCGCGCCAGACGGTGGCCGTCGGTCGCCACACAACGCAGGACCTTGCCATTTTCGCCATCGGCCACGTGCATGTAGACGCCGTTGAGGTAATAGCGCGTTTCTTCGGTCGAGATGGCGAACTTGGACTTGTCGAACAGCCGCCGCAGCACGGGTGCCTTGGCCGAAAAATTGGCCGCGTAATCGGACGAGGCCATCACGGGGAAATCTTCCTTTGGCAGCGTCGCCAGCGAAAAGTTGGACCGCCCCGCCTCGATCGTCAGGCGGCCTGTGGCGCTTTCCTCGGTCAGCGTGACCAGCGCGCCGTCAGGCAGTTTGCGCACGATTTCGTTCAGGGTCACGGCCGACACGGTGGTCGCGCCGGCGCGGTCCACCTTGGCGGGGGCCTTGTCGACGATTTCGATATCAAGGTCAGTGGCGCGGAAATGCACCTCGTCCCCCAGCGCCTCGATCAGCACATTGGCAAGGATCGGGATCGTGTTACGCCGTTCCACGACGGATTGGGCCTGCGCGACCGCCTTGAGCAATACCGCGCGTTCGATGCTGAATTTCATGTCCCAATCTCCGCCTGTCTTGTTGCCGGACGAGGCCGGGACGCGAAATCTACTGCATTCCGGCGCGGCCTCAAGTGTTTTGTTTCTGATGCCGACGCCAGCGTCAAGCGCGCCTATGCTTCCAATGCGCGGCGCAGCAATTCCAGATCATCCGCGATCTGGCTGTCGAGCTGTTTGAGTTCCTCGATCTTGCGCACACCGTGCATGACAGTCGTGTGGTCGCGCCCGCCGAACCGCCGCCCGATTTCGGGCAAAGACCGGTTGGTCATCTGCTTGGCCAGATACATCGCCATCTGCCGCGGGCGGGCATAATTGCGCACGCGTTTCGGCCCGATCATGTCGGACAGGCGGATGTTGTAATGTTCAGACACCTTGCGCTGGATTTCCTCGACCGTGACCTTGCGATCCGAGGCTTTCAGCACATCGGACAGGCAATCCTGCGTCAGTTCCAGATTGATTTCGCGGCCGACCAGAGATGCAAAGGCGAACAGGCGGGTCAGCGCACCTTCCAGCACGCGGACGTTTGTCGAAATGCGATGCGCGAGAAATTCCAGCACGCCAGGGGCGACCGCCAGACCGGGGTATTGCGCCGAAAATGCATCGACCTTGGATTGCAGGATGCCAAGGCGCAGTTCGTAATCTGTCGGATGCAGGTCAACGACCAGCCCGCATTGCAGGCGCGACCTGATCCGGTCTTCGAGGTCCTTGATCTCGCCCGGCGCACGGTCGGCGGAAATGATGATCTGCTTTTGGCCGTCCACAAGCGCGTTGAAGGTGTGAAAAAACTCTTCCTGCGTGCTGTCCTTGCCCGCAATGAATTGCACGTCATCAACCATCAACACATCAACGGACCGGAACAATTGCTTGAAATCCATCATCTTGCGTTCGCGCAACGCGGTGATGAACCGGTACATGAATTGTTCGGCGGACAGATACAGCACGTTCAATTCGGGTGACCGGCGCTGCAGTTCATGCGCGATGGCATGCATCAGGTGCGTCTTGCCCAGACCAACCCCGCCGTAAAGAAACAGCGGGTTGAACGTCACGGGCCCGCCATCGGCGACGCGGCGGGCGGCGGCATGGGCCAGTTCGTTGGGCTTGCCGACGACAAAGGTATCAAATGTAAACCGCGCATCCAGCGGCGAGCCGGAAATGTCGTCCACAGTGACGGTACGGGTGGCGGGTTTCGGCGCGGGTTTCAGCGTGGCCTGCGCAATGGCGGGCACCTTGAATTGCAGGCGCTGCACATCTTCGCCCTGCTGTCCCAGGTGATAGATGATCTGATCACCGAAATTCTGGGATACATAATTGCCGATGAAATTGGTGGGCACATGGAACACGGCGACACCATCGGCCAGTCGGGCAAATTCCAATGGTTCGATCCAGTTGGAAAAGTTGTTAACCCCAAGCGCCCCCTTGAGTGTCAGCAGCACCTTTGCCCAGATATCGTTCGTCATTCTTTTCTTTACCCTAACCCCGCACAACCCCACAGCAGAGCCGCACCCATCATCGCCATGTCACATCGGCGCTGACAACAGCATCCTTTGCGCCCGAAGTGTCCCACCCCGGCCGAAATGCCCTTTGTCAAACTGCGGTCCATTCAAGGCGCACGACGGAAAGTCGCGCACCAAAAAAGGCAGACGAATAGTGACACAGCAGCGACGAACACCAAGAAGCAGCCCTTGATGTCCACGCAGACACAAATGTCGGGACCCTACGTTGTCGCAGTGTACCCCCGTCACATTTGCATGAAGGCCGACCCTTTTGTTCTGACAGCAGCCGCAGCAACAGCAGTCTTGCGAATGTCAGACCGGATCGATCCCCCCATGTCCCCCCGGAACGATGTGAATCGCAGCGTCAAGCTAGCAAGGGGTTTGGGGCTGCTTCAACATAACAACGTGCTTGACTCTGACTTTGCCTGAAAAGAATCTCTGGCCTATGGGTTTTGCGTCAAAATCTTGGCAGGCCTGCAACACCTGCACAAAAAAAGACGCGCCCTGAAAGGACGCGTCTGGTCAAATCTGGCCGATAGTCGCCGGTGGTTCAGCCGATCGCTTTGACACGGGCGGACAGGCGCGACATTTTCCGCGCGGCGGTGTTCTTGTGAACAACGCCTTTGGTCACGCCGCGCATCAGCTCGGGCTGGGCGGCGCGCAGGGCTGCGATTGCGACGGTCTGATCGCCAGTTGCGATTGCCTCTTCGACTTTGCGCAGGAAGGTGCGGATGCGCGAACGGCGCATTTTGTTAACCTGAAAACGCGCATCATTCTGACGGGCGCGTTTTTTAGACTGCGGTGTATTTGCCATGGGTCTTTCCCTTCGTCGGGTCGAATTAAAACTGTTAAGCGCAAAAAGCCCCGACCGGGTTCAGTACCGGTGATTCTGGCCTAAGCGGGCCTCTCGCGCATGTGATGCTGGCTGTAGTGCAGTTTTCCCGCAAAGGAAACCCGAAATATCAACGGTCGCGGAACTGTGCCTCGCGCTTTTCCAGAAAGGCGGTCATGCCTTCGGTCTGGTCATCGGTGGCGAACAGCGACTGAAACAACCGGCGTTCGTACTGCAGCCCTTCGGCCAGCGTGGTCTCATACGACCGGTTCACTGCATCCTTGGCCGCCATTGCCGCGATCTGCGACTTTGCGGCGATCTTGACCGCAGCCTTGCGCGCCTCGGCCAGCAGTTCCTTGGCGGGGACAACGCGGCTGACCAGCCCGCTGCGTTCAGCCTCGGCCGCATCCATGAACCGACCTGTCAGATGCATGTCCATGGATTTCGCCTTGCCGACGAAACGGGTCAGGCGCTGGGTGCCACCCAGCCCTGCGATGACGCCAAGGTTGATCTCGGGCTGGCCGAATTTCGCAGTATCGGCGGCGATGATGAAATCGCACATCATCGCCAGTTCGCATCCCCCGCCCAGCGCATAGCCTGCAACAGCGGCGATAATCGGCTTGCGGGTGCGGTTGAAACGGTCGGTTTCATTTTCGAAGAACCGCGTGGTGTAAAGATCGACGAATGTCTTGTCGGCCATCTCGGCAATATCCGCACCGGCGGCGAATGCCTTTTCCGATCCGGTGATGATGATGCAGCGCACCTTGTCGCTGGTGTCAGCCTCTTCCAGTGCTGTGCAAAGCTCACGCAGCAGATCGCCGTTCAGCGCATTCAGCGCGTCGGGCCGGTTCAGCGTGATGGTCGCCACGTCGTCACGGGTGTCGACGATGATGTTCTCATAGGCCATGCTGCCGTCCTTTTGCTGATGGTCAGAGTCCCGTGCTTAACAAAGGCAGCGCATGGTTCAAGTTATCTTTGGCATTGTGCGCAAAAGAAAGACGACCGCCCCGATTGCACGATGCGGCGGATCGGACGGCCGCAATCGGGTGTGACGCAGGGCGCGCCTTCGCGGTCATAGACCTGAAAGCCGTGCTGGAAATACCCCAACTCGCCATCGCTTTGGCGGTAGTCGCGCAGGCTTGATCCACCCGCCGCGATCGCCTCGTGCAGCACATCGCGGATCAGCGGCACCAATGACGCGACCCGCCGCGCAGCGATCTGGCCTGCCTTGCGCCGTGGGTCGATACCCGCGCGGAACAGCACCTCGCAGACATAGATATTGCCTAGTCCCGCCACGATCCGCTGATCCAGCAAGGCCGATTTGATCGGCGTGTTGCGCCCTTTCAGCCGCGCGACCAGATAGGTTTCATCAAACCCGTTGCCCAAGGGTTCCGGCCCCAGATCGCGGATCAGCCAGTGATCCTCCTGCGTCGCCGTCGGCATCAAGTCCATCGCACCGAAACGGCGGGCATCGTTAAACGTGATCCGCGCGCCACCATCCATATGAAAGACGACATGGTCGTGTTTCGCAGGTGCAGGATGGGGATGATAAAACACCCCCTGCGGCGCCCCCGACACCAGCATCCGGCCCGACATGCCCAGATGGATCAGCAGGGTTTCGCCACTGTCCAGATCGACAAGAATGTATTTCGACCGCCGCCGCAGGCCCAGCACGCGCCGCCCTGTAAGGCGATCCGCCATATTTTCGGGAAAAGGCCAGCGCAGATCGGGCCGGTTCACCTCGGCCAGCGCGATCACCTGCCCTGTCATGACGGGGGCTATTCCGGCCTTGACGGTTTCGACCTCGGGCAATTCGGGCATGGCGCACTTTCTATCGGCGGGTCGGCGTTGTAAGCCTCTTTCTGCGCCCTATAGTTGGGACGAGCGCAAAGGACCACAAGCCCCGATGACCGACGATACAGAAAAGACCACCCATTTCGGTTTCGACACCGTCCGCGAAGATGAAAAGGCAGGCCGCGTGCAGGGCGTGTTTTCCTCTGTCGCCAGCAAATACGACATCATGAACGACGTGATGTCCGGCGGTATCCACCGGATCTGGAAAGATGCGATGATGGACTGGCTGGCCCCACGCCCCGGGCAGCGGTTGCTGGATGTCGCAGGCGGCACCGGCGATGTGTCGTTCCGGTTCCTCAAACGCGCGGGGCGCGGCCATGCGACCGTGCTGGACCTGACCGAATCCATGCTGATCGCAGGCCGCAAACGTGCCGAGGCGGCACAGATGTCCGACAGTCTTGACTGGGTCGTGGGCGATGCAATGGCCCTGCCGTTCGAGGCGAATACCTTTGACGTCTATACGATTTCTTTCGGGATCAGAAACGTGACCCGCCCCCAAGACGCGCTGGCCGAGGCGTTTCGCGTGCTGAAACCCGGCGGGCGGTTGATGGTGCTGGAATTCAGCCAGATCCCGAACCCGATGTTGCAGGCCGCCTATGATGCCTATTCCTTCAACGTCATCCCGCGCATGGGCCAGATCATCGCAGGCGACCGTGACAGTTACCAATATCTTGTCGAATCGATCCGGCAATTCCCCGATCAGGACACGTTCCTTGGCATGGTCCGCGACGCGGGTTTCGGGAATGCGAAATACCGCAATCTGACGCTGGGTGTCGCCGCCCTGCATTCGGGGTGGAAGATCTAGGGTGCGCGGACCTCACAACATCATCCGGCTGATCCGGACAGGGGCGACGCTGGAACGCACCGGCGCGATGAAGGTGATCCTTGACGCTTTCGACGTTGGGATTTTGCTGCGCATCACGCTGCGATCCTTGGTCTGGCCATTCCAATGGCTGGGCTACAAGGGCGATCCGTCGATGCCGCCCGCGCCCCGCGCGCTGACGGCACTTGGCCCTGCCTATATCAAATTCGGGCAAATCCTGTCGACCCGCCCCGATGTCGTGGGTGATGACATGGCCGTGCAGCTGCGCGTGCTTCAGGACAAGCTGCCGCCCTTTTCCATGGCCGAGGCCAAGGCCGAAATCCAGCGCGAGCTGGGGATGCCGGTGGAAAAGCTGTTTTCCACCTTTTCCGCGCCCGTCGCCGCCGCATCACTGGCGCAGGTCCACAAGGCCCATCTGGCCGACACGGGCGAAGCTGTCGCCGTCAAGATCCTGCGCCCCGGCATCGAAAGGGCCTTTCGGCGCGACATCGACGCTTTTTATTTTGCGGCCCGCACGATCGAGGTGCTGTCGCCGTCATCACGCCGCCTGCGCCCGATGGATGTGATCACCCATTTCGAAGGCGTGGTGATGGGCGAACTTGACCTGCGGCTGGAAAGCTCTGCCGCCGCCGAATTCGCCGCCAATACCAAGGATGATCTGGGTTTCACCGTGCCACAGGTGCGCTGGCACCTGTCAGGGCGGCGGGTGATGACGCTGGACTGGGCCGAAGGAATCGGGATCGGCGATAATGCGGGACTGGATGCCGCCGGACACGACCGGCGGGCGCTGGCAGACCGTGTGCTGGGGCTATTTTTAAATCATGCGCTGCGCGACGGCTATTTCCACGGCGACATGCACCAGGGGAATCTTAAGGTCAGCGCGACCGGAGACATTATCGCCTATGATTTCGGGATCATGGGGCGGATCGACGAATATACCCGCCGCGTTTATGCCGAAATCCTGTTCGGGTTCATCCGCAAGGATTACCAGCGCGTGGCCGAGGTGCATTTCGAGGCGGGCTATGTCCCCGCCAACCGCGACGTCGATGAATTCGCCCGCGCCCTGCGCGCGGTGGGCGAACCGATTTTTGGCATGGATGCCAGCCGCATATCGATGGCGCGGCTTTTGTCCTATCTGTTCGAGGTGACCGAACGTTTCGGCATGGAAACCCGCACCGAGCTGATCCACTTGCAACGCACCATGGTCGTGGTCGAAGGCGTGGCGCGGTCTTTGGACCCACGGATGAATATCTGGGAAGTCGCCAAGCCTGTGGTCGAGGATTATATCAAGCAAAGCATCGGGCCAAAGGCCCTGCTGCGTGACCTTGGCCGCACGGCGATGATCCTGTCGCGGTTCGGCCCGCAGCTGCCGCGTCTTGCCGAACAGGCGCTGATCCGCCTGAACAACCCCGCGCCCGAACCCAAACCACAGCGCCGGATCGCGCGCCTGTCGTGGATGGCGTTGGGGGGTGTTCTGGTCGGCGGTGCAATGTGGCTTGGCCAGATGATGTAATCCAGATGGATCGCGCGGGATGGGTTCGCATCTGCGGGCGTTTGCGAGGCGATTGGCATGTCATGATCTGCGGCGCTGTGCCAGTGGGAACCGACTGCATGCATATCCTGCCGCGGATCACGACGGACTGCGCAGCGCCGTGACGTCGCCCAGCCTGATCATGATACCGCCATTCGCGACAAGGCTGGTTTGACCTGCATTAGACTGGACCTCTGTTACCGTGTTATAGGTGTCGACCGGGTTTTCACCCAAAGCCTTGCCCTCGCTCAGGTTTGCAAAAGCGAAACTGTACACACCATCCGGCAACCGAACCCCGTTGCGGTCCACACCGTCCCATTGCACAGGATCAGTCGTCGCAGGTGACGCGAAACGATGTACCACAGCCCCGCTGGCATCACGGACAACAATTTCGCCTGCGGTCGCAGTCGCCATTGGGTTGGGGTGCAGCGTGACAGGCGCGCCGTCAAAATAGACAGGCGCAGGCGCGCGCACCTCCTTGCCGACCCAGGCTGCCAGCCCAGAGACCCCGATTTGCAGCGAAAGCCCCCGCAGCAGATCATTCGTCAGCACCGCCTGTTCAACGCCAGAAAATGTCGCCAGCTGCGTCGCAAAATCCGCTGATTCGACCGGATTAAGCGGGTCCTGATTTTTCATCTGCGCCGTCAGCATCCGCAAGAATGTCTCAAAATCGGAACTGATCCCAGATTGCGACCCCGCGGCCGACGGCGGGCGATTCGTTGCAATAGCGCTGCTGGATTGGGGGATTTCCATCATCTCTCCTTAAAGGCGAAGGTCAAGGCCGCCGCGCGGCTGCCGCATGCCTGTTTGTTCAGGTGATTGTGTTTCGGTGGTATCCTCGGCATGTTCGGTCACCGGACCAGCGTCATGGCGCGCCTCGTCCTGTGTGCGTCCGTCGCCGAAATCAAAGGAAATATCGTTATAGCCAAGGCTGCGAAATTCCTGTGCCAAGGCATCAATATGGCGCCGCAGCAAATCGGCCGTTTCTGGCCGTTCTGCGTTGATATGCAACATCAGCGCCCCATCGGTTAGCGACATGCTCATCCGGACCCGACCCAGTTCTTCGGGATTGAGCGCGATTTCCGTTGGCTGCCCTGCGGTCTGCGTGATCGTGATGGCCAGCTGCTGTGCAACATGACGGGCCAGACCCGGCGCAGATTGCGCGTCCCATGCCTTGGCCGCACCCGCAACCGACGCCGTGTCGCCTGTCGGGGCAAAGGCCAAGGCGGATTCGTCGCCACCGAACGCGCCCCCCTTGGGGTCCAGCCCTTTGACAATCGGGATAACAAGTTCGGGCCGCTTGATCGCTGTGGCGACAGGCGGCGTCGGCACGGTGCGATCAACAGCGATCGCGGGCGGCAAGGGCGCGGGGGTATCCGGCGTCGGTAGCGGCGCAAGCGCCGGTACCGGCGTGGCAACTGACGGCGGCACCGCAACCGGCAGCGGCGCCGGTTGCATGGCAACAGTGCCGGCCATACGCGCAATTGCTGCGCCATCCTTGATGGCGGTGTCGCGCGGGGTGGGACCAACAGCTGTATCCGCCACACCGGCCCGCGCGATTTCCTCTGCTGATAGGGCCTGTCGCGCACCGGGCAGTACCGTCGTCGACGCAGGTACCAAGGGCACATCGGCAGGCGGCGGCGCGACAGGCGCGGCTGACTGGTCGAACATCATCTGGATCAGCGAATGCTGGGTAACTTTGACCGGCAGGCGGGGGTCAACGGCTGCAATCGTGGGAACGGCGGCTTTCAGATCGGGGCTGGCGGTAATGATCACAGGCTCCGCCGTTGTCATCAGCCCCAAATCAGCCCCCCTTTCCCCCGCCAGATCATCGGTCAGCATCGGCGTGTCCGGATCAATATCCACAGAGGCGGTCAGGTCAGGGACCATGATCGCCGCATCTGTCAGGGTCTGCGGGTCGCCCGCCGCCAACCCGGCAGCGGCATCATAGGCCAGTTGGAAATCGTCCTGCCCTGCCAGCGCGACAGCCCCTGCAGGGGCCACAGGCAGAGCCGACGCGGCGGGGATCAAATGAGGCACAAACATGCGATGTCCTGTCCAATAAGGTCCGGCAGCTTGTGACAGAAGAAACTTACTGAATGTTTACGGCTTTACCGCAGGATGAAAAAAATCACTGACGGAGCAGGACATGACCATCATCCCCGTATTGTCACCCCCGCGTGGCCCGATCGCGATCCCCGAATCGTTGCGCGGCGATACCAGGCTGCGCGAAGCCGCCCAAAAACTCGAAGCAACGTTTCTGGCGGAAATGCTGAAATCGGCGGGACTCGGGACAAGCCGTACGTCTTTCGGGGGCGGCATAGGAGAGGATCAGTTTTCATCCTTCCTGCGCGACGCACAGTCGATCGAGCTGGCGAAATCAGGCGGCATCGGCCTTGCCGAATCGCTGTTCAACGCGATGAAGCGCAGCATCAATGCGTGACTCAACGGCAACCGAACTGCGCAGCTTGCTAGAGACGGAAATTGCGGCGATCCTTGCCGGGCAATATGACGTGCTTGACGATCTGGCCGCGCGCAAGGACCAGCTGTTCCACGAATTGCAGCAAGCACCGCGCGCGGCGGCAGATCTGCGCGCGATATCGCGGATGCTTGCGCGGAATCAGGCGCTGCTCGCAGCAGCACTCAAGGGCATCAGCGCGGCGCGGCTGCGGCTGACGGCGCTCAAGGCGGTGCGCGACGGCTTGCAGGTCTATGACCAAACCGGGCGCTTTGCGGCCAGTCCGGTCACACGGCCCGATCTGGTCAGGAAAGCCTGATTTGACTCGAATTGGCTGAATCGCCGTCTTGGACATTAATCCGTTGTTCAGGATCCGGCGCTTAAGTCAGAGCACTGCCCGAATGGCAGGATGACAGGCACCACGGTGCCCAGATCAACGTCAGAATGGCGCAGCAACCTGCATATCCGCAGATTTATGAACCAACCCGGCGCAAAGCGCCTTTTGAAGGGCCAACACTCATGTCCAGTATTCTAACGAACAACGGCGCCATGGTCGCGCTGCAAACGCTGAAATCCATCAACTCTGACCTTGGCAAGACCCAGGAAATGATCTCGACCGGCAAAAAGGTGGGATCGGCAAAGGACAATTCCGCAGTCTGGGCGATCTCGAAAGTCATGGAATCCGATGTCAGTGGCTTCAAGGCCATTTCAGAAAGCCTGTCTTTGGGCAAATCATCGGTGGCCGTGGCACGCAACGGTGCGGAAACAGTCACCGACCTGCTGACCAAGATGAAAGACAAGATTGTCACAGCACAGGGCGAGAATGTTGACCGTACCAAGTTGCAGGCCGATATTTCAGCCTTGGCTGGGCAGATCAAATCCGTGGTCGGTGCCGCGCAGTTCAACGGCATGAACCTGCTGAAAGGCAGCGAAGATGTCGATATTCTGTCTTCGCTTGACCGTGCCAGCGACGGGACCGTTGCCGCCAGCAATATCACGGTGTCGCGCCAGGACATGAGTTTTGACGCCGGTGTTTATGGCACAGGCGCCAACCTGGACGCCAACGTGACGACCACGCTGGGCGGCAACCGTGCGGCCGATGGTACAGGCGCTGCATTCTCAAGTGGTGCTAACCAGTTGACGGCAACAGTCGCTGGTACGGTCCTCGCAGGCCAGACCTATACGTTCCAGGTTGCAGGCAAGACGGCCACGTTCGTGACAGCGACCACCGCTGTCAACGATCTCGCTGCAGGTCTGACTGCCGCGATCAATGCCGCCGGGATCGAAGGTATCAACGCCGCTGTTACAGGCGCCGCCATCACCATCAATTCGACGTCCAAATTCGACGCCGTGAAAGTGAACACCAGCGGCACCGGTGCGGCGACCTTTGCCTTGATATCAAATGGCAACACCGCAGCAGCGGCAACCACGAACACGCAAACCATTGCAGCCAGGGCGTCTGAACTGACGTTCTCCACCACGGCCGGTGTGTCGGAAGGTGACGGTTACCGGGCAACCGTTGGCGGGATGAACTTCGACTATATCGCCGGCAAAGGTGAGACGTTCGAAGATGTGGCGCGTGGCCTGAAGACGATCATCGACAGCGCGGGCCTTGCGAATATCTCCACGAATGTCCGTCAGAATGCGGCGACCGGTGCATGGTCGCTCCAAATCGACAATAATGGTGCTGCGATGACACTGACTGACAACGGTGCCGCTGGTGGCGAGGCGACTGGCGGGCTGGTTGGCCTGGACAAGCTGGACGTGACCGACGCAGACAAGGTGACAGCGGCACTGGCCAATATCGAAACGATGATCAACACATCCATCGACGCTGCGGCAGCCTTTGGTTCCAGCCAGGGCCGTATCGAAACCCAGTCAAACTTCATCTCGCAGCTGACAGATTCGCTGCGGTCGGGAATCGGCGCTTTGGTCGATGCCGACATGGAAGAAGCCTCTGCGCGGTTGCAGGCTTTGCAGGTCCAACAGCAGCTGGGTGTGCAATCCTTGTCGATTGCGAATCAGGCGCCGCAGACGATCCTGTCGCTCTTCCGGTAAAACCAGGCAAAGGGCGGTGCCGCAGAAGCGGCACCGCCACCACGCACCGCGTAAACAGCGCAGATTGTTCGACAAAGTCCTGAAAGGACCGCACCCGTGAATGTTATTGAACAAGCCCGACAAGCCTATGCCCCCACCCAGATGGCGATCCGCACCGACCGCGCGATCGAATCGCAATTGCTCAGCCAGGTCACGACCCGCCTGCGGCACACTTTGACCGACAAGGCCGTGAACTTTCCGGCCCTTGCTGCGGCGCTCCACGACAACCAGCGGATCTGGACGGCCCTTGCGGCAAGTGTCGCCGATCACGACAACGATCTTCCCGTCGATTTGCGGGCAAAACTATTCTATCTGGCCGAGTTCACGGATCATCACAGCGCAAAGGTACTGGCTGGGATGGCAGACGCCCAGGCACTGATCGACATCAATTCAGCCGTGATGCGCGGCTTGAACGGCCAGGTTGCACCTTGATGTCGGGTCTGGTTTTAAAGCTCAACCCCCGTGAACGCGTGCTGGTCAACGGCGCGGTCATCGAAAACGGCGATCGGCGGACGCGGTTGTCGATACTGACACCGAATGCGCATATCCTGCGCCTGCGCGACGCGATCAGACCTGATGAGGTCAACACACCCGTGCGCCGGGTCTGCTATATCGCGCAACTTGCGTTGTCCGGCGATGCCACCCCGGCAGATGCACGGCGTCAAGTGTTGTTGGGTATCGAACAGCTGAGCCAGGCGCTGCGCGACGATGACAGCCGCGCCAGTCTGAATGCTGCAACCATGGCCGTGATGGCCGAGGATTTCTACCGCACGCTCAAATCGCTGCGGGCGCTTTTACCGCGCGAGGCACGCCTGCTGTCGGCGTCGGCACCATGAGCTTTCAACCGGTTGTCCCATTGACAGGCTATGTCGGTTGGCGGTTTCTTGAACGCACGCTCGAACCCCAGCAAACAGCCTTTGCAAAAAGCCAACCGGTGGCCAGGGCCACCGACTATTTCCGCGACAACATTGGCAAGGTCACAACGGCGCAGGACCTTGTAGATGACCGCAGGCTTTTGTCTGTGGCGCTGGGCGCCTTCGGCCTTGATGACGACATCAACAACCGCTTTTTCATCCGCAAGATACTGGAAGAGGGGACCATCGCGGATGACGCCCTTGCGAACCGCCTTGCCGATAAACGCTATGCCGAATTCAGCCGGGCGTTTGGTTTCGGTGACAGTCCGATCCCGCGCACCACGCTGACGAAATTTGTGCCAGACATGGTCGCGAGATACGAAAAGAAGCAATTTGAAAAGGCAGTTGGCGCACAGAATAACGACCTGCGTCTGGCCCTGAACCTGCAATCTGGAATCGCGGATATTGTTTCGGGCAATTCCAGTAATGGGGCCCAATGGTTTGCGATGATGGGCAATGCACCCCTGCGCCAGGTTTTCGAAACGGCATTGGGACTGCCAGCCAGCATGGGCAGCATTGATATCGACCAACAGCGCGATCTGTTCAGATCGCGCGCCAAGGCCAGCTTTGGCACGGATATAATGGCCGATTTCGCCGATCCGGCACAGCAGGAAAAACTGATACGTCTGTTTCTGGTGCGATCAGAGGCATCACAATCCGCAGGCCTGTCAAGCGCATCCGCGGCATTGACGCTGCTGCAATCGATGCCGCCAATCGGCCGTCGAGCGTAGGATCATGGGCTATCGACGCTTTTCTTGGTTGGCCTTTCCCTGCCAGAATCGCGGCTCGAGATGACAAACCACCCCGGTCTTTGCCGCAGCAGCCTGGACAAGCGGCGTTTGATAAATGTCACTGATCAAGTGCCGCAGCGGTGGCGCGACTTGTCCCTGCGCGGCGGGATCGCACGCGTTCAACAGCCTGTCAGACGCAACAGGCTACGAGGCGGGTAACGCCACACGCGCCGCCGCTGTCGATGGACAGGAAGGGGCGTGGTTCCAACCGGGTGCTGAGGATTGTGGCGATTCACATTCCGGTCAGCCGCGCTGGCCGGTGTCACCAAATGCAGGCTTCATTTCACCGACGCCCCCTGCAATCGCTTGACGCAATTTCGCGAAATGCGCCAGCGTCCCGCGCTGATCCTTGATCGTCAGGAAATTGTCCAACGCCGGATAACAGGCCATCGCGGCATCAATCGCCTTGTCCGACCCCGGTGCATAAAGGCCCGCCTGGATCATCAGCGCAGACCGTTCATAAACCGCCAGATGCGACCGTGCTTGCGTGATCATGGCGTTTTCCTGGGCTGTCGCCACGGCAGGCAAGGCGCGCGACACGGACCGCAATACGTCGATCGCGGGAAAACGCCCGCGTTCGGCGATTTCGCGATCCAGCACGACATGCCCGTCCAGCACACCCCGCAACATATCGGCGACGGGTTCTTCCATGTCAGATCCGGCGACCAAGACCGAAAACACCGCCGTGATATCGCCCATGTCACCGGCACCCGGACCCGCGCGTTCACACAGGCTGGCGATGGCAGCACCTGTCGAAACAGGATAGCCGCGCAGGTTGGCAGGCTCGCCACCCGCGACGGCGACTTCACGATGTGCTTCGCAAAAACGCGTCACCGAATCGATGATCAGCAGAACCTGCTTGCCCGCGTCGCGAAAATGCTCTGCCACTGTCATCGCAGCCCAGGCACAGCGCCGCCGCACCTGCGGCGCACGGTCGGATGTGGCGGCGATGATCACCGATTTTGCCATGCCTTCGGGGCCAAGCACGTCGTCTATGAAATGCCGCAATTCGCGGCCGCGTTCCCCGACAAGGCCGATCACAATGACATCCGCCGCATTGCCGCGCGCCAGATCGCCCAGCAGCGTGGATTTACCCACGCCGGACCCCGCGAAAAGACCGATTCGCTGCCCCCTAACAATGGGTAACAGCGTATTGAAAACTGCCAGACCGGTTTCCAGACGCGCACCAAGCCCGCGGCGGCCATGCGGCGCAGGCGGCGCAGTGCGCAACGGGCGCGCCATCGGCCCCGGCAACAGGCCGCGCTGATCGAGTGGCTGGCCATCGGGGTCGATGACGCGCCCGATCCAGCTGTCGTCAGGCGCAAAAACGGCCGGAGGGTCAATCACCGCGCGATCACCGATCGACACACCATCCACCGCACCATCGGCCAATACATGCGCAAACCCTGGGTCGAGCCGTACAATTTCCCCGGTCAGGTTGTTTTGGCGTGCCAGAATGCGGACACGATCACCGATCTGCACATGCGCTGGCAAGGCGCCGATCTGCAGGGTGCCGCCGGCAACACCGCAGACGCGCCCGCCCGCATGGACCGGGTCAAGCCTGCGGACGGCGTCACGGACCTGATCCAGAAGAAAATGGGGCATATTGGCGTCCTCAGGTTGCACTGCATACCTGATCTTAAGGAATCGCCCTTAATCAATGATTGAAACCAGCAGAGGAGAATCCTCAATGTACCAATCACTGGAGCTGTTCCAGACCGCAGGCGCCATGGCCAGCCACGCAGGTGCGCGGCAGGCTGTCGTGACGCGCAATATCGCGCATGCCGATACACCCGGATACCGCGCGCAACAGATCGCCCCATTTCAGGACGTGTATCGTACCGGACCGGCAGCAAATCTGCGCCAAACACGGGCCGGACATCTGACCACAGGCTCCGCGCAAACGGCGGCGCGGCCTGTCGCCACCAACGGCGAGGCGTCACCGAACGGCAATACCGTATCGCTGGAGGAAGAGATGTTCGCCTCGGTCGCGGTCGCCCGTGAACACAACCGTGCGCTTGCGATCTATCGGCACGGCATGACGGTGTTGCGCACCGCGCTTGGGCGGGGGTGACGCGGATGAATGATTTTTCCGACGCGATGTCCGTCGCCACCAGCGGCATGAAAGCACAGGCCAACCGGCTGCGGCATGTCTCTGAAAACATTGCCAATACCGACACGCCGGGGTTTCGGCGCAAGGTTATTTCGTTCGAAGAACAGGTCAGCCAGGGCCAGCGCACCGGATCGGTCGCAACCGGCCCGCTGCAGCTCGACCAGACCGATCTGACCCGCATCTACGACCCTGCGCATCCTCTTGCGAATGACAGCGGCTATTACCAGGGCTCAAACGTCAACCTGCTGCTGGAGATCGCGGACGCCCGCGAAGCCCAGCGCAGCTATGAAGCCAACCTCAAGATGTTCGATCAGGTCAGGCAGATGTCCTCGGCCCTGATGGACCTGCTTCGGAAATAAGGAGATTCAGAATGGAACTCAGCGCACTTGTCGCCCAGAATTATGCTGCCAGCAAATCTGCCATGGCACCGGACCCCGGAACCTCGGGGGCGGCCTTTGCAAATGTCGCACAGGATTTCATGGCAACGCTGCGCGCCGGGGAAACCATGGCAATGCAATCCATGACCAGCGGCGCCGACCCCCATGCATTGGTGCAGGCGCTGACGCAGACCGAACTTGCGGTGCAGACCGCCGTGACCGTGCGCGACCGCGTGGTCGAGGCGTATCAGGAAATCCTGCGGATGCCGGTATGATGTCCGAAGCATTGTTTTACGACACGCTGCGCCAGGGGCTTTGGGTGGCCTTCGTGATCTCGATCCCGATCCTGACCGTCGCACTGGCGGCGGGGTTGGTCGTGGGCCTGTTTCAGGCGCTGACCTCGATCCAGGAAATGACGCTGACCTTCGTGCCGAAACTGGCCGCAATCATCGGGGTTTTCTGGATCACCATGGCCTTCATGTCCGAAGCCCTGGTCGGCCTGTTCAAAAACACCCTGATCCCGATCATCAGCGGAGGCTAGACATGGATAACGCGACTTATACGACACTGACACGGCAATCGGGCCTGTTGCAGGAAATGCAGGTGCTGGCGAACAATATCGCCAATGCCTCGACCACCGGATACCGCGCCGAAGGCATCCTGTTTTCCGAACATGTCAAGGCGCTGGGGCCGGATACCGAATCCCTGTCGATGGCAACCGCACGGGTGCGCGATACCGTCATGACCCAAGGCAGCCTGGCGCAGACCGGCGGCACCTTTGACTTGGCGATCGAGGGCGACGGATTTTTCCTGATCGAAACGCCACAAGGCCAACGGTTGACGCGGTCGGGCATGTTTGGCCCCAACGACCAGGGCGATCTGGTGACGGCAGACGGGTATCAGGTGCTGGACCCCGGCGGCGCGCCAGTTTTCGTCCCTGCCGGTGCCGGCCCCATCGGGATCGGTGCCGACGGCACGATCAGCGCCAATGGTGCCGCCATCGGGCAGATCGGTCTGGTGACCCCGACGGACCCCAACCAGATGATCCGCGAAAGCGGAACGTTGTTTGACTCGCGCGGCGGTATCGACGCGGCACCCGACAGCCGCATTTTGCAAGGCTTTCTGGAAAGTTCCAACGTCAACCCGATCCAGCAGATCAGCCGCATGATCGAAGTCCAGCGCGCCTATGAACTGGGTCAGGGGTTTCTGGAAAAGGAACATGACCGCATCCGCAGCGTGATCGACGCGACCCGCACCTAAAGGAGACATGATATGCGTGCCTTGAAAATTGCCGCCGCCGGAATGACAGCCCAGCAAATGCGGGTCGAGGTGATTTCCAACAACCTCGCCAATATGAACACCACGGGGTACAACGCCCGCCGCGCCGAATTTGCCGATCTGCATTATCAGCAGCTTGTCAGACCCGGCACCATCAATGCCTCTGACGGGACCGCTGTTCCGACGGGGGTGCAATTGGGGCTTGGCGTGCGGGCAAGCGCGATCAGCGTGATGCTCAGCCAGGGATCGCTTGCCGCGACCGGCGGCGATCTCGACCTGGCCATCGAAGGTGACGGCTATCTCGAGGTAACGCTACCGGATGGACGGCCCGCCTTTACCCGCGATGGCGGCCTGAAACTGACGGGCGACGGCCAGATCGTGACATCCGATGGCTATCCGGTGGTCCCCGACATCACGATCCCCCGCGACACGCGGTCCGTCGCGATCAATGCCGAGGGCGAGGTTTACGCTTTTTTCAACGACCAGATCGAACCGCAGCTGCTGGGGCAATTCACATTGGCGGGCTTTACCAACCCCAAGGGTTTGGAAGCCATCGGATCGAACCTGTTTCTGGAAACGCCCGCATCCGGCCCGTCGGCTGTCGCCACCCCCGGCGAAGACGGGTTGGGCGTGCTGCGCCAAGGGTATCTTGAGGACAGCTCTGTCGATCCGGTGCGCGAAATCACCGACCTGATCGAGGCACAGCGCGGCTATGAACTGAATTCCAAGGTGATCACGGCGGCAGACCAGATGCTTGGGTCGATGGTGCAAGTGCGATGATCCGGTCGCTGGCAATCATGGCCATCATGGCGGGTCCGGCGGGGGCCGATACGCTGTTGGCCGCGCGCACGATCCCCGCGCAATCCATCATCACGGCCGAAGATCTGGTCGCCTCTGGTCAGGTCATCCCCGGAAGCCTGTCCGACCCCGCCAGCATCATCGGCATGGAAACCCGTGTCGCGCTTTACGCAGGGCGGCCGATCCGGCAGGGCGATGTCGGTTTTCCGGCGGTCGTGGACCGCAACCAGATCATCATGCTGTCCTATCGCCACAACGGATTGGCTATTTCGACCGAGGGCCGCGCACTGGGCCGCGGCGGGGCGGGCGACCTGATCCGCGTGATGAACCTGTCGTCACGCGCAACTGTCACGGCGCGGATTGGTCCGGACGGTGTCGGATATGTGTCACCATGATCAAAATAAGACACATGATTAGCCAATTTGGTTTCATTATTTGCATATCAGCATGCAGTACAACACCCATTGGCGATCAGCCCCCTTTTACGACCCGGCAATTCAACCCCGAACGCGACGCGATGATCCATCCGGGCGCGCCCGAAATCGAATCCACAGCCAAGCTGGGCACATCACCGCAAGCATCCTTGTGGACCGGCGAACGCGGGTCCTTGCTGGGCGACAATCGGGCGCGGCAACGCGGCGACATCATGACCGTCGTGATCGAAATCGACGACAGTGCGTCGATCAGCAACACATCCAACAGGTCACGGTCTGCATCGCAGCGGGCCGGTGTGCCGCAGCTTTTGGGTATCCCGCAACGGCTCGAACCGCGTTTGCCGGAAGGCGCAACTTTTGGATCACTTGTCGATCTCAATTCCCAAAGCAACGCGACAGGGAATGGAACGGTGGAACGCAACGAAGAACTGACATTGCGCGTCGCCGTGACCGTGACGGATGTTCTGCCAAATGGCGTGCTGGCGATCATGGGCCAGCAAGAGGTCCGCGTGAATTACGAACTGCGCGAATTGATCGTCACCGGCTATATCCGGCCCGCCGATATCAGCCGCCAGAACGAAATCACCTATGACAAGATCGCATCGGCGCGGATTTCATATGGTGGCCGCGGCCAGATCACCGATATGCAGCAACCCCGATATGGACAGCAGGTGCTGGAACGGCTGCTGCCGTTTTAAGGAGACATGATGAAAGCGATCCTGATCCCGGCGATACTCGCCCTGGTCGGCACCGGGGCCGGTGTCGGCGCGGGCCTCATGTTACAGCCGGACGCGGCCGAAACCGCACCGCTGGAAAGCTGTACATGCAGCGACCTGCCCGAAGACATGGCCGGCACGGCGCTGCCCGAAGCCGACATTGGCCCTGCGCGTGAATATGCAAAGCTGAACAACCAGTTCATCATTCCCGTCGTCGAAGACGGCCGTGTGGCCGCGCTGGTCGTGCTGTCGCTGAACCTGGAGGTCCTGCCAGGCGCGGTTGGCAATGTTCTTGACGCAGAACCGAAACTGCGAGACGGGTTCTTGCAGGACATGTTCGATCACGCGAATATCGGTGGCTTTTCAGGAAATTTCACCGAAGGCACCAATATGCGGGCCCTGCGCAATAACCTGCTCCAAACAGCAAAGAGCGTGATCGGCAACGATGTCACCGACATCTTGATCATGGATATCGTGCGTCAGGATTCATAATCGCTGGCCCGCAACCGCTGCAATCTGCGGTCATTCTGCGCCCTGTCGGCCAATGCCCGCGCGGCTTGATCGCGACCGAACATGCCGCGCAGCCGGTACTGGCGGTTGTCGATCAACGCCAGCAGCTGCGCCAGTTCGGCGTTCACCGCCGCGCGCCGTTGATCCACCCATTGTTGCCAGCGCAGATCGGCCCCGGCGATCAGGGCAGGGTCATCTTCGGCACGCGGATCCCGCAGCTTTTGCGCGGCAAGGTCGATCAGGTTCTGGCGCAGATCGGCTTCACGCGCCTTGAGATCGGCCATTTCGGCCTGTGCCGCCCGCAGCGACACGGACGTGAGGACCACCAGATCTGCAATCCGTTGCGCAGACCGCGTCATCGGTGGCGCGCCTTTTGCCGGATGGTTTCGGCAAACCGGATCGCGGCAGCCACCGCTTGGTAATGATCGGGCGCAATTTCCTGCCCGATGGCGACAGCCGCGTGCAGCGCCCGCGCGGTCGGTGGGTCGGAATGGATCGGGACCGCATGTTCATGCGCCAATTCCCTGATCCGCGCGGCAATTTCATCGACACCCTTCGCCACGCAGACAGGCGCAGACCCGGCCTGCCGGTCCCATTGCAGGGCCACGGCGTAATGGGTCGGGTTCACGATGATGACATCGGCCTTTGGAACATCGGCCAGCATCTTGTTCATCGCGATTTCCTGCCCGCGCATGCGCCGCTGCTGTTTCATCATCGGATCGCCTTCGGCTTGCTTGATCTCGTCCATCATTTCCTTGCGGCTCATCCGGTTCTTGCGCAAATGTTCGCCCGACTGCCAAAGGTAGTCGATCCCCCCCACCACAAGGGCCACGAAAAAGACGATCCCAACCAGCACCACAAGCATGTTGCCCAAGGTCGCCATCACCAGGGCCGACGGCAAATGGACGGACCCGATGATCGTGTCGATCTGCGCGACCAGAAACGCCCCCATGATCACCATGTAGATGATCAGTTTGACCATGCTTTTGAAAAACTCGAACAGCCCCTGCCGCCCCAGTTTGTTCTTGAGACCCGACAAGGGTGACAGGCGGTCCAGCTTGGGCGCGATCTTGGACGGGCTAAAGACCAGCGCCCGTTGCGCGATCACCATCAGCAAGGCAATCACGGCCGGAACCAGAAACCACGGCATGATCGCAGCCGCCGCCGACCAGATGATCCCGCCAATGATCGGCTTGCCCGACCCGTCAAAGATCAACCTGGCCGTTTCCGTCGCCTGATCCAGCAGCACAAGCATCGTGTCGGCCAGCGCGATCAGCGTTGTATAGCCGATGGACAGACAGACCACGAAAAACCCGCCATAGGCGGCAGCGGCCGTCAGGTCGACCGATTTGGCGAATTCGCCCTTGGCGCGGGCATCGTCGAGTTTTTTCTGGGTCGGCTCGAACGGTTTGTCGCCGCCTTCTTCACTCTCGCTCATCAGGGTGGCCCGAACGGGTTGTTCATGAAACCCGAAAATGCGTCGATCCAGACGCCAAGCATCAGCGGCGCAGATAGCAGCAACAACAACAGGCCACCGGCGGTCAGGGCGGGCGCGCCGACAAAGGACACCATCAGCTGCGGCATCGCGCGGTTGATCACGCCAAGCACGACGTTGTAAACCAAGGATGCGATCAGGAATGGTGCGGCCAACGAAAAGCCAAGGCTGAATGTCCGCGCGATCTGCGCGACTCCGGTTTGCGCCACCACCTGCGGGTCCAGCGCGCTGCTGAACGGCACCAGCATATAGCTGTGGATCATATAGGCCGCGGCCTGCACATGCAGACCGGACAAGGCAGCAAGGGCCGTGCCCGCAACAACCAGCATATGCCCGATGGCCGGTTGCGGATCAACGCCCGCGCTGCCGCCAAAAATCTGCGACAGCGATGAGGCCTGTGCCGCGATCGACCCTGCGATCTGCAGAACCAGAATGAAAAACCGCAGGAACAATCCAAAGAAAAGTCCTGTCAGAACCTCTGGTGCAAGCAGGGCCACCGCGGCGGGCATGGACGCGGGAAGATTGGGAATGTCCCCGCTGACGGCTGGGGCGACGATCAGGGTAAACATGATGCCCAACAGCAGCCTGACCCGGATCGGCACCGGCTGGTCCCCAAAGGCGGGCAGCAGCGCCATCATCGTCCCGATCCGCATGAAAACGGCAAATCCGGTCCACAAAAACGCCTGCGATACCCCAAGCAGTGGTAGCAGGTCCTGAATCATGCAGGGACCAGACCGACCAAAGCGGGACGCGCCTCGATCCCGATTTCTTCGAATGACAGGACAGGGTTCATGATCCCTTTTGCCGTCATCACCGTGCGCAGGAAACGCCGCCGCCGCATGGTTGTCACCACGGCCGCATAGGCCCCGGCATTGGCCGCCTGCCCCAGCTTTTCGGCCAGACCATCGGCTAGTTCATTGAACCGGTCGGGCGGCAGCGCCACATCACCGGCGGCCCGGTCCGACCGGATCTCGAAACTGGTGAAGGTGTCTTCCCATTCCGGCGCAAGCTGGATCAACGGGATCGTCCCATCGGGGCGGCGCAAGGCCGCGACCAGTTGAAAACCAAGCCGCTGGCGCACGTGTTCGGTCACACTATCCACCGACGGATACATCTGCCGACCTTCTGCCACCGCCTCGATGATCAATGGAAGGTTGCGGATCGACACCCGTTCCTCCAGCAGCAGGCGCAGAACCGACAGCAGCACATCGACCGGCACCTTGTCGGGGATCAGTTCATCCAGCATCTTGCGGTTGGCATCGCCGCGCACCCGGTCGGTCAGGTTGACCATCTCGTCCAGCCGCCTGCGCAACGCCTTGAACGTCAGCAGCCGTGGGAAATTCCGTTTCACAATCTCCAGAAGATGGGTTGCCAATACTTCGGTCGGTTGCACCGTCGTCAGGTTGTTCATCGCTGCGGTTTCTTGGTGGCCGGGGTCGATCCAGCGCGCGGGTGCGCCGTAAACAGGCTCTTTCACCGTGGTGCCGGGGATGCTGGGGCCGTCCGTGTCGTTCAGCAAGGCCAGAATCTGGCCGGGCCGCAGGGTGTCGCGCACCTGTTCGACACCCTGAATCTTGATGACATAACATCCCGGCGGCAGGGCTGCGTTATCGGTCAGCCGGATTTCCGGCAGCAGTACACCAAAGCCTGTAGCGACATGGTTGCGCATATTGACGATCCGCGCATCAAGGCCAGTCCCGGGATCCAGCACCATATCCACAAGGTCAGGCGCGAATTCGACGTGGATGTCGTCAAGATCAAGCATATCGCCAATCGACTCGCGGATCGGCGTTTGGTCAATCGTCTCTGACTGGCGCAGGTCTTGGGCTGCGGTTTTACGTGCCGCCGCCGCAAGCGCATAGGCGCAAGCGCCCAGCACCAGACCCCCCGCCATGAACGGGATGAACGGCAGGCCCGGCACCAGCGCAAACAGCGCCATCAACACGGCAACCGTCGCCAGCGCGGCCGGATGCCGGCCCAATTGCGCCACAAGCGCAAGATCGGTCGCGCCCGTCGCACCACCACGCGCAAGCAACAGCGCCGATGCAATCGAAATGATAACGGCCGGAATCTGCGACACCAACCCGTCACCAACCGTCAGGATCGCATAGGTTTCAAAGGCCCGCCCCAGCGGCATGTCATGGACCACGATTCCGATGATCAGCCCCATGATCAGGTTCAGCGCGGTGATCAGCAAACCTGCGATCGCATCGCCCTTGACGAATTTGGACGCCCCGTCAAGCGAGCCAAAGAAAGTCGTTTCCGCCTGTTCACGTTCGCGCCGGGCCTTTGCCTCTTGGTGGTCGATGGCGCCGGCCGACATATCGCTGTCGATGGCCAGTTGTTTGCCGGGCATGGCATCCAGCGCGAAACGCGCCCCGACCTCGGCCATGCGGGTCGCCCCCTTGTTGATCACGACAAAGTTCACGATCAGCAGGACACAGAAAACGACCAGACCCAGCAACACATTGCCGCCCATCACGAACATGGCGAAACCTTCGATCACCTCGCCCGCGGCATCGGTGCCGGTGTGCCCCTCGCCAATGATGAGCTTGGTCGAAGAGACATTCAGCGACAGCCGCAGCATCAAGGACGCCAGCAGAACCGTCGGAAAAGCCGAAAAATCAAGCGGCCGGTCAATGAACAGGGTGACGGTGAAAATCAGGATCGCCAGCGCGAAGGACGCAGCCAGCCCGATATCCAGCACCCATGCCGGCATCGGCAGGATCATCATCACGATGATCGCCATCAAGGCCAGTGCCAGCAGGATGGTTGGCTGAAAGATGTCGCGCAGCGTCAGGCCCAGCAATCCGATTAACTTTCATCACAAGGCGGCGACTGCCAACCAGTTCCACTTGCCAGCCAGATTGCCCCAAAATGGTTACCAAACCATGAGGCTGACTGTCAGAAATCCTCTGGTGGCGCGAACCTGTTCAAAAGATCGTCCAGCAAGGCACGGGATTGTGCCGCATCGTCCAGCAGGATACGCCCGCTTGCCAATGGCGCAACGTCGTCAAGATCAGGGTCACCAACATTCAGCACGGCCGCCCCCGCACCACGCAACAGCGGATCGTCCGAGCGCGCGAGACCGGCCCAGTTTCCGCTGCGCCAATCAGCATCGTCGGATGATGCATCTTGCAACAAGGACGGGGCATCGCCCGCCTGGGCCGACCGTGCGGCAGCCCGCAATTCAACCGCCCGATCGGTCGTATCATCGCGCAAGATACGCAGCGCGGCGTTTGGATCATTCAGATCGATCAGCGCCGCCGCACGCAGATGATCCACCACATTGTCATTCTGACCGGGGGCTGCTGGTCCAAGGGCACGCAAGGCTTGATCAGGAAATCCCAATGATATCAAACGCTCTGCCACCTTGTCGCGCAGGTCAAACCGGTCCAGCGGCATGGGTCGGACAAGAAAATGGCCCAGAAATTCCGCATCAGGCATGCGCGCGGCAGCAGCCATATCGATGTCCATTTGCAGATCGCCAAGCAGGGCTGCATCGACAGCTGGTCGGATTTCCTCGACCAGGTTGATCACCGGGGCAAACGCGTCAACCGCGAGGTAGGCCGCGATTTGCGCCACGGCAATATCGGCGGCGGTCGATGTCTGCGCGTGTTCGAAACGCAAGGCGTCGGCCGTGACCATATCTGCCATTGGCACCGCAATCTGTTGACGTGCCGATTCATTCAGCAAGCGGATCATCGCCTCTGGCGTGATGCGCGGTTCAGTTTGCGCAAGCGTTGTCAACGTGTCCAGCTCTGCGCTGTCATCGCCCAGACGCGTGGCAAGAGTAGCCGCCACAAGCTGCGTTTCGATGGCATCAGGTGCCTGCCTGCGCGCCATACGCAGTGCCTGATCAGCGGCATCATCATCGCCGGTCGCGGCAAACCGTGCGGCAAGCCGCGGCCCAAGATGGCTTTGCAGCGCGGATGGTACATTCTTGAACGTACGCAAGATCGCCGCACGGTCCGCATGTGTAGCAGGGCGGTCAAGCGGGGACGCAAGGAACGCCCAGAGCGCGATCTGCGACGGACATGACACCTGTTGCGCGATATCCGGAAAGGTGATCGGTTCGTCATCAAGGATCTGCGCGATCAGGCGCAGATAGGTCCGTTCCATCGACCCCTCTGCGTCAAGGTTCAATGTCTGGATCGCTTCCCGTCCAAAACCGAAATGGGCGTAGACCCGCGCAAGACCAAGAACGATTTCAGGGTCGAGACGGTCGAATTCCTGCACCAGCGCCGATCTTTTGGCGGCGATCTGGACAGCGAACGGCCGGTCGTCCACCCAGGCCGCCAGATCCACAAAGGAATCGGGCACACAGACGGTGCCGTCGGATGCAGCAGGGGGCGGGGCCACCCCGGGCACCGCGGCTAGATCAACACCAGTTGACACCGCGATGCCGGGCAAAGGCAGCGTCGGCACGATCTGCGGTGGTGCAGAAGGAATTTCTGCGCTGCCCGCGATATCTGGCTGAAGCACACCGGTCGTCAGACCGCGGCCAAGGCTTTCGACAACGATCTGTTCAAGTGCCGCAAGATCATCCGTGACCGTAGTTGCCAAAGGCACAGGAGGTTGCTCTGCGAAGACCAAGGGCAGCGGAAAAGCCTGCGTGCCGCCGGTGGTGGAATCATCGGGAAAGACAACAGGCAAGACCCCCGGACCTGCCACGGCAAACTGCGGCGCCCTGTCTTCTGGATCAGTTAATCGTTCGAACGGCGACGCTGGATCCGCCGGGCCGTCGCGCACATCAATGACCAGAAAGCGTGGTGTCGCCAGAAAAACATCAGCCCGGCATGCACAGGATACCGCCAGACGCAATTCGCCCAAGGCAGCATCCTGTGAAACCGCCGTGATGCGCCGGTTCGGGATCATGTCATAAAACCGGCGCAGGTCATAACCGTCGGCCACCGGCATCCGCAACACATATCCATCCGCATCACGGCCGAAATCCCAATCAGCCTCAATTGGCAGCCGGACCACCACACGGGTGAATGTCGCATGTTCACCCGTCCGCACAGCCACAGGCTGCGCCAACAGACCAAGCGGCAGCCAGACGAAAAGCAAAGCGGCAAAAACCAGCCTCATGCCGCGTCCTGTTTGGTGGCTTTGAGCGCGTCTTCCATTTCGGCAAAGCTGGGACGGTAATGGCTGGGCATGTTCTGCCGCCCGACTTCGACACAGATGTTGGGTGCATGGGCATAAAGGTTGGCGATCAGGACTTCGCGGATCAGTTGATGAAAATGCGCATCATCTTCGACCACTGCGCGGACTTTGTTGGAAAAAGGGCCGACGAAACCATAGGCCAGAAACACCCCCAAAAAGGTACCGACAAGCGCGCCGCCAATCAGCTTGCCCAGCACTTCGGGCGGCTGGTCAATCGACGCCATCGTCTTGATCACACCAAGAACCGCCGCGACAATTCCCAGCGCGGGCAAGCCATCTGCGACCGTCTGCAATGCATGGGAAGAATGCATTTTATGGTGCAATGTCGCCTCGATCCTTTTTTCAAGAATCTCCTCGACCTGATGGGGGTCGTCATAATTCATCGAGGCCGACCGCAGCGTGTCGCAGATCAGCGCGATGGCTTCGCGGTCGCCAAGGATTTTGGGATATTTCCCGAAAATCGTCGATGTTTCCGGCGCTTCGATATGGCTTTCCAAGGCGACGGGGTTGGTGCGCGCGACGCGGATCAATTCGAACAGCAGACACAGCAGATCGCGGTAATCGTCAGCTTTCCATTTGGGGCCCTTGAAAACTTTGCCCATGTCCTTGATCGTCGCCTTCACGGTAGACGAGTCATTCGCAATTGCGAAAGCGCCAATCGCGGCCCCCAGAATCATCAGCATTTCATAGGGAAGCGATTTCAGGATAATAGCCATCTTGCCGCCAGCCAGCAGATAGCCCCCGAAAACCGTTGTAAAAACAACGACGATGCCGATCAGACCAATCATGACGTCCCTGTCCCCTTAATGAATGCAGCTGCAGAAACCGGTCTAAGGCCCAAGAGTTAAAGTTCCCTGACCAGCTATTCCGTTGGCACGTTTGCGTTCCGGCCAGCCAGCACAACGCTGAAGGAATAGGCGACTTCCGGCGGCAATGCGGCCATGATCAGCGCCGAGGCTTCCGGCCGCATGATGCCCAGGAATCCTGCCGCAAATTGCGGGGGCATTTCGACGAACAGGGCGGCGGCATCTTTGGGTTTCATGTTCTCGTAAACCGCACGCAGCAGGTCAACATCTGTCGCAGCGGCGGTTTCTGCCTGCGCGATGGTGGCGTTCAGCGAGTCTTCGGCAAGGCGCATCGCCTCCAGCTTTTCGGCGATCTCGATCTCGGCGACGCGCAACGCCTGAATCCGGTCGCGCAGCTGGCCTTCGCGTTCGGCCAAACGCGCCTCTCGCGCCTGAAAGGCAGCCAACATTTCCGCCGCTGGCAACGGCGCTGCGACATCGACGGTTGCAGGGTCAGGTGTGGGGCTTTCCTGCGCAAAGGCAGGGTCGATATGCGCACCGGCGCGGACGACAGCCGACAGCATCAAAAGCCCCGCCAGAATGTGCAAGGTCCCGCGATGGCGGCGGCGCAATGCGGATGCCGTCATTGCGGGCCTCGCGCGACCGATTCGCGACGGGCAAAGATGGGGGTCGGCACCGGGACTTGCGGTTCGGGTTCCGGCAGGTCATGCATCGACGCGACCAGCAATTCGAGCCTGTGCGCCGCAGCTTCGGCACGTTTGCTGACATCAGCCAATGTGTCCACCGACCCTTTTGCCGTAGCCTGCGCACGGTTCAGGGTCTTGGTCAGGTCGTCCACCTGCGCCGACAAAACAGCCACTGCCCCGCCAACGCCCTTTTCCAAATCAGTGAAACGGCGCAGACGGCGCGCCAGTACAAGGCAGTAAAATCCCGCCCCGAACGCCCCGAACGCCAGCAGCATATCGGAAATAAAGTCCATTTACGTCCTCCTTCAGCTTAGCACGAATTCCATGATCAACAGATCGCTGATCCGCCCGTCACCGGCCACGACCTGCACGCGGCGCAGCATCTGGCCGCGCATCCGCGCCAGGGCAGCCGGGTTTTCCAGTTCGGCCAGATCGACCGCGCGCAAATATCCGTTCAGCACATCCACGATGCGCGGCTTGATCGCCGCGACCTCGGCGACATAGGCAAGCGGCACCTCGAGCTGGGCGGAAAATCGCAGGTGATCGCGCCCGTTGGTGGCTGGTAGGGAAATGACAAGCGGATCAAGCGCGACAAAACCGACGGTCAGCGCGACGGATGCTGCAACAGGTTGATTCGCGTCTTGTGCCGTTTTTCCATCGCCCGACAGCATCCCGGACTGCACCACAAAGAATCCGCCACCTGCCCCCAAAAGGGCCAAGGCCAGCCCGATGAACAAGGGTTTCTTGCCGGATTTTCGGGGGCGATCGGCGTCGGGGTCGGCGACTGCTGTCATGGCTGTTCCTCTCAGGGTTTATAAAAAATGTCATACCCCAAGAAGCCCTAACCGATTGTTAAGGCTCATCGGTCAAACAAGGGCATCGGCAGAATGCCCCTGATATTGGAGAACCGCTTTGCGAAGTTTCGGCTCGGTCTGGTCCGCCCTCGACAATTCTCGGCGTATCCTTGTGATCGCGGCAAGTGTTGCGGTCTTTCTTGCCGTGCTGTTCCTTGCCCGCGGTGCGGGCAGCCGGGATATGGGGCTGCTTTACGGCGGGCTCGAGGCACGCGCCGCAGGTGACGTGATCGCAGCATTGGACCAGCGCGGCGTGGCCTATGAGGTGCGCGGCGCCAATATCTATGTGCCGACCGCGATGCGCGACAGCCTGCGGATGGGGCTTGCTGGCGAAGGGCTGCCTGCAACCGGCAGCCAGGGCTATGAAATTCTGGATCAATTGTCGGGGTTCAGCACGACGTCGCAAATGTTCGACGCCGCCTATTGGCGCGCCAAGGAAGGCGAGCTTGCGCGCACGATTCTGGCCAATCCCAACATTCGGGCGGCGCGCGTGCATATCTCGACGCCGTCAACACGGGCCTTCGACCGCGATCAGACAGCGACGGCGGCGGTGACGGTCACAACCGGAGGTGGCACGCTGTCTGCATCGCATATCAGGGCCTTGCAGTTTCTGGTGGGTGCCGCCGTGCCTGGGCTGGCCCCCGAAAGGGTTGCCATCATCGACGATACCGGCGGTCTTTTGTCCGACACCGACGGGCAGGACAGCATGCCCGCAGCCGAAGACCGCGCCGCCGCCTTGCGGTTGCGGGCAGAACGCCTGCTGGCCGCGCGTGTCGGCATCGGCAATGCGGTGGTCGAGGTGGCGATCGACACGATCACCGAAACCGAATCGATCACCGAACGCCTTGTCGATCCCGACAGCCGCATCGCGATCAGCACCGACATCACCGAAAACACCGGCGCATCCACCGACAGCCGCAACAGCGGCGTGACCGTCGCCTCGAACCTGCCAGATGGCGATGCCGCGGGCGGCAATGGCGCGTCCAGCAACGAAAACAGCGAAAGCCGGACATTAACCAATTATGAAGTGTCCGAAACCCAGCGCCAGTTGCTGCGCCAACCTGGCGCGATCCGGCGGTTGACGGTGGCAGTGCTGATCAACGACGTGACCATAACCGCAGCCGATGGCACAATCACCACCGAACCCCGCAGCGCCGAAGAACTGGCATCACTGCAGGAACTTGTGGCTTCGGCCGTGGGGCTGGATACCGCGCGTGGCGACGTCATCACATTGAAATCAATGCGATTCGATCCGATAGCGCCAGTCGGCACATCAGCAGAGACCGGGGGGGTGGGCCTGCCGCTCGACATGATGCAGCTGATCCAGATCGGCGTTCTTGCGATTGTTGCGCTGATCCTGGGGCTGTTCGTGGTGCGACCGATCATGGCACCGTCACGCCTTCTGCCAGCACCGCGTGATATCAACCTGATCGAAGGTATCAGCGATCCAGAACCGCCGATGGAAATGGCGATGGCCGTGAATGATGATGCGATGGCCGCATTCATGGGCAGCGGGTTTGACATGCCCGATATGAACGAAGACCCGGTCACCCGGCTGCGCCGCATGATCGCGGAACGTCAGCCGGAAACGATCCAGATTCTTCAGGACTGGATCGAAGACCCAGCCCCCGCAGGGCGTAGCTGATGGGCGGTGTCTTCAACCTTGAATCCTTTGACATGGCCGAGATCCCCGATCCCGGACCAAGTGAGGATTATCACGATGGTTATGCCGCCGGTTTCGCAGCGGCGACCGACGCGGCCAATGCAGACGCAGACCGGCTCAACCACGATCTGGTTCAGACCTTGTCGGACATGAACTTTACCTACCGCGAAGCGCAGCAGGATGTGATGGAATCGCTCGGCGGTTTGATTCAGGCACTGATCGAAACGATTCTACCGACATGCGCAGATCTGGGCGTTGCACGACAGATTGCCGACCTTGTCATGGCGCAGCATAGCGAAAATCAGGCCGAAGCCATCGTGGTCCATGTCCATCCGGACCAGCAGCGCCCGGTACAAGACGCCACGGCGGACATCGCCCCGCGCGTCACGATCCTCGCAGACCCGACCCTGTCACCCCATGCCGCCTGGATCGGCCAGGCAGGCATGGACAGGTCTTTCGACCTCGACCGCTGCCTTGCGGACATCAGACAGATTCTCGCCTCTTTATATCCGGACACTCAAAGGAATAACGCCAATGGATGATACGCCCACAGCCCAAAGGATCACGTCAGATGATCACCCGCTCAACCGGATCCCGATTGAAATTTCCGTCTCGGTGGGCAAGGCACGACCCTTGGTCAAGGACCTGCTATGCTTGGGTGAAAATGCCGTGCTTGCCCTCGACAAAAGGATCGACGACCCGGTGGAGCTTTATATCGGGGACCGCCTGATCGCGCGGGGCGAGCTGCAGGAACTTGACGGCGGCGAACCGGGGCAATTGGCGGTGCGCCTGACAGAAGTGGCGAATGACGCCGGCAATCTGGCCTGATATGCGGGGGTTTGGTCTGGCCGCATTCCTGATCCTGGCTGCGGGCACACCGGCAATAGGCCAGGATTTCGCAATCACCCTGGGGGATGACGGGTCGCTGGCGACGCGGTCGGTGCAACTGCTGGTGCTGATCACGGTGCTGAGCCTTGTGCCCGGCATCGCCATCATGGTGACCTGCTTTCCGTTCATCGTGACCGTCTTTGCGATCTTGCGTCAGGCGATTGGTTTGCAGCAATCTCCGCCGAACATGCTGATCATCAGCCTTGCGTTGTTTTTAACCTATTTCGTCATGGAACCCGTCTTTGCCGAAGCCTGGGCTGGCGGCATCGCACCGCTGATGAACAACGAAATGCCGCTGGACCAAGCCTTTGCGCGCACGATGGACCCATTGGCGCGCTTCATGGCCGCCCGGATCGAGCCGGACACCTTCGCCACATTGGCCGCTTTGCGCCCTGACATCGACCCGAATGTGGCACCGGTTGACGCACCATTGTCGATCCTGATCCCGTCCTTCCTGCTCAGCGAAATGGAACGGGCATTTCAGGTGGGTTTCCTGATCTTCATTCCATTCCTGATCATCGACCTTGTCGTCGCAGCGGTCCTGATGTCGATGGGCATGATGATGGTACCACCTGCCATCGTGTCGCTGCCGTTCAAGCTGGCGTTCTTTGTCGTGGCCGACGGTTGGGGCCTGATCGCATCCAGCCTGGTGCGCAGCTACGGCTGACCCCGCGCGACATATCGTGCCAGACTGACACGCGCCACCCAACGAGATCCAATTCCGGCATGCAGCTGGGCCTTGGTATTGCAAAGGCTGCATGGTGGGGGCAGCTTTTGACATCCACCATCAGGCACGGCGCATAGCCTGCGACATGCCAGCCCATCATGCGCGCCCGCCCCATGATATCAATCTTTCGCCGGGTCGGGGCGGCAACGGGCAGGGTGCATCCGTGGCCTGTCGCTAGCCGCTTCAACCACAAAAAATGCGCAGGGAATGACTCCGCTGTAAACGTATGGTCGTATGGTCGCATGGTCGCGACGATCAAGGCCTGCTGGCCACTAGCGGACGATGAATTCCGCATGCAAGGCACCGCTTGCCTTGATGCTTTTCAGAATGTCGATCATGTCGCGCGGTGCCACGCCCAGCGCGTTCAGACCTGCGACAACCTCGCTGAGCGAGGTGCCTTCTGGCACTTCTGCCAGCCCAATCCCCGGCTCTTGCTCCAGACCAACGGCCGTGCGGGGGACAACAACCGTCTCTCCCGCCGCAAAGGGGTTGGGCTGCACGACCAGCGGCGCCTCTTGAATGCGCAGGGTCAGGTTGCCTTGGCTGACGGCTACCCTGCTGATCCTGACGTCTTCGCCCATCACGATCGTGCCTGACCGCTGGTCAACAACGACGCGGGCACGCCGTTCAGGTTCGACCAGAATATTCTCGATCCGCCCCAGGACATGGGCTGGCGACGCCATGCGGGTCGCACTGATGTTCAATTCGACGGTGCCGGCATCCTGCATCAAGGCAACATGCCCACCGAAATGCTGATTGATGGCCTGTTCGATGCGGCCCGCAGTGGTAAAGTCAGGTGTCCGCAGCGCAAGTCGCAACCGGGTCAGACCCGTAAAATCAAAAGCGACCTCTTTTTCGATCGTCGCGCCGGATGGGATGACGCCGGATGTGGGAACGCCGGTGATGACCGCCGCGCCTTCGCCGACCGCAGAGGCACCACCGGCAATGATTGTGCCCTGGGCCACCGCATAGATGTCACCATCGGCCGCATTCAGCGGCGTCATGATTAAGGTCCCCCCCAGCAGGCTGTTCGCATCCCCAATCGCAGAGACAGTCACATCCATCGGGCTTCCTGCGCGCGCAAAAGGTGGAAGACTGGCCGTCACCAGCACGGCAGCAACATTCCTGGGCCGAAACTGTTCGCCAGTGACGTTCACCCCTAGTCGTTCCAGCGTGTTGCTGAGGATCTCTTCGGTGAACGGAGCGTTGCGCAGACCGTCGCCCGTGCCGTTTAAGCCCACGACCAATCCATAACCAACAAGATCATTTGATCTGACCCCGTCGAATTCGACCAGATCCTTGATACGGATCGGTGACGCCAGCACCAATTGTGGCAGCATCGTTGCTATGAACACGATCCATATCGACAGAATACGCATCAGATGAACCGCAGCAGGCTGAGCTGTGATAGACGTCCGATGACGCTGAAATGCGTTTCCAATTGGAGTTCCACGCTTTTTAGCTGTGTCGCAGTATCGAACGGATCGGCCGATCTGAGATCGTTGACGGCCATCCGCAAACCCGTCTCTTGGGCCGTTAATTCGGCCTGCGTTTCGCCAAGGGCGGCTTGGGCTGACCCGATGCGCGATTGCATCCCCACAATCTGTGATGCCGCCCCGAACAATAGCCCGCCGGACGCCTCGACAAGGCCCCGTTTCGCGTCGCTGCCGAGACCAGGCAAGTCTGCTGTAACGGCAGCAAGTGCCACAGCCTTGAGTGTCGCCTTGATCGCGGGATCATCGGCGCGTGCGGCAACATCGATCTGTTGATCCGGAGAAACCTGCCGCTGCAGCATGGCGCCCGTATCCCCCTGGTAGGCCAGGGAAGCGAAACCGCCAAGCGGATCATCGAACCAAGCTGTCACCGCCGCATCAATGCCGGCGACTGTCCGGTCGGCACCAATGGCGGTCCGCAGCTGACCGAGCATCGCATCAGCCGATATCAACGGCGTGGTGTCAACCTCGCGCCCGCTCAACAGGGCACGATCAGCAAGGCGGGTGTTGAGCGCGCTGACGATCGTGTCAAACGTCCCCTCTGCGAGGCGCGCAGCCTCATCGACTTGCGCAGATGTACTGCTGTCACTGACAAGAAGAACTTGGTCCGCCAATTGTGACCGCGCGGAATCGACCCGGCTTACGACCTTCTGGATACCATCGAGCATCTGGCCAGTCTCGCGCCCGACCAGCCGATACCCTTCAATCTGTGCCAGTTGGTGCGTGATCCCAGTATACCGAGCCGTTTCGCCATTCAGATGGCGCACAACGTCGGCCGCACGCCCGGATGAAAGGCTGTTGGACAGACGTAAAAGATTTGACTTGATTGCGCTACCGGTACGCTGTGACAGGTATTGTTGCGCCATATCGCCTACACGTGTCACTTGCATGGCTAAATCTCCATCAGCTGTTGCATCATCAGGTTGACGGTTTCGACGACCCTCGCGTTGGCCGCATAGGCCTGTTCGACCCGCAACAGCACCTGAAGTTCAAAGTCTGTGTCGACACCGTTGGCGAGTTCCGAAGCATGCAGATTTCCCCATTTCGCAGCAGAGAAACTAACAGCTTCTTCCGCAGCCAGGCGCCGCATACCGATCGCGGCCGTATAATCGGCGATCCGTCCGGCAGCGGACCGACTGCTGATGCCCGGCACATCGGACCGCGGCGCAGTCAGGGCATCCAGCCATTGGTCCAGCTGCGCACTGTTGCCGCTTGGGCCAGGCAGCGCGGCATATAGACCATCCCGCAGCAGGCTGGGGTCGCCGCCCCGGGCCGGATCGACCGCCGTGGATACAGTGATGCGTCCGGCCAAGCCCGGCAAATCGGACAAATCCAGAGCAGCACCTTCATCGGTCAAAAGGCCGGGCAATCCACCCGTAATTGTTGCATCGACACTTGGGTCTTGAAACCGCGCGATCAAGTCTGCGGCGATCTGATCGAGGCCTTGCTGAGTCTCGACCAACGTCTTGTCGCGCAAGGTGAAAGCAGCGCCAAGCGATCCACCACCAAGCCGGCCGATTCCTGTCAGAGGGTCAAGTGGCTGGTTGTCGAGCGTCACACCGGACAACGCCCCCGAGGCGAGGGTCATGTCAGCAGTGATCGTTGGCGTTGGCGAAAACCCAAACGCGACCGGACGCCCATCAAGAAGCATCGTGCCGTTTGTCGTCATCAAGGCGATCGTTCCGTTGTCGCGCGCCATTTCACGCACCGGCAAGATCGTTGCTATATCATCGACGACCTGCTGGCGCAGATCGAGCAACCCCGAAGGATCACTGCCTGATGCCTTGATCCGCAAGATATCCTTGTTCAGGTCCGCGACCTGCTGCAAACCCTTGTTGAGCCTGTCGATATCCCGCCCAATGGCGGCATCCGCTTCTTGCCGCAATGCTTGCGTGCTGCGGGTCTGGTCCCGCAAGGTGGCCGCGACGTCAGACAGGCGCGACACAGCCGTGTTCAGACGAGTCGTCGAAGAAGGGTCACTGCTCGCGCTGATCAAGGCCTGTTCGAAAGCAGCATATCGCGCAGCCAGCCCGGTGGTGCCATCGACCCCGCCAAAGCTGGTCTCGAGCCGCACAAGGGCGTTGGCAACGCGCTGTTCAGACGTCAGATCCGCGTCGGCAAGCCGCCGATCTGCCAACAGGCCCGGATCAGAAAAGCGGGTTACCCCATTGACCTGCACCCCGCCAAGCCGTCCGGCGGACAGGCTGACGTCGCGGCGCCCGTATCCTTCCGTGAGGGCGTTAGACAGGTTGGACGACACGACCTCTGCCAGTCTTGAGGAAGCTGTCAGGCCTGTCACTGCGTTGTTGAGGGCGCTTGAAATGCTCATCTCGGTAGATCCTGACGATTAGCGTTTGATATTCGTGGTTTCCTGCAGCATTTCGTCCACGGTCTGGATCACCTTCGCATTCGAGGAATAGGCCCGCTGCGTCTGGATCAGGTTCGTCAGCTCACCCGCCACGTCGGTGGCTGATTCTTCCCTTGCATAGCTGACGATATCGCCGGTCGGTCCATCGCCGGCATCCCACAGAAAGAAGGAACCGCTGGTGGGTGTGACCCGGAAACTTTGCTGATCCAGGGTTTCCAACCCGTTGACATTAGGCACATCAACCAAGGGAATCTGATACAGGACGCGGTTGATACCGATGTCGAAAGACGCCCGGACGAATCCGTTCGGGTCAATCTCGACAGATGTCAGGCTGCCAACGGGTGTGCCGTTCTTTGAAATCGACACCGGTGCAAAAGCATCCGACAATTGTGTCAATCCGTTCGCGCTGCCAAGTTCACCTATCACGATCTCCATGGGCCCACCATTGACGGCGATCGTCAGGCTGCCAGAGCCCGGATCATAGGCTCCGCCGATGGCAGCAGCGGTGTTTGTGACACTGGCCAAGGTACCACCACCCCCACGGGTCGCATCGAAAACCAGCGTGTATTCACCAACAAGATCAGGGACGCCATCGGCGTCTGTATCGCTTTCGCTGTCGCGGATCTGCATGGTCCAGGTGTTCGATGCACCGTTCGCGGGAACTGTCGGCGTGAAATAGAAAGTCAGATTGGAAGAGGCACCAAGATTGTCAAAATATTCGATGGACAGCGTTTCGGCATCGCCTGCTGCACCCTCTCTGGTGGAAGTGGCGGGCAGGTTGACGGCTACGCTGATTCGCGTTGTCGCCTCGCCTGCGAACTGGTTCGCGTTGATCTGTACCGGCACCAGACCATCGATCGAATCGCGCGGATAGTTCGGGATCGTGCCATCGGCCAGAGCAGGCACACCCAGCAGGACAAGCCCCCCGGGGCTGACCAGATAACCCTGAGCGTCCGGGCGGAACGAACCTGTGGTTGTCAGCAAAAGAGGGTTTTCCCCGTTTCCAACGGCTACGGCGGTCGCCGTCGTCACCGGTAACATGCCTCTGCCGCGCACCGCGAGGTCGGTGGGGTTCGTGGTCGAAACCAATGCGCCACGTTCGTCGATCAGGCGTGACACACTGGTGCGCACACCGCCCGCCGAATAGGTCCCCCGCCCGCTTTCGATGACCATCGATTCAAAGTCGGTGACCGCCCGTTTATAGCCAAAGGTCGATGAATTCGCGATATTATCGGAAATCGTCGCAAGGCGGGACGCATTTGCTGCAAGACCCGAAACGCTTGCGTTCATGGAGGAGGATATGCTCATTCAGGGGCCTTTTCGACACATGTACCAAACTTCGTCCAACGACCTACCACCCCGGCCTTAACATGGCCCTAACAGCTAAAATGCGACCTGCATTCCGTCAGATATCCGACCGCAGAAGGATCACTTCGATCCGGTTGTTGCGTGCTGCGGTCGGGTCTGCGACCGCTGGCTGGCGGTCACCAGCGGCGATCTGGCGCACGATCCGCAACGGGTTGAGGCCGCCGTCCTGCAACATCACACGCATTGCCGCTGCCCGATCCTGTGACAGCTCCCAAACACCAGTGTCGCGCAACGGAATCGGCGGCGCGCTGAGATGGCCGGTCACGGTCACGGGATTGCTGACGCTTGTGAACAGCCGTGCCAGCACCGCCGACACCTCTTGCATGACAGGGGTAGGAGTGCTGGTGTGATCGACGAAAATCTGCGCATCGGGCAGATCGAAAATTTCGATCACCAGCCCTTCATCGGTGAGCCGCGTCACAACATGCCGCAAGGCAAGTTCGGAGATCAGGCTTTCACCGCCCTGGCCCAGCAAAATCGCCTCTATCTGTTGCAAAGCAGCGACTTGTGCGGCGGCGGCATCCAGCGCGGCTTCGTCTTCGGTCCGGACGGGGGCGGCGCCCAGCGTTGGTTGCGCGGCGCCCGTCCCGCTTTGCGACAGGGTATCTTCGGTAAAGACACTATCGCCACCAAATGCACCGCTGCCACCGCCCGACACGCGGTTGATCGGAATGGTCGGGGCGAAATAATCTGAAATGCCCTTGCGCTGCTGTTCTGTCGTCGCGTTCAACAGCCACATCAGCATGAAAAATGCCATCATGGCGGTCACGAAATCCGCATAAGCGACTTTCCAAGCGCCACCATGGTGACCGCCGCCAGAGATCACTTTTTTACGTTTGATGATCGTCGGCGTGTTTTTATCTTTTGTCATCCCGCACCTCTGCACCCCGTGCCACGTTTAGCTTCACGGGTGTGAAGAGGAAATTAATGCCGCAATACGATTAAAATATCAGGAAATACGCTCAGGTTTCGCGCAAGACATCTGTCACTGATCCTGCGGCGTGGCGCGCATAGCATTGGTTGATGCCTGTGCGCGCCTCGGCCGCCGACGCGATGGCGACCAGCAAGGCCTGCGACAAAGCCACGAAAGCAATGCCATACTCCTTGCGGGCGTCGCAATTCTGAAGATCCCTGACCAGCGTCATCTGATCCCGGCGCGCATCGCCAAGCTGCTGGATCAGGTCTGCCAACAGATCATCGGGCGGCATGATCCGGTCGGCAAGACGCGAGAGCAGCCCATGCTGGCGGCGAAGTTCGGATTGCAGCACCGCATCGACCGCAGCATCCAGTCGCAGTTGCAGGTCAACAATCCGGTCGATCAGATCGGCGGGGTCGGCCGGGACAAGAATATCGTTCATTTGAACTGTTCCACTTCGGGTCACGTCAGAAGGCCGGTCGTGCGGTTGCAGGCCGCGCCATACGACAAGACCGTAAACGGAAATCCTTGTCAAAAGACCCACCGTACGGTGGTCTCGACACAACACTTGATCGGTTGCGGATTTTGTGGCAACCGCCGCGCACCACCGCCATCCGCAACGCGACCGATTGGCGCAGTGTAAGCTTTAGTTTACACTTGCTCTGGCCATGACTGTCATCTTAGACTGACAGTATGAGCGTCATGTCCGATCTTCCGCTAAACCGTTCCACGCGCCGCTGGCCAGAGCCGCGGGCGATCCTGTGGTTGATCAAGCCTGTCACATGGTTCCCGCCAATGTGGGCGCTGCTGTGCGGGATCGTATCTTCGGGCGCGGCCTTTACCGGCAATTGGACCTTGATTCTGCTGGGTATCCTGTTGGCTGGCCCGATTGTCTGCGGCATGAGTCAGGCCGCCAATGACTGGTGCGACCGGCATGTCGACGCAATCAACGAACCTGACCGGCCGATCCCCTCTGGCCGGATACCGGGGCGCTGGGGCCTGTGGATCGCGCTGGCGATGACGGGGCTGGGGCTAGGTGTCGGCTATCAGTTGGGGCCTTGGGTCTTTGGCGCGACGATTCTGGCGGTGCTGGCGGCATGGGCCTATTCGGCCGAACCGGTCCGCGCCAAGAAATCAGGCATCTGGGGGCCGGCATTATGTGGGTTGGCATACGAGACGCTGCCATGGATCACGGGGGCTGCGATCCTGACATCGGGCGCGCCAAGTGTTTCCGTCATCGTGATCGCCGTCCTTTACGGGCTGGGCGCGCATGGGATCATGACTCTGAACGATTTCAAGGCGGTCGAAGGCGACCGCGCCATGGGCCTGCGATCCTTGCCCGTCACGCTGGGGCCTGACCGCGCGGCGCGTGTCGCCTGCTGGGTGATGGCGGTGCCGCAGGTCGGCGTTATCGGTCTGCTGGCCACTTGGGGCTATCCTTTCCACGCCGCTGGCATCATCGCGATGCTGGCCGTGCAACTGGCCGCGATGCGGGTGCTGTTGCGCGATCCTTTGGGCAAGGCGCAATGGTACCAAGGCATGGGCATCCTGTTCTATATCAGCGGCATGATGATCGCCGCCTTTGCACTGGGGGCGATGGAATGAACCTGACTTGGGTCCAGATTATCCGGCTGGGTCTGGTGCAGATGGCGCTGGGCGCGATCGTCGTGTTGATGACATCGACACTGAACAGGCTGATGGTGGTGGAACTGGCCTTGCCTGCCGTGATCCCCGGCCTGCTGGTGGCGCTGCATTACGGTGTGCAGATGTCGCGGCCCAAATGGGGCCATGCATCGGACGCAGGCGGGCAGCGCACGCGCTGGATCATCGGCGGGATGGTCGCGCTGGGGGCGGGTGCCTTGGCTGCAACTGTCGGGCTGGTGGTGCTGGAAGCCTCTTTTATATGGGGGATGGTTCTGTCCATCGCCGCCTATGCGCTGATCGGCGTCGGCGTCGGCGCGTCGGGCACATCATTGCTGGCACTGCTGGCGACCACGACCGCACCACAGCGCCGCGCGGCTGCGGCGACGATCACATGGCTGATGATGATCTTCGGGATCGCCATGACCGCAGGCATCGTCGGCGCGCTGATCGACCCCTACACCCCGCTGCGCCTGATCGAAATTGTCGCAGCCGTCGTCGTGATCGCCATCGCCGTCACTTGTCTGGCGGTCTGGGGCATCGAACGGGGCCTAAAAGTTACCCGCGAACCCGACCCCACCCCGTTCCGCGAAGGGCTGGCCGAGGTTTGGGCCGAACCAAAGGCGCGCAATTTCACCATGTTCGTCTTTCTGGCGATGACCGCCTATTTCATGCAGGAACTGATCCTTGAACCCTATGCAGGGCTGGTTTTCGGCCTGACACCCGGACAGACCACATCGCTGTCGGGCGCGCAGAACGGCGGGGTGTTTATCGGCATGCTGACTGTGGGCATCATGGCCACGGGGTTGAAAATAGGGGCTTTGCGCAACTGGGTCATGGCGGGCTGTCTGGGCTCGGCGGGCGCGCTGGCCATCATCACGCTGCTGGGGCCCGTCGGTCCGGGCGCGCCGATTGTACCTGCTGTCGTCACCTTGGGCTTTTTCAACGGCATGTTCGCTGTCGCGGCCATCGGGTCGATGATGGCGCTGGCCGGACAAGGCCGCGCGCGGCGTGAAGGCACGCGGATGGGCCTTTGGGGCGCGGCGCAAGCCATCGCCGCCGGTTTCGGCGGGCTGTTGGGCGCGGCGATGGCCGATGTCCTGCGCCTGACCCTGACCGACACCCAAGCCTTTGGCGCGGTGTTCCTGTTCGAAGCCAGCCTTTTCATTGCGGCCGCTGTCGTGGCCGCCAAGATCATGGACCGCAAGATGCCGTCCGCAACCCTCGTTCCGGGAGAATAGCCAATGCAATATGATGTCATCGTCGTAGGTGCGGGGCCTTCCGGGGCCACTGCTGCCGAAGATCTTGCCCGTTCCGGCCACAAGGTCGCGTTCATCGACCGTGAAGGCCGGATCAAACCCTGTGGCGGCGCGATCCCGCCCCGCCTGATCGCGGATTTCTTTATCCCCGACGACCAGATCGTGGCCAAGGTGAACACCGCGCGGATGATCTCGCCCACAGGGCGGCAGGTCGATATCCCGATTGAAAACGGCTATGTCGGCATGGTGGACCGCGAACATTTCGACGCCTTCCTGCGGCAACGCGCGCAGGATGCGGGCGCGCACCGCTATGCAGGCACGTTTACCAAGATCACCCGCGATGCGGATGGCACCCATGTCGTCTATCGCGACAAGATCAGCGGCAATGACATGCGGCTGACGACGAAACTGGTGATCGGCGCCGATGGCGCGCGGTCCAATGTCGCGCGCGCGGAAATCAAGGATGGCGACAAGATTCCCTATGTAATCGCCTATCACGAGATTATCGAGGCCCCCGCCGCCAATGCGACCTATGACCCGCTGCGCTGCGATGTGGTCTATGACGGGCGCATCTCGCCCGATTTTTATGGCTGGGTTTTCCCGCATGGCGCGCAGGCCAGTGTCGGCATGGGGTCGATGCTGAAATCCGTCGATGTCAAACAGGCGACCGCCGATCTGCGCGCGGCATCCGGCCTGAGTGATTGCAAGACGATCCGCCGCGAAGGCGCGCCGATCCCTCTCAAACCGCTGGATTGCTGGGACAATGGCCGCGATGTGGTGCTGGCCGGTGATGCGGCGGGTGTGGTCGCGCCGTCATCCGGCGAAGGCATCTATTACGCGATGGTTGGCGGGCGTGTGGCGGCGACGGCGGCCGCGGCCTGTCTTGCCTCTGGAAGGGTCAAGGATTTGCAACTGGCGCGCAAACTATTCATGCGGGAACACAAGCAGGTGTTCCGCGTTCTGGGGGCGATGCAGAACGCCTATTACCGCAGCGATGAACGGCGCGAACGGTTCGTGTCCCTGTGTCACGATGTCGACGTGCAAAAGCTGACGTTCGAGGCATATATGAACAAGAAACTGGTAAAGGCCCGCCCCATGGCGCATTTGAAAATCGGGATCAAGAATCTCGCGCATCTGACGCGGCTGGTGTCGCCGCTGCGGACGTGACGATCATGATCCCGGCCTGGGTGAACGGCAAACTGCAACCGGTGGAAAAGCTGGCAGCGCATCAGCGCGGCTTGAAACACAAGGCGGTCAGCGTTTTCGTGATGAACCGGGGGCGCGTGCTGATTCAGCAACGCGCGCTGGAAAAATACCACACGCCGGGGCTGTGGGCGAATACCTGCTGCACCCATCCCGCATGGGACGAAGACCCCGCCGCCTGCGCGCTGCGCCGTCTGGACGAGGAATTGGGGATTACGGGCCTTTATCCGACACACCGCGACCAGATCGAATATCGTGCCGATGTCGGCAACGGCCTGATCGAACACGAACTGGTCGAGGTTTATGTCGCCGATGCGCCGAACAATCTGCGCATCACCCCCAACCCGACCGAGGTGATGGCAACCCGCTGGGTGGATTTTTATGACCTGTCGGCAGATGTGACGCGCCACCCCGAACATTATACCCCGTGGCTGCAAATCTATCTGCGTGATTATCAGGATGCGATCTTTGGCGATCTGATGCGCGCGGTCTGACCCCTTTCCGTCAGCGCCCAAACGGTGTTTATGGGCATGACAGGAAAGGGCAGGTTTATGTGGGTTTTCGGATATGGGTCGCTGTTATGGAACCCCGGCTTTACGCCTGTGCGGCGCGTCACGGCGCGCCTGCCTGATTTCCACCGCAGTTTCTGCATGCTGTCGATCCATCATCGCGGCACGCCCGACCATCCGGGCCTTGTGCTGGCACTGGACCATCAGCCCGGCGGGCAATGCACGGGTGTTGCCTTTCAGGTCGCACCACAGGACGAAACCACCGTGCTGGCGATGCTGCGCGAACGCGAATTGGTGTCATCAGCCTATGTCGAACAAGAGGTGCCGCTGATCTGCGACAGCGGCGACCGGATCACGGCGCTGGCCTATGTGGTGGACCGCACCCATATCCAATATTGCCAGTTCGATCTGGAACGTCAGGCGCAGATGATCGCCCATGCGACGGGCGGGCGCGGGCCGAATACCGAATATCTTTACAACACTGTCACCCATCTGGCCGAGATCGGGATCAAGGATGCCGATATGGCATGGCTGGCAGACAGGGTCCGTGCCTTGACGGCAACATAACATCACCGCGATTTTGTATGGGTTGGTCCCTCTGCCGCCATATGCTGCTATGGGTGCAGTGACCGACCCCCAGATAAGGATGAACCTGCGTGTCAGACAAACGGGTAGCCAAGGCAGCGCCGCAGTTTTCCCAGCCGATCCGCCAGCTTTTGTTCATGTTGATCGTGATTGGGCTGCTGGGCGCAGGGATATACCTTGGGCTGGAACAGATCACCGCGATCTTTCTGTCCAACCCCTATCTGAACGGGGTGATCCTGGGCGTTTTCGTGCTGGGGGTGCTGTCGTGTTTCAATCAGGTCTTTCTGCTGATGAACTCGGTCCGCTGGATCGAGCTTTTTGCGCGCGAAAGCGGCGGGCATAGTTTTACAGCCGCACCATCCTTGCTGGCGCCATTGGCCACCTTGCTGCGGTCGCGCGGGGCGCGGACACAGATTTCCTCGACGTCTGGCCGGTCGATCCTTGATTCCGTGGCCCAGCGCATCGACGAAGACCGCGAGATCACGCGCTATATCGGGAACGTGCTGATCTTTCTGGGGCTTCTGGGGACATTCTATGGGCTGGCCACCACCGTTCCGGCATTGGTGGAAACCATCCGGTCACTGAACCCGGGCGACGACGAATCCGGTGCCGATATCTTTGGGCGGCTTCAGGCCGGTCTGGAAAACCAGTTGGGCGGGATGGGCACGGCCTTTTCCAGCTCTTTGCTCGGGCTGGCGGGGTCGCTGGTGGTTGGCCTGCTGGAACTGTTCGCAGGGCATGGGCAAAACCGGTTCTACCGCGAGCTGGAAGAATGGATGTCCACCATCACCCGCGTCGGGATCGACGGCGATGACAGCGCTGGCACGGGCGGTGCCGCGGCCACGGCCATGGTCGAACAGATGGGCGAAGTGATGGACACGATCCAGCTGCTGCTGGCGCAGAACGAGGCCGACCGCGCCGCCACTGACAGCCGCATCCAGACGCTGGCCGAGGCGATCACGACACTGACACAGGTCACAACCACGCATGATACATCAGCCCAACTGGCCCGCGTGGCCGACGGGCAGGCCGCGCTGATCCAGAAACTGGACGATAGCGGGATGGACGGGATCGACGCCGAAAGCCGGATGCGGCTGCGGTCGATTGATGTGCAATTGCTGCGACTGCTCGAAGAACTGTCTGCCGGCCGGCAGGAAAGCATCGGTGCCTTGCGGCAGGATCTGGCTGCCCTTGCCAGCGCGATACGGGATCGGGGCTGATCCATGGCGCTCAGCCGCAGGTCATCCAACCGCTTTCAAAACGCGATCTGGCCGGGTTTCGTGGATGCAATGACCGGCATCCTGCTGGTGCTGATGTTCGTGCTAAGCATTTTCATGGTGATCCAGTTCACGCTGCGCGAAACCATCACCGGGCAGGAATCGGAACTTGACCTGCTGTCGGGCGAAATGGCCGCGCTTGCCACGACGCTGGGGCTGGAACGCGAACGGACAGCAACGCTCAGCGCCGATCTTGACGCCGCCAATGCGCAAGCGGCCCAGCAGGCCAACCAGATCGCCAGCCTGATCGCGCAGCGCGCGGCGCAGGAACAGGCGCTGGAACAGGCGCAGAACCAGATCACCGGTTTCGAGGCGCAGATCGCAGGGCTGCTGGCCGATCAGCGGCAGGCGCGCGACAGGATTTCGGGGCTGGAGGCCGCGCAAGACCAGTTGCTGTCTGAACAAGATGCCTTGAACCTTGCCCTTGCGCAGGCGCGTGATGAAATCGATTCAAATGCCGAGACCGCACGCCTTGCCGCCGCAAGGCGCGAGGCGTTGGAAGCCTTGATCGCCGATCTTGAAACCACGCGTGACGAAAACGCAGCCCGGGCCAGCGCCCTTGAGGCAGAGCGCCTTGCCGATGCCGCCGCCGTCGCCGCCCTGCGCGCGCGGCTGGAAAACGCGGATGCCGAACTGACGGCCATGACCCTGAACCTGGAACGCCAGCGCCGCGAGGCCGAGGAAACGCTGACCCTGCTTGCCGCCGCCCGCACGACACAGGCCGCACTGGCCGCCGAACGGACCGAGGCCCTGACCGAAGCCGAACGCCAGGCCGCCCTGCTGGCCACCGCCAATGCCGCCCTGTCCGAACAAAAAGCCCAATCCGATGCGCGCCAGCGACAGGTCGCCGTTCTGAACGAACAGATCCTTGCGCTGCGCAATCAGGTCGGCAACCTGCAAAACCTGCTGAACATTGCCGAAGATGCGGACCGTGCCGCACAGGTGCAGATCGAAACTTTGGGCGCGCAGTTGAACACCGCCCTTGCACGCGTGGTGTCCGAGGAACGGCAGCGCATCGCGCTGGAACAGGCAGAACGCATCAGGCTCGAAGCAGAGGCCGCCCGTCTGCAGGCCGAGGCTGAAAACCTTGAAAGGTTCCGGTCGGATTTCTTTGGCCAGCTGCGGCAGGTGCTGGAAGGTCAGGACCGGATCAGGATCGAAGGTGACCGTTTCGTGTTCTCCTCCGAAGTCCTGTTCGAGGTCGGGCGCGCCGACCTGTCACCGCAGGGGCGCGCCGAAATCGCCAATGTCGCGGGTATCCTGAACAGCATCGCCGACGACATCCCCGCCGGGATCGACTGGATCATCCGCGTGGACGGGCATACCGACGATATCCCGATCACCGTTGGCGGCCGTTTTGCCGATAACTGGGAATTAAGCCAGGCCCGTGCGCTGTCCGTGGTGCGGTTCATGGCCGAAGATCTGGGCATCCCGCCCACGCGGCTGGCCGCCAATGGTTTTGGCGAATACCAGCCGCTGAACACCGCTGACACGGCACAAGCACGCGCCCAGAACCGGCGGATCGAGCTGAAGCTGACCGAAAGGTAGGGGCGGGCAATCCCCGTCATGCCCCATGCATCACTGGCCGGACTCCCGCCCTTGTTGCAGCCAATCCGCGGCGCATAAGGCCAAGTGCTACCCTAGGCAAAAACCAATGGCTGCGCATTGCGTTGATGGCGCGAGACAAGATTGCGCGCCGGCCTTCCAGTCACGACAGGGCGGGCGAAAGCAGCCGTTTCTTTTTCCATCTCTGGAAACAGTTGAAGCAGTTCGTTGCGCGTTGCGAAATCAAGGCTGCGCAGCACCATAGGTCCAAGATAGAAACTTTCCATCGGTGCGCCTTCGGCCAGAACGATCCGGTGCGCATCAAACATCAGATGGATGTAATCGACTTGCGTGATGTCGTCTGCGCGCGCAATACCTTCCAGACCGACAAGGTCCTTGGCCGCGACCAGCACCTCATCAGCGTCGAACATCCGCTGGGCGATACGCGAACGGATCAAGACCCGATGCTGCGGCGACACCATCATATCCCGCTTTGGCAAACCAGCGCCAAGCGCGCCGGCATTGATGCGGACGGGGCGCCATTTCGGTATGCGGGACAAGACGTCGGAACTGATATGGCGCCGACCGACCCATCGCAATGTCTGCAGCCCCGCATCGCAGGTAACAATGCGATCACCCGGCACCAATTCCTCGATCAGGCGCGGGCCAGTGTCGGTTTCGATCAAGGTGCCCGCAGCAAAGCAGAGCGGAAAAAAGCCGGTTTTCAGGACAGGTGCGGCAACGCCAGCCCCAAGGTGCACATCGTTGGAATACGGGTTAAATCCTGTCGGCCCCTCGCGTACGCCGCCGCCATCGCGTTGCCAGGGGTTGAAACCGCCAGGATAGTCGTTGCCAACCGAAATCAGGGTAAAGGTTGTCCCGACTGGCGGCGGCCCGACCCATTGCTGGGTGACCGGGTTCCAGCCTTCGGACATGACACTGCCGTTATACAGGGAATCCGTCAGAACGCCGACCTTTACCTTGCCGACAAAATAATCGATGCCGTTGCTGTCACGGATGATAAACCCGTAATCCATTTCGATCGACGTGCCGGGACCAAAGCTGTGTCCGCTGATCGTATAGGACTGCGACAACCCCCTTGCCGCAGTGGGACTGTCTGCAAGCCCATCGCCGCGGACAGTCACGACCTGCCCCGATTCAGGGTTCCGGAGCGTTATCTGGTCGCCCGTTTTTGCTTTTCCCAGGTTGTCACTTTTATTGAGCATGCCACGCGGATCATCCCATGCGTCGCGGTTGAACAAGTAAAAACTGTAAGACATCACACGCCTCCTACAGCCATCCCTAAGAGCAAAAACTTAAAAATCTCTTTCGATGCGAAAGCGAACCCATTTTGAAAGAAATTTTGTTTTGTTTTGATTCACACAGGAACGTCATGTCGCCGTATAAAAGCGCCTGCCTTTTGCCATTGGCGGCCTGATCAGAACGCGCGCCATGCAGTCAGTCGCCCAACAAAAACGGGCGCCAGCATCACGCCAGCGCCCGCATTGTTCGTCATGATAGGTTAGATCAGTTCAGCGCCTGATCGGTGATCAGATGCGTCCAGGCACCGGTCGGCTCGGCCGAAATCACCGGATCGGACCCGCCACCCAGCAATGTCGCCACGGTGCGTTCGTAATCGGCCGGGTCCAGCGCGCCGTTCGATCCGGCGGTCAGTTTGGCGACTTCCTGCATCATGCGGACCTGTGCTTCCTCTGACTGGGCGCCGGTTTCATCGTATTCGATGATGATGGCGCCTGCCGCTTCGGGGTTTTCCTCGGCCCATTTCCAGCCCTTCATCGACGCACGCACGAAACGGACCATCTTGTCCACGAATACGGGGTCTTCAAGGTTCTGTTCCAGCACATAAATGCCGTCTTCCAATGTGGCAACGCCCTGATCTTCGTACATAAAGGTGATCAGTTCATCCGGATTGACACCCGCATCCAGCACTTGCCCATATTCGTTATAGGTCATGGTGGAAATGCAATCGGCCTGCCGCTGCAACAACGGGTCAACGTTGAAACCCTGTCGCAACACGGTGACGCCATCCGCACCGCCATCGGTCGGGATACCGGCCTGCGCCATCCAGCTCAGGAACGGATATTCATTGCCAAAGAACCACACACCAATGGTGCGGCCACGGAAATCCTCGACCGATTCAATGCCGGTATCCTTCCAGCAGGTCAGCATCAGCCCCGATGTCTTGAACGGCTGCGCGATATTGACCACCGGCAGACCGCGTTCGCGCGCGGCCAAGGCGGATGGCATCCAGTTCAGCATCGCATCGGCCCCGCCTCCGGCCAGCACCTGTGGCGGCGCGATATCGGGACCGCCGGGCAGGATGGTGACGTTCAGCCCTTCTTCGTCATAGAACCCCTGGTCGAGGGCGACATAATAGCCCGCGAACTGGGACTGCGTGACCCACTGCAATTGCAGCGACACGTCATTGTCTTGCGCCTGGGCCACGCCGCCCAGACCGGCAGCAAGGGCCGCCGCGATCATCGTCTTTTTCATTTTGACCTCCTAGTCAGTGTGATGCCCTCTTGCCGGGGCTTGATTATTTGCGTTGCGATGGGTGCCAGAAAGTCACCCGCCCCTCGATCCATGCGACAGCACCATAGAGCGTGCTGCCCGCAATCGCTGCGACGACAATTTCGGCCCAGACCATATCCAGCGCAAGCCGTCCCACGGATGTCGATATCCGAAAGCCCATACCTACCGTAGGAGAGCCGAAAAATTCAGCAACAATCGCCCCGATCAGCGCCAAAGTCGTCGCAATTTTCAGCCCGTTAAAGATGAACGGCATCGCGGCGGGCAGGCGCAGCTTGAACAAGGTCTGCCAATAGCCCGCGCCATAGGTGCGCATCAGGTCGCGCTGCATCGCGGATGTATCGCGCAGCCCCGCCACGATATTCACAAGGATCGGGAAAAACACCATCACCGCGACAACCGCGGCCTTGGACTGCCAGTCGCTGCCCAGCCATTTCACAAAAATCGGCGCGATGCCGACGATGGGCAGCGCCGCCATGAACCCACCCACAGGCAGGATGCCGCGTGTCAGGAAATCCGACCTGTCCGCCAGTACCGCTACGGCAAAGGCGCAGATCATCCCGATGACATAGCCGGTCATCGCGCCCTTGATGATCGTCTGTTCGAAATCGACCCAAAGGATCGGCAGGGAACCCGCAAAACGCTCTGCGATCATGCTGGGCGGCGGCAGGACAATGGGGCTGACACCGGTCATCCGCACCAGCAATTCCCAGATCAAAAGCAAGGTCAGCCCGAAAACCACAGGCACCAGCAACCGCACGATGCGCTTACCGGCCACATGGCTGGCAGCAAGGCGGGCATTGATGAACCAGCCCAAAGCCCAGACCGCCAAAACAGAGATTAGCGCCGGTCCCGTCATGCCGCTGCCATCCCCATCCGGCGCAAAGTCAGCCTTTCCATCGCGGTAAAGATCGCGACAAGCGCCGCCGCCGTGATCGCAGCCGCAAAGAGCGCCGCCCACGTCACCAGCGGATTGCCATATTGATCCCCCACCAGCATCCGCGCGCCAAAGCCCGCCCGCGCACCTGTCGGCAATTCGGCGACGATGGCCCCCACCAGCGCCGCTGAAATCCCGATCTTGAACGAGGCGAACAGATAGGGCACCGAGGCCGGCAACCGCAGCTTCCAGAACCCCTGCGAAGAACTGGCATAATAGGTACGCAGCAAATCCATCTGCATCGCATCGGGACTACGCAAGCCTTTGACCATGCCGACGACAACAGGAAAGAAACTCAGATAGGCGCTGATCACGGCCTTTGGCAGCAGACCTTGAATGCCGAACTGGCCCATCATCACGATAATCATCGGCGCAAGCGCCAGAATCGGAATGGTCTGGCTGGCAATCGCCCAAGGCATCACGCTCATATCCATGGCGCGGTTATGCACAATCCCCACCGCCAGCAGCATACCCAGCGTGGTGCCAATGGCAAAACCCACCAGCGTTGCCGACAATGTTACCCAGCCATGATAAACCAGCGACTGGCGCGAGGTCATGTTGCGCAGCGCAATCGTCTCCCACATCTCGCCCGCCACCTGATGCGGCGAAGGCAGACGCGGGCGGTCCAGCGTATAGGTCAGCGGGATCAGACCCGCATTGGCGAAACTCAGCCCCAGCCCCGAATAACCCTGCCGTTCCGCAGGCGTTTGCGGCACCACCGCCAGCCCGTCCCGCTGCGCCTGATCAGCAGTCAGATGCATGTTCATCGGCACCACGGCCAGCACCCAGATCACCAGGATCGCAGCAACAATAGTGAGGATCGGCAACAGCGATTTCACGACGCCCCTCGCTCGCTTTGGTCAAAATACTCCCGCCGGAGGCAGCGCCTAGTCATCCACATGCCCCGCCCGCAATCCTTCACGCACACGATGCGCGATGTCGATAAACTCTTTGCTGTCGCGGATATCTAACGGGCGTTCCCGTGGCAGCGGGCTGTCGATCACATCGGTAATCCGGCCCGGACGCGGTGACATGACAACGATCTTGGTGGACAGATACACAGCCTCGGGGATGGAATGGGTGACAAAGCCGATGGTTTTTTCCGTGCGCGCCCAAAGCTGCAAAAGCTGTTCGTTCAAATGATCGCGCACGATTTCATCCAGCGCACCGAAAGGTTCATCCATCAGCAGGATATCAGCATCAAAGGCCAGCGCGCGGGCGATGCTGGCGCGCTGCTGCATGCCGCCGGACAGTTGCCAGGGAAACTTCTTCTCGAACCCCGCCAGATCAACCAGCGCCAGCACACGCGCCACCCGTTCGGCCTGTTCGGATTTGGAAAACCCCATGATCTCCAGCGGCAGTTTCACATTGCCGCCGATGGTGCGCCACGGATACAGCCCCGCCGCCTGAAACACATAACCATAGGCGCGCGCACGGCGTGCTTCATCAGGTGTCATGCCGTTGACTGACAAGGTGCCATCCGTCGGCACCTCCAACCCCGCGATGCAGCGCAGGAATGTCGTCTTGCCACAGCCGGACGGGCCGATGAAGCTGACGAATTCGCCCTTGCGGATGTCCAGATTGACATCTTTCAGCGCATGCACCGGGCCGTCATTGGTCTGGAACGTCAGGTTCAGCCCTTGCGCGCTGATTACGGTATCGGCAGTCATCAAACCCCCGTCGCGGGAATGCCCGTCCGTTCAACCGGGCGGGGGGCCGTCAGTTCTTTCCATTTCGACAAGGCTGTGTTCGTCGGCGTATTGGGCGCGCGCTTGACGAATTGGCCGTGGCCTTCGCGCGTGCGCATCTCGCCGTCATGCACCGCGACATGGCCGCGTGTCAGGGTGAAACGCGGCAGGCCGGTGACCTCCTTGCCCTCGAAGACGTTGTAGTCGATGGCGGATTGCTGGGACTTCGCCATGATTGTCTTGGACTTTTCAGGGTCCCAGACCACCAGATCGGCATCGGCCCCCACCAGCACCGCGCCTTTGCGGGGATAGCAGTTCAGAATCTTTGCGATATTGGTGGATGTCACGGCGACAAATTCGTTCAGCGTCAGCCGCCCCGTGCGCACACCATGCGTCCAGAGCATCGGCATCCGGTCCTCCAGTCCACCGGTGCCATTGGGGATCTTGGTGAAATCGCCCACACCGTAACGTTTCTGCGCCGTGGTAAAGGCGCAATGATCCGTCGCCACCACAGACAGGCTGCCCGATTGCAGCCCGGCCCACAGGCTGTCCTGATGCATCTTGTTGCGGAACGGTGGCGACATCACGCGCCGCGCGGCATGGTCCCAATCTTGGTTAAAGTATTCGCTTTCGTCCAAGGTCAGGTGCTGGATCAGCGGTTCGCCCCAGACGCGTTTGCCCTGCATCCGCGCGCGGCGGATCGCCTCGTGCGCCTCTTCGCAGGAGACGTGGACGATATAAAGCGGCACGCCGGTCATATCGGCGATCATGATGGCGCGGTTGGCGGCTTCGCCCTCGACCTGCGGGGGGCGGGAATAGGCGTGGGCCTCTGGCCCCGTATTGCCCTCGGCCAGCAGCTTGGCGGACAGTTCCGCGACCACATCGCCGTTTTCGGCATGGACCATCGCGATGGCCCCCAAGGATGCGAGACGGGCGAAAGAGGCATACATCTCGTCGTCATTGACCATCAAGGCGCCTTTATAGGCCATGAAATGCTTGAACGTATTGATACCACGGTCGCGCACGACGCTTTCCATTTCGTTGAAAACCTGCTCGCCCCACCATGTCACCGCCATGTGGAAGGAATAGTCGCAGGACGCGCGGCCCGATTTGTTGTCCCACATCTGCAAGGCATCATGCAGGCCCTGACCCGGTGCAGGCAACGCGAAATCAACGACCATCGTGGTGCCGCCCGACAGGGCCGCACGCGTGCCGGATTCGAAATCATCCGCCGAATAGGTGCCCATGAAAGGCATTTCCAGATGGGTATGCGGGTCGATCCCGCCCGGCATGACATAGCAGCCCGTGGCGTCGAGCTGTTCGTCGCCTTGCAGGTTCTGCCCGATCTCGATGATCTTGCCCCCGTCGATCAGGACATCCGCCTTATAGGTCAGGTCCGCCGTGACGATGGTGCCGTTCTTGATGACTGTGGTCATTGGTCTCTCCCTGTCTTCACCCGTCCCGGCCGAAAGCCGGGACCTGTGCCCGGATCAGACAGGGATATGGATGGTGATGTCCTGCCAATGCGGATTGGCCGTGTGGATCAGTTCGTTTTTCCAAGCGCGCCGCCACCGCTTGATCGCGCGTTCGCGCTTCAGGCTGGTGTTGAAGTCGTCGTGCGTTTCGAACCAGACCAGCGTCTTGATCTTGTATTTCGCCGTATGCACGGATCGCCCGTCGCGGTGGTGTTGCACGCGGGACTGCAGGTCGCGGGTGCGCCCGATGTAGATCGCACCATTCGGGCGCGACGCCATGATATAGACGAAATGGGTCATGACCCGATTTAGGCAGGGTCTGGTGAAGAAGTGGTAAACACGCATCACGCCCCGGACTTGATCCGGGGCCTCCTGCACAGCTTGGCGCGAGGCCCCGGATCAAGTCCGGGGCATGTGTTGATTGCATCATCCTCACCCGACAATCTCCGCCGTCTCGACCACCGCATGGAACAACACATCTGCCCCTGCTGCCGCCCATTCCGGCGTGATTTCTTCAGCCTCGTTATGGCTCAACCCGTCGACACAAGGGCACATGATCATCGCGGTCGGATAGACATCATTGATCCAGCAGGCATCATGGCCCGCACCCGACACGATATCTATATGGCTATAGCCCAGCCGTTCCGCCGCATTTCGCACGGCAGAAACGCAGGTTGGGTCAAAGGCGGGCGGGTCGAACTGGCCGACAATCTCGGCCTCGAATTCCACGCCGATATCGGCGCATATCTGCGGCGCGCGGTCCATCAGTTCGGCGACCATCCCGTTCAGCTTGTCCAGCAGATGCGTGCGAAGATCGACGGTGAACACCACCTTGCCCGGAATGATGTTGCGGCTGTTGGGATAGACGTCGATATGCCCGATGGCACCCACCGCATTCGGCTGGTGCTTCATCGCGATCTCGTGGACCAGTTCGGTGATCAGCGCCAATCCGCGCCCAGCGTTCTTGCGCATATGCATGGGCGTCGATCCGGTATGGCTTTCCTTGCCGGTCACCGTGCATTGCACCCAGCGCAGGCCCTGCCCATGGGTGACGACACCGATCTGTTTGCCTTCGGCCTCCAAAATCGGGCCCTGTTCTATATGCAGCTCAAAGAAGGCATGCATCTTGCGGTCGCCCACCTTTTCCGCGCCTTTCCAGCCGATGCGTTCCAACTCGTCCCCGAACCGTTTGCCCTTGGCGTCCACACGGTCAAGCGCCCAATCCAAAGCATGTTTGCCCGCGAACACGCCCGAGGCCAGCATCGCGGGCGCATAGCGCGTGCCTTCCTCATTGGTCCAGTTGGTCACGACGATGGGGTGTTTGGTCTTGATATCCAGATCGTTCAACGTGCGGAGCACCTCCAACCCGCCAAGAACCCCCAGCACGCCGTCATATTTGCCACCCGTGGGCTGCGTATCCAGATGCGATCCGACATAGACCGGCAGCGCGTCAGGGTCTGTCCCCTCGCGGCGCGCGAACATGTTGCCGATTTCGTCCACGCCCATGGTGCAGCCCGCAGCCTCGCACCAGCTTTGGAACAGATGCCGCCCTGCGCTGTCTTCATCGGTCAGGGTCTGGCGGTTGTTGCCACCCGCCACACCGGGGCCGATCTTGGCCATCTCCATCAGACTATCCCAGAGGCGTTCGCCGTTGATCTTGAGGTTCTCACCGGGGGATGGCATCACGCTTTCCTTTTTCTTGGTTTGACCAGATGGTCAAAACAACGCTAACAGAGGAAGAGTACCAGTCAAGTTTTCTGCGCGAACCTTTGGCAGCTGCCTGTTTTGCCAGCATGACAGACCCTCCACCGGCGATCCCGCCTGAAAATTGAGCGTTGTGTGATCATGACCAAAGCACCGACCCGCATTCAGAAACGCAATCAGGCGGCGATCATGTCTGCGGGGCTGGATATCTTTTCGCAATTCGGGTTTCGTGGCACAACCCTGGACCAGATCGCCGATGCGGCAGGGCTGTCGAAACCCAACCTTTTGTATTATTTTCCGTCGAAAGAGGCGATCCATACCGCCTTGCTGGAACGGTTGCTGGAAAACTGGCTGGATCCGCTGAAAGCGCTGAACAGTGGTGGCGATCCGGTGCAGGAAATCATCGCTTATGCCCATCGCAAACTGGCCTTGAGCAAAGATTACCCGCGCGAAAGCCGCCTGTTTGCCAATGAAATCCTGCAAGGCGCGCCACGGATCGAAAACATCCTGCATACTGACCTCAAACAGCTGGTTGATGAAAAGGCCGCCGTGATCAAAGGCTGGGCGGATGCGGGCAAAATCGCGCCTGTCGATCCGTATCATCTGATTTTTTCGATCTGGGCGCTGACACAACATTACGCCGATTTCGATGTGCAGGTGCAGGCGGTGATGCCGGGCAGCGACCCCTATGCCGGGGCCGCCACCTATCTGGATCATGTCATCAGCCGGATATTGCAGCCCTGATCATTCGGCCGCGACAGCACCGGGATTGTTCGGGTGTGTTGTCCAGTTGGCATATTCTTTCTGCACAACCTTGCCAGTGCGCGGGTCAACCTGCCCCGGTGTCATCGCTTCCATCGTGATGCAGTTTTCCACCGGACAGACATCGACACACAGGTTGCAGGCAACACATTCCGCATCAATCACGGTAAAGGTCCGGTCGGCGGACATCGCAATCGCCTGATGGCTGGTATCCTCGCAGGCGGCATAGCAGCGGCCGCATTTGATGCAATCGTCCTGATTGATCTTGGCCTTGGCGACGTAGTTCAGGTTCAGATATTTCCAATCGGTGACATTGGGGATGGCGCGCCCGACCACCTGTTCAACCGAGGTATAGCCTTTTTCATCCATCCATTCCGACAGGCCGCTGATCATTTCCTGCACGATCTTGAAGCCATAGGTCATCACGGCGGTGCAGACCTGCACGTTCCCGCAGCCAAGGCTGATATATTCCGCCGCATCGCGCCATGTTGTGACACCGCCGATGCCGCTGATCGGCAGGCCGCGCGTGTCGGGATGGCGCGCGATTTCGGACACCATCGACAGCGCGATGGGTTTCACCGCGGGACCACAATAGCCGCCATGCGATCCTTTGCCGTCGATAGAGGGTTCGGGCGACATGGTGTCGAGGTTCACGGAAGTGATCGAATTGATCGTATTGATCAGGCTGACCGCATCAGCGCCACCGCGCATGGCGGCAGCGGCAGGTTTGCGGATATCTGTGATATTGGGCGTCAGTTTCACGATCACCGGCTTGTCGTAATATTGCTTGCACCAGCGCGTGACCATTTCGATATATTCGGGCACCTGCCCCACCGCAGCCCCCATGCCGCGTTCGGACATGCCATGCGGGCAGCCGAAGTTCAGCTCGATCCCGTCGGCACCGGTTTCCTGTACACGCGGCAGGATGTCTTTCCACGCCTGTTCCTCGCAAGGCACCATGATTGACACGATCATCGCGCGGTCGGGATAGTCGGCCTTGACGCGTTTGATCTCGTCCAGATTGGTCTGCAGAGGACGGTCGGTGATCAGTTCGATATTGTTCAACCCCAAGAGCCGCCGGTCCGCGCCATAGATCGCGCCATAGCGCGGGCCGTTGACGTTGACGACGGGCGGCCCTTCGGACCCGAGCGTTTTCCACACGACGCCGCCCCAGCCGGCCTCGAAGGCACGGCGGACGTTGTATTCCTTGTCCGTGGGTGGCGCGGAGGCCAGCCAGAACGGGTTGGGGCTTTTGATGCCCAGAAAATTTGTTGTCAGATCAGCCATGGCTTTATCCTTTGCTGTCCGCCCAGTCCCGGACTTGATCCGGGACCTCACGAGCGGTGATGTGAAAGGTCCCGGGTCAGGCCCGGGACGCCGCCTTGTTCATGCGGTCAGGGCCGCGTGGATATCCATCGCCGCATCGCGCCCTTCGGCCACGGCGGTCACGGTCAGATCGTCGCCGCCGCTGGCGCAATCGCCACCGGCCCAGACACCTGCGCGGCTGGTGCGCCCGGCCCCAGTCACCGCGATCTTGCGCCCATCGAGCGCCAGCCCCGCATCAATGACCAGCGTCTGGCCGATAGCTTTGAATAGCTGGTCGACGGGCAGGCGGATGGTTTCACCTGTGCCTTGCAGCCCAGCGCCGGTGTCGGCGGTGTATTCCAGTTCCACCTCGCGCACGGTACCATTGCCGTGGATCGCAACAGGCTGAACATTGAACAAGAGCCGCACGCCGTGGGACGCGGCAAGGTCTTGTTCATAGCGGCTCGCGCTCATCGCCTCGCGGCCGCGGCGATAGGCGATGGTGACGTTCTGCGCGCCAAGCAGTTTGGATTGCACCGCCGCATCCACCGCCGTCATGCCACCACCGATGACCACGACATCGCGGCCAACGGGCAGGCTGGTCAGATCACTTGCCTGCCGCAATTCAGCGATGAAATCGACAGCGTTGCGCACGCCATCCTTATCCTCGCCCGCCGTCTGCAGCGCGTTCACACCGCCAAGACCGACAGCGAGGAACACCGCGTCGAAATCAACGGCCAGCGCGTCGAGCGACAGATCGCGGCCCAGCGCCTTGCCGGTCTGCAGGGTGATGCCGCCGATGCCCATCAGCCAATCCACCTCGCGCGCGGCGAAATCATCGGTGGATTTATAGGCGGCGATGCCGAATTCGTTCAGCCCGCCCGGTTTGGTCTGGGCATCGAAAATCGTCACATCATGGCCATGCATCGCCAGACGGTGCGCACAGGCCAGACCCGCAGGGCCAGCGCCGACCACGGCCACCGTCTTGCCCGTCGATGGGGCGCGGGTGTAGGGGTGGCTTTGCTTGGCCATCAACGTATCGGTGGCATAGCGCTGCAGGCGGCCAATCTCGACCGGCTTGCCTTCGGCGGCTTCGCGCACGCAGGCCTGTTCGCACAGATCCTCGGTCGGGCAGACGCGGGCGCACATGCCGCCAAGGATATTCTGGTCAAAGATCGTTTTCGCCGCTGCCTCTGGCGTACCGGTGCTGATCTGGCGGATGAACAGCGGGATGTCGATGCTTGTCGGGCAGGCTGTGACGCAGGGCGCGTCATAGCAGAAATAGCACCGGTCCGCCGCGACCCGGGCTTCGTGCCGGTCGAGCGGGGCGTGCAGATCGGCAAAGTTCTGGGCAAGCGTTTCAGCGGGCAAGCGGGCCGCTGCAATTCCGGGGGTCATCGGGTTGGACATGGCTGGATCCTGTCTGGCGTGTCATGATCAGCCTGCCACAGTTTTATTTTTTATCAAACGGTAAATTTTTGGCAGTTTGTGAACGCGCAAACGCCCCTCCGGGGCGGCCTCCAGCGGGGATATTTTTACTCTGAAGATGCAAGGGTTTGGTCAGAAATCGAAAGCGTCGACCACATGCCGTTTGCCCAATGTCAGCGCATCCGCGACATGGATCATCGGGGTGATATCGACCTCGGATGCCGCTGTTTTCACCAGTTGCGCCATCCGGTCATAGAGGGCGGGATATTCGCGGTCAGCACCGGATTCGATCTCGGTCCCGTCAATCACCAGCCGCGCGCCGCCGTCGTGCAAGGCCAGCGTGCCTTTGTCGGTCTGCACCACGATATCCCAGCTTTGCGGGCCGGTTTGCCGCCAGTCAAAGCTGCCGGTGACATTGCCTGTCCATGTCAATTCGGCCGCAATCGGCGTGTCGCGGTTGGCGGGGAAATAAAGATCGGCATGGCGCAGATGCACGGGCCGCGGCAGAATTTCCGTCATGATCGACAGCGCATTGCTGCCCGGATCGAACACGCCCATGCCACCCGGCGCGAAGACCCAATCCTGCCCCGGATGCCAGCGGCGCACGTCTTCTTTCCAGCAGATATGGGCGGCGGTGATGGTCTTGTCCGCCAGCCACGCCTTGGCGGGGGCGACGCCTTTGGCCATCCGGCTGTGCCATGTGGTATAAAGCGTCACACCCGCATCCTGCGCCATCCGCGCCAGCGCCTGCACCTCGGCCAGGGTCGCGCCAGGGGGTTTTTCCAGCATCACATGCCGGCCTGCGGCGATGGCGGCGGCGGCGTAATCATAGCGCGGGACCGGCGGCAGACAGAGCGAGACCGTGTCGATATCGGGCCGTTCCGCCAGCATCTGCGCAAAATCGGTATAGGCAGGCACGCCGTCCACCACCCCCGCACGGCTGACCGTTGCCACAAGCACCCAATCGGGGCTGGCGGCGATGGCGGGGACATGTTGGTCAACGGCGATCTTGCCGATGCCCACAAGGCAGATGGGCCGCATCAATGCGCCTCTTTGCCGACGGCATTGCCGCGGTGACCCACGAGAAAATCGAAATCGGCCCCCGTATCGGCCCCCATCACGCGGTCATGATACAGCATCGCATAGCCGCTGGCAGGACGCGGGTTGGCGCCGGATTTTTCCGCCGACCATGCCGCCAGACGCGCCTGCAATGCGGCATCCGTGATATCCAGATGCAGGCGGCGACCGGCGACATCGAGTTCGATCATATCGCCGTTCTGCACCACGGCCAGCGGGCCGCCCATTGCCGCCTCGGGCGAGGTGTGCAGCACCACGGTGCCGAATGCCGTGCCTGACATGCGGGCATCCGAGATGCGCACCATATCGGTGATGCCTTTTTTCAGGATCTTGGGCGGCAGGCCCATATTGCCAACCTCGGCCATGCCGGGATAGCCGCGCGGGCCGCAGTTTTTGAGGACCATGACGCAGGTTTCGTCGATATCCAGATCCTCGTCGTTGATCCGCGCCTTGTAATCGTCGATGTCTTCAAACACCACGGCACGGCCGCGATGCTGCATCAGGGCAGGCGTGGCGGCAGAGGGTTTCAGCACCGCCCCACCGGGGGCCAAATTGCCGCGCAGCACGGCGATGCCGCCCGACGCCGTCAGCGCCTTGTCTACCGGCAGGATCACATCCTCGTTCCAGTTGCGCACATCCTTGACCTCGTCCCAGATCGTGCCACCCGAGACGGTCAGCGCGTCGCGGTGCAGCAGCCCCGCCTCGCCCAGACGTTTGATCACGACGGGCAGGCCGCCGGCGTAGAAAAATTCTTCCATCAGGTATTTGCCCGATGGCATCAGGTTCACGATCGTCGGCACGTCGCGGCCCAGCCTGTCCCAATCATCCAGCGTCAGGGTCACGTCCTTGGTCCGCCCCGCCATCGCCAGCAGATGGATCACGGCATTGGTGGACCCGCCGATGGCCGCATTGGTGCGGATCGCATTTTCGAAGGCCGCCTTGGTCATGATGTCAGAAGGTTTCAGATCATCCTTGACCATCTGCACGATGCGCCGCCCCGTCAGATGCGCCATTACGCGGCGGCGGCTGTCAACCGCAGGGATCGCGGCATTGCCTGACAGCGCCATGCCCAAAGCTTCGGCCATGGAGGCCATGGTGCTGGCGGTGCCCATCGTGTTGCACGATCCGGGCGAGCGGGACATCGAAGCCTCGGCCTCGACGAATTCTTCTTCGGTCATTTCACCGGCGCGCACCGCTTCGGAGAATTTCCACAGATGCGTGCCGGACCCGACCCGTTCGCCGCGGAAATGGCCGTTCAGCATCGGCCCGCCCGATACCACGATGGCGGGCAGATCGACAGAGGCCGCGCCCATCAACAGCGCCGGCGTGGTTTTATCGCAGCCTGCCAGCAGGACGACGCCGTCGATGCATTTGCCGCGCAGCGCCTCTTCGACATCCATGGCGCAAAGGTTGCGATACATCATCGCCGTCGGGCGCAGGGTGCTTTCCGACGGGCTGAAGACCGGAAATTCCACCGGAAAACCGCCCGCTTCGTAGACGCCGAATTTCACACGCTCGGCCAGATCGCGCAGATGCGCGTTGCACGGCGTCAGTTCGGACCACGTGTTGCAGATGCCGATCACGGGGCGGCCATCCAGCAGGTCGGCGGGCAGGCCCTGATTTTTCATCCACGACCGGTGATAGATCGCATCTTTTGACGATCCACCGAACCATTCCTGCGACCTTAATCTACGGGGCCATGTTGCGGGTATGAAGGTCATGATGAAATCCCTGATATGTTTGCGCTATCATTACAATGGGCCAAAGGGAAATCCAAGCGGTGCGCGTGCAACGCATATTTACATGTTGGTCAATTGATTGTAAATTTATTCACAACAGAAGAGTTCAAAATCCTTATCTTATTTGCAACTTCTGACAATCTGATAACCTGCACGCGGAGGAGATGGCACGCGTTCACCTAGCTGGACCGCGCCATCGGCTGAAAAGCCGGGATGATAAACGGAGGATCCATGACACACGCACCCAGCGCCGACGGTCGGTTTGCGCCTTCTGCGGCCTTTGCCGCAAAGGCACATGTCACCGCAGACCAATATCAGGCGATGTATGATGCGTCGATTCAGGACCCTGTCGGTTTCTGGGCCGAGCATGGCAAGAGAATCGACTGGATCAAGCCCTTCACCAAGGTGAAAAGCACCAGCTTTGCCCCCGGCAAGATCGACATCAAATGGTTCGAGGACGGCACGCTGAACGTCAGCGCCAATTGCATCGACCGGCATCTGGAAACCCGTGGCGACCAGACCGCAATCATCTGGGAACCAGATGATCCAAAGGATGCCGCCCAGCACATCACCTATAAGGAATTGCACCGCCGCACCTGCCGGATGGCCAATATTCTGGAAACCTTGGGCGTGCGCCGCGGTGACCGCGTTGTGATTTACCTGCCGATGATCCCAGAGGCCGCCTATGCCATGCTGGCCTGTGCGCGGATCGGTGCGGTGCATTCCATCGTTTTTGCTGGCTTCTCGCCCGATGCTTTGGGTGCGCGGATCAACGGCTGCGACGCCAAGGTTGTGATCACCGCTGATCACGCACCGCGCGGCGGCCGGTCCACGCCGCTGAAATCCAACACCGATGCGGCCCTGCTGCATTGCAAGGACAGTGTGAAATGCCTCGTTGTGCGTCGCACCGGCGGGCAGACCACCTGGACGGACGGACGCGATTTCGACTATAACGAAATGGCGATGGAGGCCGACGATTACTGCGCCCCCGCAGAGATGGGCGCCGAAGACCCGCTGTTCATTCTTTACACGTCAGGGTCCACTGGCCAGCCCAAGGGCGTTGTGCATACATCGGGCGGCTATCTGACCTATGCCGCGATGACACATCAATACACGTTCGATTACCACGACGGTGACATCTTCTGGTGTACCGCCGATGTGGGCTGGGTCACGGGTCACAGCTATATCGTCTATGGCCCGCTGGCCAATGGCGCGACCACGATCATGTTCGAAGGCGTGCCGACCTATCCCGATGCGGGCCGGTTCTGGGAAGTCTGCCAGAAACACAAGGTCAACCAGTTCTACACCGCCCCCACCGCGCTGCGCGCGCTGATGGCGCATGGCAATGGACCGGTGGAAAAATACGATCTGTCCAGCATCAAGGTGCTGGGCACCGTGGGTGAACCGATCAACCCCGAGGCGTGGAACTGGTACAACGATGTCATCGGCAAGGGCAAATGCCCCATCGTCGATACTTGGTGGCAAACCGAAACCGGTGGCCATCTACTGACCCCGCTGCCCGGTGCCATTGCGACCAAGCCTGGTTCGGCCACGCTGCCGTTCTTTGGCGTGCAGCCCGTGATCCTTGACCCGCAGACGGGTGCGGAAATTACCACGACCGCCGCCGAAGGTGTGCTGTGCATCAAGGACAGCTGGCCCGGCCAGATGCGCACCGTTTACGGCGATCATGACCGGTTCGAGAAAACCTATTTCTCCGACTACAAGAACTACTATTTCACCGGTGACGGCTGCCGCCGCGATGAGGACGGCTATTACTGGATCACCGGCCGTGTGGACGATGTGATCAACGTATCCGGTCACCGCATGGGCACCGCCGAAGTCGAAAGCGCGCTGGTCGCCCATGTCGATGTGGCCGAGGCTGCTGTGGTCGGCTATCCCCATGCGATCAAAGGGCAGGGTATCTATGCCTATGTCACGCTGATGAACGGGATCGAACCATCGGATGAGCTGCGCAAGGATCTGGTGAAATGGGTCCGGTCCGAAATCGGGCCAATCGCCAGCCCCGATCTGATTCAATGGGCGCCCGGCCTGCCGAAAACACGCTCCGGCAAGATCATGCGCCGTATCCTGCGCAAGATCGCGGAAAACGATCATACCACATTGGGCGATATCTCGACCCTAGCTGATCCTTCCGTGGTTGATCACCTGATCGAACACCGGATGAACAAGGCATGAGCGCGGCAGAAACCATGACCCGCCCCGCCGTCCTGATCCTTTTGGGGCCTCCGGGTGCGGGCAAAGGCACGCAGGCGCGGATGTTGCAGGACCGTTTCGGTCTGGTGCAGCTGTCCACCGGTGATCTGCTGCGCGCGGCCGTCGCCGCAGGGACCGAGGCCGGTCTGGCCGCGAAATCGGTGATGGCGGCGGGCGGTCTGGTCAGCGACGATATCGTGCTGGCGATCCTCAAGGACAGGCTGGCGGCGCCCGACACCCAAAAAGGCGTGATCCTTGACGGGTTCCCGCGCACCACCGTGCAGGCCGAGGCACTGGATACTTTGCTGGCCCAAAGCGGCCAGCGGATCAACGCAGCCATCTCTCTTGACGTGGATGATGCCGAAATGGTGACGCGCATTGCCGGGCGTTATACCTGCGGCGGCTGCGGCGAAGGCTATCACGACAGTTTCAAGACGCCGGCGGTTGCGGGTGTTTGCGACAAATGCGGCGGCAGCGACATGCAGCGCCGCCCCGATGACAATGCGGCGACGGTTGGCCAGCGGCTGGCTGCCTATCATGCGCAGACCGCGCCGCTGATCACTTATTACGAGAATAAAGGCACTCTGCAACGGATCGACGCCATGGGCGAGATCGGGCAGATCGCCGAAGAGCTGGGCGCGATCGTCGGACAGGCCGTCGTGTAACAGGGAGGGGAAGAGGGCGCACAGACTCTACGCGCCTTCGGTTAAGTGCAACAAGGGAGGATGCCAAAAATGGCAGAGGAACCACAAAACAACAACGCCTACTGGGCCGCGAACGTGCGGATCATTCTGATTAGTCTCGTCATATGGGCAACCGTATCTTTCGGCTTTGGCATCATCTTGCGGCCAGCGCTGATGGGTATCTCGGTCGGCGGCGCCGATCTGGGATTCTGGTTCGCGCAGCAAGGCTCGATCTTTACGTTCCTGGGGCTGATCTTTTTCTATGCCTGGCGGATGAACAAACTCGATGCTGAACACGGCGTCGAGGAATAAGTGTAAGGGACAGGGAAACCAATGGATCAGTATACACTCAACCTGCTGGTGGTTGGCGCGTCTTTTGCGCTGTACATCGGTATCGCGATCTGGGCCCGCGCGGGCACGACCGCAGAATTCTATGCAGCCGGTCAGGGCGTTCCGCCTGTGATGAACGGCATGGCGACGGCGGCAGACTGGATGTCGGCGGCGTCGTTCATTTCGATGGCAGGGATCATCGCGCTTGCCCCTGCGGGCGGCTATACCCAGTCGTCCTTCCTGATGGGCTGGACCGGTGGCTATGTGCTTTTGGCGCTGCTGCTGGCACCTTACCTGCGCAAGTTCGGCAAATTCACTGTGCCGGAATTCGTCGGTGACCGGTTCTATTCCAACGGGGCGCGGATTGTTGCCGTTATCTGTCTGATCGTCATCTCGGTGACTTATGTGATCGGGCAGATGCGCGGCGTCGGCGTGACCTTTGCGCGCTTCCTCGAAGTGTCGACAGATACCGGCCTTTACATCGGTGCGGCGATTGTTTTCGCCTATGCCGTGTTCGGCGGGATGAAGGGCATCACCTACACGCAGGTCGCGCAATATTGCGTTCTGATCGTGGCCTATACCATTCCTGCGATCTTCATCTCTTTGCAGATCACCGGAAACTTCTTGCCACAATTGGGTCTGCTGGGGGGCTATGCACCCACAGGCGGTGACGTTGCATTCCTGTCCAAACTTGACCAGGTCGTGACGGAACTCGGGTTCACGCAATACACGTCGCATACGACATCGACGCTGAACATGGTGTTCTTCACGATGTCGCTGATGATCGGCACCGCCGGTCTGCCACATGTCATCATCCGCTTCTTCACCGTGCCAAAGGTTGCCGACGCACGTTGGTCGGCTGGTTGGGCGCTGGTTTTCATCGCACTGCTTTACACCGTGGCACCTGCCGTGGGGTCGATGGCGCGTTTGAACCTGACGACAACATTCTGGCCGAACGCCGTGGAAGGCAATGCGCTGGATGGCGATGCGATCTCTGTCGAGCAGATCAACACCAATCCGGAACTGGCCTGGATCAACACATGGGTCAACACTGGCCTGCTCGCCTTTGAAGACAAGAACGGCGATGGCCTGATCCAGTACTACAACGAAAACAACGCAGGCATGCAGGCGATCGCAGCCGAACGTGGTTGGGTCGGAAACGAGCTGACAAAGATCGACAACGACATGATGGTTCTGGCAAACCCAGAGATTGCAAAGCTTCCGGGCTGGGTGATCGCACTGGTGGCGGCAGGCGGTCTGGCAGCGGCTTTGTCAACAGCGGCAGGTCTGCTGCTGGCGATTTCCTCTGCAATCTCGCATGACCTGATCAAAGGCTCGATAAACCCGAACATCAGCGAAAAAGGCGAACTGCTGGCCGCGCGGATTTCGATGGGCTTTGCGATCCTTCTGGCGACATGGCTGGGCCTCAACCCTCCGGGCTTTGCGGCTCAGGTGGTGGCGCTGGCCTTCGGTCTGGCGGCGGCGACGATCTTCCCGGTTCTCATGATGGGGATTTTCTCCAAGCGTGTGAACAAGGAAGGCGCAATCGTGGGGATGTTGGTCGGTCTGATTTCGACATCGGTCTACATCTTCCTGTATCTGGGCTGGTTCTTCGTCCCCGGCACGGCGACGTATGAGAACATTCCTGCCAACTGGCTGTTCGGTATTTCGCCCCTGTCCTTCGGGACCGTTGGTGCGATCCTGAACTTCGGGTCTGCCTATCTGGTGTCGGCGGTGACAAAAGCACCGCCACGCGAGATCCAGGAACTGGTCGAATCGATCCGCGTGCCAAAAGGCGCGGGCGCTGCAACCGGTCACTAAGACCACAGGGCGGGCAGTTCGCAAGGACTGCCCGCTTTCACTTTTCAGATGTCCGCTGCCAGCCCCATGGCCGGACAAGGATACATCAGATGCCCCGATCCATGCTTGATCTGCGCCGGTTTCTTTTGTCGATCCACCCCTATGACAGTCTGCCGGATGCCGATTTTCAACGCGTGCTGACGCAGTTTATCCGCGTGCCGATGGCGCAGGACGATGTGATCTATGCCTTCGGGGCGCCCTGCAAAGGGCTCTATGTCATCCTTGACGGCGAGGTCGAGATCACCACCGAAAGCGGCGAGATCGTGTCGCATCTGGGCAGCCGCAATTCCTTTGGCGAACGCGGGCTGATGCGCGACGGCACCACCGGCACCAATGCCCGCGCGCTGAAGGATGGTGAATTGCTGCTGCTGCCAGCAGATGATTTTCACGCGATGATCGCGGCCAATGCAGGCGCGCACCGTTTCTTTACCCGTGGCCGGACCCGCAATGATGCCGATGCCACCCGCCCCGCCACGCTGACCGAAACCCGCGTCGATCAGCTGATGGCGGCCGATCCTGTGACCTGCACCGCGGACGACACGATCACCATGGTCGCCAAGCTGATGCGCGATCACCGGATATCCTGCCTGCCGGTGATGGCAGGTACACGGCTGGCCGGAATCGTGACGCTGCATGATATCAACAACCGCGTCGTGGCCGAGGGGCTGGACACGGGATTACCCGTCAGCCGGATCATGACGGCGAACCCCGAAACGCTGCCGCCATCGGCCATCGGGTCGGACGTGCTGCATATGATGATGGAACGCCGGTTCGGCCATGTGCCGATCGTCGATCAGGGCAGGCTGGTGGGGATCGTCACCCAGACTAACCTGACCCGGTTTCAGGCAACCAATTCTGCGTCGCTTGTGCATGATGTGGTGCGCGCCACCACCGCTGACGATATGGCAGGCGTCACCGCGCGCATTCCGCAACTGTTGGTGCAACTGGTCGGCGCTGGCAACCGGCATGAAACCGTCACCCGCCTGATCACCGATATCGCCGATGCGATCACCCGCCGCCTGCTGGCGCTGGCCGAAGAAAGGCTGGGGCCACCGCCAGTCCCCTATCTGTGGCTGGCCTGCGGATCGCAGGGGCGGCAGGAACAGACCGGCATTTCGGATCAGGACAATTGCCTGATGCTGGATGACAGCGTGACCGATGCCGACATGCCCTATTTCGCAGAACTGGCAAAATTCGTCAGCGACGGGCTGGACAAGGCGGGGTATTTCTATTGCCCGGGCGACATGATGGCGACCAATCCGCGCTGGTGCCAGCCCCTGCGCGTCTGGCGCAGCTATTTCCGCCGCTGGATCGACACACCCAATACCGAGGCGCAGATGCTGGCCTCTGTCATGTTCGACCTGCGCCCCATCGGTGGCACAAGATCCCTGTTCGAGGATCTGCACCGCGAAACATTGGAACAGGCGGCGCGCAATTCGATCTTTGTCGCGCATATGGTGTCCAATTCGCTGAAGCACACGCCACCACTGGGGCTGTTGCGCGGTTTCGCGACCCTGCGCAGCGGCGAACACAAGAACCATATCGACATGAAGATGAACGGGGTGATCCCGATTGTCGATCTGGGCCGAATCTATGCGTTGCGCGGACAGCTGGACAGCGTCAACACCCGCGCACGGATCGCCAGCGCGCATGGGGCAGGCCAGATCAGCCAATCGGGCGGGCATGACCTGCTGGACGCCTATGATCTGATCGCACAGGCGCGGCTGGACCATCAGGCCACGCTGATCCGTGCGGGGGCAAAACCCGACAACTTTATGTCCCCCAACGTGCTGTCCGAATTCGAACGCAGCCATCTGCGCGATGCTTTCGTCGTGGTGCGCACGATGCAATCCGCTGTTACACAGGGGCGCGGCGTCATCGGCTGACGCGGCAACAACCAAAGGACCCAAGAATGTATGTCGATATCATCACCATCATCGCCGCAGGTTTTGCCGCGGCAGGTGTTGCGCTGATCCTCAACCGGCTGGCGGGGCGGCGCCTGCCGCGCTGGATCATTCCCGCCTTTGCGGGCGCGGGCATGATCGCGATGAGCCTGACCAACGAATACCGCTGGTATCCGCGCACGCTCACGCTGTTGCCCGCGGGGTTCGAGGTGATCTCGACCGTGGATTATTCCGCGCCGTTCAGCCCCTGGACCTATCTTGTCCCCTATGTGAACCGCTTTGCCGCCGTCGATGTGGCGGGCGTGCAGCGCAATGCGAATGCGCCCGACATGCGACTGACCAATGTCGTCTTTTTCCATCGCTGGCAGCCGGTGCAATTGCGCACCGCGCTGTTCGATTGCGCACAGGGGCGGACGGCCCTGCTGCAGGACAATGCGGTTTTCAAAGAGGATGGCACGGTGCAAGTGTCGCGCTGGGACCAGACCGGCCTTGACGATCCGGCAACAGCGCTGGTCTGCGCAGGGTCCATCTGATGCTGGACCGGCTTCGCCCACGCCAGCGCACGCTTGCTTTCTTCGCCTTGCTGGCCTTTGGCAGCATCGGCGTGTTGGCAGCTGCGCTGGTACTGGCCGAGGCCCGGCTGGACCAGCCCCAGGCGCGGCAAGCCTTCATCACGGTAGGGATTATCGGCAGTTTCGGGATTTTCGGCTTTGTCGCGGTGATGTGGTTGGTTTTCGATGACATGGTCGTGCGCCCGATGGAACGGCTGGCCGCCGCAATGCAGGCGCATGCCGCGACAGATATGCGCCGCGGCATCGACGCGGATACGGCGCGCCATCTGGGCGATCTGGCCAAAGGGGCGGCGGCGCTGACGTCGCGGCTGGCCTCTGCCCGCGCCGAGGCCGATGAAAACCTTGCGCGCTATACCAGCAAGCTGGCAGCCGAACGCGAACATCTGACGCGCATCCTGTCGGCTATTCCCGCCGCCGTGCTGATGGTCAGCCCCGACCACCGGATCGCCCTTTACGATGGCCATGCCGCCCTGATGCTGGACGACCAGCACCATCTGGGGCTGGGGCAAAAGATCTTTGACTATTTCGACGAAACCTATCTGCGCGCCGCCCTGGCCAATCTTGCCCGCAGCGGACAGGCGACGCTGGACCAGCAGATCGCCACCGCCGATGGCGCACGCCTGCTGGATGTCAGCCTGCACAATCTGGGGCGTGATCAGGGCTATATGCTCAGCTTTCCGGTCCCCAGAGAGGCGAGCCCCGCCCGCCCCGTCGTGTTCGATTTCGCGATGACGACACGAACAGAGACCCGCGACATTCAGGACGTGCCGCTGCGCGACCTGACCTATGTGGTCTTTGACACCGAAACGACCGGCTTTCTGCCCAACAAGGACGAGGTTGTGCAAATCGGCGCGCTGCGCGTTGTGAACGGACAGCAAGCGCCGGGCGAGGTGCTGGATCTGCTTGTGAACCCCGGCCGGGCGATCCCCGCCAGTTCAACCGCCGTCCACCGGATCACCGACGCCATGGTGAAAGACGCCCCCGACATGGTGCAGGCCGGGCGCAAATTTCACAGCTTTGCCCGCGACGCGGTGTTGGTCGCGCATAACGCGCCGTTCGATCTGTCGTTCTTTCACCGCTACGCGCCGAAAATCGGGGTGAAATTCGATCATCCAGTGCTGGACACCGTGCTGCTGTCTGCGGTGCTGTTCGGGATCACCGAAGGGCATACACTGGACGAGCTGGCCAAAAGGCTGGGCATCGAATTGCTGGACAAACACCGACACACCGCGATTGGCGATGCGATTGCCACGCGCGACATATTCCTGCGGATGATCCCGATGCTAGAGGCGCGCGGGCTGACCACCTTTGGCGCGGTCGTCAACGAAATCCGCAAGCACAAGCGCCTGCTGCCGGACATGAACGGCTAGCGGTGCGCACGAACCAGCCCCAGGCCGGTGCGATCAAAACCGTCCATCACGCCGTGCCATCCCCGCTTTGGGGCCTTGCACACGGTCGCGCACTACGGCACCAAGCCTTATGACCCAAACGCTTTTATCATTCGGACACGGCTTTAGCGCAGATGCGCTGGCGCGGATATTGCTGCCACAGGGCTGGCGGATCATCGGCACGACCCGGTCAGAGGATAAGGCCGCCCGCCTGCATCAGGCGGGGATAGAGCCCCGAATCTGGCCTGGTGCGGACATGCGTCCGGCGCTTGATGCAGCCACCCATCTGCTGGTCTCGGCCGCGCCGGACGAAAACGGCGACCCGGTGCTTGCACAGCTACAGGCCGAAATTGTCGCCCGTGCGGGCCAGTTCACATGGGTCGGCTATCTGTCAACAACGGGGGTTTACGGTGACCATGCCGGCGACTGGGTTGACGAGACGACCCCCCTGACGCCCGCCACGAAACGCGGCATCGCGCGGGTGCAGGCAGAGGCAGCTTGGGCCGCGATCCCCGATCTGCCGTTGCACATCTTTCGGTTGGCGGGGATTTACGGGCCGGGGCGCGGCCCGTTCGCCAAGGTGCGCGATGGCTCTGCGCGGCGGATCATCAAGCCGGGACAGGTGTTCAGCCGCACCCATGTCGCCGATATCGCGCAGGTGCTGGCGGCATCCATCACGCGGCCCAATCCGGGCGGTATCTACAATGTCTGCGACGATGATCCCGCCCCGCCCGAAGACGTGATCGGCTATGCCGCCGAACTGCTGGGCCTGCCGCTGCCCCCGGCACAGGATTTCGCCACCGCCGAGATGACACCGATGGCACGTAGCTTTTACGCCGAAAGCAAGAAGGTGCGGAACGACCGGATCAAGGACGAGTTGGGCGTACGGCTGATCTATCCCGACTATCGTTGCGGCCTGCAGGCATTGCTGGCGCAGGAAGACAGCGCCTGACGCTCAGCGCATGGATGACCTGCGGCATCGGACCGGTATTGTCAGACCCTGAAACCAAAGCAAAATTCACCCTGTGATAGAAAAATGGGGCGCAGCTTTGCCATGATTTTTTCGATTGGCATGGTCTGACGCGCGCAGCGCCACTTGCTGTTTTGCGCAGGACCGCACATATGCGGGCGAGATATGAACAAGGACATTTCGATGACTCTGCGCGCCAGCACATCCGCCTTTCTTGACCGGCCCTTCGTGGGGCAATTCATCTTTGGCGTGATCGTCTTTAACGCGATCATCCTGGGGCTAGAGACGTCGGATAGCGTGATGGCGCAGGTGGGCGGGCTGATCCTGTTGCTCGACCAGATCTGCCTTGCGATCTTTGTGGCCGAACTTGCGGCCAAGCTCTTTGCCTATGGGCCACGGTTCTTTCGGGGCGGCTGGAACATCTTTGATTTTATCATCATCGGCATCTCGCTGGTGCCGGGCAATGGCGGGCTGTCGGTGCTGCGGGCCTTGCGGATCCTGCGCGTGCTGCGCGTCATTTCGGTGGTGCCGTCATTGCGCCGCGTGGTCGAAGGGTTTGTCATCGCCCTACCGGGCATGGGGTCGGTATTCCTGCTGATGGGGATCGTGTTCTACATCGGTGCCGTCATGGCCACCAAACTGTTCGGCAACAGCTTTCCCGAATGGTTCGGGACCTTGGGTGCGTCCGGCTATTCGTTGTTCCAGATCATGACGCTGGAAAGCTGGTCAATGGGCATCGTGCGTCCGGTGATGGACGTCTATCCTTATGCGTGGGCGTTTTTCATTCCTTTCATCATGATGACGACTTTCGCGGTGGTGAACCTGCTGGTCGGTCTGATCGTCAATTCGATGCAGGACGCCCATGCCGAAGAAGGCAATGCCGCGACCGATGCCTATCGTGACGAGGTTTTGGCCAAGCTTGCCGCCATCGAACAGCGGCTGGATCAGGCAGGCAAGTGACCTGAGCCGGACAGGCCAAACCTCCCCGATGGGATCGGGTTTCAGTGCTGCCCGCCAACAGGCCCTGTTACCGGCACGACATCACATATCGCAGGCGACGTATCACACCAGATAGGCCAGCCTGATCCCGCCCCAATGGCGACCGTTGACCATGATCGGGGCCGAGACATCCTTCATCATCGCAAAGGTCCCGTTGCCCATGTCCCGCCGATAAGCCTGCAGCAGGAACGGGCGCTTGCTGCGGCCTGCGGCCAGACCGACGCGATCATTGAAAATCCGCCGGTTGCGGCAATGGGCGGCGTTCCAATCAGGATCATCGGGGCGCTGTGGCTGGCTGAACTTGACGTTATGCGTCGGCAGATAGCCGTCGGCATTGACCGCCGCGCAAAATATGACGCGGTCCGAAAGCGCCAGCAGCGGTTCTTGAAGCGCGGGCAGCACCCTATCGGTGAACCGCACACAGCGCACGACCACCTGCGCAGGGTTGCTGCCGGGAACAGGGCGATAATCGCGATCAAAAAGATCGGCCAGCGCCACCTCTCCGCTTTGGACGGCGTGGTCGAAGCGCGCGCTGATGCGCTGTGCCAGATCCTGCGCCGCGGTGATGTAGGGCGTGTCGATTGTTTCCAACCCGATCAACGCTGTCATCGCTGTCAGCGTTTCAGAACTATTGGTCAGATCGCGCATTTTCTCACGCGCGTTTGCAAGGCTTTGGTCGGATGCGGCGATCCCGTCCGACAAGTCATCGATGCCCGATTTCATCTGCACGATTTCCGTCGCGATGCTGGTCGAAGCCCCGACGATATCGTGCTGCGCCGCGATCACCGAGCCCATGACGCGCGGCATGTTTTCAACCAGCGTGCTGACATCGTCGATCTGTGTCCGGATCACGCCCGCGCTGTCCAGCGCACGGGCGGTTTCACCGCGCAGACCAGCCAGTTCACGATCAAGCGTGCTGATCGTGCCGGCAATTTCTTCGGTCGCGTCGCGCGTAGTCTGCGACAGGTCTTTCACTTCGCGGGCCAGCACCATGAAACCACGCCCATGCGCCCCGGCACGCGCCGCCTCGATCGCGGCATTCAGCGATAGCAGGTTCGTCTGGCGTGAAATTTCACCGATTTCGCCCGAAACGCGCGCCACGCTGGTCAACGTGTCCTGCAATCGGCCGAACTGGTCTGCGATATGTGTGACCATGTCGATCAAGGCCGCCACATCAGCCACCATCGATTGCAGTTTGCTGCCGCTTTCCTGCGCGTTTTCTTCGGCCTTGGCCGATATCGCCTGCGCCGCCTCGGCCGAGGTCAGGACTGCCTGTGCGCGGCTGGAAATATGATCCACCCGCTGCGCGAGTTCTATGCCAGTGCGCGATTGCTGGCCAACCTGTTGGGACGTATCATCGACATGGCCCGACACCCTGGCGATATCGATGGAAAGATCGCCCAAACGCCGCGCAAGATCTGCCATCAGCGCGTCGGATTTGTCTTGTTCAGGCATATCCTGTTGCAGATCTTTCATCATCGATTCCCGTGCTGATGTTCCCCAACCTAGACCGAAACCGACAATGATTTGTTAAGACCCGCTTGCCTTAGGCGCGTTTACCAAGACGGGCGATGCCCAGCGCCTCCAGCACTTTTGCCTCGATATGCGCGGCATTCATCCCCGCCACATCATACATCGCCTTGGGGCTGGCCTGATCAATGAACGTGTCAGGCAGCACCATGGACCGGAACCGCAGCCCGTGGTCAAAAACGCCTTCATCCGCCAGCAATTGCGCAACATGGCTGCCAAAACCACCCACGGCCCCTTCTTCGACGGTGATCAGCGCGTCGTGACCGGCGGCCAGTTGCAGGATCAGGTCACGATCCAGCGGTTTGGCAAAACGGGCATCGGCGACGGTGGGTTTGATGCCCTTGGCTTCCAGCGCCTCGCAAGCCTTCATCACCTCGGACAGACGTGTGCCAAAGGACAGGATCGCGACCTGCGCGCCTTCGCGGATCATGCGGCCTTTGCCAATCTCCAAGGGGGCTACGTTTTCGGGTATCTCGACCCCCTCACCTTCACCACGCGGAAAGCGGAAGGCGATAGGCCCCGCGTCATAGGCGGCGGCGGTGGCGACCATGCGGACCAGTTCCGCCTCGTCTGCCGCAGCCATCACCACGAACCCGGGTAAATTGGCCAGAAACGCCACGTCGAACGATCCCGCATGGGTGGCACCATCCGCCCCCACCAGCCCCGCGCGGTCGATGGCGAAACGCACGGGAAGACGCTGGATCGCGACATCGTGGACGATCTGATCATAGCCGCGCTGCAGAAAGGTCGAATAGATCGCGCAGAACGGCCGCATCCCGCCTGCAGCCAGACCCGCGCTAAAGGTGACGGCATGTTGTTCGGCGATACCGACGTCAAAACACCGGCTGGCATAGCGGTCCATGAATTTCGACAGGCCGGTGCCATCGGGCATGGCGGCGGTCACGGCACAGATGCGCGGATCGCTGGCCGCATGTTTCAGCAGGCTGTCGGCAAAGACAGATGTATAGCTGGGGGCATTGCTGGGCGCTTTCGCCTGCTTGCCCGTAACCATGTCGAATTTTGCGGTAGCGTGACCCTTGTCGCTGGCGCGTTCGGCAGGCGCGTAACCTTTGCCCTTTTTCGTGATCGCATGGATCAGGATCGGGCCATCTGCCCGCGCCTTGACAGTGCGCAAAACAGACAAAAGCTGGTCCATGTCATGCCCGTCGATAGGGCCGAGATAGGAAAAACCCAACTGCTCAAAAAGCGTCCCGCCCACGGTAATGTGTTTGAGCACATCCCTGGCGCGCTTGGCCCCTTCGCGGAACGGTTCAGGCAGCAGCGACACCGCCCCTTTGGCCGCAGCCTTGAATTCCTGAAACGGCGCACCGGCGTAAAGCTGCGACAGATAGGACGACATCGCCCCAACGGGCGGGGCGATGGACATCTCATTGTCGTTCAGGATCACGATCAACCGCTTGCCCAGATGGCCCGCGTTGTTCATCGCCTCATAGGCCATGCCGGCAGAAATCGCGCCATCCCCGATGATGGCAATCGCATCGCCGCCGTCGCCCCCCAGATCACGCGCCACGGCAAAGCCAAGGGCGGCCGAAATCGAGGTGCTGGAATGCGCCGCCCCGAACGGGTCATAGGGGCTTTCGGACCGTTTGGTGAATCCCGACAACCCGCCTTCGGTGCGGATCGTGCGGATGCGGTCGCGCCGGCCCGTCAAAATCTTGTGCGGATAGGATTGATGCGACACGTCCCAGATGATCTTGTCCTTGGGCGCATCGAACACGGCATGCAGGGCAACCGTCATCTCCACCACGCCCAGCCCCGCCCCCAGATGCCCGCCTGTCACGGACACGGCGGCAATCGTTTCGGCGCGCAATTCATCTGCCAGCTTGCGCAACTGCGCATCCGACAGCGATTTCATATCGGCGGGGGTCTGGACACGGTCCAAAAGTGGGGTGTTGGGTTGGTCCGACATGGCGACCCTTCCTAATGCGTGCGCGCGGTCACAAAACGCGCAGCGTCCTTTAATGTTTCGGCATCATCGCCATAGGCAGATAGCGCATCGCAGGCCTGCGTGACCAGATCCTCTGCGCGGCGTTTCGCCCCATCCAGCCCCAAAAGCGACACAAAGGTCGCCTTGCCCGCCGCCGCATCCTTGCCCACGGCCTTGCCGACAAGGGTGGCATCACCCGTAACGTCCAGCACATCATCTGCGATCTGGAAGGCAAGGCCCAGACAATCGCCATAAATGCGCAGGGCGGCCTGATCCGCGCGCGCCATGCGCGGCCCGACAAGGGCGGCCCATGAAATCAGCGCACCGGTCTTGCCTGCCTGCAACGCAATGATCTGGTCCAGCGTCAGCGGCACATCCGCCGTTTCCGCCGCGATATCCGCCGCCTGCCCGCCCACCATGCCGCGCACGCCGGCGGCCTGCGCAAGGGTCAGCACCAGATCGACCTTGGCCGCATCGGCGCAATCGAGCCTGCCCAGCAATTCGAATGCCAGCGCCTGCAAGGCATCCCCCGCCAGCACGGCGGTCGCCTCGTCCCAGCGTTTATGCACCGTGGGTTGGCCGCGCCGCAGGTCGTCATCATCCATGCAGGGCAGATCATCATGGATCAGCGAATAGGCGTGGATGCATTCGATCGCCGCCGCCGCATGGGCCGCGCCCTGCGGCGACACACCATGCAGACGGGCAGTTTCCAGCGCCAGAAAGGCGCGCAATGCCTTGCCGCCCTTTGCTGCATAGATCATCGCCTCCGGCACAGGTCCAGACAGGTCCGACAGCTGCGCCTCTATCGTCTGGGTCGCGATCCGGGCGGCCTGCGCCAAGGCGTCAGGCAGCGGTCGCCGCGCGATCAGGTCAACCATCCAGCGGCGCTGTGCCTGTGGGCTGGCCAGTCTCGCCCAAGGTGATGCGGGCGACCTTTTCTTCGGCTTCCTTCAGCTTTGCCTCGCAGCGGGCCTTCAACGCGGCACCCCGTTCGTAAAGCGCGATGGATTGGTCCAATGCGACATCGCCGCGTTCCAGCTGGCCGACAACGGTTTCCAACTCCTTGATCGCATCTTCGAAACTCATCTGGTCAACGTCGGTCATCGGCCTCTTTCCTCCAAAATCCTGACATGGGCTGCCGCGGATGCGCCCAGCGCCGGCAGGTCATACCCGCCTTCCAGCGCCGACACCACCCTGCCGTAGCAATGGCGGTCCGCCAGATCACACAAACGCGCGGTGACCCAGGCAAAATCATCCTCGGTCAGTTCCAACCCCGCAAGCGGATCATCGCGGTGGGCATCGAAGCCTGCCGAAATCAGGATCAACTCTGGCGCAAAGGCATCGACGCGCGGCAGCACGACGCGCTCCATCACATCGCGAAACGCCTTGGACCCCGTACCGCCGCGCAAAGGCACGTTCAGCACATTGCCAACGCCGGTGTCATGCGCCGCCCCCGTGCCGGGATAAAGCGGCGATTGGTGGGTGGAACAGAACAGGATGCGCGGATCATCCTCGACCAGATCCTGCGTGCCATTGCCGTGATGCACGTCGAAATCGACGATAGCGACGCGGGCCAGCCTGTGATGGTCCAGCGCATGTTTCGCCCCGATGGCGACATTGCCGAAAAAACAGAACCCCATGGCCGTCTCGCGCTCGGCATGGTGACCGGGCGGGCGAACGGCGGCAAAGGCATTGGCGGCCTCGCCCGTCATGACCAGATCGACCGCGCGCACAACAGCCCCCGCTGCGCGGTAGGCCGCAGCCAGCGTGCCGGGCGACATATGCGTATCGGCATCCAGCGCGCGCCAGCCTGTTTCGGGTGCTGCAGCATACAAAGCATCAAGATGGGCCTGCGGATGGGCGCGCAGCAGATCATCCTGCGCCGCCAGTGGCGCCTTGACGCGCAACAGATCCATGCCCTCCAACGCCCCCAGCACGGCATCCAGCCGCGCCACCTGCTCCGGGTGGCCCGGCGGCGTCACATGGCCATGGCAATCATCATGAAAGATCAGCGCAGTTGTCATTCACCCACAGAACCCAATTCCGCTCGAAACCTCAACCACCTTCTTATTTCCAAAAATACTCCCCGCGCGGAGCGCATCAAAGTCTACTCCGGTGCCAGCATATAGCCTTCGCCGCGGACAGTTTGCAGGAACCTCGGCTGTTTCGGGTCGGTCTCGATCTTGCGGCGCAGGCGGGTGATCTGGACATCGACGGCGCGTTCCTGCGTCTGCCCGCCGGACCGGCTCAATTCCTCGACCAGCCTGGTGCGGGTGACAGGCTCTCCGGGACGGCCTGAAAAGATACGCATCAGCTGGCTTTCGGTCGCGGTCAGGCGGACAAGGCTGTCGCCATGCCACATCTCGCCACGTTCGATATCGTATCGCACCGGCCCCATATGCAGCACCTTGGGCAGGATCACGACGGGTTCGGCAGCGGGCACACGGCGCAGGATCGCGTTGATCCGCAGCAACAATTCCTTGGGCTCGAACGGCTTGACCAGATAATCATCCGCCCCCGCCTCCAGCCCGCTGATCCGGTCCATGGTTTCGCCCCTTGCGGTCAGCAGCATGATCGGTGTGGTGATCGTGCGGCGCAGGTCGCGGCACAGCGCAATGCCATCTTCGCCGGACATCATCACATCCAGCACGATCAGATCAAATTCCAGCCCCGCCAGCACGCGGCGGGCATGGGCGGCATCACGCGCGGTGGTGACCAGAAAACCCGCGCGCATCAGGAATTTCTGCAACAGGCTGCGGATACGGGCGTCGTCATCGACGATCAACAGATGGGCATCGTCAGCACTCATTCAGGTTTGTCCTTCATCGCCTCGTAATGCTGGCGCGCCTCTGGGTCCATCATCGCCTCCAGCACCTGCCGGAAACCGACCACAGCTGAGGGTCCGGCCGCGCGATAGGCGGCGCGCATCCGGTCGCGCTGAGCGTCGGACAATTCGCGTTCCAGCACCGCACCGGCGGGTGTCAGGTGCAGATGGCGTTCGCGTTTGTCCTTTTGGCCGACGCTGCTGATGACCAGACCGTCCTCGATCAGGCTGCGCAACACACGATTAAGCGATTGTTTTGTAACACCAAGTATCGACAACAGGTTGTTGACCGTCGTGCCAGGGCTGCGATGGATGAAATGCAGTGCCCGGTGATGGGCGCGGCCATAGGATTTCTGCGCAAGGATACGGTCGGGATCAGCCGTGAAACCACGGTAGGCGAAAAACATCGCCTCGATCCCCTTGCGCAACTGTTCATCCGTCAGGAACAGCAGGTTTTGTCCCATCTGGGGTCGCGCGCCTTCGGCCATCCTGTCCTCCCTTGTTACCCGTCCGACAATACGTCAGCTTTATTGACATTCCAAGAATCAACTGTTAGCGATTTGGGGAAATTGCGCAACATTATATCCGAAACGGACCTTGTTGCGACATAATTGCAAAGTGTGGAGGAACCATGGCAAGCGCATACGACGACAGAGACGGCAAGATCTGGCTGGACGGCAAACTTGTGGAATGGCGCGATGCCAATGTGCATATCCTGACCCATGCGATGCACTATGCCTCTTCGGTGTTCGAAGGTGAACGTTGCTACAACGGCAAGATTTTCAAATCCCGCGCACATTCCGAACGGCTGATCAAATCCGGCCAGCTGATCGATTTCCATATCCCGTTTTCCGTGGATGAAATCGAGGCCGCCAAACAGGCCGCCCTTGATGCCAATGGTCTGAAAGACGCCTATGTCCGCCCCATCGCCTGGCGCGGGTCGGGGCAGGATATGGGCGTGGCTGCATCGCGCAATCCCGTGCATCTGGCGGTCGCGGTCTGGGAATGGGGCAATTATTACGGCGACGCGAAAACCCGTGGTGCCAAGCTCGACATCGCGAAATGGAAACGCCCCAGCCCCGAAACCGCGCCCAGCCAGGCCAAGGCAGCCGGTCTTTACATGATCGCCACCATGTCCAAACATGCCGCCGAAGCCAAAGGCTGTTCGGATGCCATGATGTTCGATTATCGCGGCTATGTGGCAGAGGCGACGGGCGCCAACCTGTTCTTCGTCAAGGATGGCGAAGTGCATACACCCGCTGCCGATGCGTTCCTGAACGGGATCACCCGCCAGACCGTGATCGGCATGCTGCGCGACAAGGGTATCACCGTGCATGAACGTGTGATCATGCCGGACGAACTGGAAGGCTTCCAGCAATGCTGGTTGACCGGCACCGCGGCCGAGGTCACGCCGGTGGGCCAGATCGGCGATTACAATTTCGAGGTCGGCGCACTGACCCGCGACATCGCGGCGGATTACGAAAAGCTGGTCCGCGCCTAGGCGGGCAAGGCAAAGGGCGCCAAACGGCGCCCTTTGTCACATCTAGCGCTGCCAGACCGGCGTTTCTTGCTGACGGGCGATCCGCACGAACTCCGTCGCGCGACGATCAGAGACATGGCTGCGGGGCCGCTTTTGCAGATCAAGGCTGGCGCGCCGTGGCAAGGCATCCTTTTTCATGCCGATGGCACGCTGCAATTCGTTGTCGGACCCTGATTTGACGCGATCAAGTGGATGTTTCATCGACTCCTCCTTTTCGGTTGCGGACTTCGACAATAGCACAAAAACGGGCTTTGTTCCCGCCCTTTCTGCCTCAGGGTTAACTGCCTGTGTTGCCGGTCGCCTTGCGCTGCTGCGCGCGTTGCAAGCCCAGCTTGCGTTCGCGCCAGATGATCAGCACGCCGGCAAGGATGACAATTCCCGCCCCGATCAGCATGGTCCCGGTAGGGACTTCGTCAAAGATGAAATAGCCGATGGCCAAAGCCAGAATCATCGAGGTGTAATCAAAAGGGGCCACCAGCGACGCATCGGCAAAGCGGTAGCTGGAGGTCAGGAAAATCTGCCCGACCCCACCCAACAGCCCCGCCATGACCAAGAGTGCCGCGATGGTCCATGTGGGGGTGACCCAGCCCCAGGGAATCGTCAGCAGCGCCAGCAAGGATGACGTGACAGTGAACCACAACACGATGGCCGCGGTTGTTTCAGTGGCCACCAGTTTGCGCACGAAAACCTGCGCCAAGGCCGTCAGCACCGCCCCCATCAGCACGACGACCGCGCCCAAGGTTTCGGCCGTGTTCAGCGACGCGCCCAGCGACAGGCGGGGCGACAATACGACCAGCACGCCAATCATGCCCAGCGCCACGGCCGACAGGCGAAAGGCGCGCACATCCTCGTTCAGAAACATCGCGGCAAAAATGACCACCAGCAGCGGGGCGGCATAGCCAATCGCCGTCACCTCGGGCAAGGGCAGCAGGCCCAGACCGGCGAACCCCAGCCCCATGGCCGAAGTGCCGACCAGACCGCGCCAGAAATGGCCCATGGTATTCGTGGTTTTCCAGCCGTGCCGCAATTCACCGCGCAGGGCCAGCCAGCCAAAAATGATCGGCAAGGCAAAAAAGGACCGAAAGAAAACCGCCTGCCCCGGTGGCACTGTTTCCGACGCTGCCTTGATCAGCCCGGCCATTGCCATGAACATGCAGACCGACACGACCTTGAAGACAATTCCCTTAAGCGGCTGCATGGCGTTCCCCTTTTCGTCGTGACACTATGGCGGCGCATTGACACAATGAACCCCTTTTCGCTTGCTTATCGCAGCGGCTCGGTTACCGCTTACGAAACGGCACAAGAAGAACATTATGAGCAGAACCGAAGACCAGCCTTCCAACATGACCGCGCGCGACTGGGTGCATATCCTTGCGCAATACCGCGAGCCCAGCAACTGGCGCAGCAGCTTTGAATTGGCGGTCAGCCTGATCCCGTTCATCCTGTTATGGGTGCTTGCCGTCTGGGTATCACAATTCAGCTATTTGGGTGCTTTCCTGATCTCGGCGCTGAACGGGCTGTTCCTGCTGCGGCTGTTCTGCATCCAGCATGATTGCGGACACGGATCGTTCTTTGGCAACCGCACTGTCAGCGACTGGATCGGGCGGGCCTTGGGTGTTGTCACACTGACACCCTATGACGTCTGGCGACGGACCCATTCGATCCACCACAGCCACGCGGGCGATCTGGACCAGCGCGGCATCGGCGACGTGATGACCCTGACGGTCGAGGAATACCACCAGCGCACACCGTTCGGGCGTTTTCTGTACCGCGCCTACCGGCATCCTTTGGTGATGTTCGGGCTTGGGCCAACCTATATCTTTTTTCTGCAAAACCGCATGCCGCATGGCCGGATGCAGCGCGAAAGCAAATATTGGGTCAGCGCCATGGGAACCAATCTTGCCGTCGCAGTTCTTTTGACGGCCATCGGCTATATCGGCGGTTTCGCGGCGCTGTTTCTGGTGTTCCTGCCCACGACATTGATCGCCGCATCCATAGGGGTATGGCTATTCTATGTGCAGCACCAGTTCGAGACGACACATTGGGACGCTGCCGAAGACTGGCAATTGCACGACGCGGCTCTGCACGGCAGTTCACATTACGACCTCCCGCCGATCCTGCGCTGGTTCACCGCCAATATCGGCATCCACCATGTGCATCATCTTTACAGCCGTATCCCGTTCTACCGCCTGACCGAGGTGCTGCGCGACCATCAGGATCTTGTAGACTGCAGCCGGATGACCCTGCTGCAAAGCCTCAAATGCGCCAGCCTTGATCTGTGGGATGAAAAATCACGGCGACTGGTGTCCTTTGCCGCCGCGCGGCGTGCTGCGGCCTGAACATCCGCCTCGGGGTGATCGGCAGACAGGTCAAGGCAATCAACCGGCCCTCTGTAGCCGCAAAACAGCCCAGCGCGCGGCATCGGCCACGGTTGCATCCGGATCATTCACCAGATGCGACAGGTGTGCTACCATCGCCGGATCACCGGAATTGCCTAGCGCATAGGCGACATTGCGCACGAAACGGTCGCGCCCGATCCGCTTGATTGGCGATCCGGCGAAACGGGTGCGAAAGGCGGCATCGTCCAGCTGCGCCAGCTCTGCCAAAGGCGGGGCCAGCAAATCATCGCGCGCAGCCAACCTTGCATCACGGCCAGAGGCTGCGAACTTGTTCCAGGGACAGACCGCCAGGCAATCGTCACAGCCATAAATCCGGTTGCCCATCAGACCGCGCAGGTCGGGGTCCACCGGCCCCTTGTGTTCGATGGTCAGATAGGAAATGCAGCGCCGCGCATCCAGTTGGTAAGGTGCCGGAAAGGCCTGTGTCGGGCAGATATCCAGACAGGCGGTGCAGGACCCGCAATGGCTGATCTCGGGTGCATCAGGTTCCAGATCGACAGTGGTAAAAATCGCGCCCAGAAACACCCAATTGCCCAGATCACGGCCCAAAAGGTTGGTATGCTTGCCCTGCCACCCCAGCCCCGCCGCCTGCGCCAGCGGCTTTTCCATCACGGGGGCTGTATCGACGAATACCTTGATCTCGGCCCCCGGCACCTGGTCGATCAGCCAGCGACCCACGACCTTCAGGCGCTTCTTGACGACATCGTGGTAGTCGCGCCCTTGGGCATAGACGCTGATCGCGGCGCGGTCGCGTTCGTCCAGCACGGCAAGCGGATCATGGTCGGGGGTATAGACCTCGGCCAGCATGATGACCGACCGCGCCGCGGGCCAAAGCGCCGTGGGATCGCCGCGCCACTGCATCCGGTCAGCCATCCACGCCATCTGGCCATGGCGGCCATCATCCACAAAAGCCGCCAACCGTTCGGCCATTTCCGGCACGGCATCGGGACGGCAGACACCCACCTTGCCGAAACCCGCGTCACGCGCAAAGGCTGCCAGGCGATCCTTCATCCATCTTCCGAGCATAAATATCCCGGGGGAGCGCCGCAGGCGCGGGGGCAGAGCCCCGTCTTAAAAATCCAGATCGGCATAATGCGCCGCCGGCTGAAAGCCCGGCACCTCATCGGCCAGCAAGGACCGGAACGCGGGACGCGACTTGATCTTGGCATACCAATCCTTGATCACCTCGTGCCGGTTCCAATCGACATCACTGGTGTAATCCAGACAGGACAAATGCGCCGCCCCCGCGAAATCGGCCAGCGTCATGTCGTTGCCCGCAAGCCAGCGACGGTGTTCCAGCAACTGCGCCATGTAATCAAGGTGATATTTTATCGCGCGCGCGCCCGCCTTGACATTGGCACTGTCAGGATAGCCGCGCCCCATCACCTTGCGATAGACGCGTTCGCCGGTCAGCTTGGACGTGACCTCGTGATAGAACTTGTCGTCGAACCAGCCGATCAGGCGGCGGACCTCGTAGCGGCCATCGGCATCGCGCGGCATCAGTGGCGGGGCGGGGTGCAATTCTTCAAGATATTCGCAGATCGCCGTGCTTTCCGACATCATGCGCCCGTTCATTTTCAGCACCGGCACCTTGGCGGCGGGGTTGCGGCGCAGGAATTCGGGGCTTTGCTCCCAATAGCGTTCTTCGACCAGACCGACCTCGATCTTCTTTTCGGCAAGGCAAAGCCGGACTTTGCGCGAAAATGGCGACAGCGGATAATGGTAGAGCGTGTTCATGGCAAACCTGATTTGGATAATGGTGCTTCCATGCCGCAACGGATCGCGGGGTTCAATGCCTGCCTCATCTTTCAAAGCACGCCGCGCGGCCATCCGCCGCGATGGTGTCGGCGCCCTGCATGATCTGGGCGGCGCGGTTGCGGGTGAATGTGCCGGGGTTGGACGCCGACCGTTCCTTGGGCGCAGGCAGGATCGCGGCCAGACGTGCGGCCTGTGTCGCGGTCAGATCACCGGCATCGACACCAAAATAATGCCGCGCTGCGGCCTGCACGCCGAACACGCCCGCGTCGAATTCGGCGACATTCAGATAGAGTTCAAGGATACGCCGCTTGCTCCAGAACACTTCGGTGACGGGGGTCCAGACCGCCTCGATCGACTTGCGCGCCCAGGACCGGCCATGCCACAAAAACACGTTCTTGACGACCTGCTGGCTGATCGTGGACGCGCCTCCCCGCCCGCGTTCCACCGCGTCACGGATCGCGTTTACGTCCAGCCCCCAATGCAGGCAGAAATTCGCATCCTCGGCAGCAACGGCTGACCGCGCCATCACTGGCGCGATCCGGTCCATCGGCACCCAGTCCTGCTGCACCCCGCCGAGCCTGCGGCCCTCGGACAGCATATAGGCATTGGTTGGTGGATTGATCAGCGCATAAAGCAGCGTCCAGACCAGAACAAAGCCCACAATCCCCGCGCCACCCCAGACCAGCAGGCGCCGCACCGCGCGCAAAATCCGGTGCCAAAGGCCCGGTTTCTTTGTCGCCGTGTCGCGCGTGGATTTACGCGCGCGCCGTTTCGTTGGTTTGGGGGTGTCTGCCATCGCCCTGTATAGCCACAAGCCGACAGGCCGGGTCAAGCAAAGGGCGCGCCCCGCGACTGAATTCAGCGCGGGGCGTTGCCATTATTCTGCCGGAATCGCGGTTTGCGCGATTGTCAGCGGATGCTTGAGATGGATCAGCATTTCTTTCGGACAGACCTGCACGAAATGCGCCTTTTCCAGATCCCAGTGCTGCAGGATATCCGCAGCCTTGCGGCTACCGGTTTCCTTGGCATGCCGTATGATCAGGTCTTTCAGTTGGTCATGCCAATGCGCGACGGTCACTGCACAGGTCACCAGCGATTCCATGTTGATCAGCGGGGCCGACATGCCTTTGGGATCGTAAAGATAGGCCATCCCGCCGGTCATGCCCGCGCCAAAGTTGGCGCCGATGCTGCCAAGGATCACCGCGACACCGCCGGTCATATATTCGCAGCCATTGGTGCCGCAGCCTTCGATCACGACATGCGCGCCGGAATTGCGCACGGCGAACCTTTCACCTGCACGGCCAGCAGCGAACAGATAGCCCGCCGTTGCACCGTAAAGCACGGTATTGCCGATGATCGTGTTCTCGGACGCGACCAGCGGGCTGATCATCGGCGGACGCACGACGATGGTGCCGCCTGACAGGCCCTTGCCGACATAATCATTGGCGTCGCCTGACACCTCAAGCTTGAGCCCCGGTGCTGCAAAAGCACCCAGCGATTGCCCCGCCGATCCGCGCAGTTTCACCGTCAGATGGTCGGGTTGCAGCGCGTTGCGCATCCCGAATTTCTGCACGATATGGCTGGATGTGCGGGTGCCGATGCTGCGCAACGTGTTCTGGACCGCGTAATCCAGCTGCATCTTTTCGCCATCGTTCAGGAAACGCGCGGCATCCTGCACGATCTGCGCATCCAGCGTATCATCGACCTTTGTACGCGCGCGGTGCCGGTCGTACCGGATCTTATGCGCGCCATCGACAGTGATCAGCAGCGGGTTCAGATCCAGATCATCCAGATGCGCCGACCCACGGCTGACCTGCGTCAGCAGATCCGCGCGTCCGATCACGTCATCAAGGCTGCGTGCCCCGATGCTGGCGAGGATTTCGCGCACTTCGGTCGCATAGAAGGTGATCAGGTTCACCACCTTTTCGGCATTACCCGTGAACTTGGCGCGCAAGGCGTCGTCCTGCGTGCAGACACCGACAGGGCAGGTGTTCGACTGGCACTGGCGCACCATGATACAGCCCATCGCGATCAGGGCGGCGGTGCCGATGCCATATTCTTCGGCCCCCATCATCGCGGCCATGACGATGTCGCGCCCGGTGCGCAGACCGCCATCGGTGCGCAAAGTGATCCGTTCGCGCAGGTTGTTCATCGCCAGCACCTGATGCGCCTCTGTCAGGCCCATTTCCCACGGAAGGCCAGCATATTTGATCGATGTGCCGGGGGATGCACCGGTGCCGCCGTTATGGCCCGAAATCAGTATGACATCCGCCTTGGCCTTGGCCACACCCGCCGCAATCGTGCCGACGCCGGACGATGCGACGAGTTTCACCGTCACCTTGGCGCGCGGGTTGATCTGTTTGAGGTCATAGATCAGCTGCGCCAGATCCTCGATCGAATAGATATCGTGGTGCGGCGGTGGCGAAATCAGCGTCACGCCTTTGGTCGAATGGCGCAGGCGCGCGATCAGTTCGGTCACTTTCATGCCGGGCAACTGGCCGCCTTCGCCGGGCTTGGCACCTTGGGCGACCTTGATTTCCAGTTCTTCGCAGGCGTTCAGATATTCCGCCGTCACGCCGAACCGGCCCGACGCCACCTGCTTGATCTTGGCGGACGGGTTGTCGCCATTGGGTTCCGGCACGAAATGCGCGGGGTCTTCGCCACCCTCGCCGCTGTCGGATTTCGCACCGATGCGGTTCATCGCGACGTTCAGCGTCTTATGCGCCTCGGGCGACAGCGCGCCGAGTGACATGCCGGGCGTCACGAACCGTTTACGGATCGCGGTAATGCTTTCGACCTCTTCGATCGGCACTGGCGCACCAAGCGGTTTGATCGCCAGCAGATCACGCAGGTGGATCGGTGGGTTGGCCTGCATCGATTTGGAATATTGCTGCCAAAGCGCATAGGACGCGTTGTTGCAGGCCGCCTGCAGCATATGCATCGTCTGCGCTTCCCAAGCGTGCTTTTCACCCGACCGGCGCGCCTTGTAGAACCCGCCGATGGGCAACACGTCGGTGCCGCCTTTCCAGCCCTTGGCGTGGACTTCTTCGGCCTTGGCCTGAATCCCGGTTGTGCCGATGCCGGAAATGCGGCTGTGCATGCCGGGGAAATATTCGGCGACCATGGCGCGGGACAGGCCCACAGCCTCGAAGTTCAGACCACCGCGATAGGAGGATAGGACCGAAATACCCATCTTGGACATGATTTTCAGCAGACCTGCATCAACAGCCGCACGATAGCGGCGCACGGCCTCGGTCAGGGTGCCGTCGATCAAGCCGCGGCGCAGACGGTCGGCAATCGAATCCTGCGCCAGATAGGCGTTGACGGTGGTCGCGCCACAGCCGATCAGCACCGCGAAATAGTGCGGGTCGATACATTCCGCCGACCGGACATTGACCGAACAGAAAGTGCGCAGGCCCTTGCCCGTCAGCCCCGAATGGACGGCAGATGTCGCAAGGATCATCGGCATCGCCACACGGTCAGCCGATTGGTGCTGATCAGTCAGCACCAGATGGCCGGCACCGGAGCGGACGGCATCTTCAGCCTCGGCCCTGATGCGTTGCAGGCCCGCGTTCAAAGCACCGCGCCCCGCAGCGAAGGTACAATCGATAAAGGCCACGTTATCACCGAACTGGCGTACCATTTCGTCAAATTCGGCATTGGCAATGAACGGGCTGTCCAGCACCAGAATTTCGGTCTGCGACGAATCCTCGTCCAGCACGTTCTTGAGGTTGCCGAACCGCGTTTTCAGGCTCATCACGCGGCTTTCGCGCAAGGAGTCGATAGGCGGGTTTGTGACCTGGCTGAAATTCTGGCGAAAGAAATGCGACAGCGGGCGGTAGGTCGTGGACAGCACGGCAGACGGCGTGTCATCGCCCATCGAGGCGATCATTTCCTTGCCATCCTCGGCCATGGGGGCCAGCACCTGTTCCAGTTCTTCGATGGAATAGCCCGCCGCGACCTGCCGCTTGCGCAGTTCCGCGCCGTCGAACAGCGCCTTTTCGGGCATGTCGCGCATCAGGTTGTTCAGGTCCACGACCTTTTCCACCCAATCGCCGAACGGCTGTGCAGCGGCCAGTTTGTCCTTAAGCTCGCGGTCGCGATAAAGCCGCCCTTCAAGCATATCGACAGCGATCATCTGGCCGGGGCCAAGCGCGCCTTTTTCGACGACAGTGGCTTCGTCCACCGGCACCATGCCCATTTCGGACCCGGCGACCAACAGGCCATCACCGGTGACAACATAGCGCAAAGGACGCAGACCGTTGCGGTCGAGACCACCACAGACCCAACGCCCGTCGGTCATGGCAAGGGCGGCGGGTCCATCCCAAGGTTCCATCACGGCGTTGCAATAGCCGTACATATCCTGCCACGCCTGTGGCATTTCCACGGCCTGCTGCGACCACGCCTCTGGCACCAGCATGGTTTTCGCCATCGGCGCGTTGCGGCCTGCGCGGACCAGCACCTCGAAAACAGAGTCTAATGCAGCAGAATCCGACGCACCCGACGGGATGATCGGCTTGATGTCTTCGGCCTTGTCGCCGAAAGCACCCGACGCCATGCGGATTTCATGGCTTTTCATCCAGTTGATGTTGCCCTTGAGCGTGTTGATCTCGCCGTTGTGGGCCAGCATGCGGAACGGCTGGGCCAGCGACCACTGCGGGAATGTGTTGGTCGAATAGCGCTGGTGATAAATCGCAAAGGCGGATTCAAACCGCACGTCCATCAGGTCGGGATAGAATTCCGCGACCTGTTCAGCCAGCATCATGCCTTTGTAGATCACCGACCGGCAGGACAACGAACACAGGTAAACACCGGGGATCTGCGCGGCGGCGGCGGCTTTTTCGATCCGGCGGCGGATGATGTAAAGCTCGCGCTCGAATTCTTCTTCGGTCATGTCCTTTTCGCAGCGGATCAGGATCTGTTCGATCTCTGGCCGTGTGGCATTGGCCTTGTCGCCCAGAACTTCGGTGTTCACGGGGACATGGCGCCAGCCATAGATATAATGACCCATCCGCAAGACTTCGGATTCGACGATCGTGCGGCAGCGTTCCTGCGCGCCAAAATCGGTGCGGGGCAGAAACACCTGCCCCACGGCGATCATCTTGTCGTCATCGGGTTCGTGACCCGTGCGGCGGACCTGATCGTAAAAGAACGGCACGGGGATCTGCAGATGGATACCCGCGCCATCGCCGGTCTTGCCATCGGCATCAACAGCGCCACGGTGCCAGATCGCTTTCAGCGCGTTGATGCCTTTTTCGACAACATCACGCGACGGCGTGCCATCGATGGCCACGACCAGACCGACACCGCAAGACGCGTGTTCGTCATCATCGCGGTACATGCCGTTTTCAGCCATCCATTTGCGCTTGGCTTCTTCGGCCGCTACCCAAGTCTGGTCATAGGTTGTCATCAAAATCTCCTTCGATGGGTCGGCACCGCTTGCGCGGCCGAGAATATTTGTCAGGGGCGCAGCGTTACGGCCGGAACCCGGATTCAATCACATTGCATTCGTAACGGGGCTGGTCGGTGAAAAATCCAGCCTCGCCGGGATAGATGAATTCGACGGGCGAAGAATCCGTGATCTGATCGGGTGTCGCATCTTCCCACCCTTCGCCCAGAAAGAACAACCGATGCGTTTCGCTGACATATTGGCGACCGGACCCTGCGTAAATCTCGTTGCCATCAGCATCGGTTGTGCGGCCCTGGAATTCGGTCACAAGCAGGGTTTCACCGTCGATGACGACTGTTTCACCGGTCAGCATGTCAAAACCGACATGCCGTTCGATGCCTGCATCGGTGTCCAGCGTGAAATCCCAAGTATCAATTTGTGCTGCGAACAATTCGTCCAATGAGGCCGGATCGGGCGCAGGCACCTGCAACATTTCGGTGCCGGATATCTTGTAGCTTTCCAGCCACTGGAACTGGTCATCGACGCGCTGCACGCTGAACACGCCGGCCTGCCCGATCAGGGCCAGCCATTGATCACCAGCTGGGTCCGCATCACAGGTCCAGACATTGATCATGACGCAATTGCGGTGCTGCACGGTCAGCATGCCGGTGCAGCCTTGCGGCGGCGCAAAGCTTTGCTGCGCCGCGACCGGGGCCGCGACCGTCAGCGCGATCAGGGTCAAAAGCAGCTTTTCCATCATTCTGCCGCGACCGATGCGGATTGCCCCAGATAATCAAGGATCGCGGTTGCCGCATCGCGCCCGTCACGGATCGCCCAGACGACAAGCGACGCGCCGCGCACGATGTCACCGGCGGCATAGACACCGTCCAGCGATGTCTTGCCGGTGGTGAAATCCGCCTTGATCGTGCCCCAGCGGGTCACGGCGAGTTCCGGCACGCCCCACAAGGTGGGAACATCCTCTGGCTCAAAGCCCAGCGCCTTGACGACCAGATCGGCCTCTTCGATGTAATCGGCACCGGCGATGACCTCTGGCATCTGGCGGCCCGTCGCATCGGGCGCGCCAAGGCGCATTTTCTGCACCTTCACGCCGGATACGGCATCGCCTTCAAACCCAAGCGGCGCGGACAGCCAGACGAATTCAACGCCCTCTTCCTCGGCATTGGCGACTTCGCGTTGTGATCCGGGCATATTGGCACGGTCACGGCGATACAGACATTTGACGCTTTCGGCACCCTGCCGGATCGCGGTGCGCACACAATCCATTGCCGTGTCGCCTCCACCGATGACGACAACCCGCTTGCCTGCAGCATTCAGCGCGCCGCTGTCGTATTCCGGCACCTCATCGCCAAAGGATTTGCGGTTGCTGGCCGTCAGGTAATCAAGGGCGTTCACGATGCCTTCAGCGCTGGAATCGGGCAGATCACGGGTCTTGTAAACGCCGGTGGCGATCAGCACGGCGTCATGCTTGCCGCGGATGGCGTCAAAGGACAAATCCTCGCCCACGTTGCAATTCAGCACGAATTGCACGCCGCCATCCTCGAGCTGCGCCATGCGCTGCATGACGATGTCTTTTTCCAGTTTGAAACCGGGGATGCCATAGGTCATCAACCCGCCACCGCGGTCATAACGGTCATAGACCGTGACCTGCACGCCCTGACGGCGCAGCATATCCGCCGCGGCCAGACCACCGGGACCAGCACCGATGATGCCCACACTTTCGGCGCGTTCGGCATAGGGGCGGATCGGCTGCACCCAGCCGTTTTCGAACGCCATATCGGTGATGTATTTTTCCACCGACCCGATCGTGACCGTGCCATGGCCGGATTGTTCGATCACGCAATTGCCTTCGCACAGACGGTCCTGCGGGCAGATGCGGCCGCAAATCTCGGGGAAAGTGTTGGTGGCCTGCGAAATCTCATAGGCTTCCTGCAACCGGCCTTCGGCGGTCAGGCGCAGCCAGTCGGGAATATTGTTGTGCAGCGGGCAGTGCGTCTGGCAATAAGGCACGCCGCATTGCGAACAGCGGCTGGCCTGTTCGGCAGCCTTGTCACGCGCGTATTCGGCATAGATTTCGTTGAAATCCTGCTTGCGCAAATCAGGTGGCCGTTTTTCGGGCATGTCCCGGTCAACGGTCGTGAATTTCAACATCTTCTGGCCAGCCATTGCCGTCCTCCCATCCAAGCGCAAACTTGGTTCTAGTGCGGGGGCAAAGAAATGAAAAGGCAGTATTACTGACCTATATTGAAGTATTTTTACGGAGATGGCGTTAACGCCTGTATTTTTACCCCGTATTAGGTAACATATGCGACCTATATCTTTGCTTCCCTCAGATTTTCCTGCGGCTAGGGTGCAGAGAACGAATCACCAGGGCGGCTTTCATGACGATGTTCCACCTTCTGCTGGTCGCGCTGATCCAGGGCGCGACCGAGTTTTTGCCGGTTTCGTCGTCGGGCCATCTGATCCTGCTGCCAAGTCTGACGGGCTTGGCCGATCAGGGGCTGATCATCGACGTGGCGGCGCATCTGGGCACGCTGACGGCGGTGATCGTCTATTTCTGGGCGGACGTGCGGCTGGCGCTGGCCGGAACTCTGCGCCTTTTGCGGGGCAAGATCGACACCCAAGGCGCGTTTCTGGCGTTGTGCCTGCTGATCGCGACGATCCCTGTCATCATCGCGGGGTTAATCCTGAAAGTCACCGGACTGGCCGACGCAATGCGCGGGATCGCGGTGATCGGATGGGCGATGCTGCTGTTCGGGATCGTACTGTATATCGCCGACCAGAAAGGCGAGACGGCCAAGACCGCCGAACGCTGGACAATGAAAGATGCAGCAATCATGGGGCTGTGGCAGGCGGTGGCATTGATCCCCGGCACGTCACGGTCCGGCATCACGATCACGGCGGCGCGGATGCTGGGCTATGCCCGCCCCGATGCGGCGCGGCTGTCGATGCTGATGTCGATCCCGACAATCATCGCCTCTGGCGCGTTGCTGAGCCTGGATGTTGCAGGCACCGCCACGGTGGCCGACCTGCGCGACATTGCCATCGTCGCTGTCATGTCGGGCTTTGCCGCTTGGGCGGCACTGGCAATCATGATGCGGCTTTTGCGCAGCGTCAGCTATACGCCATACGTCATCTACCGGATCGGCCTTGGGATCGTGCTGCTGGTGATCGCCTACAGTTAAGGGCGCAGGTTTTTGGCCGATTCCTTGATCGCGTCATATTGGCCAGACGGGCGGAACCGCCATAGGTAATCGGGCAGAACAGCCATCATTGCGGTGGGTGTGATGCCCAATTCGGCAAAACCCTTGGCCGCGGCGCTGACGACATTGTCCACGGCAAGATTGGCGACCTGATCGCGCGTGACCGGTGGCGTCACAAGACCCAACGATACAATGCGCAGAATGTTGAACCCGCCCGCCATGATCCGCGCGGCCCAGAACGGCATATTCAGGATCATCCGGCGGCGGCGCACCACAGCCAGCATCGTCTGCATCAATTCACGGAAGGTCGCGACATCCGGCCCGCCCAGTTCATAGATGCCACCCGGCACCTCGCCCAGCACCCCTTTGACGGCGGCGGCGGCCACATCATCGACATAGACCGGCTGGAACCGTGTGTCGGCACCGATCACGGGCAGCACAGGGCCAAGACGGGTCATGCCTGCGAAACGGTTGAAAAATTCATCCTCGGCCCCGAAAATGATCGACGGGCGCAGGATCATCGCATCCGGCATATGGTCCAGCACGCCCTGTTCGCCGGCGGACTTGGTGCGGGCATAGGCGCTGGCGGATGTGTCGCTGGCGCCGATGGCGGACAACTGCACCATGCGCGCCACGCCCATTTCGGCCGCGATCCGCGCGATGCGTGTGGCACCCTCGGCCTGTACGGCGGCAAAGGTGTTCTTGCGCAGCTCGGCCAGAACCCCGACGCAATTGACGACGGCATCGGCACCCTGCGTGACAGCCGCCACGCTGGCATCATCGCGGATATTGCAGAAAACCGGCTCTACCTGACCGACGGCGCCATAGGTGCGCACGAACATCGCCTCGTTCGTGTTGCGCACGGCGACACGTACACGCCAGCCGTTTTGGGCCATGCGGCGGGCGATGTAACGTCCGACAAAACCGGACCCGCCGAAAATGGTGACAAGCTTTGACATAAGGCAACCTTTGTTCCCGTTCGCCTTCGTTTACCGCCCGAACCCGTGCCAGACAAGGCGCAATCAGGTGTTGTGAAAGATCCTGCTGATTTCAGATCGAAAGCCGTTGACACGCCCGCGCAGCAGCCTTATTGCCCCCAAAGCACACCTGCCCAGGTGGCGGAATTGGTAGACGCGCTAGCTTCAGGTGCTAGTATTGGCAACGATGTGGAGGTTCGAGTCCTCTCCTGGGCACCATTCACCCCCCTAAATCTAATAAACTTATAATGACTTGGGATTTAGCGTTTTTTGGGACCGCTTTTAGGACCATTTGCGTCAATTTCGGGCTGTGATTTGTCGGGTATGGCAGGTCGATTTAGGTTGCGCCGGGTGATCCTGCGGCTGTGATTACTCAGCATGGACCAGAAGATGCCCCGCTACGTGTTTCGCCGCGCCAATGGCTCGTACCGGTATAAGTGCAACGTGCCCAAGGACCTACGGATGGTGATCCAGAAAGCGACGGTCTATCGCCAGCTTGGCAGCACGTATGACGAGGCGATCCGCAAACTACCAGTAGTTCACGCCGAAATCGAAGCCCTTTTCGACCAAGAGCGCAGCGCACCCAACAGCCTACGCGCTAGATCCATCGTCGGGAGCGCTTGGGCGAGTGGCATGCAGGGGTGTTTGCAGACGGGGTTGTTGAACCGGAATGGGACATAACGGACGATTTCCGTGAGTTTGCTGCGGAAACTCAGGAAGCTACCGCATCCATGATGATCACAATCATGATGGAGACAGATCATGTTTACGACCTTTGCTGCGCCTGAAACTGAAGTGATGAAATCCAGTCCAGTGAGACCAAGCAACAAGGTTGTTACACAGAGCAGGAAAATGAAGGCCGGAAAAAATACTATCACCGAATCCATCACTTCGACGCCGATCGGGCGACCTTCATAGCGCGGTGTAGAAACGACAGGCGGGCTATGGATCTGTCGGACCTGACTTTTTACTGCAGCAAAAAGGATGTGGTAGCAGAAAACCCTGACCGAGCAGGCTGTGGATCCTGCGCAGCCCCCGATCAAACCAATAAAAACAGGCCAAATAGTATGGACGCAACGAGTAGAAAGGTACCCCAGGCGACACTAGCATAGAAGGTGCCTGACATGATCAAGACAATGTTGAACATGGCATCCAAGGGCTGAAATCCATGTCTTTCGGCAAGGGATAAAAAGCCAGATGTCATGATTTTGTTACAAAACTGTGACACCAACGTCATCCTAGGTAACTACGCAGCCGGCATGGGCGAACGAAGTCCGAACCATGTATTAGGAGAAATTATGTCTCATCTCAAATTATCCACCGCTGCTGTCGCGCTTCTGGCGCTGTCAGCTGCTGCAGTTTCCGCTCAGTCCCGGGCGAATGTGCAGGCCGCTGGCTCTTCGACAGTGCTGCTATATGCAAACATCGTTGCCGAAGCTTTCGGTGCCGAAAGCGATTTCGCAACACCCGTCGTTGAAGGTGGTGGTTCGTCGACCGGTCGTCGCATGCTGTGAGAAGGCGTGGGCGAAGGCACGATCGACATTGCGAACTCTTCGTCATTGATGAGCGCAACCGAGCGCGAGTCATGCATGGCCGCTGGCGTCACCCCGATCGAAGTGCGTTTTGGCTATGACGGCATCGTCTTTGCGTCCGACATCAACGGCGCATCCTTCGCATTCGAGCCCGTGCACTGGCACATCGCTTTGGCTGCCGAGCATTTCATCGACGGCGCACTGGTGCCAAACACGCTGACAAACTGGGCTGAAGTGGCCGAAGTCGCACAGGCGCTGGGTGTTGCTGGCGATCTGCCCGACCAGGAAATCAACGCGTTCATCCCCGGCACCAACCACGGCACCCGTGAAGTGTTCGACGAAAACGTGCTGCTGGCCGGTTGCGAACAGGGCGGTTTCCTTGCCGCGATGCTTGCTGGCGGTGTTGACGAAGACACCGCAGAAGACGCTTGCATGAGCACCCGCACCGATGGCCGCTCTGTCGACATCGAAGGCGATTACCCACAAACGCTGGCGAACCTCGATTCGACACCGACTGGTATCGGCGTATTCGGTCTGTCGTTCTACGAGAACAACACCGACCGTCTGCAGGTCGCCACAATGTCCGGTGTGACACCGTCGACCGAGACGATTTCGGTTGGTGAATACCCCGTGTCGCGTCCGCTGCAGTTCTACATCAAGCAGGAACATATCGGTGTGATCCCCGGTCTGCTCGAGTATGTCGAGTTCTTCATCTCTGACGAGATTGCCGGCCCCGGTGGCCCGCTGTCCGATTACGGCCTTGTTCCCGATCCAGCACTGGCCGAAACACAGGCGATGGTCGCAGCACTGCGTTGATCTGATACCTCGAAACACAAAGGGCGGCCCAGTCAACGGGCCGCCCAACCCCACGTTGGATGGCCCGGCTGTCCGACCTTAATATTCAAGGGTCTCGATGGGCGATTTTCTCACCTTCCCCGCTGTCCTATTGCTGATCATCCTGCTCGCAATTGCTGGATATGTCCTTGGTCGCCGCAAGGCACTGACCTTTCCAGCACAAAGCACCCATTCCCGCCCACATCAGCATGGCTGGCATGTCGTATTTGCGACAGCCGTGCCGTCTTTGCTGGTCATGATGTTGTGGCTGTTTTTCGCAGGCATTGCATCTAATGTTTACACCAGCGCGATCATTCCCGAAGACCTCGCCGATGTGCGGCTGTCGACCGAGCAGCGTGAGGGCCTGACCGAGCGCGAGATTGATATCCGCGAAGGCGTGTTGATGACCCAGTTTGTTGCCGCCGTACGCAGCCTTGCAGGCGCGCTTGATGGCTATGTCGCGGACGGCAACGCAACCGAGGCGGAGCTTGCAAGCTGGGATGCGCAGATAGAGCCGGTCGCAGATATGCTGCGCGCTGGCGGTCAGCGGGTCAGCGCAACCGTCACACCCGGCTTGTTGAGCGTGGCAAAGGATGTCCGGCGGTTCGACCGCGGCGTTGGCGCGGTTGGTCCGATTTTATCCCTGTTACTGGCGGTCGCGGGCTTTGTGATCGCTCTGCGCCTGATTTCCGCCGAGTTCCGCGCCCGCGTTGTGATTGAACGCTGGATCACCGGCTGTCTGGTCTTTGCATCCTCGATGGCCATTCTTGCGACCGTCGCCATTCTCGCGGCCCTGACGCTGCCATCGTTCAATTTCTTTCGGGAATACGGCTTTTTCAACTTCCTGTTCGGGATGACTTGGGGGCCCGCGGGTGACGTTGTCGGCCTGCCCGAAGGCCGTGACGGCAGCTATAAATCGGCCTTGGGTTTTGTACCACTTATCTGGGGGACGCTGTACATCTCGCTTGTGGCGCTGCTCGTCGCGGTCCCGCTTGGGCTGCTTGCGGCGGTCTATCTTTCGGAATTTGCGTCGCGCACGACACGGGCCTGGGTCAAGCCAGCGCTTGAAATCCTTGCCGGCGTGCCGACCATCGTCTACGGCATTTTCGCGCTGATCACGATTGGCCCGTTCCTGCAAGCAGTGGTGGGTGCGACCGTGATGCCGAACACGGTGTCGGTCATGACCGCGGGCATTGTTATGGGCATGATGCTGGTGCCGTTCGTATCCTCGCTCAGCGATGACGTGATCAACGCGGTGCCGCAGGCAATGCGCGACGGCTCGCTCGCGATTGGCGCGACGCAGGCGGAAACAGTGACGCAAGTGATCCTGCCTGCTGCATTGCCCGGGATCGTCGGTGCGATTGTGCTCGCCGCCTCACGCGCGATCGGCGAGACGATGATCGTTGTGCTGGCGGCGGGTGCCTTGTCCAATGTTCAAGGAATCGAGCCCAACCCCCTTGGTGCAGTCGTCACCGTGACGACGCGAATCGTCGCCGTGCTGACCGGCGAAGGATCCGGCTTTGACTCGATCGACGTGCTTGCAGTCTTTGCGCTGGCCTTCACTCTCTTCTTTATCACGCTGGCGCTGAACCTTCTGGCCCAGCGTATGGTCGCAAAATACCGGGAGCAGTACGACTGATGTCCGACGCAAACTTGTCCGGCGCTGCGCCGATCCGCAAAAGTTCACTGCTGGAGCAATCCGCGCTGGTCCGTAAACGCCATCGCACTGGCGCGATACTGCGCTGGCTGGGGTTCAGCGCCATCACGCTTGTGTTGTTCTTTCTTGCGATTCTTTTGTGGTCGATCGTGTCACGCGGCGTCCCCGCTTTGTTCCAGTATCAGGCGCAGATCGAACTTTACTACGACCCTGCAGTTCTCAACCCTAATGGCGGCGACGTGTCGCCTGAAGAAATCGGCGCGATCAACCTGCGCACAGGGTTTGAACGGGGCATGTTTACGACATCGTTCCGCCGGACCTTGGAAAATGCGGGAATCGACATCGAAGGCACGGTGACGCGCCGCTGGGCACAAGAAGCTGTCGGCATACTCGACGCGGCGGGCCTGACAGGTGCCACCGCGATCATCGCGGCAGCAGAAGCGTCCGCAGATGCCGCCCAGCAATTTGGTCAGGCCGGTAGCGCCGTGCGGGCTGCGGTTGCGGCCATGGACGGCGATGACACAAACGCAGCGATCACAGCGCGGGACGCGGCCGCGCAGGCGCTTGCCGATCTGGGCTTTGCCGAAGCAGCAAACCGGATTGCATCCATCGCCCCCGCCGATAGCGCAGCCCTTGTCGAAACCGGCTATCAGATCGCGTTAACGGATGCCGCAGGTGCCTTGCGCCAGGCGGCGCAGTTCGATGACGCTGCCCTTTCGAACATCATTTTCGCGAAGAACCGCCGCGACGTGCGTGACCAACTGGTCGCCAACCCCGACCTCGTGGGGACGACGGAAAAGGCCGGTGTACCGATCAGCATCTCTATGACACGTTACCTGTCAGGCGAATTGTCAGGCGTCGGCACGGCGCAGATGCCGCCCGGGTTCGATATCGGACAACTCGCCTTGGTCGATGCGATGGTCGAGGCCGAGCTGATCAGCAATTCCTTCCGCTGGCATTTTTTCACCAACCCCTATTCGCAAAGTGGCGAGATCGCGGGAATCGGGCCTGCCTTGATGGGGTCAGCCTATATGATGCTGGTGGTTCTGGTCTTCTCGCTGGTGTTCGGTGTGGCCGCGTCGATCTATCTTGAAGAATTCGCGCCCAAGAACCGCTTTACCGACTTTATCGAAATCAACATCGCAAACCTGGCCGCGGTGCCGTCAATCGTGTTCGGTATTCTGGGCGCTGCGATCCTGTTCACATTGATGGACCTCGGGTTCGGCAATTCGATCCGTGGCACGGCGCTTTTGGGTGGTCTTGTGCTGTCGCTGATGACGCTGCCAACCATCGTCATCGCGACCCGTGCCGCGCTCAAGGCGGTGCCACCCTCGATTGCCGATGCGGCGCTGGGTGTCGGGGCGTCCAAGGTCCAGATGGTGTTCCATCACAAGCTGCCGCTGGCCGCACCCGGCATCCTGACCGGCACGATCATCGGGATTGCGCAGGCACTTGGCGAGACGGCACCGCTGCTGCTGATCGGTCTGTCGGTGTCGACAGGGGCGGCGCTGCTGTCATCGCCCTTCTCTGGCGGTCTGCTGGAACAGGCGCAATCGATGCCGACTGTCGTCTATCTGCTGGCACAGAACCAAGACGCACCCGTGCGCGAAGGCCTGGCACAATCAGCGATCCTCGTGATGCTTGTCCTGCTGTTCGCGCTGAATATCCTCGCGATTATCTTGCGGCGCAAGTTCGAGCGCCGGTGGTGATAGGCATGGACATCAACGCCGTTGGCAAAGGATACGACAATGGACGACCTTAGACGCATTGAAAGAACCACCGACATGAACGACTCAAAGATTTCCGCCAAGGGTGTGCAGGTCTATTACGGCGACACGCATGCCATCAAGGATGTCAGCGTCGAGATCGGCGACAAGACCGTGACCGCC
>JAFWEI010000003.1:0-251148 GCA_017542965.1 Loktanella sp. | reverse complement strand
CGTTTCGCGATCCGCGAAGGTGGCCGGACCGTCGGCGCCGGCGTTGTGTCGAAGATCCTGCTGTAAGATCGGGTAAGGTGGGTCTCGACCCACCCTACGCCAGACAAAAGGCCGCCCCGCAACGGGCGGCCTTTTGCGTTTTAGTGCGGTTTGCGCGCTTTGACATCGTCGAAAACGGGTGTGATGGCCGCTGCAACCAGCGCCGCCGCCAGCGGCAAGGTCGCGGCATAACCCAATGCCTGAAACCCGACAGCACCAACCAAGCCCCCAATGAAGAACGACACCAACAGGATGCTCAGCATCGCCACGCGTTTCGGGCGCGGCACAAAATCCGTATTCCGCGCGATATTGCAAAACAGCCACCGGCCCAGATCAATCCCCAGATCCGTGGCGATGCCGGTGACATGGGTCGTCCGTATCACGGCCCCCGAAATCTTGGTAATCACCGCATTCTGCAACCCCATCACGAAACACAAAAGCAGGATTGTCACGGTGACAAAGCCGCCCTGCATGGTGCCGATCTGTGCGCCCAGTATACCGAAGGCCATCAGCAGCGATGCTTCGACCAGCAGCGGGATCGCATATTCGCTTTGCAGCTGGCGGCTGCGGGCGTAATTCACCAACACTGCGGTACAGGCGGCACCCCCGATGAAGGTCGCCAGACAGGCCAGCCCGAACAAAGCGATCCGGTATTGCCCCAAGGCAATCAGATCGGCCATTTCGGAAACGATTCCCGTCATATGCGATGTATATTGCTGCACGGCGAGGAACCCGCCCGCGTTGATTGCCCCGGCGACGAAGGCCAGCAGATAGCCCAGCCCACGATTGCCCGATTCGGTCCGTGACGTCCCGGTCAGATGCCGCGACAGATTTCTTGCCATGCATGGTGCCTTTCGTGCTGCATCCGGCCCTGAAAATGGGGCGCATGCGGGCAAACAGCACCACCAATAGCGCGCAAAGGCAAGGCCGCGTGGATCGGGTGGATTTGTGCAATCAGCCCTTGCCAGCCTGGGTGCAACCCCCTATACGGCCCCAATCCGACAAGGGTGCGCCATGCGTGCCCTTTTTATGTTGGTGCAAAAGACGCGATGAGGGTTCTGGATGAGCCATGATCCTCCTCTCCGATCTAGACCCTATTCAAAAGGGTGATGAAATGGCAGGTAGCCAAACCATCCGTATCCGCCTCAAGGCGTTCGATTTCCGCGTGCTTGACGCAAGCACCGCAGAAATCGTCAGCACAGCCAAGCGCACTGGCGCATCTGTGCGCGGCCCGATTCCACTGCCGAACAAGATCGAAAAGTTCACTGTTCTGCGCGGCCCGCATATCGACAAGAAATCCCGCGACCAGTTCGAGATCCGCACGCACAAGCGCCTTCTCGACATCGTTGACCCGACACCGCAGACCGTGGACGCGCTGATGAAGCTCGACCTGGCCGCTGGCGTCGACGTCCAGATTTCCGTGTAAGGAGGATTATCAATGCTCCGTACAGGACTTATCGCAAAGAAGCTGGGCATGACCCGTTTGTTCATGGAAGACGGCCGGCAAGTGCCCGTGACCGTTCTGGCCCTGGAAAACCTGCAGGTTGTTGCGCAGCGCACCGTTGAAAAGGACGGCTATGTCGCTGTCCAGCTGGGTGCCGGCGCTGCCAAGGCAAAGCGCACAAGCCAGGCCATGCGCGGCCATTTCGCCGCCGCCAAGGTCGAACCAAAGCGCAAGGTTGCCGAATTCCGCGTCGCCCCCGAGAATATGATCAACGTTGGTGAAACCATCACTGCGAACCATTATTTCGAAGGCCAGTATGTGGACGTGTCCGGCACATCCATCGGTAAAGGTTTTGCCGGTGCGATGAAGCGGCACAACTTTGGCGGTCTGCGTGCATCGCATGGTGTGTCCGTCAGCCACCGTTCGCACGGTTCGACTGGCCAGTGTCAGGATCCAGGCAAGGTGTTCAAAGGCAAGAAAATGGCCGGCCACATGGGCTCTGCCCGCGTGACGACCCAGAACCTGCAAGTGATCCGTACCGATGCCGACCGTGGCCTGATTATGGTCAAGGGCGCGGTTCCCGGATCGCGTGGCGGTTGGGTGACTTTGAAGGATGCGGTGAAAAAGCCGACTCCTGAGAACGTGATCTATCCTGCCGGTCTGAAGTCGCTGGATGAAGAAGCCAAGCGTCTGGCCGCAGAAGCCGCCGCAGCCGCCGCTGCTGAAGAAGCCGCCGCCGCAAAGGCCGCTGCCGAAGCAGAACAGGCCGCACTGGAAGCTGCTGAAGCCGCCGCAAACGAAGCCCCGGCTGATGCCGATACGACAGAGGGTGATAAAAATGAAGGCTGAAGCAATCAATCTTGAAGGCGCAAAGGCCGGTTCCGTCGAGTTGAACGACGCGATCTTTGGTCTGGAACCCCGCAAGGATATCCTGCACCGCGTCGTCCGCTGGCAGCGCAACAAGGCCATGGCAGGCACACACGACGTGCTCGGCCGGTCGGAAGTGTCCTATTCCACCAAGAAGATCTATCGCCAAAAAGGCACCGGTGGCGCACGTCACGGGTCCAAAGGCGCGCCGATCTTCCGTCACGGTGGTACCTACAAGGGCCCGACCCCACGCAGCCACGCGCATGAGCTGACCAAAAAGTTCCGTGCGCTGGGTCTCAAGCATGCTCTGTCCGCGAAAGTGGCAGCAGGCGAGCTGGTGATCGTGGACAGCATCGATGTCAAAGACGCGAAAACATCCGTGCTGGCCAAAATGGTCGGTTCCTTGGGTTGGAAGCGCGCGCTGATCATCGACGGGGCCGAAGTGAACGAAAACTTCCTCCGCGCAGCCGCCAATATCGAAACCATTAACGTTCTCCCATCCATGGGTGCCAACGTTTACGACATCCTGAAGTCGGACACGCTCGTCCTGACCAAAGCAGGCGTCGCAGCACTGGAGGCTCGTTTGTCATGAGCGTGAAAGCCGAACATTACGACGTGATCCGCAAGCCGATCATCACCGAGAAAGCGACGATGGCTTCCGAGTCCAACGCTGTCGTTTTCGAAGTCGCGATAGACGCCAACAAACCCCAGATCAAACAGGCCGTCGAGGCGCTGTTCGGTGTGAAGGTCAAGGCCGTGAACACGACGATCACCAAAGGCAAGGTCAAGCGTTTCCGCGGTGCCCTGGGTACCCGCAAGGACGTGAAAAAGGCCTATGTGACCCTGGAAGCAGGCAACACGATCGATATCTCCACCGGTCTGTAAGGTTGCGGTGAGGTCGAAGAAAGAAAGCCCTCGCGGAAACGCGGGGGCTTTTTTGTTGGGTGCGCATTCTGCGCACCGATGGGGACGGTGGTGCGCAGAATGCGCACCCTACCTCTTGCCACCCCCCGACCTCCCCGCTATACGCCACCAATCACGGCCTCGGATTCGTTCCGGGGCCTTGTGTCTTATGCGCAGGCCAGGGTTCGCCCCGGCAAACGTAGGTCGGGGTTCACCCCGACAACCCTTCACTTGGGGACCTTCGGGGCCCTGTAAACCATAGTCCCGGACCTGTCCGGGACGCCAAGCAAACGGAAGAAGCTAACATGGCATTAAAGTCGTACAAACCGACGACGCCAGGCCAGCGCGGGCTGGTGCTGATCGACCGTTCGGAGCTTTGGAAAGGTCGCCCTGTCAAGGCCCTCACAGAGGGTCTGACGAAATCGGGCGGACGGAACAACACCGGACGGATCACAATGCGTCGCATTGGTGGGGGCGCAAAGCGTCTTTACCGCATCGTCGATTTCAAGCGCAACAAGCTGGACATGACAGCCGTTGTCGCACGGATCGAATACGATCCCAACCGGACAGCATTCATTGCGCTGATCCAGTACGAAGACGGCACCCAGACCTATATTCTGGCACCGCAGCGTCTGGCCATCGGTGACAAGGTCATCGCAAGCGCCAAGGCTGACATCAAGCCAGGCAACGCGATGCCTTTCTCGGGCATGCCCATCGGGACAATCGTCCACAACATCGAACTCAAGGCAGGCAAAGGCGGCCAGATCGCCCGTGCAGCCGGCACCTATGCCCAGTTCGTCGGTCGCGATGGCGGCTATGCGCAGATCCGCCTGTCGTCCGGCGAATTGCGTCTGGTCCGTCAGGAATGCATGGCCACCGTCGGTGCCGTGTCGAACCCCGACAACAGCAACCAGAACATCGGTAAAGCCGGTCGCAACCGTCACAAGGGCATCCGCCCATCTGTGCGCGGTGTCGCGATGAACCCGATCGACCACCCACACGGTGGTGGTGAAGGCCGCACCTCCGGTGGCCGGACGCCAGTGACACCATGGGGTAAGGATACCAAAGGTACCCGTACCCGTAACAAGAACAAAGCATCGCAGCGCCTGATCGTGCGCACGCGTCATGCCAAGAAGAAGGGTCGGTAATAATGGCTCGTTCCGTCTGGAAAGGCCCGTTCGTCGACGCCTATGTCTTGAAAAAGGCAGAAGCAACGCGCGAAAGCGGCCGCAACGAAGTGATCAAGATCTGGTCGCGTCGTTCCACTATCCTGCCTCAGTTCGTTGGCCTGACCTTCGCGGTCTACAACGGCAAGAAGCATATCCCTGTCAACGTCACGGAAGACATGATCGGTCAGAAGTTCGGTGAATATTCGCCGACACGGACCTATTACGGTCACGCCGCCGACAAAAAAGCGAAGCGGAAATAAGCCATGAGCAAGGATAAGAATCCCCGCCGCGTGGCTGATAACGAAGCAATGGCAAAACTGCGCATGCTGCGTACTTCCCCGCAGAAACTGAACCTTGTTGCTGCGCTGATCCGTGGCAAGAAAGTCGAAAAGGCCCTGCAGGACCTGACTTTCTCCAAAAAGCGGATCTCGGACGATGTGAAGAAATGTCTTCAGTCGGCCATCGCCAATGCCGAAAACAACCATAACCTGGATGTTGACGCGCTGGTTGTCGCAGAGGCTTATGTCGGCAAGAACCTGATCATGAAGCGGGGCCGCCCCCGGGCGCGTGGCCGTTTCGGCAAGATCGTCAAGCCGTTTTCAGAACTGACCATCAAGGTGCGTCAAGTTGAGGAGCAGTCATAATGGGTAACAAAGTCAACCCAATCGGGATGCGTCTTCAGGTCAACCGCACCTGGGACAGCCGCTGGTTCGCCAATACCCGCGAATACGGCGATCTGTTGTTGGAAGACCTCAAGATCAAGGCGTTCATCCGCAAGGAATGTGCGCAGTCCGGCGTCAGCCGCGTGATCATCGAACGTCCGCACAAAAAGTGCCGCGTCACGATCCATGCGGCCCGTCCCGGTGTGATCATCGGCAAGAAAGGTGCAGACATCGAAGGTCTGCGTCAGAAGCTGGCGAACCTGACCAAATCGGAATTGCACCTCAACATCGTTGAAGTCCGCAAGCCCGAACTGGACGCAGCGCTGGTCGCTGAATCCATCGGTCAGCAGCTGGAACGCCGGGTGTCTTTCCGTCGTGCGATGAAACGTGCTGTGCAGAACGCGATGCGCATGGGCGCCCTGGGTATCCGGGTCAACCTTGCCGGTCGTCTGGGCGGTGCCGAAATCGCGCGGACCGAATGGTACCGTGAAGGTCGCGTGCCGCTGCATACGCTGCGTGCGGACATCGACTATGCGCTTTTCGAGGCTATGACGCCCTATGGCATCATCGGCATCAAGGTCTTCATCTACAAAGGTGAGATCATGGAGCATGACCCGCAAGGCCACGACCGTAAACATGCCGAGCTTCAGGAAGGCGCTATCCCGCGCGGTCCTGGCGGCCCGCGTCGCGACAGGTAAGGAGTAGAAAAGATGCTGCAACCAAAGCGCACGAAACACCGCAAGCTGCACAAAGGCCGTATTCGTGGTGAAGCAAAGGGCGGGTCTGACCTGAACTTTGGCACCTACGGTCTGAAAGCGACCGAGCCAGAGCGGATCACCGCACGTCAGATCGAAGCCGCACGTCGCGCCATGACCCGTCACATGAAGCGTCAGGGCCGCGTCTGGATCCGGATTTTCCCAGATCTGCCCGTGACCTCCAAGCCTATCGAAGTACGGATGGGTAAAGGTAAGGGTTCGATCGACTTCTGGGCATGCAAGGTCAAACCCGGCCGCGTGATGTTCGAAATCGACGGCGTCAGCGAAGAAGTCGCCCGCGAGGCCCTGCGCCTTGCCGCGATGAAACTGCCGATCAAGACCCGCACCGTGGTCCGCGAAGACTGGTAAGTCGGGGTTAAGCCCGACCTACGCCAAAGCTCAAAGCCCCTGCCGGGAAATCGGTGGGGGCTTTTTGGTCTTGCTGGTTGGGGTGTCGCCAGATCCGTTTCCGCGATCAGACGCGCGGCGTGCCGCGGTCTTGCAGAAACGCGGCCCGTGTGCGCCTGAACGCCGCGATCAACCGTTCGTCATTGCGGCAGATTTCTTGCACTTGCTGCGCAAAGGCATCGTCTGACTGCCCATAAAACGCCTCTGCGGCGCGGTCCGCTTCGGTGTTGCGGTGATCTGGTTGCATTGTCAGGCTCCTCACGCGGGCTTTTGGCGTCGCATTGCGCTGACCGACAGTCGATCATAGGCAAAACACCAAAAGATTAACGCGCGGATGACCTGCCGCGAAGATATCTATAGTTAACCCCAGGCGTAGTTAAAGCTGACGCTGATACGCTCTTCTTCTTCGGCCATGTTCATGGGGACTTCGTGGCGCAGCCAGCTTTCCCATAACAACACGTCACCGACGGCGGGGGCGACATAGACGAACTGGCGCAATTCCTCGCGCGCGGTTTTCTGGCGGGGTGGGGCGGCCATCATCATGGCCAGACGCGGGTCTTCGAATTTGATCGCGCTGGCCCCTTCGGGCATCGCCACATAGGTGGTGCCGCTGATCACGGCATGGGGGTGGATATGGCCGGTGTGGATGCCACCGGGGGGCAGGATGTTGATCCAGATATCTTCGAGCTTCAGCGCCTTGTCGCCCAGATCAAAATCCAGATCCTGCACGAAAGCCGCCACATGTTTGTCCAGCACGGCGACCAGATCCTTGAAGATCGGAAACCGCCAGGGCAGGTCGGACAGCGATGCATAGGATGTGTAGCCGGGATAGCCCTGGTCTTCGCACCATTGCTGTCCGGCCTCGTCGTCATCGGCGATGACAAGGCAAGAGTTTTCCAGCTCGCCCGGATCAATCGCGCCATGGGCGGACAGCGGGGCGTGATACAGGCGGGTGGCGAACAGCGATTTAATGTTTGGCATCGTATCTGGCCCTTGTTCTGATTGTGTCATATCCTTGTTCAGTCAGGTTTTTGGCGGGCTTTCAAGGGAATATCGCGCGTGTATGTCGGTGTGATCAATCTTGTTGATAGCCATGCGCGGCGCACGGCCATTCTGGCCGATCTGGCTGCCTTGGGCTATGCCATTGATCTGATCCCAGCTGTTGATGGGCGCAAATCAGCCGCCCGCGATTTTGAGATCTACAATGATCGCCGTGCGCGACTGCGCCACGGCCGCGGTCTGAACGGGGGCGAGGTTGCCTGCTACCTCAGCCATATCCAAACCTTGCAGAACTTTGTGGCGTCTGGCGCAGATATTGGTCTGATCCTTGAAGATGATATGCACCTGCCTGCTGATACAAGGCAAAAGATTGATGATTTGATCGCCTGTCTGGCGGTACAGCATCCGCGCTGGCAGATTGCCAATCTGACCCAGCATGCCATCCGCTGCACGCGCAAGATTGGTGGCTTTGCCCAGCATGATATCCACCGCGCCTATTACTTCCCGATGTTGACGGGGGCAAACCTATGGACGCGCATTGGTGCGCAGGCGTTTCTGGCATCACCTTTCGCGCGGCAGATTTGCGGCCCATATGATACCGAGTTGCGGTCATTCTGCGCGATGACGGGGCAGGGGATCAGTCTTGATCCGCCGATGCTGTCGCCCCGATCTGTGATCAGCGATATTGACCGGTCAGCAACGGCCCGCAGCGCCCCGCAAAACCTGTTCCGCCCGATCCTGCCGCGCCTTGTGCGCCATTTTCCCGATATCGCGCGTGCGCGGTTGTGGAAGCTGGCCATTCGGCGTTAATTTGCTGCGCCGCAAGGGGTTGCTTTATCGCGGAATGGGGGCTACACGGCGCACTTCTACCCCCACTCCATCGGGAATCGGGTAACGCTTTGCGCGGCCTGCCGATGATGTTGAAAAGGAAAATGGCATGGATGCCAATGAACTGCGGGCCAAAACGCCCGATCAGCTCCGTGAAGAGCTGGTAAAACTGAAAAAAGAATCGTTCAACCTGCGCTTTCAGCAGGCGACCGGCCAGTTGGAAAACACTGCCGGTTTCCGCGCTGCACGCCGCAATGCTGCACGCGTCAAAACAATTCTGAACGAAAAGGCCGCGTCTGCGGCTTCGGAGGCTTAAGAGAATGCCTAAGCGTATCCTTCAAGGTGTTGTCACAAGCAACCAGAACACCCAGACCGTGACCGTTCAGGTCGAGCGTCGTTTCAAGCACCCATTGCTGCAGAAAACCGTCCGTAAGTCCAAGAAGTACCGGGCGCACGACGAAAACAACGCATTCAACGTTGGCGACCAGGTCCGTATCCAGGAATGTGCGCCAAAATCGAAAACCAAACGCTGGGAAGTTATTGCTTCTTAAGCAGTAACCCAACAGTTCAACGAAACCCTGGGGCTCCGGTCGGAAATCGGAAATTCCCCAAAGGTCGGAAGGAAACCAAATGATCCAGATGCAGACCAATCTGGATGTAGCTGACAACAGCGGCGCTCGCCGTGTTCAGTGCATCAAGGTTCTGGGTGGTTCCCATCGTCGTTACGCAAGTGTCGGTGACATTATCGTCGTATCGGTGAAAGAAGCCATCCCGCGCGGTCGCGTGAAAAAGGGCGACGTCCGCAAGGCCGTTGTCGTGCGCACCGCCAAAGAAGTGTTCCGCGAAGATGGCACCGCCATCCGCTTTGACAGCAACGCTGCTGTCATCCTCAACAACAACAACGAGCCTGTCGGCACCCGTATCTTTGGGCCAGTTGTTCGCGAGCTGCGCGCAAAGAACTTCATGAAAATCATCTCGCTTGCTCCGGAGGTGCTGTAACCATGGCTGCGAAACTCCGTAAAGGCGATAACGTGATCGTTCTTGCCGGCAAAGACAAAGGGATGAAGGGCACGATTGCTGTCGTTGATCCAAAGTCCGGCAAAGCCGTTGTTGATGGTATCAACATGGCGATCCGTCACCAGAAACAATCCCAGACAACACAGGGTGGCCGCACGCCAAAAGCGATGCCGATCCAGCTGTCGAACCTGGCGATCGTTGACAAGAATGGCAAACCGACCCGCGTTGGTTTCCGCATGGACGGCGAAAACAAAGTGCGTTTCGCCAAGACGACAGGGGATGTGATCTGATGCTTGACGCTGCAAACTACACCCCCCGCCTGAAGGCCGACTATGTTTCCCGCATTCGCGCTGCGATGAAGGAAGAATTCGGCTACAAGAACGAAATGCAGATCCCGCGTCTGGACAAGATCGTCCTGAACATCGGCTGCGGCGCAGAAGCTGTCCGTGACAGCAAGAAAGCCAAATCCGCACAGGAAGACCTGACAACCATCGCCGGTCAAAAAGCAATGACCACGAAGGCCAAGAAATCCATCGCTGGTTTCCGCGTGCGTGAAGACATGCCATTGGGCGCGAAAGTCACCCTGCGCGGTGACCGTATGTATGAATTCCTTGATCGCCTGATCACGGTCGCCATGCCCCGTATCCGCGACTTTCGTGGTGTCTCTGGTAAGTCCTTTGATGGTCGCGGCAACTATGCCACCGGCCTGAAGGAACATATCGTATTTCCCGAAATCAACTTCGACAAGATCGATGAGATGTGGGGAATGGACATCGTTATCTGCACCACAGCGAACACTGACGCTGAAGCAAAGGCATTGTTGAAGCTCTTCAACATGCCATTCAACAGCTAAGCGTTAGGGAGATTTGACAAATGGCTAAGAAATCCATGATCGAGCGCGAAAAGAAGCGCGAAAAGCTGGTGGCGCAATATGCTGTAAAGCGTGCGGCGCTGAAGGCAATCATCAACGACCAGTCCAAGCCGGTCGAAGAGCGTTTTAAGGCGACGATGCAACTTGCAAAATTGCCGCGCAATTCCTCGGCTGTGCGTCTGCACAACCGTTGCCAGCTCACCGGGCGTCCACATGCCTATTACCGCAAACTCAAGATCAGCCGGATCGCGCTGCGGAACCTTGGTTCCAATGGCGAAATCCCCGGCATGGTCAAGTCGAGCTGGTAAGGAGAATTTGATATGAACGATCCTATCGGTGATATGCTGACACGCATCCGTAACGGCCAGATGCGCGGTAAGGCAGCGGTGGAAACACCGGCGTCGAAACTGCGCGCCTGGGTGTTGGACGTGCTGGTCGCAGAAGGCTATATCCGCGGTTACGCAAAGAAGGACGGCAAAGACGGCCATCCTGCTTTCAATATCGAACTGAAATATTACGAAGGCACACCAGTCATTCGCGAAGTGAAACGGGTTTCGAAACCCGGTCGTCGCGTGTATCTGGGCGCCAATGACCTCCCTTCCGTCCGTCAGGGCCTGGGTGTGTCGATTGTCTCCACCTCCAAGGGTGTGATGACGGACGCGAATGCACGGGCGGCCAAAATCGGCGGCGAAGTGCTTTGCACAGTGTTCTAAGGGGAAAACATGTCTCGTATTGGTAAAAAACCGGTTGAGCTGCCCTCTGGCGTCACTGCGTCGGTGTCCGGTCAAACCGTGGAAGTCAAAGGCCCCAAGGGGACCCGCAGCTTCAAGGCGACGGATGATGTCACCATCACCGTTGATGGCAATGTTGTCACCGTCAAACCCCGCGGCACGTCCAAGCGGGCGCGCCAGCAGTGGGGCATGTCGCGCAGCCAGGTCGAAAACCTGGTGACCGGCGTCACCACTGGTTTCAAGAAAGAGCTTGAAATCACGGGTGTGGGTTACCGCGCCACGATGCAGGGCGATGTCCTGAAACTGGCATTGGGCTATAGCCATGATGTGAATTTCGAAGTGCCGGCCGGCGTCACCGTGACAGCCCCAAAGCAGACCGAAATCATCGTGGAAGGGATCGACCAGCAGCTTGTTGGCCAGGTCGCGGCGAATATCCGTGAATGGCGCAAACCCGAGCCTTACAAAGGCAAGGGCATCAAGTACAAAGGCGAATTCATCTTCCGCAAAGAAGGCAAGAAGAAGTAAGGAACGCACAGATGGCAAACAGCAAAAGAGCACTGTTTCTGAAACGCCGCATGCGCGTTCGGAACAAACTGCGGGGCATCACCGCCAACCAGGGGCGTGCGCGTCTTTCGGTACACCGCAGCAACAAGAACATCAGCGCCCAGCTGATCGACGATGTAAATGGTGTGACGCTTGCGTCGGCATCATCGCTCGAAAAAGATCTGGGCGTTGTCGGCAAGAACAATGTCGAAGCCGCTGCCAAGGTGGGTGCTGCAATTGCAGCCCGCGCCAAGGCTGCCGGCATCGAACAGGCCTTTTTCGACCGTGGCGGTTTTCTGTTCCACGGCAAGATCAAGGCTCTTGCAGATGCGGCCCGCGAAGGCGGGTTGAAGATCTAATGTGGTGGTGCGCAGGAATGCGCACCCTACCAGCACTGTAGGGTATGCCTCCGGCGCACCCTCGATGATCCGGCTTCGACCGCGATTGGACAACGCCCTCGGGCAACAAGACAAGGACGCCACCTATGGCAGAACGTGATAACAACCGGGGTGGCAACAACCGTCGCCCCCGCGAAGAACAAGCACCCGAGTTTGCCGACCGTCTGGTCGCCATCAACCGCGTGTCCAAGACCGTCAAAGGTGGTAAGCGTTTCGGCTTTGCCGCGCTTGTCGTCGTTGGTGACCAAAAAGGCCGCGTCGGTTTCGGCAAAGGCAAAGCCAAAGAAGTCCCCGAGGCGATCCGCAAGGCGACCGAACAGGCGAAACGCCAGATGATCCGCGTTGCCCTGCGTGACGGCCGCACCCTGCACCATGACATCGAAGGCCGCCATGGCGCTGGCCGTGTCGTGATGCGGTCGGCACCAGCCGGTACCGGCATCATCGCCGGTGGTCCAATGCGCGCCGTGTTCGAGATGCTGGGCGTGCAGGACGTCGTGTCCAAGTCGATCGGTTCGCAGAACCCGTATAACATGATCCGCGCCACGATGGACGGTCTGTTGAAAGAACAGTCGCCGCGCAACGTGGCCCAGCGTCGTGGTAAAAAGGTTGCCGACATTCTGCCCAAGCGGGAAGATGCAGCCGACACATCCGCACAAGTCGTCGAGGAGGCTTAAACCATGGCAAAAACCATCGTCGTCAAGCAGATCGGCTCTCCGATCCGCCGCCCTGAAAAACAGCGTGCCACGCTGATCGGTCTGGGGCTGAACAAGATGAACCGCACCAAGGAACTGGAAGACACGCCTTCCGTCCGTGGCATGGTCAACAGCATCCCGCACCTCGTGACCATCATCGAAGAGCGCGGCTAAGCCACAGGTAAGGTGGATCACGATCCACCCTACGACATTTAAAACGCCCTCGGGAAACCGGGGGCGTTTTTTGTTTGACGTTTTGGTGTGAAACACATAATGTATATACACACTACAACAGAAGAAGGAACGCGGGATGATTAAGCCCATTGTAAATAACGAAAGGTTCTTCGATGGTGTTCGAATGGAACGAAGACAAGCGGGAACAGAACCTCGTTAAACATGGTGTCGACCTGCTCTATGCAGCGTTGATTTTTGAGAACCCAGTCGTTGTTACCGTAGATGAGCGTTTTGATTACGGTGAAGTGCGGCATGTAGCGACCGGGCAAATAGAAGGACAGCTTTTCGTTGTCGTCTATGTCGAGCGCGAAGACAAAATTCGCCTGATATCGGCACGCCAAGGAGGCCGGAGAGACTATGCAAAATATAAAAAGAATTACCCTTGATGAGCTGCGTGCGCTTAAAGATGCAGGCAAGCTTCCCGCGCCGAAACAGCAGTTCTCGGACGAAAACCTGCCGGACTCTTTCTGGGAAAATGCCCGGATCGTCATGCCCAAGGCGAAACAGCCGATCAGTCTGCGTGTCGACCCTGACATCCTTTCGTATTTCAAAGAACAGGGTGACGGGCACCTGACTCGCATGCATGCGGTTCTGCGTGCCTATGTGGACGCGCAACGCAAGCGGGTGGGATAGCTCCAACCCTTCCTTGACCAACCCCGGCCCCGCGTTTATACGCCGCAAGTCGGCACCTTTGGTCCGACTCGATTGTAACGCCGTGTTTGGCCACTCCCGTCGCTGGGGGCCAGTTCCGGCAAAAGGAGAAGCGACATGAAACTGAATGAACTTTCCGACAACCCAGGCGCCACCCAGCGTAAGAAACGCATTGGCCGTGGTCCCGGTTCCGGCATGGGTAAGACCGGTGGCCGTGGTATCAAGGGTCAGAAATCACGCTCGGGCGTTTCGATCAAGGGTTACGAAGGCGGCCAGATGCCTTTGTACCAGCGTCTGCCAAAGCGTGGCTTTAACAAGCCGAACCGCAAGGCGTTCTCGGTCGTCAATCTGGGCCTGATCCAGAAATTCATCGACGAAGGCAAAATCGACATCAAGGCCGACATCACCGAAGACGCGCTGATCGCCTCTGGTCTGGTCCGTCGCAAAAAGGACGGTATCCGCGTTCTGGCAAAGGGTGAATTCACATCCAAAGCCACGATCAGCGTGACCGGCGCGTCGCAGGGTGCGGTTGATGCCGTGGCCAAGGCGGGCGGTTCATTGACCGTCAAGCCATCGGCAGTCAAGACAACGGCAGCGGCTGAGTAAGACCTTGTGGGCGGCGGCACCGTCGCTTAGATGATCTTGCAAGTTTTCCCAAACGCCGCTGATCGGGGAACCGTTCAGCGGCGTTTATCATGAAAAGAGACTCACATGGCTTCTGCAGCAGAGCAAATGGCAGCCAACGTCAGTTGGAGCGCCTTCGGCAAGGCAACTGAACTGCGCCAACGCATCTTTTTCACGATCGGTCTGTTGATGATCTATCGTCTGGGCACCTTTATTCCGGTTCCCGGGATCGACGGCATTGCCCTGCAGCAATTCATGGAAGAGGCACAGGCCGGGATCGGCGGCATCCTGTCGATGTTCACCGGTGGTGCATTGTCGCGGATGGCGATCTTTACGCTGGGGATCATGCCTTATATCTCGGCGTCGATCGTCATGCAGTTGCTGGGCTCCATGTGGGAACCGCTGAAGAACCTCAAGAAAGAGGGCGAGGCAGGCCGCCGCAAGCTGAACCAATATACCCGTTACGGCACTGTCGTGCTGGCGACGGCGCAGGCTTATGGCCTTGCTGTCAGTCTCGAAGCGGGCGGTCTGGCCTCTGACCCTGGTCTATTTTTCCGTGCGGCTTGCGTAATCACCATCGTCGGGGGGTGTATGTTCCTGATGTGGCTGGGTGAACAGATCACCGCGCGCGGTATCGGTAATGGTATTTCGCTGATCATCTTCGTCGGGATCATTGCGGAAATCCCCTCTGCCTTGGCGCAATTCCTCAGCCAGGGCCGGACCGGCGCGATCAGCCCCTTTGTGATTGTCGGTATCCTGCTGATGGTGATCGTGGTGCTGACCTTCGTGGTGTTCATGGAACGGTCATTGCGCAAGATCCATATCCAGTATCCCCGCCAGCAGCGCGGCATGAAGATCTATGACGGATCGTCCAGCCACCTGCCGATCAAGGTGAACCCTGCGGGCGTCATTCCTGCGATCTTTGCATCCGCCTTGCTGTTGCTGCCGACCACGATCAGCACGTTCAGCGGTGGGTCCAGCGGGCCTGTGATGTCCACCATCCTTGCGCTGTTCGGTCCGGGCCAGCCGCTGTACCTGATCTTTTTCGGCGGCATGATCGTGTTCTTCACCTATTTCTACACCCGTGAAGTCGCCTTCAAGACCGAAGATGTGGCCGAGAACCTCAAGAACCAGAACGGCTTTGTGCCCGGCATCCGCCCCGGCAAACGGACCGAGGAATATCTGGACTATGTCCTGACGCGTATTCTGGTGCTGGGGTCGGGGTATCTGGCGCTGGTAGCTCTGCTGCCGGAAATCATCCGCGCGGAACTGTCGATCCCGTTCTATTTCGGCGGTACATCGGTGCTGATCATCGTGTCGGTGGGGATGGATACGATCCAGCAGGTGCAGTCCCATCTGGTCGCTCACCAGTACGAAGGCCTGATTGAAAAATCGCAGCTGCGCGGCAAACGCAGCACGACCAAGAAAAAAGGTCCGTCGCGCCGATGAACATCATTCTGCTTGGACCACCGGGCGCTGGCAAAGGGACACAGGCCCGCAAGCTGGTGGAAGACCGCAACATGATCCAGCTCAGCACCGGCGATATGCTGCGTGCGGCGCGGACCAGCGGCACCGCGATGGGCAAAACCGTTGCCGCCGTGATGGACCGGGGCGAATTGGTCACCGATGAAATCGTGATCGGTCTGATCCGTGAACAGCTTGAAACAGGCGGCGATCATGGTGGTTTCATCTTTGACGGCTTTCCGCGCACTTTGGCGCAGGCGGATGCCCTTGGTGATTTGCTGGCCGAAATGGGGCAGAGCCTTGATCATGTGATCGAATTGCAGGTCAATGATGACGTGCTGGTCGAACGTGTGCTGGGCCGCGCCGCCGAAACGGTGGCATCCGGTGGGCAAGCCCGCGCGGATGACAACGCCGACAGTCTGCGGACGCGTCTTTTGGCCTATTACAAACAGACCAGCCCGCTGATCGGCTATTACCATGCCAAGGGCGATCTGATCTCGCTCGACGGATTGGCCAGCGTCGATGACGTTGCCGACAGCATCGCCGCGGTGCTTGGCTGACAGCTTGCTATCTATTGACGCTGCGGGCGTTGCCCCCTAAACAGCGCCATCCCGCAAGGGAATCAATGCGCAGGTGCGGGGTCGCACCCTTCATCCTGCGGTTTACCTGATATGACGCAGCCCGGTGCCTTATGCTCCGGGCTTCCGTTGTGAAAAAAGGGTCTGGCATCACGGACCCGCAACGAAAAGGAATACCACACGTGGCACGTATTGCCGGCGTCAACATCCCAGCTGCAAAGCGGGTTCCAATCGCCCTGACATATATTACTGGTATTGGCCCTGCCATTGCCGAACAAATCTGCGAAGCAACCAACATCGACCGCGCCCGTCGCGTGAACGATCTGTCGGATGCAGAGATTCTGACGATCCGTGAATTCATCGATGCGAACCTGACCGTCGAAGGTGACCTGCGTCGTGAAACCCAGATGAACATCAAGCGTTTGATGGACCTTGGCTGCTATCGTGGCCTGCGTCATCGTCGCAACCTGCCGGTGCGTGGTCAGCGGACCCACACCAACGCGCGCACTCGCAAGGGCCCTGCAAAGGCCATTGCTGGCAAGAAGAAATAAGGGGACCTGACAGATGGCACGCGATACCAAACGCACCAAAAAGAAGGTTTCCAAGAACATCGCCGCTGGCGTTGCTCATGTGAACTCTTCGTTCAACAACACCAAGATCCTGATTTCCGACGTGCAGGGCAATGCGATCGCATGGTCGTCCGCTGGCACGATGGGTTTCAAAGGATCGCGGAAATCCACGCCTTACGCAGCCCAGATGGCTGCCGAAGATGCGGGCAAGAAAGCACAGGACCACGGCGTCAAGACGCTGGAAGTCGAAGTGCAGGGTCCCGGTTCCGGCCGCGAATCCGCGCTGCGCGCGCTGGCTGCTGCCGGGTTCAACATCACCTCGATCCGTGATGTGACCCCGATGGCGCATAACGGCTGCCGCCCGCCAAAGCGCCGCCGCGTCTAAACCACTCCGAACGCATTGGGGTCGTGCATCTTTTTGCACGGCCCCAATCCGTCATTTTGAAACCTCGGGCGTTTGCCTTTTTGGACATGAAGGCAAACAAGGATGGAGGGACATATGATCCACAAAAACTGGGCTGAACTGATCAAGCCGATGCAGCTGGACGTCAAACCGGGCAATGACCCGATGCGTCAGGCGACGATGGTCGCCGAACCGCTGGAACGCGGCTTTGGTCTGACACTTGGCAATGCGTTGCGCCGCATCCTGATGTCGTCGCTGCAAGGTGCCGCGATCACCGCCGTGCAGATCGACAATGTGCTGCATGAATTTTCGTCCGTGTCGGGCGTGCGTGAAGACGTCACCGACATCGTGCTGAACCTCAAGGGCGTCGCCATCCGTATGGAAGTCGAAGGCCCCAAGCGTTTGTCCGTGCAGGCCAAAGGGCCGGGCGTCGTGACTGCCGCCGATATTTCGGAAACAGCCGGTATCGAGATCCTGAACAAGGACCATGTGATCTGCCACCTTGACGATGGTGCCGATCTTTACATGGAACTGACCGTGAACACCGGCAAAGGTTACGTTGCCGCTGACAAGAACAAGCCCGAAGATGCCCCCATCGGCATGATCGCCGTCGACGCGATCTATTCGCCAGTGAAAAAGGTGTCCTATGACGTGCAGCCGACCCGCGAAGGTCAGGTGCTGGATTATGACAAGCTGACGATGAAGGTTGAAACCGACGGATCGCTGTCGCCTGATGATGCCGTGGCCTATGCCGCGCGGATCCTGCAGGACCAGCTGTCGATCTTCGTCAACTTTGACGAGCCTGAATCGGCCTCTGCAGGTTCCGATGACGACGGGCTGGAATTCAACCCGCTGCTGCTCAAAAAGGTGGACGAGCTGGAACTGTCGGTGCGTTCGGCAAACTGCCTCAAGAACGACAATATCGTCTATATCGGCGATCTGATCCAGAAAACCGAAGCAGAAATGCTGCGCACCCCGAACTTTGGCCGCAAGTCCTTGAACGAAATCAAGGAAGTGTTGTCGGGCATGGGTCTGCACCTTGGTATGGATGTCGAGGATTGGCCGCCGGACAATATCGAAGATCTGGCCAAGAAATTCGAAGATCAGTTTTAACCGACCCGTCCCGGACCTGATCCGGGACCTCGCGCAAACCCGATGAGGCCCCGGATCATGTCCGGGGCGCGTCACCCCGAAATGCCCACCCTGGTGGGGACGACCCCGGGCAATCCTGCCCCAAAAATACGGCTGGCACGCATCAGACCGTTGGACAAAGTATAAACCTTTAGGAGACTTCAAATGCGTCACGCAAGCGGTTACCGCAAACTGAACCGGACCCACGAACACCGTAAGGCGATGTTCGCCAACATGGCCGGGGCCCTGATCGAACATGAACAGATCAAGACAACGCTGCCAAAGGCCAAAGAACTGCGCCGCATCGTTGAAAAGCTGGTCACCCTTGGCAAGCGCGGCGATCTGCATGCCCGCCGTCAGGCCGATGCCCAGCTTAAGCAGGACATCCACACAGCCAAGCTGTTTGACATCATCGGCCCCCGTTATGCCGAACGTCAGGGCGGATATGTCCGTATCATGAAGGCTGGTTTCCGCTATGGCGACATGGCCCCGATGGCGATCATCGAATTCGTGGACCGCGACGTGAATGCCAAAGGCGCCGCCGACAAGGCCCGTCTGGCCGAGTTCGAGGCGATGGAGGATTAATTTCCCCGCCACGACCTGATTTTTTGCAAAGCCCTGCCAGATTGGCGGGGCTTTCGCTTTTTCACGGAAAGCCTATCATCCGCCCATGCCCGACCTGTTCGACAGCGCCCCCAACACCGCCCCCGCAGGCCCCCGCCCGCTGGCAGACCGGCTGCGCCCAAAGCGGCTGGCAGAGGTGATCGGCCAGCAACAGGTGCTTGGCCCCGACGCGCCCTTGGGCACGATGCTGGCGTCAGGGTCACTGTCGTCGCTGGTGTTCTGGGGGCCGCCCGGTGTGGGTAAGACCACGATCGCGCGGTTGCTTGCGGATGAAACCGACCTGCATTTCGTCCAGATCAGCGCGATTTTCACCGGCGTGCCGGAGCTGCGCAAAGTGTTCGAGGCCGCGAAGATGCGCCGTCAGAACGGCAAAGGTACCTTGTTGTTCGTCGATGAAATCCACCGTTTCAACAAGGCGCAGCAGGACGGTTTCCTGCCCTATATGGAAGACGGCACCATCCTGCTGGTCGGTGCGACGACCGAAAACCCCAGTTTTGAATTGAACGCCGCATTGCTGAGCCGTGCGCAGGTGTTCATCCTGACCCGCCTGACGCTGGCCGATCTGGAATTGCTGGCGCAACGTGCCGAACAGGAACTGGGCCGCGCGCTCCCGCTGGATGGCCCCGCGCGCGAGGCGTTGCTGGACATGGCCGATGGCGATGGCCGCGCGTTGTTGAACCTGATCGAACAGGTCATGGCGTGGAAAACAGGTCCCAAACTGACCCGCGACGACCTGACCAAACGGTTGATGAAACGCGCGGTGAAATACGACAAGTCGGGTGATGAACATTACAACCTGATTTCCGCATTGCACAAATCCGTGCGCGGGTCTGATCCTGATGCCGCCCTTTACTGGTTTGCCCGCATGTTGGCGGGGGGCGAAGACCCGCGCTATCTGGCCCGCCGCATCACGCGCATGGCGGTCGAGGATATCGGCCTTGCCGATCCGCAGGCGCAGGCGGTGTGTTTGCAAAGCTGGGAAACCTATGAACGGCTGGGGTCGCCCGAGGGTGAACTGGCCTTGGCGCAGGCGGTGACCTACCTCGCGCTCGCACCGAAATCGAATGCGGCCTATGTCGCCTACAAGGCGGCAATGGTCGCGGCAAAACAGACAGGGTCCGAACCGCCCCCCGCCCATATCCTGAACGCACCGACCAAGCTGATGAAGGAACAGGGGTTTGGGGCGGGCTATGCCTATGACCACGATGCCGAAGATGGTTTCAGCGGGCAGAATTATTTCCCCGAGACGATGAAGCGCGGCATCTATTACCTGCCCGTGGATCGCGGGTTTGAACGCGAGTTGAAAAAGCGTGTCGATTTCTTTGCCGGATTGCGCGCCAAGCGGGGCAAGAATTGACATCCCCGCGCCGACAGGCCAAGGCAGGCCGATGATGACACCTGTGATCTTTGTGGCTTTTGGCGGTGCTTTGGGCGCTGTGCTGCGCTATCTGGTCGGATCGGTCCTGGCCTTTCCGATGGGCACGCTTGCGGTGAATGTCGCGGGGTCTTTTGCCATTGGGCTGGTCTGGGTTTTGCTGGCCGCGCGTGGTTTGCAGGGCTGGGCGCCTTTCGTGATGACGGGCGTGCTGGGCGGGTTCACGACATTTTCGGCCTTTTCGCTCGACACCATAAGGTTGGTCGAGGCGGGGCGCATCACGGCGGCGGGCGGCTATGTGCTGGCCTCGGTGGTTTTATCAATTGCGGCCTGCGGATTGGGCCTATGGCTTGCCAAAGGAATGACGACATGAGCGGTGTCCACACCAGAACCATCGGCCCCGACGACGGCGATCAGCGGCTGGACCGCTATCTGCGCCGCCTGTTCCCGCATCTGACCCAAGGGCGCATCGAAAAGCTGTGCCGCAAGGGCGAATTGCGCGTCGATGGCGGGCGGGTGAAAACCAGCACGCGGCTCGAAGTTGGCCAGAAAGTCCGCATCCCGCCCTTGCCGACCGAGGAAGAGGCGGCAGCCGCCGCCACCCTGGCCCGCCACGGCGTGACCAAGGCGGATGCAAAGCTGATCCAGTCCTGCGTGATCTACCGCGACGACCATATCATCGCGATAAACAAACCGCATGGGCTGGCCACGCAGGGCGGCACCAACACCACCCGCCATGTCGATGGCATGGCCGAGGCGCTGATGTTCGGCTATGACGAAAAACCGCGTCTGGTGCATCGGTTGGACCGGGACACATCGGGCGTGCTGTTGCTGGCGCGCACGCGGATGATGGCCAAGCAATTGACAGAAAACCTCAAGCACCGCGAGACGCGCAAGATTTACTGGGCCGCTGTCGCCGGTGTCCCGCATCCGCGCGCGGGAACGATCAAATATGGTCTGGTCAAGGCCCCCGGCCACGGCAAAGGCGGCGAGAATGAAAAGATGCGCTGCGTCCACCCCAACGAGATCGCCAGCACCGAAGGCGCGAAACGCGCGACATCCGATTATGCCGTGATGGATACGCTGGCCAGCCGTGCGGCATGGTGTGCGCTGGTCCCGATCACGGGGCGCACCCATCAGCTGCGCGCGCATATGGCCGAAATCGGGCATCCGATCATCGGCGATGGTAAATATGGCGGGTCGGGGCAGGAAAACCTTGGCGATGGCTGGGGTGCCAGCATGGGCAGCGAGATCGGGCGCAAGATGCATCTGCATGCCCGCAGCCTGACCATCGAACACCCCGCCACCGGCAAGACGCTGCATCTGACCGCCGATCTGCCAGAGCATATGCAGAACACGTGGGATTTCGTGGGCTGGATCGTCGGCCACGCCCCCGTTGATCCGTTCAACATGCCCGATGCGTGATCTGCGCCTTGTGATATTCGACGTGGACGGCACGCTGGTTGACAGCCAGGCCGAAATCGTCGCCGCGATGACGGCCGCCTTTGCCGCCGAGGGTCTGGTTCTGCCCAACCGCCAGCGGCTGTTGTCGATTGTCGGCCTGTCGCTGGATGTGGCGATGCTGCGGCTTTGCCCTGATCTGCTGCCTGACAGGCACCCCCGCCTCGTGCAGGGGTATAAGGACGCTTATATGGACCTGCGCGGCGCCGATGGCAAAGGCGAGCTGAGCCCGCTTTACCCCGGTGCGCGTGCGGCGCTGGACGCCTTGGCCGGGCAGGACAACACGCTGCTGGCCGTGGCCACCGGCAAATCACGGCGCGGGCTGGACAAGATTTTGGAACGCCACGGATTGCGCGGCCTGTTCCACAGCGAACAGGTGGCCGATGATCATCCGTCCAAGCCGAACCCCTCGATGATACTGACCGCGCTGAACGAGACCGGCACCGATGCGCGCGCCGCCGTGATGATCGGCGATACGACCTTTGACATGGATATGGGGCGTGCTGCGGGCGTGCGCACCATCGGTGTGTCCTGGGGCTATCACGATGCCGACAGCCTGCGTCCTGATCTGCTGATCGACGATTTTGCCCACCTTCTGCCTGCCATCGACCAACTGACCGGATCACACCCATGAGCGACTGGAAACCGAAACGATTCTGGAAAGCCGCCACGCCAGAGACCTGCGACGGCGGGTTTACCGTGACTTTGGACGGCCGTCCGGTGAAAACACCTGCCAAGGCGGCCTTGATCGTGCCGACCCTGCCCATGGCCGAAGCCGTGGCGCAGGAATGGGATGCGCAGACCGGTCTTGTCGATCCGCGCACCATGCCGGTGACCCGCAGCGCCAATGCGGCGATCGACAAGGTCCGCACCCAAAGGGCCGAGGTGATCGGCCTGTTGTCGGAATACGGCGGCAGCGATCTTTTGTGTTACCGCGCGCCTGCGCCGGACGGGTTGGTCCTGCGCCAGCGGCAGGTCTGGGACCCGCTGCTGGACTGGGCTGCGCGCGATCTTGGCGTGACGCTGACCATTGGCGAAGGCGTCGTGCCGGTGCCGCAACCTGCTGAAAGTCTTGGCATCTTGCAGCGCGAACTGGAACGGGTTGATGATTTCGGGCTGGCCGCGGCGCATGATCTGATCAGCCTGTCCGGGTCGCTGATTCTGGCCTTTGCCGTGATGCGTGGCCATCTGGACGCCGCGCGCGCCTGGGACGTGTCGCGCGTTGACGAGGACTGGCAGATCAGCCAATGGGGCGCGGATGAGGATGCCGCTGCGGCCGCTGCGGTCAAACGCGCGGCCTTTGTCCATGCCGAAAGATTCTATCAGCTGTCGCACCCCTGACCAGAGGCGGCACTGATCTGTGCATTTGTCCTGCAGATCGCCTGTTTTGAGGGCATTTGCGTTCCGGGCGATGCGAGTTTTGCTTGACCGGATGGCGTTTCATCGGACAATCTAGGCAAACTCGGACAAGGGCTATGCCTTTGTAAAAGTCGTCACCTGCAAATGGTGGCATAAAAACTGGCTGCCGAATGTATCGGCGGAAACTCAGGAAGAGGTAAAAATGACAAAAACCGTATTTATCGGCGCGCTGGCCGTCGCTGGCTTGACCGCCGGTATCGCTTCGGCAGCAACGCTGGATGACGTCAAGGCGCGCGGCTCTTTGAAGTGCGGATCGAACGAAGGTCTGGCCGGTTTCGCTGCACCCGATGCGAACGGCAACTGGGAAGGTTTCGACGTGTCGCTATGCCGCGCGATTGCAGCCGCTGTGCTGGGTGACGGACAGGCCGTGGAATTCGTGCCACTGACAAGCCAGACCCGCTTTACCGCGCTGGCCGCTGGCGAAGTCGATGTGCTGGTCCGCAACTCGACCTGGACCTTCACACGCGACACCGATCTGGCGCTCGATTTCCCTGCGATCAACTATTACGACGGTCAGGGCTTCATGGTGCCACGCGCGCTGGGTGTGTCCTCGGCGTCCGAACTTGACGGCGCGACCGTCTGCATCCAGACCGGCACCACGACCGAACTGAACCTGGCCGACTATTTCCGCGCCAATGGTATCAGCTATGAGCCCGTGCCTGTCGCCACCAATGCCGAAGGTCAGCAGCAGTACCTTGCCGGTGCCTGTGACGTCTACACCACCGACATCTCGGGTCTTGCCGCCACGCGCGCAACATTCGAAGCCCCCGGTGACCATGTGATCCTGCCGGAAGTCGTTTCCAAGGAACCACTGGGCCCCGCAGTGCGCCACGGTGACAACGCATGGGGTGATATCGTTCGCTGGACCACCCATGCCCTGATCGCTGCCGAAGAATACGGCGTGACACAGGCGAATGTGGCCGAACTGGCCGCAGCACCGACCGACAACCCAGAGGTCAACCGCCTGCTGGGCACCGAAGGTGAACTGGGTGCGATGATCGGCCTGGACGCAGACTGGGCCGTCAAGGTTCTGTCCGTCGCTGGTAACTACGGCGAAATCTTCGAAGCGAACATCGGTGAAGCCACCGCTGTCGGTCTGGCCCGCGGTCTGAACGCACAGTGGACCGAAGGCGGCCTGATGTATGGCGGTCCGTTCCGTTAATCGCTGATCGCTTGGGGTCCGGCCTTGGTCGGGCCCCTTTCTTCATCCAATCATCCGATATTCTGACCTTTGGCGGGCAAGATCTTTCTTGTTCCCCTGTTGTTGTATCCAGACAGAGGACTGCGCATGGCAGACATTTCTGATCACCCGCGCGAAACTTTCCGCATCAGCATGCTGCTTTATGATGCGCGCTACAGGTCGCTGACCATCCAGGTGGTCGCAGCCATGCTGATCATGCTGTTTCTGGCGCAACTGGTTGACAACACCGTCACCAACCTTGCCGTTCTGGGCAAGGATATCAGTTTCAATTTCCTGTGGTCCACCGCGGGCTATGACATCAACCAGCAGATCATCCCCTTCACGTCGCAGGACACGCATGCGCGCGCCGCCTTGGTCGGGATTCTGAACACGCTGCTGGTGGCGGTGCTGGGCTGTATTCTGGCCACCGTGATCGGGGTTTTCGCGGGCGTCCTGCGCCTGTCCAAGAACTGGCTGGTCGCGCGTGTGATGACGATTTACGTCGAATGCATGCGCAACACGCCACTGCTGATCTGGATCCTGATCGTTTTCGCCGTGATGACCGAAGCCACCCCACAGCCGCGCGATTTTCTGGATGGCGGGACAGCGTCCATGCTGTTTGCAGACAGTGTCGCAATCACCAATCGCGGCGTGTTCATTCCGAACCCCATCTGGGCGGACGGGTCTGGCATCGTTGTCGCCGTCCTGATCCTGTCGATCATCGGCATCTTTGTGCTGCGCTATGTCGCGCGCAAACGTCAGGAAGACACCGGCGCGCAATTGCCGGTGCTGCCTTTGTCGCTGGCGCTGTTGATCCTGCCTGTGACGCTGGCGTTCTTTGCGCTGGGCCGTCCCATCACGCTGGATTATCCGGTGCTGGGCGGGTTCAATTTCCAGGGCGGTTTGCAGGTGCGCAATTCGTTCATCGCGCTGTGGCTGGCGCTGTCGCTATATACATCCGCCTTTATCGCGGAAATCGTGCGGTCCGGTATTCTGGCCGTGTCGAAAGGCCAGACAGAGGCCGCCTTTGCGCTGGGCATGCAGCCAAATCGCACGATGCAGCTGATCATCCTGCCACAGGCGCTGCGCGTCATCATCCCGCCGCTGATTTCGCAGTTCCTGAACCTGACCAAGAATTCGTCTCTGGCGCTGGCTGTGGGCTATATGGACGCGCGGTCCACCTTGGGCGGCATCACCGTCAACCAGACCGGACGCGAATTGGAAGGTATCCTGCTGTTGGGGATCTTCTATCTGATCACCAGCCTGATCATTTCATCAGCCATGAATTTCTATAATTCCGGCGTCAAGCTGAAGGAGCGCTGAGATGACCAGCACATCAAAAGTCGCCTATGTCCGCGCCGATATGTTGCCCGAACAGGCCCCGCCGCCCGGTGTGGCCGGTCCGGTGAAATGGCTGCGCGAGAACCTGTTTTCGGGGTGGTTCAATTCGCTGATGACGATTCTGGCGATCTATATCGTTTGGTCAGTGCTGTCGGGCACGCTGCCTTGGGTCTTCAACGGGATCTGGGATGCAGGATCGTTGAACGAATGCCGTGAAATCCGCGACGCGCGCGGGCTGGAAAGCGCGGCGTGCTGGGCCGTCATCAACGAACGCTGGTTGCAGATGTTGTTCGGGTTCTATCCGACGGATAATCCGGTGCTGGCACGGCTGTTCTATGCCGAGGAACTGGCCGCGGCCGGCGGCGCAGAGGTCGTGTTCGGCGGGGGATTCAACGCCACCCAGCAGGTCGCATTCATTTCCGCGATGAAAGATGACGTCAGCAATGCTGCGATCTTTTTCTTCGGCTATTGGCGGCCGCTGGCGGCGCTGGCCTTGCTGGTCATTGCGGTGGCGCCGGTCCTGTATTCCAACCTGCCACGCAGTCTGCTGATCTTTTCGCTGGTCTATCCGTTCATTGCATTCTTCCTGCTGTGGGGCGGGTCGATATGGTTGCCGGTGCTGGTGGCGCTGGGCCTTTTCGCGACGATCATGGCAGGGCGTTATGCCGCTGCCTTTGTCGGCAGTCTGGGCGGGCTGATCGTGTCGCTTGTCGTGTTCCTCGCGATCTTCATGAACCCGCTGGGCGCGATCGGCATCGACGGGCTGTTCCCCTTGCTGCCGCAACTGCGCGGGGCGCTGGACGGGGCCATGCCCTGGGGTCTGCCTTATATACCGTCCGAGAATTTCGGCGGCTTCATGCTGGCGATCATCATCGGGACATCCGGCATCGTGCTGTCGCTGCCTTTGGGCATCGCGCTGGCGCTTGGCCGGCAATCGTCGATGCCGCTGATCAAATGGGTCTGTGTGTCGTTCATCGAGGTGATCCGCGGCGTGCCCTTGATCGTCTGGCTGTTCACCGCATCGACGCTGCTGAACTATTTCCTGCCACCCGGCACGACGTTCGACCTGCTGTTGCGGGTGATCATCATGGTGACGCTGTTTGCCTCTGCCTATCTGGCCGAGGTGGTGCGCGGCGGTCTGGCGGCCCTGCCCAAGGGGCAATACGAGGCCGCGGATTCGCTGGGGCTGGATTACTGGAAATCCATGCGGCTGATCATCCTGCCACAGGCGCTGAAAATCTCGATCCCGGGCATCGTGAACACCTTTATCGGGTTGTTCAAGGATACCACGCTGGTCGTGTTTATCGGCCTGCGCGACCCGCTGGGCCTGACCAATGCGATCCGCGCCACCAGTGAATGGAACGGCATCTACTGGGAACTTTACATCTTTGTGGGGGGGCTGTTCTTCATGTTCTGCTTCTTCATGTCCCGTTATTCAATGTATCTGGAGCGCCGTCTCCAGACTGACCACCGCTGAGGAGAGACGATCATGGCCGAACTAGAACTCGATACCATGGGCATGCCGCGGGTCGCTGCCAATGTCTCTGACGAGGTGGCGATTGATATCCGCAACATGAACAAATGGTACGGCACGTTCCATGTGTTGCGCGACATCGACCTGACGGTGCAGCGCGGCGAACGGATCGTCATTGCGGGGCCGTCTGGGTCCGGCAAATCGACGCTGATCCGCTGCATCAACGCGCTGGAAGAACACCAGAAAGGGCAGATCACCGTGGATGGCACGGTGCTGTCGTCCGATCTCAAGAACGTGGACCGCATCCGGTCCGAGGTCGGGATGGTGTTCCAGCATTTCAACCTGTTCCCGCATCTGACCATTCTGGAAAACTGCACTTTGGCCCCGATCTGGGTGCGCAAGATCCCCAAGCGCGAGGCCGAGGAAATTGCGATGCATTTCCTGACCAAGGTCAAGATCCCCGAACAGGCGCTGAAATACCCCGGCCAGTTGTCCGGCGGCCAGCAGCAGCGCGTCGCCATCGCGCGGTCCTTGTGCATGCGCCCGCGCATCATGCTGTTTGACGAACCCACATCGGCGCTTGACCCTGAAATGATCAAGGAAGTCCTAGATACGATGGTGAGCCTTGCCGAAGACGGCATGACCATGCTGTGCGTCACGCATGAGATGGGTTTTGCCCGTCAGGTGGCGAACCGTGTGATTTTCATGGATCAGGGCCAGATCGTCGAACAGAACGAGCCTGAAGAGTTCTTCAACAATCCGCAGTCCGAACGGACCAAGCTGTTCCTGAGCCAGATCCTCGGGCATTGAGTGGTCGGATTAAGAAATTTCTAGCCTCCGGCGGGGATATTTAGGCTCGGAAGATGGGCAGGTCGGCGGGGGTTATGAAGGCGGTGCAGCTGCCGCTGTGGCGGGCGGCATTGCCCCAATCCGCGGTGTCGAAGGTGACCACGCAGGTGGCGCAGGTCGGGTAATCGCCAAACCGCGGATGCGCTGGGCGCTGTCCGATCATCCCGTCGGCGAACATGGCGATGCCGGGGTTGTGCCCGATCATCGCCACGCTGCGCGCGGTCTGTTTGCGCAAAAGGTCCAGCATCGTGTCGGGGCTGGCGTGGTAAAGCGCAGGCACCAGTTGCAGCGCCGGTGTTGGCGTCAGATGCGGCAGGATCAGCGCCGCGGTTTCCTTCGTGCGGGCTGCATCGGAACACAGCATGACATCCGGCACATGCCCCTGCGCGGCCAGCCATGCGCCGATGGCAGGGGCCGCGCCGCGCCCGCGGTCGTTCAGCACCCTTGCGTGATCGTCCATGAAAGGATCGTCCCAGCTGGATTTCGCATGGCGGATCAGGATCAGCGTCAGGCTCACAGGAAAGACCTCATGTGAAAGGCGGCATGGGCGGACAGGCGGGTGCCTTGGCCCACGGGGCAGGTGCTGCGTGCGGCGCAGCCTTGCGTCATGCAATCCTGTCCTGCTGCGCTGCGCAAGTGGTCCTTGCACGCTGTGACATCATAGCCGCTGGCAAAGGCACCGACAGGGCAGGCATTGGCGCAGGGCTGGTCTGCGCAGCTGTCGCAGGGGCGTTTGCCTGTTGACGTGCTGGCGTCCCAAGGCACCAGCAGCGCCATCCGGTAGGAGATGAACAGCCCACCCGTGTCATGCACCAGAAACCCGATGGGGGATGCCCAGGCCCGCCCCGACCGCAGCGCCCAGGTATAGAACGGCAGGAACGGCGCACCGCCGAAGGGGTAAAGCGCCAGTGCGCCGAAATCCTGCGCCAGCGCGTCACCGATCCGCCGCGACCAGCGGTCCATCGGGTCGGGTTGGCTGTCGCGATATTCGGGGCTTGCGGTGAAGATCGGCCAGAACGCGGGTTCTGCGGGGCTGATCAGGACCAGTGACCCGTCCTTGCGCGGCAGCCCGTCATCCGGCTGGATGGGAAACGCACCCGAGACGTGCAGCCCTTGCAGAGCCAGAGCTGCGTCAAGGGCGCTGGCGGTCATCGTCAGCGCGGTTCGCGGATGATGGAGCCTGCACCGTGTTCGGTGAACAGTTCCAGCAGGCTGGCATTGGGCAGACGCCCATCGAGGATCACGACCGCGCGCACACCCTGTTCCACCGCCATCAGCGCAGTTTCGGCCTTGGGGATCATGCCGCCGTTGATCGTGCCATCGGCGATCATCGCGCGGACCTGATCGGGGGTCAGCTGGGTCACAACCTCGCCGCTGGCATCCTTGATGCCGGGCACATCGGTCAACAGCAGCAGCCGGTCCGCCTTGAGAGCGCCGGCGATGGCACCCGCCGCCGTGTCGCCGTTCACGTTGAAGGTTTCCAGCATGTCCATACCGGTGGCCACAGGCGCCACGACCGGAATGATCCCTGCGGCGTTCAGATCGCGCAGCACCTGCACGTTCATTTCCACGGGACGGCCGACAAATCCCAGTTCGGGGTTCAGCGCCTCGGCGACCATCAAGTCATCGTCTTTGCCGGACAGCCCGACAGCCCGCCCGCCTTCGTCCATGATCGCCTGCACGATGCGTTTGTTCACGAGGCCGGTCAGCACCATTTCGACGACTTCGACCGTGTCCTTGTCGGTCACGCGCTGGCCGCGTACGAATTCGGTCTTGATCCCGAGCTTGTCGAGCATCTGGTTGATCATCGGCCCGCCGCCATGCACGACGACCGGGTTCATGCCCACCTGTTTCATCAGCACGATATCGCGGGCGAATTCGGCCATCGCATCGGCGTCGCCCATGGCATTGCCGCCGAATTTCACCACGACGACAGCGCCGGAATAGCGTTGCAGATAGGGCAGGGCTTCGGACAGGGTGCGGGCGGTCGCGATCCAGTCACGGTTCATGTCGGGGGTCCTTTTCTTCATGATATCCCTGCGATGATGGCGCGCAATGTGGGGATGCCTTCGCCTTTTTCGGCAGAGGTCAGGATCAGCTCGGGATAGGCGGCGGGGTGTTTGACCAGTGCGGCGCGGGTCTTGGCCAGTGATTCTGCCAAGGCATCACCGCGCAGTTTATCGACCTTGGTCATCACGACCTGAAAGGTCACGGCAGAGGCGTCAAGCAGCGACATGATTTCTTCGTCCACGGCCTTGGCCCCGTGGCGCGCGTCGATCAGCACGAACACACGGCGCAGGGTCTGGCGGCCTTGCAGGTATTGTTTCAACAACCGCTGCCATTTTTCGACCACCGCAACGGGCGCATTGGCGAAACCATAGCCCGGCAAATCGACGACATAGATGTCGCCCGCGGTGAAAAAGTTGATTTCCTGCGTACGCCCCGGGGTGTTCGACGCGCGCGCCAGCCCCTTGCGGCCGGTCAGCGCGTTGATCAGGGATGATTTCCCAACGTTGGACCGGCCTGCGAAACAGACCTCGATCCGGTCGGCGGGCGGCAGGCCGTCCATGGCGACGACACCTTTGACAAAGGTGGTTTCGCCCGCAAACAGCATGCGCCCAACCTCTATGCTGGCATCGTCAGGCGTGGCAGCCTCGGGAAAGCGCAGTTCCATATCGGTTCATCGATCCTATTTGTCAGGCTTGCTGTCCGCATCCGCCTTTTTGCGTTTCAGCCCCGATTTGATGTTGCCGAACACATCCGGTTTCGCCCCGTGGCTGCGCATGATCGCATATTGCTGCACGAAGGTGATGATGTTGTTGGCGATCCAGTACAGCACCAGACCGGATGCGAAACCGCCCAGCATGAACATGAACACCCATGGCATCCAGGCAAAGATCATCTGCTGGGTGGCATCTGTCGGGGCCGGGTTCAGTTTCTGTTGCATCCACATCGACACGCCCAGCAGGATCGGGAGCACACCGATAAAGATCAGCGACAGGATCGAGCCCGGATCGGGTGCCGCATAGGGCAACAGGCCGAACAGGTTGATGATCGAGGACGGGTCAGGCGCGCTCAGATCGTCGATCCAGCCGATCCACGGCGCATGGCGCAGTTCGATCGTGACAAAGATCACCTTGTAGAGCGAGAAGAAGATCGGGATCTGCAACAGGATCGGCAAACAGCCTGCCGCCGGATTGACCTTGTTTTCCTTATACAGCTTCATCATGCCTTGCTGCATGGCCTGCCGGTCGTCGCCCGCACGTTCCTTCAGCTTTTCCATCTCGGGCTGCAGTTCTTTCATCCGCGCCATCGAGACATAGGATTTATAGGCAAGCGGCAGCACCAGCGCCTTGAGGATCAGCGTCAGCGCAAGGATCGACCAGCCCATGTTGCCGATATAGATGTTCAGCGTGTGCAGCAGCCAAAAGATCGGCTTGGTCAGGAAAAAGAACCAGCCCCAGTCGATGCTGTCCAGAAAGCGTTCGACGCCGCCGTTTTCTTCGTAATCGCGGATCGCTTCCCATTCCTTGGCACCGGCAAACAGGCGGGTTGTCACCGTGGCGGTTTCGCCGGCGGCAACGACGCTGGGGGGCATCACGGCTTCGACCTGATACAGATCGCGCGCCTCGAAATATTTGGATGTGGACCGGAACGGCTGTCCGGCTTGGGGGATCAGCGTGGTCATCCAGAAATGGTCGGTATAGCCGACCCAGCCGGATTGTTGCACTTCGATCCGTTCGGCCAGCGTCTGTTCGCGTTCGTCGAATGTGTGATCGGTGATGTTGCTATAGCTGGTTTCTTCCAGCTCGCCATCGGACATCCGCACCAGACCTTCGTGCAGGATGAAGAACCGTTTCGCGTCGGATGGTTCGCCTTGCCGGCGCAAAATCCCGTAAGGCCGCGCGCTGACCGTGTCGGCGCTGACGTTCTCGATGCTTTGGGCAAAGCTGAACATGAACTGGTCATCGACCGAAATCTCGGTGCGGAAAATCTGGCCTGCGCCATTGTCCCAGACCAGCGTGACGGGCGTGGATGGCGTCAGCGTCTCGCCGGTTTCGACGGACCAGATCGTATCGGGGCCGGGCACGGCTGTGGGGTCGATGCCGTCGGTCGCGGTCCAGCCGAATGCCGCGAAATAGGCGTCAAGTTCGCCGACAGGGCGCAACAGGCGCACGATTGGCGCGCCATCATCCAGCGTTTCGCGGTAACCGGTCAGCGCCAGATCGTCGATCCGCCCGCCCAGCATGGAAATCGAGCCGGACAGTTCTGGGGTTTCGATCGCGATACGCGCAACGTCGGCTGCTGCCGGATCAGCGATGGCGGGGGTGGTGGCGTCCGGTGTTGCCGGATCGGCCAGCGGCACGGTCGGATCAACGGATTGTGTCGCAACCTCGGCCGCGGGATCGATAGCAATCTCCTCGGGCGGGAACAGCAGCGTCCATGTCATGATCACGGCAAAGCTGAGAAGCGTCGCAAGGATGAGGTTACGGTTCTGGTCGTTCATCTGAAAACACCTGTTTCCCACATCAATTATCAGCGCCGTTCAACCTGTCGGGGGGACAAAGGTCAAGCGGTTTTCAGGAAAAGGCAGTTCTTTGGGGGAACAGAACACGCAAGTTTGCGAAAGCACCGGCCGGACGCATCCGCCGTGCCGGTGTTTCAGCTTTTCTTGCGTCCCAGCACATCCCAGCCGGCAAGCGCAAGGGTGATCGCTGCGATCACCGCGATATCCAGCCTTCCCAGCTTGATAACAAGGATTGCAATAAAGCCGAAAAGCATGATGAAGGCGAAAATCGCCAAAGCGCGGTCAAGCATTGGTTATTACTCCGCTCGTGTTTTTGATTTCAGTGGTCAACCACCGCGCCGTGCGCAGCAATCGGGCATCGTTGCCAAGGCGGCCCACCATTTGCAGGCCCATTGGCAGGCCGGTCGCATCCTCGAACAGCGGCAGGGTTACCACGGGCACGCCACACAGCGTCCACAGCCCATTATACACTGCACTGCCGGTCGAAGAAAGACCCGCGGGCGCAGATGTCGGGGTCGCGGGGCAGAGGATCGCATCGCAGCGGTCGAAAATTTCATCCAGCGCGGCATTCAGCAGCTTTGGCCAGTCAAGTGCGGCGATATAGTCGCGCGCCAGCACGGCCTTGCCCGCGTCGATGGCCGCCAGCGTGATATCCGACAATTGATCCCGCCCGCGCCGTTCATAGGCGTAATAGCATTTCGCCATCTCGGCAAAGTTGATCCGCTCGCGGATCTCGGCAGCCTCGTCGAAAAGCTGTGGCAGGATCAGCGCAAATGCATCCTCGCCCAAAAGACCCGCCAGTTCCTGCATGGCCAGCGCCATGTCTTCGGACGGGGCGGTATCGCCCGGCATCTGCGACAGGATTGCCAGCGTCGGGCGCACCGGCACATCGGACAGGGCGGTGGCCAGCATCCGTGGCGGGGCCTGCAGCGTGGTTGCGGGATCGGCGGGGTCATCCCCGCACAAAACATCGGCCAGCATTGCCACACCGGCCACGCTGGTCGCAAAGACCCCGACCGTATCGAGCGTTGGTGATTGTGGCAGGATACCCGTGCGCGGGATCATCCCAAAGCTGGGTTTGAAGCCGACGACACCGCAATAGGCCGCAGGCCGGATCACCGACCCGCCGGTCTGCGTCCCGATGGCCAGCGGCACCATGGCCGCGCCAACCGCCGCCGCCGATCCCTGCGACGATCCGCCGGGGGTGTGGTCGGGGTTGACCGGATTGCGGGTCTTGCCGGGGGCGATATAGGCCAGTTCGGTCGTGACCGTCTTGCCCATCACATAGGCCCCCGCCGCCTTGAGCTTGCGCACGATCACCGCATCCTCGGTGGGCACGCGGCCCTTGTCGATGATCGTGCCGTTTTCGGTCGGTATGCCGTGGGTATCGATGATGTCTTTCACCGCTACGGGCATGCCGTGCAACGGGCCGACCGGGCGGCCCGTTTTTCGCAAGGTATCAAGCCGCCCCGCCTGCGCCATCACATGCTGTTCATCCAGCCAGGCCCAGGCCTGCACATCCGCCTCGCGCCGTTTTACCTGATCGATGCAGGCGCTTGCCAGATCGACCGCGCGCAAGGCACCCGATGCCAGCCGATCGCGCATGTCCAGCGGGTCAAGTGCGACCACGCCGTCGCTGCGCCCAGCTTTACCGTGCGCCATAGATCGCATCCGGCAGCGAGAAGACCAGCGCAGGGAAAGCATACATCAGATACATGCAGATAAAGACCATCCCCAGATAGGGCATCACACCTTTGAAGATATGCGACAACTGCACCGACGGTGGGGCGATCCCCTTGAGGTAATAGGCCGACATGGCCATTGGCGGGGTCAGGAACGATGTCTGCAGGTTCAGCGCCACCAAAATGCCAAAGAACAGCGGATCGATCCCGAACAGCGGCAAAAGCGGCAGGAAGATCGGCACGAAGATGATGATGATTTCCGACCATTCCAGCGGCCAGCCCAGAAGGAAGATGATCAGCTGTGCAAGGATAAGGAACTGGAACGGTGTAAGATCGAACCCCATCACGAATTCCGAGATCAGGTGTTCGCCACCCAGATACGAAAACACCGCCGAAAAGGTGTATGACCCGACGAACAACCAGCAGACCATCGCCGTGGTGCGCACAGTCAGATACACGCTTTCGCGCAGTTTCTGATAGCTCATCGCGCGATAGGCTGTCGCCAGCACCATGCCACCCAAGGCACCGATCGACGCGGCCTCGGTCGGGGTGGCCAGACCGAACAGGATCGACCCCAACACGGCAAGGATCAGGAACGCCAGCGGGAAAATCGATGTCATCAGCATCCAGACAAGCTGGCCAAACGGGACGTCAGGCACTTCTTCCTTGGTCGGCTTGGGGGCCACGCTTGGCTGCAGGATCGACCGGCCGATGATATAGGTCAGGTAAAGCCCGACCAGCACAAGGCTGGGGTAAAGTGCTGCGGCATAAAGCCGGACAATCGACACGCCCGACGACGCCGCATAGACGATCAGCATGATCGACGGCGGGATCAGGATACCCAGCGTGCCGCCCGCGCAGATGATGCCGGATGCAAAGCTGGTGTCATAGCGCGCCTTGAGCATGGCAGGCAGCGCCAGCAGGCCCATCAGCGTCACGACCGCACCGACGATACCGGTTGACGTGGCGAACAAGGCGCAGGTCACTAGGGCTGCAACACCCATCGACCCCGGCATGCCCTTGGCGGCGATGTTCAAGGTTGTGAACAGCTTGTCCACGATATTGGCGCGCTCGACGACATAGCCCATGAACAGAAACAGCGGCACGGCTGTCAGAACTTCGTTCGACATCACCGTATAGGTCTGGTTCACGAACAGATCGAAGATCCTGTTGTTATAGAACCCTTCGATCCAGGCGGTGAAGGATGTCCATCCATCCGCATCATCTGTCAGGCGGTTGAAGGTGCGCCACATCCGGTCGGGATCGTAATAGGCATAATAGCCAAACCCGATCCCCATCGCCATCAGGGTGAATGCGATTGGGAAACCAAGAAAAACGAGGACAATGAAGATGCCAAGCATCATCAGGGCAACTTGCGGATCAGTCACTTGCTATACTCCGTAAAATGGGGACCTGGCGCCCTGAGCGCACTCACTGGCCTTGCGCCGCTTTTTCAGCGGCTTGTTTGATCAACAGATCTTCTGTTTCCATGACGTCCTCTGCGGCGCGGCGCCAATAGCCTTCGCGCATGGCGAGGATGCAGCGGAACACCTGCGCCACCCCTTGGATCAGAAGCAGAACACCTGCAACGGCGATGATGGTCTTGAACTGGTAGATCGGCACGCCTGCAGGGCTGTTGATGCTGACCTCGGCATAGCTCCATGACCGCGCGGCATATTTCCAGCCTGCAAAGATCAGCGCCAGAACGCCGGGGAAAAAGAACAGGATGTAAAGCACAAGATCGACCTTGGCCTGTGTCTGCACTTTCCACAGTCGATAGATGAAATCGCCGCGGACATGGCCGCCGCGTGAAAGGGTATAGGCCCCGCCCATCATGAACAGCGTGCCATACATGATGAATGACACATCAAGCGCCCATGGCGTCGGCTTGTTCAGAAAATATCGCATGAAAACTTCAAAGCTCATGCCGAAGGTCATCATGATGATAAGCCAGGCAAAGCCCTTGCCGAAGTATCCCGACAGCTTGTCTGCGAATTCGATATAGCGGATCATGATTGTTCCCCTTCATGTCGTGACAAACCGGGGGCGCATTGCGCCCCCGGTTCTATGGTAGTTAAGATCCGTCGGATCAGATGGCGAGCTTGCCGGGGAAGTAATGCTCGTAGGCAAGCGCCAGATCAGGCGCGTTCATCAGCTCGTAATAGGCGACCTTGTCAACCCATGCGCGCTGGCTGTCCAAGACCTTCTTCGAGAACTCGTCCTGTTCCAGATCCACGATCAGACCATCCCAAGCCTCAAGCTGTGCCTGCAGAATGTCCTTCGATGTCCGGTGAACGGTCACGCCCAGCTCGTCGCGGATGCGCAGCAGGTCGCTGGAATACTGGTCCATCGCCAATGCTGTGTTCGCGGTCGAGGCGGCTTCGACGCCGTAACGCAGGATCGCCTGAAGATCGTCGTCCAGATCGGTATAGAAATCCTGGTTGACGATGAATTCAAAGCTTTCCGACGCCTGGTGATAGGACGACAGGTAATAGTTCTTGGCCACGTCGGGCGCGCCGAAACGCAAGTCGGACGACGGGTTGTTGAACTCGAACGCGTCGATGACGCCACGTTCCATCGCGGGGACGATTTCGCCGCCTGGCAGCTGTGCGACGGACATGCCCATCGACTGCAACAGGTCAGCCGCCAGACCCACGGTCCGGTACTTGAAGCCTTGCAGATCAGCAGCGGTGTTCACCTCTTGCTTGAACCAGCCGAAAGGCTGTGCCGGCATCGGGAAGCCCATGAAGCCGATGACGTTCAGGCCAAGGATGTCCTGTGTCAGTTCGCGGTACAATTCGTCGCCGCCGCCCTGGTAGAACCAGCCCAGCATCGTGTTTGCAGAACCGCCGAAGACAGGGCCGGTGCCAAAGAACGATGCGGCCTTGGATTTGCCGTACCAGTACACAGGCACGGTGTGGGCCATGTCGATGACGCCGTCATTGACCGCATCCATCACCTGAAACGCGCCGACAACGGCACCGGCTGGCAGCAGATCGATCGACAGACGTCCACCGGACATCGCCTCCACGCGATCAATATATTGCTGCGCAAAATCCATCCAGATGTCCGATGCGGGCCAGGATGTCTGCATCCGGACCACCAGCGGCGCTTGTGCCAGAACGGCAGGCGCGCTCAGCGCGGCACCGGCGGCGACTGTTCCTCCCAAGGCGCCCTTACTCAAGAATGACCGGCGCGACAGCGCACTCGTGGTCTTCGGAGCCGATTTTTCTGTCATTGTATCCTCCCAGATATGTTTCGCTGCCAAATGACATTGCGGTGGTCAGGATTACTCACCAATTTTTCAAAAGCAAGTGTTCAAGAGTCGTTAATGGGTGCGTTTGCGCTAACACGCTGGAAAAATATCATTTTACACAATTATAGGGTGTTTTTGCTGCAGCGGATCACACCAGACGGTCAACCGGCGCCGCCCCAGCAAAGAACGCATCAAGGTTATCAAGCGCACGGAATCCCATCGCGTCGCGGGTCTCGAAGGTGGCAGATCCGATATGCGGCAGCATGAATACGTTATCCAGCTCTGCCAGCGCGGGGTTGCCGCCCGGTTCGCTGCGGAACACATCAAGGCCCGCCGCGAACAACCGCCCGCTTTTCAGTGCTGCGACCAGCGCGTCTTCGTCCACCAGCGCGCCGCGTGCGGTATTCACCAGAATCGCCCGTTCCGGCAGCAGCGCCAATGTGCGGGCGTTGATCAGGCCGGTGGTGTCGGGGCTGGCCGGGCAATGCAGCGATAAAACATCGGATACCGCCAGCAGGCTGTCGATCGTGTCGTGAAACACGGCGCCTTTTTCCTTGTCGGGGCTCAGGCGGCTGCGGTTATGGTAATGGATTTCCATCCCGAAACCGCGCGCGCGGTCTGCGGTGATCTGGCCGACACGGCCCATGCCCAGCACGCCGAATCGGCGGCCGGTGACCTGCCTGCCGACCATGAAAGACGGCGACCAGAAATTCCAGCGCCCTTCGCGCACCATCCGGTCGCCTTCGGACCCGCGCCGCGCGGCACCCAGCATGCACAGCATGGCAATTTCGGCGGTGGCATCCGACAGCACATCGGGCGTGTTCGTCACGACGATCCCGCGCGCCTTGGCGGCGGGCAGATCGACGTGATCGACGCCGACGGAATGGTTGGCGATGATGCGCAGCCGGTCGGGCAGGGCGGCGATGACATCCGCGCTGAAATGTTCCGAATGGCATGGCAGCACGGCATCGACATTCTGGCAGGCGGCGATCAGTTCATCGCGCGTCAGGACATGATCGTCCGCGTTCAGGATCACGTCATAGCTGTCACGCGCGCGGTCCAGCACGGCATCGGCCAGCTTGCGGGGGATCAGCAGGGTGGGTCGGGTGGTCATGGCATCATCTTTCCTATGGTTTGTCCCATTGTGGGCGGAACCGGACAGGAAAAGAAACCCCGCAAACGAAAAGGCCGGGCAAATGCCCGGCCTTGCGCGATACCAAAGATCCGTGGATCAGTTGTCGCCGGTCCATTCCGGCATGTTTTCAAGCTCTTCCTCGGTCAGATCGACCCATACGCTCAGCGACGATGTCATGCCGCCTTCGTCGCGCGCGATCTGGAGGTCATCGAATGCAAGCGCCACGGACCTTGCGCCGATCCCGAGAAAACCACCCACATCAACGATCACGTTGCCGACCTGACCATCGGCCGTCAGGACGATATCTTCGATGTTGCCGATATCTTCATCGTTCATGTCATGCACATCCGCACCGATCAGATCATCCGCCGTCAGCGCGGCGCGGTCCTGGTCGGTAAGATAGGTCTCTTCGCCCATCGCCGTCGTGTCGGTAGCGGGGTCCATGGTGGTCGTATCTTCGGTGACCATAGGGTCCTGCGCACCCTCTTGTGTCAGACCATCGGTGCCGGTTGCTGTGGTGTCGGCACCCGTGCCGTCTGTCACGGCAGTCGTGCCGCCGGTCGATTGAAAGGTGCTTCCCTGCTCTGTCATGCTGCCGCGGTCCACTTCGGGGCGCTGCTCTAGCTCGGCCGGGTTGCCGTTATAGACGACAAAGAATTCCTCGTCGCTGCTGGTGTCGTTGATCAGCATCAGGTCGTCCATGGTCAGGCTGATTTCACGCGCACCGATGCCCAGAAAACCACCGATATCCAGCACCACGGCTTCGATGTTGCCATCCGTGCTGAAGATCACGTCATTGACGGACCCGATGTTTTCCCAGTCATCTGCCGGTGCATCCATGCCAGCGGTGCCGTTGGCGGTCATCGTGCCGTCAGCTGCCGTGCCGTCGCCGGTGATCACGGCATCGCCGGTGCCTGCACCATCGACACTGCTGGCATAGACCGTGCGTCCGATCATTTCATCGGCGCTCAGCTGCATGCCGTTCATATCGAACATGCCGCCCGTCGTGTCGTTCTGCGACATCATCGTGTCATCGGTGGATGTCGTCGTATCGGTCTGCGCGAAGGCAGGCATAGCGGTCAGCGCGACAAGCGCGGTTGTTGCGAGAATACGTTTCATTATCGGTCTCCTTGGTCATCTTGCCGACGCCACAAGGTCATGGCGTCTTGTGACCACCCAACCGGGAACACCCCCGAATGTTTCCGCGCAGCGCACAAAAAAAGGCCCCCGGATCGGCGGAACTTTGTGCGGCATGTCGCGTTCAGGGCCGCCGTTGCGCCACGATAGGTATTGGCCTTCGGAACTCTTGCAGCGCGGGGACGTTGGGAATGTGCTTGGTGTCGTCACGATACCGGGCCGCGATGTTCACCGCCCGGTCGGAGCAACGCCCAAAAAAGACCAGGTGAAAGCAAAGCGTCCCATGCGGCGGAAATTGGGTGGCACAGATGAATCAGATGACGCATGTCGAAAAAGACGATTCTGGGGGATCGCATCACGAAGGCTCTGGCGCTGTGGATGACCTGACGGTCCTGATCACCGCGCAAGAGGCCTATCCCGCGTTGGAGCAGGCCGTGCTGGATGCGCGCCATGACATCTCTGGCTGTTTCCGCATCTTTGATCTGGCCACGCGTTTGCGGTCACCCGAGGCCCGCAAGATCGGGGATCAGTGGTTTGACCTGCTGCTGGATGCGCTGAACCGGGGCGTGGCGATCCGGCTGGTCGTCTCCGACTTCGATCCGGTCGCCGCGGTGGACCTGCACCGTCAGGCATGGCGCACACAGCGCCAGATCACCGCCCTGCGTGAGGTGGCACCACCCGATGCGCAACTGTCCTTCACCATTGCCTTGCATGACGCGCGCTGCGGGTTTTGTTCGCGGATGGCGTTCTATCCGATGGTGCGCAAGAAGATGCGCGAGATGGTGAACCTGTGGTCCGCCATGACGGGGGGCGAACGGCTCCGGTTCCGGACGGAATCGCCGCGGCTACGCAACTTGTCCAAAGTGGACCGCTACGATCAGCTGTGGTTTCCGCAGCGGTTGGTCGGGATTCATCCTGCCACGCATCACCAGAAACTGGCCGTCTTTGACAATGAAAAGCTCTATATCGGCGGTCTGGACCTGAACGACCGGCGCTATGACACCCATGCCCATGCGCGCGCACCAGACCAGACCTGGCATGATGTGCAGCTGATGGCGACCGGACCCGTCGTTGCCGCAGCCGCGGCGCATCTGGACACGTTCCTTGACGTTGTCGCCCGCAAGGCCCGCCCTTTGCCCGCGGTCGCAGGCTTTGTGCGCACGCTGTCGCGGCGGCGGCAGACCGCGCCGTTCCGGATGTCGCCGCAGACCGTCATTGATGAAATCGAAACGGTGCATCTGCGGGCCATCGGCCAAGCGCGACACCTGATCTATCTTGAAACGCAGTTCCTGCGCCATCTGCCCATCGCGCGCGCGCTGGCGCGGCGTGCCAGGCAGGTGCCAGAGCTGCGGTTGATCGTGGTACTGCCCGCAGCACCACAGGATGTCGCCTTTTCGGACAAACCGGGGCTCGATAGCCGGTTTGGCGAACATCAGCAGGTGCGCGCCATCAATTGCCTGCGCAATGCCTTTGGCCCTGACCGGCTCTTGTTTGCCGCGCCCGTGCAGCCGCGCAAAAGCACCAGCGACGACCGCGATGCGCTGCAAGATGCGCCGCTGATCTATGTCCATTCCAAGGTTTCGATCTTTGACGATGTGGCGGCGGTGGTGTCATCGGCCAATCTGAACGGACGCAGCATGCGCTGGGACACCGAGGCGGGGCTGCACCTGACCCGCAAGGATCATGTGACCGACCTGCGCCAGCGCGTCATGGGGGTCTGGTTGCCGCAGGATGCGGGGCCGGAGTTCATGGATGTGGCGACCGGTTTCGCCCATTGGAAACGGCTGGTCAGCACCAACAGCGCCTTGCCGCCGCAGCACCGGCGCGGATTTCTGGTGGAATACGATTCCGCCGCCGCGCGCGAGATGGCGACCGCCGTGCCGGGCCTGCCGCCCGAAATCGTCTAGGCCGGATCAAAGCAGCGGCCGGCGCGGTGGCCTGTCGTCACGGTCAATTTCGGCCATTTGGCACAAGGCCTTGTAATCATGGATCTGCAGCCTGCCGCCGCGCCATGTTGCCAGTTTCCGGTCGCGCAGTTTCTTGAGCATCTTGTTGATATGCACGACGGACATGCCCAAAGCATCGGCCATATCCTGCTGTTTGTATGGCAAGGGCATCGCGTAATCCTGCCCCAGTTTCACGGCCTCGGCGCGGTCATAAAGCCGCACCAGCGCGCGCGCGACCCGCGTGATCCCGCCCATCCGGCCCAGCACGGCCAGACGTTCGCCCAGAAAATCCTCTTCGACGGCGGCCAGCCATGTCAGGTCGAATGCGCGCCCGGGCTGGTCGCGGAACAATTCCCACAGCCGTTTGCGGTCAAAGACACACAGGATCATGTCGGACGTGGCTTCGACGGAATGCTGCATTTCCTTCATCACACCCGCCTGCAAACCGACGAAATCGCCCGGCAGGACAAAGTTGATCACCTGCCGGTCGCCCGACAGCAGCGTCTTGTAGCGCAGCCCCTGACCTTCCAGCGCGGTATAAAGCTGGGGACTGTTGGACCCTTCCATCATCAGGGTCGTGCCGGCCGCGACCCGCAATTCGCCGGATTTGAAATCCTGCATGAACCCGATTTCGGCATCGGTGAACTGATCAAAGATCGGTTGCTTGCGCAACGGGCAGTGACGGCAGCTTGTGACCATGGAGATATTCCGCCTGAACCTGTCACAGATTAATGCATGACCTTGAAAACACGCTAGGGAAGAGTCAGGAGCAACTTAAGAATTCAGCAGAAAGATGCCTATGCCTTATGACGACCCAACCCGGCAAGAACCGCCTACCTACATTGTCATGGAGAGCAATCTTCTGATCGCAGAGGATATCTGCGGCGCGCTTTATGCCAATGGGCCGTGCAAGGTGGTGCGGCTCGGGTCCTTGGCAGAGCTTGAAACTGTGATCACGCCGGGTGATCCTGTGGCGGCGGTTTTTCTGGAAATGCGGTTCGATGATGTTCTGGCCGCGCCGCTTTATCCGGCGCTGATGCTGACCGGTGCCAAGATTGTCCTGACCATCGGTGAAGATGACGATATTGCAGTGCCGGGTCAGGGCTGGGCGATGCTGGTGCGCCCTTTCACCGAAGCGATGATCCATAGCGCCCTGCGATCGGCCGTGCGCGAAAGCTAGCGGCGCGGTCGGCGGGCACGTCGTCCGGCCTGCATGCCAACGGCGAAAGCCTCGGCCATGCGCAGGAACGGCTCGGCGCTGTCTGCGGGCGGGGGCGGCGGTGCGGTAACGGGCTGCGGCGGAACCCTGCGGTCCTTGCGCGCGGCTGTCAGCATGAAACCGGTGCCCAGCGCCAGATAAAGAAGGCCCAGCACGGTCCATGCGGCCAGCACACCCTGATGCGCCGCAAGCAGCACCCACAGCGCGACCGTTAGGAACGCAAGGCCGGTTGCGCAAAACACGATCCCTGCGGCAGACAAGGCCGCCGCGCGCGCGGCAAGGCGCGCACGGCGGCGAAAATCGGCAACCAGTCCGGTCATCTATCACTTCCGCCCTGTCAGGAAACCCAACAGAAAGCCGACACCGACCGCCATGCCCACGGCGGCGGCTGGCTGCTGGCGCACTGCGTCAACGGCCTGCTGGCTCAGTTCTTCGCCGCTGGCGCGCAGCTCGGCGGCTTTCTGGCGGGCCGACTCGATGGCGGCATCCTTGGTCGATGCGCCGATGTCGCCAAGCGACTTGGAAATCGCGCTGATGTCCTGTCGCAGGACCGCGATCTGTTCGGACAGATGTTCGATGTGGTCCTGCGTGTCCTGAGGGGCGCTGTTCACTGCTTTTGGCTGTGCCATGTCAAATCCTTTCACTGTGTATCCGGTGGCCTAACGCCCCAGCGGGGACGAAGTTCCGTCCGCGGTCAACTGCGCGGCGATTCAATGACAGGGCAGGGCGGGGGGGCGACAGCCCGCAAACAGCTTTGCGGGTTGCCCATGCGCGCAGCGGCCATCCGGCGGTTGTCAGGCGCGCAAAGTGTCGGTGCTGGCAAAGAACATCGCCTGACTGACCGCGGATTGTACCTGTTCTTCTGTATAGGGTTTGGTGATCAGGAACGCAGGTTCCGGCCTTTCGCCGGTCAGCAGCCGTTCGGGAAAGGCCGTGATGAACACGATCGGCAGTTCGCCCATTTCCTTGAGGATATGGTTGACCGCGTCGATACCAGAGGATTTGTCGGCCAGCTGAATATCGGCGAGGATCAGATCGGGCGGGTCGCGGCGGGCCAGCTGGATCGCTTCGTCGCGGGTGCGCGCGACATTGGTCACGGCATGGCCCATGTCCTCGACGATGGCGCGGATGTCCATTGCGATAATCGCCTCGTCCTCGATAATCATGATCCGGCCATGGATGGCGCTGGTCATCTCGGCCCGCGCGATTGCCAAAAGCGATTGTGCCTCGTCCGCAGAGGTGCCGATGATGGTGGCGATGTCGGGTGTCGTGAACCCTTCGATGCTGTGCAGCAACAGCACCTCGCGGGTGTTCTCGGTCAAATGAGACAGGCGCCATTGCGCGCGAGCTTCGGGCGTGGACGGGTCGGATGCGTCATCGACAGGCGAACCGGACGATGCCCAGATCTGGTGAAAGACACGGAACAGCGCCGTCTTGGGGGCCAGTGCGCGATCAAAGACGGTGTCGTCCGACAACATCGCCTGAAGCGTGGCGGCTGCGTAATTGTCACCCGATTGCTGGCTTCCCGTCAGTGCGCGCGCATAGCGGCGCAGGAAAGGCAGGTGATGTCCGATCTCTGTCACGAGATCAGGCAAGTTCTGTGTGTCCGTCATTGATGTCCCCAAAAGTGGAAAAATGTTGCTCTTGTGTGGAACCCAACGCCGCCAAGCGTGTTATGTTCCGTGGGGGGCACAAATTTGTTCCTTTCTCAGGGTGGCAGAAAATAAGCGATATGGCAAACAAACGCAGGACGACTGAATTGAACCAGCAAATCGATGACAACCTCCGCAGGGTATATGCGGATGCCGCCAAAGAGCCGGTTCCCGAACGCTTTACCAAGCTGTTGGAGCAGTTGCGCATGCATGCTGCCGAACGCCCTTCCGAGCCCCCCGAGGAAAAATCGTGACGGATAAAGTGGACGTTCAAATCGACCCCAGGGACGAGCTGATCACGCATTTGCCCGCGATGCGCGCCTTTGCGATCAGCCTGACCCGCAATCCGGCCGCCGCGGATGACCTTGTGCAGGATGCGGTGGTCAAGGCCTGGAGCAATTTTGACAAGTTCCAGCCCGGCACCAACCTGCGGGCGTGGCTGTTCACCATTCAGCGCAACACCTATTATTCTCTGTACCGCAAGCGCCGCCGCGAAGTCGAAGACCCCGATGGCGTCATGGCTGGCAAATTGTCCGAAAAGCCCGCGCATGACGGGCATCTGGCGATGGCCGATTTTCGTGTCGCCTTTGCCAAGCTGACCGACGAACAGCGCGAGGTTCTGATCCTGATCGGGGCCGAGGGGTTTTCCTATGAAGAAGCCGCCGTCATGTGCGGCTGCGCTGTCGGCACGGTGAAAAGCCGCACCAACCGCGCCCGCAAGCGGCTGGCGGAACTGATGCATCTTGATGCCGACGACCGGCTGGAGATGACGGATGCCGCCACTTTGGCCGTGGTGATGGGAAAGCGTTCTGCATGACGGAACGTGCCAGCGTGCTGGACGGCTTTTTGCGGCCAAAGCTGGCGTTGCGATTGGGGCTCGCGCTCAGCCTTGCGATCTTGCCCTTGGGGCTGGTCTCGGTGTTCCAGACCTATGAACTGCTGGAGGAACGGCAGGTCCTGTCCGAAACCGCGCTGCTGGCCCAGACCCAGCAGGCGTTTTCCGAAAGCCGCGACCTGATACAGGCCACGCTCAGCGTCGGGCGCACCCTGTCGGATATTCTCAACGATGCGGCGGTGCCGTTCGAAAACTGTGACGCCCTGATGCGTGGACTGGTGGACCGCGAGGCGGCCTATGTCTTTGCCGGTTTTGTCGATCCCGACCTGAATGTCACTTGTGCCTCTGATGGCGTGCCGCCTGCCGAAAGATCGGTCACATCGCTTGGGACGGAACTTAGCAGCCGCGAGATCGAAGTCTTGATGCATTCGCTGGAATTCGCAGGCGGGCTTGCGACGGTCAGCGTGCTTGTCCCGGTTTTCGACGGCGATGATTACCGCGGGGTGATCTGGATCGCGATCCAGATGAACCTGCTGATCGAAAAGCTGGCCGAAGCCGCACCAGACGTGGATCTGGTGGTTTTCGAGGCGGATGGCGAAATTATCGCGACCGCCAATTACACCGATATGCGCCGCGCGGTATTGCCCGAAAACCAAAGCCTTGACGCACTGGCGGCACGCGGTCGCCATACATTCCGCGACACCAACAGGTTCGGGATCACCCGTGACTTTGCCGTCGTGCCGTTGGTGCCGGCCAAGGTATTCGCGCTGGGCAGTTGGGAGCCGCAGCAAAGCGGGTTGGTCCAGCTGCGCTATGAACAGATGTTCGCGCTCTATTTCCCGCTGCTGATCTGGGCGATCACGATCGCGGTCGCCTATATCTGGGTCCATTACCTTGTGATCCGTCACATCCGCCGCCTGCGATCCTGGATGCGGCTGTATGCGGCAGGACGTGGTGATCTGGAAAGCGCGCGACTGGACAATGCACCCGACGAGCTGGAGGTCGTCGCCGAAAGTTTCCGGGCCATGACCCGGCGTCTGTCCGAACAGGAACGCGAGCGAGAGGCGGATCTGCAGGAAAAGACGGTTTTGCTGCGCGAGGTGCATCACAGGGTCAAGAACAACCTGCAACTGATTTCCAGCATGTTGAACATGCAGATCCGCGTCACCAAAAGCGCCGAGGCCAAGCATCTGCTGCGCCGCGTGCAGGACCGTGTCATGGCGCTGTCGGCGATACACCGCTATCTTTACATGGCGCGCAACCTGTCGCTGGTGCGCGCCGATACGCTGCTGGACGGGATCATCCAGCAATTGGTGATCGTCGGCGCGCTGGACGAATCCGGTCGCAAGATCGGCGTGGCGACACAATTCGACGCGGTGGAAATCAGCCCCGACCAATCGGTGCCATTGTCCTTGCTGACCACAGAAGCCGCGATCAACGCGGTCAAACATTGCGGGATGACAGCGGGTGCCGATGCCTGGATCAACATCGCGCTCAAGGATCTGGGTGACGGCGATTACAGCCTGAGTGTCGTCAATTCCTATGTCGCCCCGACTCAGGCGGACGCGGCGGCCCCTGGCCTTGATTACGGGTCCGGCCTTGGGTCCAAACTGATCGAATCCTTCGTGGCACAGCTGAACGGCACGCTTGAAATCAACCAGCATGCCGACCGCTATGAATTGCACGTCGTGTTTCCGGTCAACTGGCACAGCGCCCCGGATGGGGCCTGAAACATATTCGCCCGTGGCGGGAACCAAACCCCCTGCCGGCGGTTACCAGCCTACACAAGATTCACATACCGGAGAACGTCATGAACATATCGCGCCTCATATTCCTTGCCTTGCTGGCTGCTGGTGCCTTGGCTGCCTGCGAAACCGTCGAAGGGGCGGGTCGCGATATCCAGACGGCTGGCCAGTCCGTCACGGAAACCTCGCAAGAGGCGCAGCGCTAAGTCCATCAACCCCGCCTGCTTTGCCGCAGGCGGGGTTGTTTTCGCGTTGATACGCCCGACATTCCGGTCTGACCCGATCACCATTTTGGCGTTGCCTGCCCGTTTCCGCGCGGCGATAGTGGCGATAGTCACGCAGTCCCACAGATGAGGAGCATGTATTGCGATCTCTGACATGCTTGGCCCGCTGCCGCAGGGTGGTTGCCCCGATCGCCGCCGCGACACTGGCCGCAGGCGTTGCGACATCGGGGCTGGGCCAATCGGCGGACGGACCTTCCGACATCATGCACCGTTGCGACAGGCCCGGCCTGACGCCTTGCGATATCGTTTTGCCGGATGACGATATTGCCCTGACCCTGTTGCCCGGCTACGGGCTGACCGCCCCCGCGACCCATGGCACACCCACCGGACGCCCCCGTTTCGATATCGTGCGGATCGCGGATGAAAAAGTCGTCGTAACGGTCAATTCCCGCCCTGCGCAGGCGGTCTATTGTCAGGACGGTCTGGCCGGTGACACGATGTGCGTGACCGACGCCGTGACCGATGCCGATGGTGTCGCCGTCGCCTTTGTGCTGGCCTCCTTGGGGTCTGCCGCCATGGCGGTCGAGACGGGGGCGATGCCCGAGGACCCCGCCGGTCTTGGGCCGGGCGCTTTGCAGGGGGTCTGGTTTGTGCAACTGGACAGGCCCGGCCAGCCCGATCACGCAGCGCCGTTCATCATGATGGAATTGTTTCAGGATGCAGGCGCGCCGGATCTATTCGGCTATTTCATCACCGCCCCCGATATCGGCCCCTTGCGCGCCACGACCGGCGACGTCACCGGACGGCTGCAAGAGGATGCCTTGCGGCTGACCTTGGCCGCCAGCGACGGCACGCCGCTGTTGCAGTTCAGCGGCACAGCGCGCCGTGATCTGGATTATGCGGGCGAGATTGTGCCGGTCGCAGGTGACAGCGCCACCGCGCGCCTGTTCCGCATCGCCGGACCGGGCGAGGATTGGTCCGGCCCGTCCTGGATGACAGATCAGCCCGATGGCGCCGCCGCCACATCGCCGCCTGCACCAACGGGCGATCCGGCCGCCGATGACCACGCCATGGCCGATATTTTGGGCACGTTGATCGACAGCATCATCGGCGCGGGCGCAGGCGATCCCCCGATGACACCGGCGGTATCACCGCGCTTGCGCCATCTGGGGGCGGTGCCTGTGGATTTGCAGGGTCTGCCTGCCGATGCGTTGATCCCGCTGATCCTGCCGTTCGGGCCATTCGGGCAGGCCGCGCCATGATCGTCCGGTTGCCGCTGGTCGCCGCGCTGGTGGTGTCGCTGCTGCTGCCTGTTCTGGCCCGCGCCGAAACGGTGGTTGCGATCTGCCGGACCGGGGGCTGCGACTGCGCCCTCAGCCCCTTGTCGCAAGACGAAATCGCACTGGTCGTCGGCCTGCCGGACGATCCGGCGGCGTCCACGCTGGTCTATGAGCCCGCGCTTGAGGCGCTATCATGGGTCACAGCCCCCCGCCGCGATATTCAGGCCAGTTTCGGCGGCACGGGCGATTGCCCCGTTGATCCGGCTGCGGCACATCAGGCGCTGACGCCACGCGATGGCACATGGCGCTGGCGCACGCTGGCCGAAACCACAGCGGGCTGTCCGGCGGAACTGGGCGGTATGCTGGCCGCTTCTGGTGTCGCGTTCACGCCTGCGCGTGTTGCATGGGAGGGTGCATTCCACCCTGACCGGCTGGCCGCGCTGCTGCCGCAGCCGGACATGGCGGGTCTGCCCCCCTATGCTTGGCGCGCGGTCGGGCCGGATCGGTGGCTGTCCGACAATGTGCAAAGCACGGATTGCCGCGACGGGGCCTGCATGGACATCGCGCTGCATCTGACGATGACACTGGTGGCACCGGACCGGATCAGCGGGCTGTTGTCCCTGCGCAGTACCATCGATGCGCCGCAGGCCGCGATCCGCGCGGGGTTCGGGCTGGCTGAATGTCGGGTGCGGGTGCGCTATGACATCATCCGGACAGGGCCGTAGGGCCAGCCTGAGCGGCGGTGTCAGATGGTGAACTGCCCATCAATCAACCAATCGGCCTGCTTTTTGCCTATTTTTGCGGCATCTCGCATGGAGGGCGCGGGTCATCCTGTTGCGGCCAGTTGTCCTGCGCCATCCCTGCGGCAATCCTGAAGCGGAGTAAGGCGGCTAGGGTTCCGGCATGGCGACATGCGCTTGGACCAAGAGCAGCACCTGAGGGGCAGACAGATCCTTCAGGCACACGGCGGGATAAAAGCCCGGGAGACCTCGCACAGCCAAGGGATTGGCGCGGGTGTCGCGCGACCAATCCGTTCATACCGAAAGGGATTGTCATGACTTCATCATTGAAAACCAGAACGCTGCCTTTGCTGGCCATCATAGGGGCCAGCTTTTTCGCGGCCCCTGTCGCCGCGCAGGAAAAGACCGAATTCAACGTCGCTTGGTCGATCTATGTCGGCTGGATGCCTTGGGGCTATGCCGCCGATGCCGGCATCGTGGACCGCTGGGCCGACACATACGGCATCACGATCAACGTGACCCAGTTCAATGACTATGTGGAATCGATCAACCAGTATACCGCCGGTGCCTATGACGCCGTGACCGTCACCAACATGGATGCCCTGTCGATCCCTGCGGCTGGTGGCGTCGATACGACCGCTGTCATTGTCGGGGACTTTTCGGCAGGCAATGATGCCGTCTTCCTCAAGGGCGGCGAAAGCATCGCGGATATTGCGGGGCGGTCGGTCAATCTGGTGGAATTCTCGGTCTCGCATTACCTGCTGGCGCGGGCGCTTGATTCCGTGGGCCTGTCGGAACGCGATGTCAGCGTGATCAACACCGCCGATCCCGATATGGTCGGCGCGTTCCAGACCGCGGATGTCACCGCGATGGTCACATGGAACCCGATGGTCGCGGAAATCGCGGCCCTGCCCGATGCGGTCAAGGTCTTTGACAGCGCCATGATCCCCGGTGAAATCATCGACCTGATGGTCGCCAATACCGAGGTGCTGGACGCGAACCCCGATTTCGGCAAGGCATTGGCGGGCATCTGGTATGAAACCGTCACCCTGATGACATCCGACACCCCCGAAGGCGCCGAAGCCCGCGCCGCGATGGGCGCCGCATCCGGCACCGATCAGGCAGGGTTCGAGGCGCAGATGGCCGCGACCCAGCTGTTCGCCGATCCGGCAGAGGCTGTGGCCTTTACCGCATCGCCCGATCTGGCGGATACGATGAACCTTGTCCGTGCCTTCCTGTTCGACAAGGGGCTGCTGACACCAACCGCGACATCCGATGATGCGGTCGGTATCGCATTGCCGGATGGTGTGGTGCTGGGCGATGCGGACAACATCAAGTTCCGCTTTACCATGGATTACATGCAGATGGCCGCCGACGGCGCGCTGTAAACAGGCCCGCCGCCATGCGCCTGATCAATCAACGGCTGTCGCCGCCGGCCTTGCTGGCGCTCAAGCTGGCACCTTTCGCGCTGCTGATCGTCGCCTATCTGGCGGGGTCGGCGGCGCGGCTGGCGGATAATCCGGCGGATAAACTGCTGCCCGCCTTGTCGAGCATGGCGACGGCGATTGATCTGATGGCCTTTACCCCCGACCGGCGGACGGGGGACTATCTGCTCTGGGCTGATACGGCGGCGAGCCTGCAACGGCTGGGCGCGGGGCTGGGCATATCGACGGCGCTGGCGCTGGTGGTGGGTGTGGCGATCGGCATCTTTCCGGCGATCCGCGCACTGCTGGGCCCTTTCGTGGGGTTCGTCGCGATGGTCCCGCCTTTGGCCTTGCTGCCTGTGCTGTTCATCATGCTGGGGCTGGGCGAGATTTCCAAGATCGCGCTGATCGTGATCGGGATCGCCCCCCTGATGATCCGCGATATGGCGCAGCGCGTGCTGGATTTGCCGCGCGAACAGATCGTCAAGGCCGAAACCCTGTCCGCCAACAGCTGGCTGGTGGTGTGGCGCGTGGTGCTGCCGCAAGTGCTGCCGCGCCTGATCGTCAGCCTGCGCTTGCAACTGGGGGCGGCATTCCTGTTCTTGATCGCGGCAGAGGCGATTTCATCCGATAGCGGCCTTGGCTACCGCATCTTTCTGGTCCGCCGCTATCTGTCGATGGACATCATCTTTCCCTATGTCGCATGGATCACCTTTCTGGCGGCGATGGCCGATTACGGGCTGGACCGTCTGCGCCGCTGGCTGTTCCCGTGGTCCGAGATGGAGGGCGGCAAATGACCGCCCTGACCATCACCAACCTGTGGAAGGAATACGGCGACCAGATCGTGCTGGAGAATATCTCTCTAGAGATCGCGCCTCGGTCCTTTGTCGCGCTGGTCGGCGCGTCTGGCTGTGGCAAGACCACCTTGCTGCGGCTGCTGCTGGGGCAGGAACAACCCACGCGCGGCACGATCCTGCTGGATGGCGAACCCTTGCCGCGTGAACCCGGGCCTGACAGGGGCGTTGTCTATCAACGCTATTCAGTGTTTCCCCATCTGACAGTGCTGGGCAATGTCATGCTGGGGCCGGAAATGGCCGGATCGCGTATCTGGGGCCGACTGACCGGCGCGCGCAGGCGCGCCCTACAAGACCGCGCCCGCGCGATGATCGCCGATGTCGGGCTGGCGGGGGCCGAAGGCAAGTATCCCGCCCAACTGTCAGGCGGGATGCAACAACGCCTTGCGCTGGCGCAGGCGCTGATGATGCAGCCGCGTGTTTTGTTGCTCGATGAACCTTTCGGCGCGCTTGATCCGGGCATCCGTGCGGATATCCACGCGCTGATGCAGCGGCTGTGGCACGCGCTGCCGATGACGGTGGTGATGGTCACCCATGATCTGCGCGAGGCCTTCACCCTTGGCACGCGGATCATCGCACTGGAACGCAGCCGCACGCGGCCAGAGGAAATCGCCCGCTACGGCGCGCAGATCGGCAAGGACATCGCCATCTGGCCGCCGCGTGTGGCGGGCGGTGGCACGATTTACGACAATCCGGCGCTGCGGGACGACCCCGCGCTGGACGCACTGATCGCGGGACGACCCGACAGCATTGAAAGGCATTAGATGCATATCCACCGCACCCAAGACCAGATCGCGGCTGACCGCCAGCGATACCTTGATTTCCAGCGCGAGGGGATGGAGGCGAAAACACTGCCCCAACCCAGCCCGCGCCCTGCGCCGGAGGCCCCAAATGCCCGCCTGACAGAAAAAGTGCCGGGGGGGTGGTACACCACGCTGCATCTGAAAGCGGGCGAGGTGCTGCGCCTTGTCCCCGGGGGTGCATCGACTGTGTCGCTGGCTGCATGGGCGCTGCCCGATACGACGGAACGGCTCTGCCTGCCCGATACGGTGAAACTACAATGGACCACCGACCTGACCAAAGGCCGCGTCATATTCTCGGACATGGGCCGCGTGATGCTGTCCTTGGTCGAGGATAGCAGTGGCGCGCATGACGTGCTGACCGGCGGCTCCACCCCCGAAACCGTGGCGGATTACTCAGGCGATGCGCGACGCAACACGCGCGACAACATGCTGCTGGCGGCGGCGAAGCTGGGGCTGGACCGGCGCGATATTCCTGCGGTGCTGAACCTGTTCGCCCCCGTCCGTGTCGATGCCGAAGGGCGGTTCACATGGCGGGGCGCGATGCTGGCCGCTGGCGATTGGGTCGATCTGCGCGCGGAAATGGACCTGTGCCTCGCCCTGTCGAACTGCCGCCACCCGCTTGACCCCGCAGCGGCAGAGGTGCCGCCCGATCTGTCGGTGATCTGCCTGCCCGCACGGCCCATCCCCGCCGACGACCTGTGCCGCACCGCGACAGCCGAGGCGCGGCGCGGCTTTGAAAACAACGCCCGCCAGCAAGGAGCGATCTGATGGAAACGGTCCACAACATCCCCGCCCGCGCCCCCTGGTCCGGTATCATCCGCAAGGGCCAGACCCTGCGGATCGAAGACACCTATGGCCAGCAGGCCATCGACACGCTGTTTTACAATGCCGACGACCATGCCGAACGCTATTCCAGCCAAGACACATTGCGCGCCCAAGGGGCCGCCTATGTCACCACCGGCACGGCGATCATGTCCAACCTTGGCCGCGTGATGCTGCGGGTAACCGCCGATAGCGCGGGACGGCACGACACCTCTGCCGGATGTTGTTCCTGCGAAAGCAATACGGTGCGTTTCGGCCACGACACGCGGTTCCAGCATGCCTGCCGCGAGAATTTCATTATCGAGCTTGCCCGCCACGGCATGACCAAGCGCGACATCGTCCCGAACCTCAATTTCTTCATGAACGTGCCGATCAGCCCCAATGGCGCGATGACGGTGGATGACGGGATTTCGTCGCCCGGCGACCATCTGGAACTGGTGGCGGAGATGGACGTGCTTTGTGTCATTTCCAACTGCCCGCAGATCAACAACCCCTGCAACGGTTTCGACCCGACGCCCTGCCGCGTCATCATCAGGGGTTGAGCCATGTTTGACAAAGTTCTGGTCGCCAATCGCGGCGAAATTGCCGTGCGTGTTATCGCGACATTGCGGCGGATGGGGATTGCGAGCGTCGCCGTCTGGTCCGACGCCGACCGTTTCGCGCGCCATGTGCTTCTGGCGGATCAGGCAGTGCGTCTGGGGCCTGCGCCTGCGGCGCAAAGCTATCTGGATGTGGATGCGGTGATCGCTGCCTGCAAGGAAACCGGCGCACAGGCGGTGCATCCGGGCTACGGGTTTCTGTCGGAAAATGTGGGCTTTGCCGAACGGCTCGCGGTGGAGGGGATCACCTTTATCGGCCCTGAGCCCGCACATCTGCGCGATTTCGGTGCCAAACACACAGCCCGCGATCTGGCGCGCAAGGCGGGTGTTCCACTGTTGCCCGGCACCGATCTGTTGGCAGATGTCGATGCCGCCGTGCTAGCCGCTGCCGATATTGGCTATCCTGTCATGCTGAAAAGCACCGCTGGTGGCGGCGGTATCGGGATGCAGCTTTGCGCGGATGAGGACGCCCTGCGCGATGCTTTCGCCGCCGTGCAGCGCACCGCGACCGCCAGTTTTGGCGATGCGCGGGTGTTTCTGGAACGTTTCGTGGCACAGGCCCGCCATGTCGAGGTGCAGGTCTTCGGCGATGGCAAAGGCCGCGTGCTGGCCTTGGGCGAACGTGACTGTTCGCTGCAACGCCGCAACCAAAAGGTGATCGAGGAAACACCAGCCCCCGGTCTGTCCGATGCCGTGCGCAGCGCCTTGCACAAGGCGGCGGTCGATCTGTGTTCTTCCGTCGCCTATGCCTCTGCCGGAACGGTCGAATTCATCTATGACCCTGTGCGCGAGGATTTCTTTTTCCTTGAGGTCAACACCCGCCTGCAGGTTGAACATCCGGTGACCGAGGCTGTCTGCGGCATCGATCTGGTGGACTGGATGATCCGGCAGGCGGCAGGCGAACTGGTGCTGCCTGACACCGCACCCACCCCGAAAGGGGCCGCAATCGAAGCCCGCCTTTATGCCGAAATCCCCCATGCCAATTTCCGCCCTGCGGCTGGGCGGCTGACCGAGGTCACATTTCCCGACAACGCCCGCATCGACAGCTGGATCGAAACGGGCAGCGATGTCACGCCGTTCTATGACCCGATGCTGGCCAAGATCATCGTGCATGGCGCGGACCGTCCGGCGGCGATCAAAGCTTTGCAACAGGCGCTGGATGCCACGCGGATCGGCGGGGTGGAAACCAACCTGCGCTATCTGCGCGCGATTGCGGGGTCGGATTTGCTGGCCTCCGGTCAGGTCACGACGACGGCGCTGAACGATTTCACCTTTGATCCGCAGGTGATCGAAGTACTGGCCCCCGGCGCGCAATCCAGCCTGCAGGAACTGCCCGGCCGTCTGGGCCTGTGGCATGTGGGCGTGCCGCCCTCGGGTCCGATGGATGCGCGCAGCTTTCGCAATGCCAACCGCGCCTTGGGCAATCACCCCGATACCGCCGCACTGGAACTGACTGTCAACGGCCCCACCCTGCGCTTTGCCAGTGCCGCGCGCGTGGCCTTGGCGGGCGCGCAGATGGCGATGACGCTGGATGGTGTGCCGGTCGGTCCGGTGGTCGATGTGCCTGCGGGCAGCGTGCTGGCGATTGGTGCCATCACCGGCGCAGGCCAGCGCGCCTATCTGGCGGTGGCGGGCGGGTTTGCCGCACCGCAGGTGCTGGGCTCACGCGCATGTTTCGCGCTGGGGCAATTCGGCGGCCATGCCACCGGCACCCTGCGCACCGGCGATGTGCTGGGGCTGGCCCATGCGCCTGTCGGTGATCCGCATCCGCCGGAACCCGCCGATCTGACGCAGGACTGGGAGATCGCGGTGATCTATGGCCCGCATGGCGCGCCCGATTTCTTTCAGGACGACGACATCGCCACCCTGTTTGCCACCGCCTATGAGGTGCATTTCAATTCCGACCGCACCGGCGTGCGCCTGACCGGCCCTGCCCCGAAATGGGCGCGGACTGACGGGGGCGAGGCGGGATTGCACCCGTCCAACCTGCATGACAACGCCTATGCCGTGGGCGCAATCGACTTCACCGGCGATATGCCGATCGTGCTTGGCCCCGACGGGCCGAGCCTTGGGGGGTTTGTCTGCCCTGCCGTGATCGCCAGTGACGATCTGTGGAAAATGGGCCAGCTGCGCCCCGGTGATCGGGTCCGGTTCATCCCCGCCCTGCGCGCCGCTGATCCTGTCGCTGGCCCTGCGGTCATCGGTGCCGGATCGCCGGTTCTGGGCGGTGACCCTGATGGGCCTGTGCCAGTCGTTTACCGCCGCCAAGGCGATGACAACCTGCTGGTCGAATATGGCGACATGGCGCTTGATATCGAACTACGCCTGCGCGTGCATCTGCTAATGCAGGCGGTGCAGGATGCGGGCCTGCCGCTGATCGACGTGACACCGGGCATCCGGTCGCTGCAAATCCACTATGACAGCACGCAGATCAAACGCACCAAATTGCTGGATGCTTTGGCTGAAATCGAACGCGCCCTGCCCGCCGCCGAGGATGTCACCGTGCCATCACGCATCGTGCATCTGCCGCTGTCATGGAACGACCCCGATGCCGTGCTGGCGATGACCCGCTATCAGGACCTCGTGCGCCCCGACGCGCCATGGTGTCCGTCGAATATCGACTTCATCCGCCGGATCAACGGCCTGCCGGATGCGGATGCCGTGCATAAGATCGTCCATGATGCGAGCTATCTGGTGCTGGGTCTGGGCGATGTCTATCTGGGCGCACCGGTTGCGACCCCGATTGATCCGCGCCACCGGCTGGTGACGACGAAATACAACCCCGCCCGCACTTGGACCCCCGAAAACGCCGTGGGCATCGGCGGGGCCTATATGTGCATCTACGGAATGGAAGGGCCGGGGGGCTACCAGCTGTTCGGGCGCACGATCCAGATCTGGAACACATGGCGGCGCTGGGGGGCCTTTACCGACCAGCCGTGGCTTTTGCGGTTTTTCGACCAGATCCGGTTCTTCCCCGTCTCGCACGCAGAATTGACCGAGGCGCGCGCGGCCTTCCCGCACGGCGGATATAACGTGAAGATTGAGGAAACGACCTTTTGCTGGGCCGACCACAAGGCTGCGCAACAGGCCGAGGCAGGCAGCATCACCGCCTTCAAGACCCGCCAGCAGACCGCGTTCGAGGCGGAACGCGCCCGCTGGAAAGTACTTGGGCTGGACAGTTTCATCAGTGAGGATGGCGGGCCGGAACCCGCAGCCTCCGACATCGCGGCAGGGCACGTGGGTGTGGAAAGCAGCATTCCCGGCAACCTGTGGAAATACACCGCCGCCATCGGCGACCATCTGGCGGCGGGTGACACGGTGGCGATCGTGGAATCGATGAAAATGGAAATCCGCGTGCTGGCCCCTGCGGCAGGTATCCTGCGGGAATGCGTCGCCGCACCGGGAAAGACCCTGCGCGCAGGCCAAGTGATAGCAATATTGGAGACTGACTGATGTTCCCCGAAATCCTGACGATACAATCTGTCCGCACCGCCTATGCCAATGGCGCCACCCCGCTTGATCTGGCAGAGGAGATCATCACGCGCCGTCATGCGGCCAGCGACCCCGCAATCTTCATTCTGCCGGTGGCCGATGACGCCCTGCGCGCTGCCGCGCGCGATCTGATGGCCGGGCCGCGCGATCTGCCGCTGTGGGGTATTCCTTATGTCGCCAAGGACAATATCGATGTGGCAGGCCTGCCGACCACGGCGGGCTGTCCGGCATATGCCTATGATCCCAAGGCCGATGCGACCGTGATCGCGCGGCTGCGGGCGGCGGGGGCCTTGCTGGTGGGCAAAACGAACCTAGACCAATTCGCCACGGGGCTGAACGGCACACGTTCGCCTTACGGCGCACCACGGTCGGTGTTCAATGCGGATTACGTCTCTGGCGGATCGTCGTCGGGGTCGGCGGTGGCAGTGGCATCTGGCCTCGCGAGCTTTGGTCTGGGCACCGACACCGCCGGATCAGGCCGCGTGCCTGCGGCGTTCAACAACCTTGTGGGGATCAAACCGACACCGGGGCTGGTGCCCAACACCGGCGTCGTGCCCGCCTGCCGCAGCGTCGATGTGGTCACGGTCTTTGCCGGTTGCGTGGCCGATGGTGTGGCTGTGCGCGCGGTGATGGACGGGGTCGATGCAGGCGACGGGTTTACGCGGGCCGCGCAGCCTGTCGGCATCCGGCCCAACCCGCGCATCGGCGTGCTGGCAGGCGATGAACGGGAGTTCTATGGCAATACCGGAGTCGAGGCGCTCTATGACGCAGCCATCGCACGGGCCGCGGCGCTGGGTGCGACCATCGTACCCTTCGATTACGCGCCTTTCCGCGAAGCGGCGGCGTTGCTCTATGACGGTCCTTGGGTCGCGGAACGTCTGGCGGCTGTGCAGGACTTCTACGCCACCAACGCCGCCGATTTCGACCCGACCGTGGGCGGGATCATTGGCGCGGCAGGGCGCTATAGCGCGGTTGATGCGTTCAACGGACGCTACCGGCTGGAGGCTCTGCGCGCGCAGGTCGCCCCCGTCTGGGAGGCGGTCGATCTGCTGCTGCTGCCCACCTCGCCCACAATCTACAGCGTCGCCGATATGCTGGCCGATCCGGTCACCAAGAACAGCCATTTCGGACGCTATACCAATTTCGCCAACCTTCTGGGCTATGCCGCGATCGCCGTGCCTGCGGGGATCACGCCGGATGGCCTGCCCGGTGGCGTCACCCTGATCGGCCCCGCCTTCAGCGATGACGGCTTGGCGCCTGTCGCCGCCGCCTTGCACCAATCCGCCGCCTGCGGCATGGGCCGCGATACGCGCGCCGCGATCCCGCCACTCGACTCAACCGCCATCCCCAAGGGCATGATCCCCATTGCTGTCGTTGGCGCGCATCTGACGGGGATGCCGCTGAACCACCAACTGACGGACGCGGGCGGGCGGCTGATCCGCGAGACGACAACAGACCCCGCCTACAGGCTCTACGCGCTCGACGGCACCGTACCACCCAAACCCGGCCTGATCCGTGATCCGGACGGGGCTGCGATCAAGGTCGAAATCTGGGCGCTGCCCGAGGCCGCCTTTGGGCGTTTCGTCAGCGCGATTCCCGCGCCTTTGGGGATTGGCAAGCTGACGCTGGCCGATGGCAGTGCCGTGTCAGGGTTCCTGTGCGAAGCCCATGCACTCACGATGGCCCGTGACATCACCGGTTTTGGCGGCTGGCGCGCCTATATCGCCAGCCTCTGACATCTTCCGAGCCCAAATATCCCCGCCGGAGGCTTGAAAGTTCCAACGCAACGCAACAACCAGAGGCGACAGTCGCGGATCACATAGGGGCGCGGCGGTGACCGGAACATGGCTTTGGCCCCCTGTGGGGGGTCATTCGGCGACCAGTACCCGTGCCTCGCGCTTGAAGGGGTTTTCCTCGGGGACTTCGTAATCGGTGCTGAACACGCCCTTGGCGCGCGCATCGGCCATATAGCGGAAGGCATTGACCGTCATGCGCATCAGATGCTCGCCCGCCTTGATGGGCGGATATTTCACTGCCGTTTCCGGCGTGTGGAACTGCGCCAGCGGTGCGACGATGGCATGATAATCCAACCCGAAGAACAAGGGCATCGAATAGCGTTCGCGCCCGATATTGTTGACGCGGTGCTGGGTCGATTTGAACTGGCCGCCTGACCAGGTCTCGAAGATATCGCCGATATTGACGACAAAACAGCCGGGCAGGGGCGGGGCCTCGATCCAGTCGTCATCGGCGTTCATCACCTGCAACCCGGGGCCGCCCTGCATCAGGATCGTGAAACATTCGAAATCCGAATGGGACGCGATGCCGACGACATCCTTGTTGGCGGGCATGTCATTGGGGACATAGCGCAGCAGGCGCAATTGCGATGTGGGGCAGGTGATGTGCTGCAACAATTCCGCCGGATCGACGCCCAGTTCCAGCGCCAGCGCATCCAGCATCCGCAGCCCCAAGGCGAAAACGGCGTCGTAATAGCTGGCGATGGTATCCTTCCAGCCGGGCAGGTCGGGCCAGACATTCGGCCCTGTCATCCGCCAGCCGGCCAGATAATCGGGATGGTCGGCGGGGGCCTCGAACGACATGTCCCAAGCTTCGTTGAAATTGATCTGTTTGGGAAAGCTCGCGCCGTTTTCTTCCAGCGGGACATAGCCGCGATGATGCGTGCTAAAACCGGACCAGTATTTCATCTTTTCGCGGCGCGGCAGGTCGTGGAACTGTTTGGATGCGGCAAAGGCCGCGTCGATCAGCGCCTGATCAATGCCGTGATTGCGGATATAGAAAAACCCCGATGTGCGCGCGGCATCGCCTAGCGCCTTTGCCACGGCGGCCTTTTGCGCGGGATCGCCCGAGGTCAGACCGCCAAGGTCGATGACGGGCAGGTTGGCTTCGGCGATGGTCAAGGCGTGCTGGTCGGCATCGGACATGGAACGATTCCCTTTGAAAATGATGGTGTCCTTACCGTTCTGCATCCCGCTTGCACCGGGCAAGTCTGCCTTGCCGCCACGGCCCTGCCTTGGGCGGCTTGCCTGTTTTTTGTTAACCTTTGGTCAAGACTGCCTGCATTTCAGGCGAATGCAGGCGCAGCATCACCGCGCTGCCCCGCAGCATTGACAGGATCATCACGGGTTTGGCCTGCTTGGGCCCAAGGGCGGTGTTATGCGCCCGGCGTCATGACATCCGTCAGATTATCAGGGGAAAGCCAATGTCTCGTCATCTTATGAACCGCCGCAGCTTGTTGAAATCCGGGGCCAGCGCGGGCGGCCTTGCGCTGGCCAGCAGCGTCATTGGCACGCCGCTGATTGCACAGACCCGCAGTCTCAAGGTCGCATCCTATGGCGGCTATTTCGAAAACAGTTTCAAGGAACATGTGTTCCCTGCCTTCACCGCCGCAACGGGGATCGCGGTGGAAAGCGTCACACAGCCCAATTCCACCGACTGGCTGGTCACCATGCAGCAGGCGACGGCGGCAGGCACGGTGCCGACGGATCTGTCGCTTTACGCGCGCGACACGATGATCAAGGCCAGCCGTCTGGGCGGGTTGATTTCGCCGCTGGATATGGCGGCGATTCCGGATGCGTCCAATCTGGACGGCTATTTCATTTTCGAGGATGCCACCGGCCCGATCGGTGTTGGCGCGCTGTCATGGTTCAGCGCCATGGTCATCAACCCCAACGAGGTCAGCGCGCCTGCCAGCTGGGCCGATTTCTGGGATTCGTCCGTCTATGAATCCAGCCTTGGCCTGTCCAAGAACTATAATTCCCAATTGCTCGACATCATCGCCGCGACCTTCTTTGAAGGCGAAGCCACTTTCGCCACCGAGGACGGCATCGTCGCGCTGATCGAAAAGGCGGCAGAGCTGAAGCCCAATGTCGCGCTGTGGTGGACGGCGGAAAGCCAGATGGAACAGTCGATGAAAAACGGCGATGTCATCGGCGGGCAGTATTATCATGATGTGGCGCAACTGATGGCCGCTGACGGTTTCCCGATCCAGTCGGTCTTTCCCAAGGAAGGCAACCCGCAGGATTACGGATCGTGGTGCCTGTCGTCCTTGTCCGACAAGGGCGCGGAAGCGGCGGAATTCATAAACTTCACCTCGCAGCCATCCACGCAGGCGCTGATGTCGCGGATGATCGGCACGGCCCCGCTGGTGGATGCATCCATCACGGACCTGACGGCGGAAGAATTTGCCTCCGTCTCCGGCAGCCCCGTGATCCGTCCGGCCTACGAGGCTTACCTCGACAAGGAAACTTTTATCAAGGAATCGTGGGACCGCATGCTTGCGGGGGCGTGACGGCCATGGGCGGCCTCAGCCTCAAATACATCCGCAAGGCCTATGGCGATGTCAGGGCTGTCGATAACGTCAGCCTTGATTTCGCGGATGGCGCGCTGACGGCCCTTCTGGGGCCGTCGGGCTGCGGCAAGACTACGCTCTTGCGGATGATCGCGGGGCTGGAGGACCCATCGGCCGGGTCGATTTCCTTGCGCGGGCAGGACATCACGCGCCTGCCTGCGCATAAACGCAAATTCGGGATGGTGTTCCAGTCCTTTGCGCTGTTCCCGCATCTGAACGTCAGCGACAATGTCAGCTATGCGCTGACCATCGCGGGCACGCCGCGCGGGCAGGCTGCGGCGCGTGCGCGTGAATTGCTGGACCTTGTGCAGCTGTCCGCCTTTGCCGACCGCCGGATCGGGGAATTGTCGGGCGGCCAGCGCCAGCGCGTCGCCATCGCGCGCGCCTTGGCGCAGGAACCTGATGTGTTCCTGCTGGACGAACCGATGTCCGCGCTGGATGCCAAACTGCGCGAGGATATGCAGGTCGAATTGCGCCAGTTGCAGCAGCGTCTGGGCATCACCACCATTGTCGTCACCCATGACCAGCACGAGGCGATGACGATGGCCGACCAGATCGTCGTCATGTCACAAGGCCGCGTCGAACAAGTCGGCACGCCGCAGGCGATCTATCACCAGCCCGAAAACGCCTTTGTCGCGGATTTCATCGGCAAGGCGAATTTCTTTGATGGTATTACCGACGGTGGCAATGTCCGGCTGGGCGGGCACCTGTTGCAGATCACGCCGCGCGCCAATTTCATCGACGGATCACCCGTGCGCATCGCGATCCGCCCCGAAAAGGCAGGTCTGGCGGGCGCGGTGAACCGCCTGCCCGCCAAGGTGACATTCCTGCGCGACGTGGGGCCGGTGCGCGACATCCATCTGGACACGCCCGTCGGGCCGATGATCGTGACCGACAGCGACAGCGCCCAGCCTTTGCGCATCGGTGATCCCGTCACCGTCGCCCTGCCTGCAGAGGCGATCCACGTCTTTCCGCGTATCGCGGATCAGGTCGCCGCATGACAGCCATCGACAGCACCAAGGCCGATCTGGATATGGCTGCGCCAAATCTGCGCAGGCCCTGGGGCACTTGGGCGCTGGGCGCGCTGATCCTGTTTCTGGCGGTGACGCCGTTCATTCTGGTGATCGTCATTTCCTTTGGTCAAAAGATCGAAGGCGCGGGCTGGGAATGGGATTTCACCCTAGCCAATTACCGGCGGTTTTTCGTCGGCGCGCTTTGGCCGGACGAGGTGACGTTCCTGCACCTGCAACGGCTGTATTACGCGCTTTACTATGCCGTCATCGCATCGGTGCTGGCGGTGGCCACGGCGTTTCCGTTCACCTATCTTCTGACCCGCCAGTCGCGCCGCGCGCAAAGCTGCTGGCTGGTGTTCATCCTTGCCAGCCTGTCGCTGTCCGAGGTGTTCATCGTCATGGGCTGGGATGTGCTTTTGTCCAACCGCTCCGGCCTGCCGATGCTGTTCGAGGTGTCGGGCGCGACCGACTGGCTGAAACGCACGGGCTGGTTCGAGGTGCTGCGCGAATGGGGGCTGGCCAATCCGCGCAATGTGAAATTCAAGACATCCGAATTCGCAACGATCCTGACCATGTCCTATCTGGTCTGGCCCTATGCGGTGATCCTGCTTTATCCCGCCCTGTCGCGCCTTGACCCCAGCCTGACCGAGGCTGCGCGCACCATGGGTGCAGGGCCGACACGCGTGATGACATCGGTAATCCTGCCCACGGTGAAACTGCCGCTGATCGGGTCCACGCTCTTGTTGTTCGTGTTCCTGCTGGGCAGCTATGTCACCGTCGTCGTTTTCGCCGAACCCGCCAAGCAGACAACGGCCGTCGCTGTTTATGAAAGCGTGCGGGGCGCGACGCTGGACGCACCTTTCGGGGCGGCGCAGGCGGTGGTCCTGCTGGTCACAGCGGCGCTGTTTCTGGTGCTGGCGCAGTGGATGACCAAAAGATCGGAGGCCCGCTGATGCGCCGCACATTCGGTCATATCTTCATGGCGCTGTCGGGGCTGGTGCTGGCCTTGCCGATCATCGTGGTGGCGGGGGCATCGCTGAACGGCGGGCGCACCATGCTGTTCCCGCCCGAAGACCCCAATTTCGCGCGCTTCGTGGAGTTCTTCATCACCGAAACGATCTGGGTGCGCGCCTTGCAAAACTCGCTGATCGTGGCCTTCGGGTCGGCGACGCTGGCGGTGCTGCTGGCATGGCCACTGGCCTATCTGCTCTGGGCCAAGGGCAGCAAGGCGTCCAAGGTGCTGGCGGGGCTTGGGTCGCTGCCTTTCGCCTTGCCGCCCATCGTCTTTGGCGTGGGGCTGGGGTTTTTGTGGGCCTTCATCGGCAGTCTGGGGGCGATCTGGGTCGGCATCCTCAGCCATGCGACGCTGTTTCTGGCGCTGCCTTTGGTGACCATTTCCATCGGGTTGCAGTCCATCGACCGCGCGCATCTCGATGCCGCCGCCACCATGGGCGCGACCGAGGCGGTGACCTTTCGCACCGTGATCTTGCCGCAGACCTTGCCCTATTCGATCTCGGGGTTCTTTTTCGCGCTGGTCCTCAGCTTCAACGAATTCATCGTGATGTTTTTTGTGTCAGCCTCTGCCTATGCGACCGTGACGCTGCAAATCTTCAATTCGCTGCGCAACGGCTATACCCCGACGATGGCGGTGGCGGCCGTGCTGTTCATCACCGTGTCCATCGCCGTCTTTTCCGCCGTCGCCCGTTGGGGCGATCTGCCGCGCCTGATGGGCGCGGATCAATCCCGCAAATAAAGGAGGTTCCACCATGCCACGCCAACCCATGCTTGTCGGCCAGCCTGTGCTGATCGTCGTCGATATCCAGAAATCCGCCTTCATGGACCACAAGGCGGGCATTCCCGTCATGCCCGGTTACCGCGCCAATATGGACCGCGCGCGCCGTGTGGTGGATGCCGCCCATGACGCGGGTATTCCGGTCGTGTTCATTCAGGAAATCCACCGCCGCGACATGGTGGATTATGGCCGCGAACTGGACGGGACCGAGGACGTGCATTGCATGGACGGTGAACCCGGCACCCCCGTCGCCTTCGAGGAAATGGGCCGCCAGCCCGGTGACTATTTCATCCACAAACGCCGCTATTCGGCGTTTTACGGGACCGAGCTGGAAATCCTGCTCAAAGGGTTGAAGGCGCAGACGCTGATCCTGATCGGCGGGCTGACGGATGTTTGCGTGCATTACACTTTCGCGGACGGGCATCAGGGCGATTATTATTGCCGTGTTGTCGGCGATTGCGTCGGCGGGTCATCCACGGATGCGCATGACGCGTCGCTGAAAGCGATGGAATATCTGCAAACCGGCGCTGTCGTGACCGCCGACCAGATCACCGCCGCACTGGGCCAGTTGCAGGTGGCCGCTGCGTGATCACAACTACCGATCTGCAAGGCCATTGGCGGCGCGACTGGATCAAAGCGCCGGATTTCGAGGATACAACAACCCGCGTGCATTGGTTGCAGGCGGGCGCCTTGTTCGCTGATCTGCGGGTGCCTGCCGATCTGCCTGCGTTGCAAGGGGGCTGTCTTGCCGATCTGGACGCCGCAACGCTGCAATCCTTGCTGCGGGTCGAGGGTTTCGCGGGCGAGATCACCGTGACCGACAGCCAATGCACATGGCACCGCGCGATCAACTGGCAAGGCGCGCTGGCCCGCCCCGATGTGGGGGCGATGTGGTTCGACGGTGATGTGCTGATCGAGGATGGTGTGCATGCGCAATACCGCGAGGCGTGGCTTGCCGAACCCACCGCCCCCTTGCGCGGGCACCCCATCGCATGGGGCGACATGACCGGCGTGCTGGTGGAAAGTGACGACCGTTTCCTGCTGGGCATCGGTCCTGTGCCGATGGACCGTTCACCGCGCGAGACCTTTGCCAGCTTTTACGCGCTGGGCACTTGGGACGGCGCGCATGGCATTGCCGATCTTGCCACCGACCCTTTTGCCATGGGCACACCCGTTCTGGACCGCGCGCAGGGCAGTTTCGTCTGGCACGCGCCATTGTTTACCGGCGGCACTGCCCCCCGCCCCCTTATGAAAGTCCGCTGACATGCCGCTTCCCGTTGCCGAAAACTGGTTCACCGCCAAACAGGTCGGCCCCGATGTGACCCTGATCCTCGAACCGCATGTCCATGTGCTGGAACAGGCCAATATGTTTTTGGTCCAAGGGCGCGACCGCGACATGATCCTTGATACCGGTATGGGGATCATGCCGTTGCGCCCGTTCCTTGACACGCTCCGCGATGATCCGGCCAAGGACATCATCTGCGTGTCCTCCCACACCCATATCGACCATATCGGCGGGGTGCATGAATTTGCCACCCGTCTGGTGCATCCGACCGAGGCAGGGGAAATGGCATCGCCTTCCGGTCTGACATCGCTGTACCGCGACGACATGCCCGCGCGCCTGATCCAGACGTTCCTTGATGCAGGCTATCCGCCTTTGGACGAGGTGCTGATCGACGCGCTGCCCTATGCGGGCTATGACCCGCGGTCCTACGTCTTGCGTGGCGCGCCTGCGACGGGCTTGCTCGACGAGGGCGACACCGTCGATCTGGGCGACCATGTATATGAGATCATCCACCTGCCCGGTCATTCCCCCGGCGGCATCGGCCTATATGAACGCGCCACAGGTGTCCTGTTTGCAGGCGATGCGATCTATGACGGCCCGCTGATCTATGACGGGCCGGGCATGTCGGTGCCGGATTATCTGGACACATTCGCCAAATTGCGCGCGCTGGACATCACGCTGGTCCACGGCGGCCATGACCCGAGCTTTGGGCCAGACCGGTTGACCGCGATCATGGCAAAGTATGAGGCGATCTGGCGGGGGTGACCGCGATCCCTTGACAGGCCGTCCCCACCCTATACGTTTCGCATCACGACAGGGGCGTCCGCGACTGCGGGCTGAGAAGCACCCTTTGAACCTGAACCAGATCATGCTGGCGTAGGGAGTCCGTGAATGGCCAAGCCCCGCTTGTGGGCTGGCCCGTTCCCTGACCCCCGCTGCCAAGGGGGACCACGATGAACAACACAGGCCACTACCTTGACCAGATGCGCGCCACCGCGCCCTTGGTCCATAATATCACCAATTACGTCGCCATGAACATCATGGCCAATGTGCTGCTGGCCGCGGGTGCCGCCCCCGCGATGGTCCATGCGCGCGAGGAAGTGGGCGAATTCGCCGCCATCGCACAGGCGCTGACCGTCAATATCGGCACGCTCGACCCCGCTTGGGCCGAAGCGATGGAGATCGCGGCACAGGTCATGCAGGATGCGGGCCGCCCTTGGGTGCTGGACCCTGTGGGCGTGGGTGCCACGCGGTTCCGGCAGGATGTCTGCGCGCAGCTTTTGGCGCTGCGTCCCACGGTGATCCGCGGCAATGCGTCCGAAGTGCTGGCGCTGGCGGGGCTGTCCGCAGGCGGGCGCGGGCCAGAGACGACCGATACGGTTGACGCTGCCGAGGCCGCAGCGCGTGATCTGGCGCAGCGCACGGGCGGGGTGGTCGCGGTGTCGGGGCCGGTCGATTACGTCACCGATGGCAAAACGGCCTTTCGCGTCGCCAATGGCGATCCGATGATGACGCGGGTCACGGCCCTTGGCTGTGCGCTGAACGGGGTGATCGGGGCCTTTGCCGTGGGCCAGCCGGTGTTGCAGGCGACGGTTGCCGCACTGGCCTATTACGGGCTGGCGGGCGAACAGGCACGCGCCTTGGCCACAGGGCCGGGGGCCTTTGGGGCGGCGTTTCTGGACCGGCTTTATGCGATCACGCCGGATGACCTGACCTTGGGCGCAAAGGTCACCCCCGCATGATGGGGCCGGTTTATGTGGTCACCGATGCGCAGGCTCCCTTGCCGGTGATCGACCAGATCCGCGCGGCGGCGCAGGGTGGTGCATCCCTGATCCAGATCCGCGACAAAACCGCCAGCGACGCTGATCTGGCCGCGCTGATCGCCGCTGTCCTGCCGATGGTCACAGCCCAAGGCGCGCGGCTGATCGTGAACGACCGTGTCGATCTGGCGATCCGCACCGGCGTGCATGGCCTGCATATCGGGCAGGGTGACGGTGATCCGGCCCTGATCCGCGCGCGCATTGGCGCGGATATGCTGCTGGGCCTCTCGGTCGAGGCGGAGGACCAGCTGTCGCGTGTCCCCGCTGGCATCGATTACCTTGGCGTCGGGCCTGTCCGCGCCACGCCTAGCAAGGCCGACCATGCGCCGCCCATTGGTTTCGACGGTCTGGCGCGGATCATCGGGCGCACCACATTGCCCTGCTACGCCATCGGCGGGCTGAAACCGGATGATGCCGCAGCGGTCAAGGAGGCAGGGGCCATCGGCATGGCTGTCGTCAGCGCCGTAACCCGTTCCACCGATCCGCAGGCCGCGACCCGCGCGCTGGACAACGCATGGAGGCAATCATGATCCCCAATATCCTGTCCATCGCGGGGTCGGACCCTTCGGGCGGCGCCGGTATTCAGGCCGATATCAAGGCGATTTCGGCCAATGGCGGTTATGCCATGGCCGCGATCACCGCGCTGACCGCCCAGAACACCCAAGGCGTGACAGCGGTGCAGATGATCCCGCCCGCTATGGTCACCGCCCAGATCGCCGCGATCCGTGCCGATATCCGCATTGATGCCGTCAAGATCGGGATGCTGGGCGATGCCGCGATCATCCGCGCGGTGTCGGATGCTTTGCAGGGGCTGGACGCGCCCATCGTGCTGGACCCTGTGATGGTCGCCAAAAGCGGTGACCGTCTGTTGCAGGCCGCAGCCGTGGCCGCCCTGCGCGCGATGCTGCCGCTGGCCGCTGTCATCACCCCCAACCTGCCCGAAGCTGCCGACCTGTTGGGCGTGCCAGAGGCCACAACCCGCGATCAGATGCAGGCGCAGGCGCAGGCGCTGCTGGCGCTGGGTCCGCGCGCGGTGTTGCTCAAAGGCGGGCATCTGGCCGGGGATGATTGCCCCGATCTGCTGGCGGATGCGGGTGGCCTGACATGGCTGGCAGGCGCGCGCCACGCAACGCGCAACACTCATGGCACGGGCTGCACCCTGTCATCGGCGCTGGCCGCCTTACTGGGGCGGGGGTTGCCGCTGGCACAGGCGGCGGCGCAGGCCAAGGCTTTCGTCGCCCATGCCATCGCGGGGGCGGATGCGCTGTCCGTGGGGCAGGGGCATGGCCCGACCCACCATTTTCACGCCTATTTCAAAGGATAACCCGATGACCCGCAACATTTCCGACCTGACTGTCTTGATCACTGGCGCAGGGCGCGGCCTTGGGGCCGCCATCGCCCGCAGTTTCGCGCAGCAAGGCGCGCAGGTCGCGATCAACTATCGCCACAGCCGCGACACGGCCGAGGCGCTGGCGGCCGAGCTTGGCCCGCGCGCGGCGGCGTTTCAGGCCGATGTGACCGACCCCGCAGAGGTCAGCGCGATGGTCGCGGCGATCACCGACCGATTTGGCGCGCCTGACGTGCTGGTGCATAACGCGCTGGCTGATTTCAGCTTCAATGGCGATGCGCGCAAGACGCTGGACCAGATGCATTGGGCCGATATCGCGCAGCAGGCGCAAACGGCCGTGGGCGGGGCGCTGCATTGCCTGCACGCCTTGCAGCCGCATTTCGCAGCGCAAGGGTTCGGGCGGGTCATCCTGATCGGCACCAACCTGATGCAGAACCCGGTCGTGCCGTATCATGATTACACCGCCGCCAAAGGCGCGCTGCTGGCGCTGACCCGCACGGCGGCCAAGGAGCTTGGCCCGCTGGGTGTGACGGTCAACATGGTCTCGGGTGGTCTCTTGCGCACCACCGATGCGAGCGCCGCGACACCCGAGGCGGTGTTCGACATCATCGCAGCAGGGACTCCGCTGGGGCAGGTGACAACGCCTGCCGCCATGGCCGATGCCGTGCTGTTTTTCGCCAGCCCATGGGCACGGGCCGTGACAGGCCAGAACCTGATCGTGGATGGCGGGCTGGTTTTTAACTGAACGCGCCGCCTTATTTGGCGCCAAGGCTTGGCGCGCGCGTCGTTTCGTGTATAGCGCGAGGTGTAAACATGGACCCGGGGGTGACCTCGGGTGGCTCTTCCGGCCGCCTATCCGCCGGACAACCTGTTAGAACCCAACGTTTTCGGCGCATTTCGCCGAACAGGAAAGATTTACATGATATCTCTCGAAACTTACCGGGCCGAATGGTTCGGGAACATCCGGGGTGATTTGCTGGCGGGGCTTGTCGTCGCCCTTGCCCTGATCCCCGAAGCGATCGCCTTTTCCATCATCGCGGGCGTGGACCCCAAGGTCGGGCTTTACGCCAGCTTTTCCATCGCGGTGCTGATCGCGTTTACCGGCGGGCGCCCAGGCATGATTTCCGCCGCGACAGCGGCGACGGCAGTGCTGATGATCACGCTGGTGCGCGATCACGGTCTGGAATATCTGCTGGCCACGACAGTGCTGGCGGGGCTGATCCAGATCGCCGCAGGTGTGTTCAAGCTTGGCTTTGTCATGCGCTATGTGTCGAAATCGGTGATGACCGGCTTTGTCAACGCGCTGGCGATCCTGATCTTCATGGCGCAGTTGACGGAACTGGACCCGGCGCTGGTCACATGGCTGACCTATGTGCTGGTCGCAGCTGGCCTTGCGATCATCTACCTGTTCCCGCTGATCACCAAGGCGATCCCGTCGCCGCTCGTCACCATTGTGGTGCTGACGGCGCTGGTGATGTTCTTCGGCTGGGACGTGCGCACCGTGGGCGACATGGGCGCGCTGCCCGATACGCTGCCCGTGTTCCTGATCCCGCAAATCCCGCTGACGCTGGACACGCTGATGATCATCCTGCCCTATTCCATCGCGGTTGCCATCGTGGGCCTGCTGGAAAGCCTGATGACGCAGAATATCGTCGATGATCTGACCGACACCAAATCCAACCGCAATCAGGAATGTATCGGTCAGGGGATCTCGAACACGGCCACAGGCTTCATCGGCGGCATGGCGGGCTGTGCGATGATCGGGCAATCGATCATCAACGTCAAATCCGGCGGGCGCGGGCGGCTGTCGTCCTTCTCGGCCGGGGTCTATCTGTTGTTCATGGTGGTGGTGCTGGGTGATCTTGTCAGCCGGATCCCGATGGCCGCACTTGTGGCGATCATGATCATGGTGGCGATAGGCACATTCTCCTGGTCGTCGATCAAGGCACTGCGGACGCATCCGCAATCCTCCTCTATCGTGATGATCGCCACGGTGGTGACGGTGGTCTATACCCACAACCTTGCCATCGGGGTGCTGGTCGGCGTGCTGCTTTCGGGTATCTTCTTTGCGGGCAAGATCGCGCAATTGTTCAAGGTCACGACGACGATTTCGAAGGACGGGCGCGAACGGACCTATGTCGTCGAAGGCCAGCTGTTCTATGGCTCGGTCGAGGATTTCATGAACGCCTTCGATTTCAAAGAGGCGCTGGACAGGGTCATCATCGACGTCAGCCGCGCGCATATCTGGGACATCAGTTCCGTGCAGGCGCTGGACATGGCGATTCTCAAGTTCCGCCGCGACGGGGCCGAGGTGGACATCGTCGGAATGAACGAAGCGACGGAAACCATCGTGGACAAGCTGGCCATCCATGACAAGCCGGGCGCGATAGACAAGCTGATGGCGCATTAAGGAGACGGATATGACACCGACACAAAAGATCGTGGCCTTCATCGACGGGTCGATTTATGCGCAAAGCGTCTGCCACCATGCCGCCTGGATCGCCGACCGCACGGGGGCTGCGGTGGAACTGATCCATGTGCTGGGCCCACGCGACACATCGGGCAAGCGTGACCATTCCGGCGCGATTGCGCTGGGCGCGCGCACGGCGCTGTTGCAGGAACTGGCCGACCTTGACGCGCAACGCTCCAAACTGATGAGCCAGCGTGGCCGCGCCATTCTGGATGATGCACAGGCCATACTGGACAAGGACGGTGTCACCGATATCACCACCCGCCTGCGCCACGGTGACGTGGTCGAAGCGGTGACCGAAGTCGAAGGCGATGCCCGCGTCATCATCGTCGGCAAACGTGGCGAGGATGCGGATTTTGCCAAGGGCCATCTGGGGTCCAACCTTGAACGGATCGTGCGCACCAGCACGCGCCCCGTGTTCGTTGCATCGCGCGCGTTCAAGCCGATTGCACGCGTGTTGGTCGCCTATGACGGCGGCGCATCCGCGATGAAAGCGGTGGATCACATCGCGCGCAGCCCGCTGTTTCAGGGGCTGGCGATCCATGTCGTCACCGTGGGCGCAGCCTCGGCCGAGGTGGACAAAGGCCTTGCCAATGCCAAGGCGATGCTGAAAGCCGCAGGGCTGAATGCTGAAACATCTGTCCTGCCGGGCCAGCCCGAAAAGGCACTGGCCGATCTGGTGGAGACCCAAGGTTTCGACATGCTGGTGATGGGCGCCTATGGGCATAGCCGCATCCGCAGCCTTGTGATCGGGTCCACCACCACGGCGATGATCCGCGCCTGCAAGGTGCCGGTCGTGTTGATGCGCTGACGCTTTACATCGTTGGAGCCCAAATATCCCCGCCGGAGGCATCGATCTTTTTGGACCGATGCCTCCGGCCCGCGCCATGACCAGATGATCATGTGACGCAACCGCGATGACCGCAGCGCCATTGGACGTCTTCCCCACCGCGCCCATGCCAAGAGAAACCCCGCCGATCGCGCTGTACTGCGTGACCCGGCCGTTGCTTGTGCTGCGCCAAGAGGCGTAACTGCGGTCCAAAGGGGCTGTGTTGTCCATGCCTATCCAGGAAGGTCGCCACGATGGAGACACCACAATTGTTGATCATCGCGATCCTTGTCGCGACCATGGCGCTGTTTGTGTGGGGGCATTTCCGGCATGATGTCGTGGCGCTGGCGTCGCTGATGGCCTGCGTTATCGCGGGGGTGGTTCCTGCCGATGCCGCCTTTGCCGGTTTCGGCCATCCGGCGGTGATCACCGTGGCCTGCGTGCTGATCCTCAGCCAGGGTCTGCAAACCACCGGTGCGGTCGATTGGCTGGCGCGCACGATCCTGCCGCGCGCTGCGGGGCGCACCGCCAGCCTTGCGGCGCTGATGGGGCTGGGTGCGCTGCTGTCGGGGTTCATGAACAACGTCGGCGCGATGGCGCTGCTGATGCCGGTGGCGGTGCAAGTGTCCGGCAGGCTGGACATGACGCCGGGGCAGGTGCTGATGCCGCTGGCCTTTGCGACGATCCTTGGCGGCATGACCACGCTGATCGGCACGCCGCCCAACCTGATCGTGTCGGGTTTCCGCGCGCAGGCAGGGCTTGGCCAGTTTGCCATGTTCGACTTTGCCCCCGTGGGCGTGGCTGTCGCGCTTTGCGGTGTCGCCTTCATCATCGTGATCGGCTGGCGGCTGGTGCCACGGCGCAAGGCGGTGGCAGACGGCGATTTCGCGACAGGTGCCTATATGACCGAGGTCCGCGTGCCCGACGACAGCAAGGCGGTCGGCCTGACCCTGCGCGCCTTCGAGCGCGAGATCGTCGATAGTGACGCGCAGGTCATCGGCATGGTCCGCAACGATGTGCGGATCACCGCGCCGCATGGCAGACGGCGCATTCAGGCCGGCGATATTCTGGTCATGGAAGCCGATGTCGAAGCGCTGGCGGAAACTTTGTCGGTGTTCGGTATTACGCTGGAAGAACAAAAGCCCTCTGCGCCTGACGCAGACAAACCGGACACGCCCGATGACGATACCGGCAAGTCCAAGCGCGACGGCGATGTCGTTCTGCGTGAACTGGCCGTGCTGCCGGCGTCCAGTATCGTCGGGCGGTCGGCGCGGGATCTGCGGCTGCGCACGCGCTACGGCTTGAACCTGCTGGCCGTTGCGCGCGCCGGGCATCCGCCGCGCGCGCGGCTGCGCATGCTCAAGCTCAAGTCCGGTGATCTGCTGATGATGCAAGGCCCCGCCGAGGTGCTGTCGGATTTCGCCAATGACACCGGATGTGTGCCGTTGGGCGCGCGCGACCTGCGCATCCCTGATAAACGCATGGCGCTGATCGCGGGGGCGATCATGCTGGCATCGGTCGCGGTTGTCAGCTTTGGGCTGTTGCCTGCGGCGGCGGCGTTCACGCTGGGGGTGGTGGCGACGATGGTCTTTCGCACGGTGCCGCCACGCAGCATTTATACCGCGATCGACTGGCCGGTGATCGTGCTTTTGGGGGCGCTGATCCCGGTGGCGGGCGCGCTGCAATCGACGGGGGCGGCCGATGTGCTGGCGCAGTTTCTGGTCGGCACGGTGGCACAGGGCAATGCGGTTGTGGCGCTGGCGGTCGTGCTGATCACCACGATGTTCCTGTCCGATGTGATGAATAACGCCGCCACGGCGGCTGTCCTTTGCCCCATCGCCATCGGGATCGCGGCGAGCTTGGGCGTGAACCCCGACAGTTTCCTGATGGCGGTGGCGATTGGCGCGTCCTGCGCGTTCCTGACGCCGATCGGGCACCAGAACAACACGCTGATCCTTGGCCCGGGCGGGTTCGGTTTCGGCGATTACTGGCGTCTGGGCCTTCCGCTTGAACTGGTGGTGGTTGCGGTCAGCCTGCCGCTGTTGCTGGTGGTATGGCCGCTGTGATGTCCGCCAACAGCCGTTCCGGCGCGATCCCGCGCTTTTCGGCACTGGCGCGCACGGCCTGTTGCAATGTGTCGCTGCGTTTAAGCAGGCGGCGGAACCGGTCTTCGTCCAGCACCAGCAGGGTGGATGGCGCAATCGCGCGCACAAGGGCGCGGCGGGGTTTCTGCATCAGGATCGCCATCTGGCCGAACATCTCGCCGGGGCCAAGCCGCCATGTCTGGCCCGCGACCTGCAATTCCACCGCACCCGTGGCGATAAAGAACACCCGCTTGGCCGCGTTGTCCTTGCGGACCAGAATGTCGTCGGCATTGGCATAGACGGTCTGAAAAGCGCGGCCCAGCTGTTTCAGCGTGGCATCATCCAGATCGGCGAACAGCGGCAATTGGCGGACCAGGTCGGACCTTTGCGGGGCGATATCCAGCGGCGGGCGCGTTTCCGCCGCCGCCCTGCGCTGCGCCAGATCCTGTGCCAGCGTGGTATAAACCTCGGCCCCGATCAGCCCGTCGTCGCGCATCGTGGCATATTCGCGTTCTTCCAGCCGCAGCGCCGTGCGCCGGATGAACCGGCGTTCCAGTTCTTCGGCATAGCCCGGATATTGCAGGCGCAGCCCTTCCAGCGCGGTTTCGACCAGTTCGATCCGGCGGGCCAGCAGTTCCTGCAACAAATCCGCCACGCGGCGGCCGTGAATGCGGCGGATACGCCCGTCGATGAACACGTCCAGATCGCGCAGGATCAGCCGTTGCGACAGCAGGTATTCGAACCTGTCCGCCGTCATCCGGGACAGCGGCACCGACAGTTTCAGCCGGTTGTGCAGGACCACCGCCGCGCGGAACGCCCGCCCATAGGTGACCGACCGCTTGGCCGCGCGCTGATAGCCGCTGCGCCCGCCCTGACGCGCGCTTTCGATCAGGCGTTCGGCATCGGTCAGCACCTGTTCGGCCATCCGTGCCGAAATCGTCCGGTCGCGCACACGCTCGAGGATCGTGTCGCGCTCATGCCCGGCCAGCGCGATCAGCCCCAGCGTGATCCTGTCACGGTCCAGCAGATCGGCGCTTTCCTCGGCCTGTTTGACGGCATCGTCCAGCCGTTCGCCGAAACGTTTAGCCTCTGACCGGACAATCTCGCGCGAGAGTTCGTAGTTTTCGGTCGTGCGCGCCACATCCTCGCGCACGGTCTGCAAGGCGACGGCCACCACCTGCCGCGACAGCGCGTCGTCGATGGGCGACAGCCGGTCAAGGCCCAATCGCGCGATCACCCAGCGCAGGCTTGACCCCTGCACGATCAGCGTGAACAGCGTGAAACCGGTGGCAAGGATGCCGACCAGGCGCTTGACCTCCAGCGGGACACGCGTGCTTTCGGTGACGGCCAGCGCCAGCGCCAGTGTCACCGCCCCGCGCAACCCGCCCCACAGGATCGCCACACGGTAAGGCCGGTCCACGGGCGGCGAGGCCCGCAGCAGTGTCAGCAGTGGCAGCAACCCGAACAGGATCACGATACGCGCCGCGATAGCCGCCACGATGACAACGCCGATCAGGGCGAAATCGCTGGGGCGCGCCTCTTCCAGCAGACGCGGGATGAACAGCGCGGCCAGCACAAAGATCAGCGCCCCCGCCCAATGCGCCAGCAGCCCCCACACCTCGCGCAGGTTGGTCCATGATTGCGGCGGCAGGCGGCTGGGTCCGGTCAGGTTCAGCGTCAGCCCCGCCGCGACCACCGCGATCACGCCCGACGCACCGATCATCTGTTCGGCACCGATATAGGCCAGATAGGGCAGTGCGACGGATACCGAGATCTGCGCCAGTTCGAACCGCGCAAACAGCGCCATCAGCCAGACGGCGACCCGTGCTGCGAACCAGCCCGCCAAGGCACCGCCGAATATCAGGACCGGAAACCGTGCCAGCGCCTCACCCAGGTCGGGGTCGGGGACACCTAGCATGACAAAGCCCATGAACAGCCCGAACAGCGCGATGGCGGCGGCATCGTTCAGCAGGCTTTCGCCCTCGATGATCCGGCTCAGCCGCTGGGGCGCGGAAATCGACCGGAAATTCGACACCACCGCCGATGGATCGGTTGTCGAGACGATGGCCCCCACCAACAGGCAGGCGGCCAAGGGCAGGGCGCTGACAAATGACAGCGCATATCCCACGGTCAGGGTCGCCACGACCACCGCCACCACCGCCAGCACAAGGATCGGCACCCAATCGTCCAGCATCCGCCGCAGGTTCATCCCCAATGTCGCCTGAAACAGCAGTGTCGGCAGGAATACATAAAGGAACACGTTGGACCGGATCGGCAGGCCAAGGATCGCCTCGGCCAGCGGGTTCAGCGCATTGGTCAGATCGGTGCGCAGGAAAAACAGCGCAGCGCTGGCGATGGCCACACCCAGCAAGGCAAGAATCACCGTGAACGGCACGCGCAGCCGGTCGGCCAGCGGCTCTGCCACGCCGATCAGCAGGAACAGCGATGCGATCACCGTTGTGATGAGAATGATGTCCATGATCTTGAAATATCACACAGATCAGGAAACGCATGGGCAAAATTCGGTGAATGGCCGGATCAATGCCGTTTTGCACCTTGGTTGGGCGGTTTATTTGTAATTCGCCCGCCTGTCACCGAATTGGCGCACGCGCTTGCGCCACGCGCGATAGCTGCCAGCGGCTAGTTCGCGGCGCATCAGCGCCTTGACCTGATCAGGCGACAGCCCGTGCAGATCGCGGATCTGGGCAAAACTGGTGTGATCGCTCAGCGCCATTTCGATGATCTCGCTGATCGTGGCAGGGTCCAGACCGGCGGCTGTGCCGGTCATGCGAACCGCGCCAGCACGACGCCCGCCAGCACGATATGCGCCAGCGTCACTGCCACGCTGAACCCGTGCAGCGCCTTGAACCGGCCTTTTGCGCCGGTGTCAGTGGCTGTATTGATCGCAGGCATCAGGATTTGTCGCGCAGGCACCGTTGTGACGGCGATCAGTGCCAGCAGTGCGGCACCCACGGGATCGTGCCAGACCAGAAATGCCGCAGCCAGTGTCGCTGATCCGATGACAAACAGATAAAAATGCGGAAACGCCTGCCGCAATGCGGCGCTTGCCACAGGGCCGGGCAGGGCGGAAAATACAAAAGCCGCAAAGTCGAAGGAATACAGCACCATGCCGCCGAACAGCAGCGCGGTGGCAAGGATCTCAAGGGTCAGGGTCATGTCGTCTCCGGTTTGCGGGCATGGCCCATGTAAAGAATTGCGGTCAGCGGCAAGTGCCCAAAGGTCAGGTCAAGCCGCCGGTTCACCCCGCGCGGTCCCAATCCGGTAAAGCGTGCAGGCACCAACCCTGCCGTCCCCATCGCGGTGCGCAATTCGGCGGGCTTGATGAACATCGCCGGATCATGCGTGCCGCGCGGCAGCAGGCGCAGGATATCCTCGGCCACGGTGATCGTGGCCAGCCGCGCCAGCGGGTTGCGGTTGATCGTGTCGAACAAAAACAGACCACCGGGGCGCAGCACGCGCGCGACCTCAAACATGACTTTTTGCAGGTCGGTGACATGTTCCAGCACATCGACGCAGACCACCGCATCGAAACCGGCAGCGTCATAGGGCAGCGCCTCGCCCACGCCCACGTCATAGGCGATGCGCAGCCCCTGCGCCTGTGCATGCTGGCGCGCGGCGGTGATCGCATCACTGGCGGGGTCGATGCCGGTGACCTGCGCGCCGCGTTTGGCCAAAGCCTCGGCCATGAAACCACCCGCACAGCCCAGATCCAGCACATCCTTGCCCTGCCAGTCGATCAGTTTGTCGAAATGTTTCAACCGGCCGGGGACAAGGTTTTTCAGCGTCCTGACCCAGCGGATATCATCCGACCACCATTTGTCGGCATAGGTGTCATAGATCGTCAGGTCATTGCGCATCGGGTTTGTCCTTTTTCCATCGCGGCAGCGCATAGGGCACATCCGCCTTGTAGCGCGCAAACTCTGCGCCATAGCGGCGTGCGAAGCGCCGTTCCTTCATCCGCGGGGCCAGCAGGCAATAGGCGGTATAGCTGACCGCCAGCACCAGTTGATCCGGCGTCCAGACCGGCACGGTCCACAGCGTCAGCGCGAAAGCCACATAGATCGGCTGGCGGATCAGCGCGAACAGGCCCCGCGTCGGCATGTCGGGAAACACCGGCCTTATCCGCGCCAGCAGCGACATCCAGCCCAAGGCACCCGACTGCACCTCGGCCCCGGCATCAAAGCTGGCTTTGATCAGCACCAGCCAGCTGGCGGCATAGGCGGCGCTGATCGCCCAGAACGCCGCCCCTTCGGCGCGCCACCAGATGATCCCCGACGGTGTCCAAAGCGCGAAAAGCGCCAGCAATTGCGCTGATGCGATGATCGCATAGGTGGTCGTGGCCAGTGTCGCGCCATGCGGTCCGGGGATCAGGCGGGTCAGAAACTTGCTGCCGCGCAGGGTCAGAAAAAACGAATGCGCCAATGGGAATTGCGCGATCAGGGCTGCATTGGCAAGCATCGCCCAAGGCCACGGTACGGTCCCGAAACTTTCGCTCAGCCCAAAGAACATCGCCGCGATCATTGCCAGCACGGCGGCGGCGAACAGCGCGTGGCAGACTGCCCCCATCAACAGCGCAAGCATGATCCGCCCCGCCCCCGCAGGCGGGTGCAAGGCTGCACTGATCAGGGTGATCAGCCGGGCGATGCGCGGATCAGTCCGCATGCTGCGCCAGCAGATCATCGGCAATCGCGGTGCCGCTGGTCCATGCGTCTTCGACCTTGGGGCCAAGGCACCAGTCGCCGCCCAGATACAGCGTGCCGGTATCGTCGCGCAGGAAAGGGGCGCCCAAGGCCTGCGTGATTTGCGCATAACGCCAGCGATGCGCGGCGGCATAGCGGACCTGCGCCGCTGTCGCCCCTAGACGGTCCAGCAGCAAGGGCAGCATCAGATCGGCGATGGCATCCTTGTCCAGTTCCAGATGGGTTGCGCTGAACGCGGTGCTGGCTTGCGCCACCCAAGCCACCGGCCCCTGCGGGCGGTCAGGTTTGGTACTGTCCTGCGCGATCCATGCCAGATCGGCGTCAGGGTCGCGCGCGACAACGAAGGGCGCAGGCCCGTCGATCGCTGCCATCAGCGTCAGATTGGGCGCATAGGCGACATCTGTCAGCCGTGCGATCAGCGGATGATCCGCACCGATGATCCCTGCCACCTGCGGGGTGGGGACGGTGCAGATCACATGCGATGCCGTCAGCGCCTGATCCCCCAAATGCACCCGCCAGCCTTCGCCATCACGCGACAGGCCGGTGACCAGCGCCTCTTGCCGCAGGTCCAACCCCGCGCCGATCCCCTTGGCCAGCGCCGTCATGCCGGGGGTGCCGACATGCCCGTCCTGCCACGCCCCGACATGGCCGCTGACCGTCAGTTTCCCCAAAAGCGCTGCAAAACCTGCGCCCCGCGCGCTGACATATTGCGCGCCATGGTCAAAATGCAGCCCCTCTGCCCGCCGTGTCGCCACGCGCCCGCCGATGCCGCGGCCTTTGTCCAACACCAGCACGGCGCGTCCCGCATCCGCCAGCCTGCGTGCAACGGTCAGTCCGGTGATGCCCGCGCCGATCACGATCACGGGGGTTTTGTCAGGGTCAGATGTCATCGTTTTGGAGTCCTATGCGGTAATTTTCGAGCAAGGCGCGCAGATTGACCCGCGCGCGCAGTTTGGTGGCCAGCAAATACATGCCGCCGATCTTGCGATGCAGGAACAGCGTTTCAGCAGGGGGGACATGCATCAGGTCGCGGTCATTGCCGATCACCATCCCCATGTCGCGCAACCGTTCCAACAGGTTCGTTGCGCCGAAATCGAACGGCGCATCCTGCCGCAAAGGCACCATCGCGGTGTCGAACATCGCTTGGATCAGGTCTTGATGCTGCGGCGGTGTCGCTGTGCCGAAATAGCCGATCTCCAGCATCGCCTGCCTGATGGCGGCAGTATCCCCGTCCAGCCCCGCATTCATCAGCTTGCGGAACGTGGCCTGTTGCGCGGGATTTATCCCGCGCACCGCCCCGAAATCCAGCAGGGCGATCCGGCCTGTCGCAGGGTCCACGCGGTAATTGGCAAGGTTGGGGTCGGTCTGCATCGCCCCAAAGGTAAAGAGTTCGCGCAGCACCAGATCGATCAGATCGCGCGCCGCACGGTCGCGGATATCCTGCGGCGCATCCACCAGCACATCGACGGGATCAGCCGTGATATAGGTCATCGCCAGCACCGCATCGGTGCTGAAATCATCCTGCACCTGCGGGACGATGAAATCCTTCGACCCTGCCAGCAGGTCGCCAAAACGGCGCAAATGCGCGGCTTCGGCGCTGTAATCAGCCTCTTCATGCAATTGCTGTTTGGCAGCGGCCAGCAGCGGGGCGATATCCATGCCGCGCGGCAACAGGCCGGGTAGGCGCATCAGCCCGGCGATATTGTCCACATCGCTGTCGATGCTGGCGCGCACGCCCGGATATTGCACCTTGATCGCCAGATCGCGGCCATCATGCGTCGTCGCGCGATGCACCTGCCCGATGGAGGCGGCGGCAAAGGGGCGCACATCGAACGCGGCAAAGCGCCTGCGCCAGCCTTCGCCCCATTGCGCGTTCAGCGCGCCTTGGAGCTGCTTGGGCGGCATGTGGCGGGCATCATCGCGCAGGCGGGCAAGGATCGTCGTCAGTTCGGGCGACAACATGACGCCCGTATCCATCGACAGCATCTGCCCCATCTTCAGCGCGGCACCGCGCATCTGTGCCAGACCATCGGTCAGCCGCAGCGCATTGGCAGGGGTCAGCAACAGGTCTGCCATGCCGGGGCGTCGCCCTGTCGCCAGTTGCCGCAACCCGCCAACGGCCACACCACCGGCGATCCCCGCCGCGATCCCGCCCATGCGGAACAGGCGGCTGGCGCGGCCCGTGGGCACAGCCACGCCGCGGTATTGGTCATCAGGGTTGGTCATGCGTCACCTCTGCCCTGCTAACTGGCGCTGGCTTTCGCTTTGGAAAGGGCACGGGTCAGATCGGCCCGCGCCGCTGCCGGATCAGGCAAACGCAGAATATAGGACGGATGCCATGTCACCAGCACCGGCCCGTTGTGCAGGCCTTGTTCGATCTTGCCCTGACGGTCCGCCAAGGGCGCGGCGCTGCCGGTCAGCGCATAGGCGGCAGTGGCCCCCAGCGCCACGGTCAGTTGCGGCTGCACGAACCCCAGTTCTAGCCCCAGCCACCAGCGGCAATGGTCGATTTCCGCACGGTCGGGCGACTGGTGGATGCGGCGTTTGCCGCGCGGGGTGAATTTGAAATGCTTGACCGCATTGGTCAGCCAAGTAGCGGCGGGACCAACCCCCGCCTCGGCCATCGCCTGCCGTAACACCTGCCCCGCAGGTCCGACAAAGGGTTTGCCTTCCAGATCCTCGCGGTCGCCAGGCTGTTCGCCCACGATCATCAGCGCGGCATCCGGCGCGCCTGCGCCCCAGACCGTCTGCGTCGCCTTTTCGCACAAACCGCAGCGGCGGCATTGCATAGCTGCGTCGTGCGCTTGGTCCAAGCTATCGGGTAAATCCATCGCCTGCGGCATCGCGGCGCGATAGCGGGTGGAAACTGCCGCCGCACCGGGGCGGGCTGGGGTGCTGCCTGCCGCGCGCATCCGCTGCACGCGGGCTTCGGCGTCTTTCAGCATCGCGGGGATCAGCGCGGTTTCGGGCAGGTTTTTCCAGTATTTCTTGGGCATCTCGGATCGCATCGCATCGAGCTTGATCCGCGCGGGGTTGAAGATATTGGCGAAATAAGTGGCCCAAAGGGATTCTGACGCATCATCGGGTAGATCGGGGCGGGCGGCGGCGGCGCCGAACCGTAACTGACCGCCTTCAAAATGCGCGGTCAGCTCCGGCGTGGCGATCATCCAGTCCATATCGGCGAACCGTTTGGTAAAGAACGGCACACCGGGTTCCAGAGTATGGTGTTCGGGTTCGAACCATGCCGCGAAACGGCGGCGGGGGCTGTCGCCGGGCAATTCGCGGAACCGTACGAAGGCATGCATCTTGTGAATGTCGCGGCGCACGTTCTTGGCCAGCAGTTGCAACCGCCGCCCCAAGGGATCGGCAGACGACAAAGGATCGCCATCGCGCCGGTCGATCCGCCAGAGCGCCTGATACAGCAACGCCGCGCGGTCGGGTGATTTATGCCAGATCGCGGATTTGGCGATGTCGAAAAAGGCAGCAGGCACCTTGGCCTGATGCGGCCCTTGCTGGTCGGGCAGGGGGCTGGCTGCGAACAATCCTCCACCCCCCGTCCAGTCGATCAGGTCCGGCGCAATCCGGTGCGAAATGGCAATCCGCGCGGCATCACGCCACGCATCCAGCGGGCCAAGATCAGGCAGCGTGACGGCGTAGGTCAAATCAGCTGCAATTGCTGGGGCGGTGGCGCGAAACGCGCGCGCAAATCCACGCTGTCGGTCATCGCGGCAGGGGTCCAGCCGGGCATGGAGACGAACGCCTTGGCCTTTTTCATCAAGGCCCCCATGCGCACCAGATCTTCGTACCGCAAGGCGCCATTGCGCCGTGTCGCGATGATCCGGTCCACGATCCGCGTGCCAAACCCCGGCACGCGCAGCAGCATATCGCGGCTGGCGCGGTTCACATCGACCGGAAACTGCGCGCGGTGTTGCAGCGCCCAAGCCAGTTTCGGGTCCAGTTCCAGATCAAGATGGCCGGCGTTGGTGCCGGTCGCGATCTCCTCGGCGGTGAAACCGTAGAACCGCAGCAGCCAATCCGCCTGATAGAGCCGATGTTCGCGCACCAAGGGCGGCTGCACCAGCGGCAGCATGACGGATGCATCGGGGATCGGGGAAAAGGCCGAATAATAGACCCGCCGCAGTTTATAGCCGGAATAAAGCCGCGTCGCGCTGTTCAGGATCGTCACGTCATCGGTGCCATCGGCGCCCACGATCATCTGTGTGCTTTGGCCTGCGGGCGCAAACTTTGGCGGGCGTTTACCGGTGTGGGATTTGTCCTTGGCGGCCTCGCCTTCCAGCCGGACCTGCGCCATGCTGGCGCGGATCGTCTCGGGGCGCTTTTCGGGGGCGAATTTGCGCAAGGACGCATCCTGCGGCAGTTCAACGTTGATCGACAGACGATCCGCGTAAAGTCCCGCCTCTTTGATCAGTTCCGGTGCTGCATCGGGGATGGTTTTGAGGTGGATGTAGCCGCGAAAGCCGTGATCGATGCGCAGGCTTTTCGCGATCCGCGCCATGTCGCCCATGGTCTGGTCGGGCGATTTGATGATGCCGGAGGATAAAAACAGCCCTTCGATGTAATTGCGCCGGTAGAATTCCAGCGTCAGGGTCACGACTTCTTCGACAGAAAACCTTGCCCGTTCCACGTTCGACGACACGCGGTTGATGCAATAGGCGCAGTCGAAAATGCAGAAATTGGTCATCAGGATTTTCAGCAAGGAGATGCAGCGCCCGTCCGGCGTATAGGCGTGGCAGATGCCCGCGCCGCCGGATGAGCCAAGGCCACCCTTGCGCGAATCGCGCCGTTCACCCCCCGAGGAGGCGCAGGAGGCATCGTATTTCGCGGCATCCGACAGAATCGCGAGTTTGTCTTGCAGGGTCATTTTTACCATGACTCCACATTAATGTTCTGCCTTTGTTCGTCAATCCCATGCGGCAGCGACGGGCAATCCGCCGCAGTCAGATTTGCGCGGATGGATGCGCCCTGCCCCAGATTTTCGGCACGTCGCGGGCAAGGGTCGCCCGTTCGGCCCGTTCCAAGGACGCCAGTGCTGCCGCCGCATCGCCTTGATACTTGGCCCAGATACGCCGCGCGGATCGTGGGCTCCATGGGAGGTGTGCGGTGGCAAGCCATTGCCGCAAGGGGGGCGGCAAGGCATCGAAATCGCGCATCGGGTCAGGGCGTGGTTTGCCGCGCAGGGTGGTTTGCAGGTTCCGGCGCATCATGCGGCCTGCTGCTTGCCCCAATGCGGGAACGGATCGGGCAGCCCTGTCCATGCATCGGGCGTGAAATCTTGCGCTTGGATCAGGGCCGCGTCGAGCATCGCGCGGATTGCGGATTCATTCATGCCCGCGCCGATGAAAACCAGTTCCTGCCGCCGGTCGCCCCATGGTTCCGCCCATTTGCCCGCAACCTCGGCCAGCATGTCGGGATGCGTGGGCCAGCGGTCGCGCGGCACCGACACCCACCAGCCGCCCAAGGGCGTGACGGACGACACCGCCCCCGCAAGGCTGTATTCCGCCACCCAATTGGGCCGCGTTGCCAGCCAGAAATGCCCTTTGGCGCGGATCACGCCGGGCAGGTCGCCGGTCAGGACGGCATGGACCTTTGCCGGATCAAACGGTGCGCGGGCGCGGTATACGAAGGACGTGATGCCGTATTCTTCGGTTTCGGGCGTGTGATGGGCGAAACCATACAATTCCTTGGCCCAGAACGGGTGTTCATGCGCGCGGTCGAAATCAAACAGGCCCGTGTCAAAGATCGCATCGGGATCAACGCGGGACTGGTCCGTCTCGATCAGGCGGGCGTCGGGGTTCAGCGCGCGGATGATCTTGCGCGCGGCATCGACCTTGTCAGGGCCTGCGTCGGTCGTCTTGTTCAGGATCACGACATCGGCGAATTCCATCTGCTCGGTCAGCAGGTTGACCAGCGTGCGGTTATCCTCGTCCCCCAGACTTTCACCGCGATCGGCCAGAAAATCATGGCTGGTGAAATCATTGAGCAGGTTGATCGCATCGACCACCGTCACCATCGTATCAAGGCGGGCGACATCGGACAGGCTGTCGCCATCCTCGTCACGGAAATCAAAGGTCGCGGCGACGGGCAGGGGTTCGGCGATGCCGGTGGATTCGATCAGCAGGTAATCGAACCGGCCTTCGGCGGACAGGCGGCGGACCTCTTGCAACAGGTCATCGCGCAGGGTGCAGCAGATGCAGCCATTGGTCATCTCGACCAGCTTTTCCTCGGACCGCGACAATGCGGCACCTTCGCGGATCAGGTCGGCGTCGATGTTGACCTCTGACATGTCGTTGACGATCACCGCGACGCGGCGGCCGTCGCGGTTGTTCAGGACATGGTTGAGCAGCGTGGTTTTCCCCGCACCCAGAAACCCCGACAAGACCGTGACGGGCAAACGATGATCGGTCATATGATTCTCCGTTATGTAATGTTATAACATAACTATCGAGATCATGGCGGATCGGCAAGACCTAGGGCGCACCGCCGCGCGTTATCCGCAAGGATCGACCAGCGGTCATCGGCGGCGAGGATCCGAAATGGCCATCGAGTATCCGCACCATCCGGCGATAGGCCGCACGGTGCCGGTTGCGCAGGGTGACGCCGGCAAAAACCGGCTGGGTGATGACCGGCGCATCCGTCACCAGATAGCACTGGCCTGCGGCGATCAGCGCCTGTGCGGACGGGGCCAGCACATAGGCACTGCCTGCCAGCGATGTGACCAGATCGACCATCGCCGCGTTCTGCCCGATGGACAGCGACACATTCGTCAGGTCGGGCAGCAGGGCGGCATGGCTTTGCGCAAAGGCGGGGGCGTAATTGGCAAGGATATAGCTGTCGGCGCGCAGCTCGCTCAGCCGGGTCGCATGGGTGGAGACCATCAGATAGGGCACTTCGCCCAAGGTCTGGAAATATAGATCGGGGTGGATTTTCGGGGTGTAAAGCACCGCCACATCCTGCGCGCCTGTCACCAGATCGGCGCACATCTGCGCGGAATAATCGGCCTCGAAGAAAAACACCGTATCGGGCAGGGCGGCGCGGAATTGCCCGATCAGCGCGCTGATCGCCATCCCGACAAGGTCGTGTTGCAACCCGATGCGCATGGTCACCCCCGCGATCCCGCTGTCGCGCGTTGCATTCAGCGCGGTGATCCAGCTGTGCCGCAGGCTGCGGGCGTGGGGTTCGAACCGCAGCCCTTCGGTGGTCAGCGCCGTGCCTGCGCGTGAACGGGTGAACAGTGGCCGTCCAATCGCCTTTTCCAGCGCCTTGATCCGGCCCGAGATCGTGGATTGCGTCACCCCCAGCCGTTCGGCTGTCTGGTTGAAGCTGCGCGTTTCGCACAGATCAAGGAAGGTTTCGATCAATTCTATTTGCATGGAAATCACTCTGCTCTAATCGGTGATCCCGATCAATAACAACCGGAATGCCTGATTGTCAGATGTGTGGTTTGCGCGCAGGATCGCGCAGTATCCCCTGTGGAGTTTCCCATGTCCGACACGATCCAGTTGAAATCCCGCAGCGGTGGCCGTGCCGCGCGGGTTGCCTTGCGTTCTGCACCCTTGGCCGAGGATAAACGCCCCGTGCGCGCGGGTATGCCCGGTGGCCGGCTCAAGGTTCTGACCGATGCCGAGGTGCTGCGCATCCACCACGCGGCCCTTGATGCGCTGGAACAGATCGGCCTGTCCCAAGCCCCGCAATCGGGGATCGAGATCATGACCCGCGCCGGTGCAATCCTTGGCGATGACGGGCGGCTGCGGTTTCCGCGTGCCTTGGTCGAGGATATGCTGGCCAAGGCCGCGCGCGATATCACGCTGTTCGGCCGCGACCCGAAACACGACCTGCATCTGTCCGGCACCAATGTGCATTTCGGCACGGCGGGGGCGGCGGTGCATATCGTGGACCTTGCGACCAACACCTACCGTGACAGCACGGCGCAGGACCTGTTCGATGCGGCACGGATCACCCATAACCTTGATAACGTGCATTTCTTTCAGCGCGCCATGGTCTGTCGCGATGTTCTTGATAACCTCGAAATGGATCTGAACACGATCTATGCCTGCTGTTCGGGCACCACCAAACATGTCGGCACCTCCTTCAGCGACCCGTCGCATGTGGCCCCCGGTTTTGACATGATCCACCGGATCGCGGGGGGCGAGGCGGCATGGCGCGCGCGGCCGTTCATTTCTAATTCGAACTGCTTTGTCGTCCCGCCGATGAAATTCGCCGAGGAAAGCTGCATGGCAATGGAAAGCTGCATCCGCGGCGGGATGCCGGTGCTGCTGCTGTCCGCAGGGCAGGCGGGGGCGACAGCGCCCGCGCCCATCGCGCTGGCCATCGTGCAGGCGGTGGCGGAATGTCTGGCGGGTGTTGTCTATGTCAATGCCATGGCGCCGGGGCATCCGGCGATTTTCGGCACATGGCCCTTTGTGTCGGACCTGCGCACGGGTGCCATGTCGGGCGGATCGGCCGAACAGGCGCTGCTGACGGCGGGCTGCGCGCAGATGCATCATTTCTATGGCCTGCCCGGCGGGGCCGCTGCGGGGATTTCCGACAGCAAACTGCCCGACATGCAGGCCGGTTGGGAACAGGGGATCACCAATGTGTTGGCGGGCCTGTCGGGGCTGAACATGGTGTATGAGGCGGTGGGGATGCATGCATCCCTGCTGGGGTTCTGTCTGGAATCGCTGGTGCTGGGCGATGATATTCTGGGGCAGGTCATGCGCTGCGTGCGCGGGATCGACGTGACCGAGGATAGCACCTCGATCGAGGCGATGAAGGCGGTCTGCCTTGGCGGGCCGGGCCATTACCTTGGGTCCGACCAGACGCTGCAACTGATGCAGACGGAATATATCTATCCCGTGCTTGGCAACCGGATGAGCCCCAAGGAATGGGTCGAGGCCGACCGGCCCATGCTGCTGGACAAGGCGATTGCGCGCAAGAATACCATTCTGGCCAAGGCGGGGCGGCAGATCGACCCTGATGTCGATGCCGCGATCCGTGCGGATTACCGCATCTATTTCGAATAAGGGGCGCGCGATGCATTACGGCTATATCGGGCTGGGCAATCTGGGCGGGCATTGCGCCGCCAGTCTGTTACGCGCAGGCATGGACCTGACCGTCACCGACCTGAACCGCGCGGCGGGCGATGCGGTTTGCGCCGCCGGTGCGCAATGGGCCGATACGCCAGAGGCGGTGGCGGCATCGGTTGACCATGTCATCACCTGCCTGCCGTCCCCTGCGGTCACGGCACAGGTGCTGGCGCGCATCCTGCCCGTGATGAAACCCGGCGCGCATTGGATCGAGATGTCCACTTTGGGCCGCGACGATGTGCTGGCCTTTGCGGATCAGGCGGCGGTAGCGGGCGTGCGGATGATGGAACTGCCCGTCACCGGCGGCGTGCATCTGGCGGCGGCAGGGCAGATCACCATGCTGGCGGGGGGTGACAAGGATATGTTCGACCTGCATCTACCCGCGCTGCAGGCCATCGGCAATCAGGTGTTCCACATGGGGCCGCTGGGGTCGGCGTCGATCATCAAGGTCATCACCAATATGCTGGCCTTCATCCATCTCAAAGCCTGTGGCGAGGCGCTGATGCTGGCCAAACGTGGCGGGCTTGATCTTGGGCAGGCGTGGCATGCGATCAAGGCGTCGTCGGGCAATTCTTTCGTGCATGAAACCGAAGGGGCGCTGGTCTTGAACGGGTCCTATGACATCGCGTTCAACATTGATCTGGCGCTCAAGGATCTGGGCTTTGCGCTGGATTTCGGGCGCGAATTCGGCGTGCCGCTGGATCTGGCGGGGGCGACGGAACAGACCTATGTCGCCGCGCGCGCGGCCTATGGCGGCGATGCGCAATCCCCGATGATCGTGAAACTGCTGGAGGATCTGTTGCAGACCGATCTGCGCGCGCCGGGGTTTCCCGCGCGGCTGTGACCTAATGCGCGATCCTGTGCCACGATGCCAGGATCGCGCTGATTGCGGCAGGGTCATAGGTGAACAGGCCCGCCTCATCGCCCGTCACGGCGATGGCCACGCCGCGCCCGTCGCCCATGCTCTGGTCAAGACAGACCAAAAGCGGGCCGTCCTGATGCGCAAAGATCGCCTGTTGCCGTTTGCGGAACGCCATGAACTGGTCGCGCCAGATCGGGTCCAGCTTGGCGGTATCGCCCTGCGTGCTGGTGATCACCCCGGCGGTTGCATGGATGAAATCAGGGATCGCAGCGGTATTCCCCGCCAGAAACCGCGCCATCCGCGATTGTCCGGTGCCATGCTCAACCACCTGCCACAGAACCGCAAGTCTGGCTGCGGGAATGCCCGCCTCGGACGGGGTGCCCAGCGGTTCGGCGGGGTGCGACCGCACGGTGACCTGCTGCGCGTCCTTGCACAGTTCTGCCAAGAACGCGCCAAGCGTCTTTGTTGTGGCGATATCGTCTTGCGCCAGCACGCGGCCTGTCAGGGCTGTGGCCGATGGCGGGATACCGGCGATGTCGATCAGCCCGCGCAGGCGGCGACCCGCCACCGCCATGCGCAGCACAACGCCGTCGATGTCAAACACCAGCGTCCGCGCCAGCACGGTGGCGTCGATTTCCGCGATCATCGCCGTCAGGGGGGCGGGGGCTCCGGCCTGCGACAAGACACGCGCGCCACCGACGAACACGCTGTCATCTGCGGCCAATGCCATCAGTCTGGTGACAAGCAGGCTGTGGTCAGTCACGGTCGATGGCCCCTTGCTGGCAGGGGTCATGCGCCATGGCCGATCGTTTCCAGACAGGCGCGCGCCTCTTTGACAAAGCTGTCGATGGCGGTGTCATGCGCGCAGATGCAGCACAAGGCATCATCGGGGTCATGCGCAGAACGCAGATAAATCCGCAGGTGATCGCGGGTTGCGACAAACACCGTCATGGCGGCACTGTCGCCGATGGCCGGCCCGCCGTCTTTGCCAAAGGCAAGCGCGGCCTCGGCACAGAGCGAATCCAGCGTTTCGCGGCGGAACATCGTGTTGGTATTGGTGATCAGGGCCATCTGCGTGGATAGATCGGCAAAGACCAGTGCCGCGCAGTCCGGGTATCTGTCGTGCAATCTGTCCAGTGCCTTGGTGGCCATTGGGTCTGCCCATTGCTTTTGCCACGCCCTCAGACCGGCACTTTCGTGAAAGCGGGAAAACCCGCAGCGATGCTTTTACAAGGATGCCCGCACCGGATCATCCGCGTCACCTGTGCCGGTTTGCGCCGCTTGGTGCATCCGCTGCACGCGGCGCGGCATGATCGTTGCGCGCACGGGGTCGGGGATCGCGGTGCCATTGGCGATATTGTAAAGCGGCTGGTCGGTGCGTGCCGCGACCTTGGTCAGGTTGTCGATCATATCGACCAGATGGGTGACAAAAGGGCCTGCGCCGCTTGCGTCCCATTTGTCGTAATCATCGCCCGCCTGCAACGCCTGCACCAAAGAGATCGGGAAGGTCGCGGCGAACTGCCCGTCTGTTTCAAGTCGCACCCGTTGCAACACGCGGCGACGGTCGCTGTCGCTGATCAGCTTGTCATAGCGGGTGATCAGCAGGATGGAAAAGTCACGCAGGGCATCGGGCATCATCGCCCAGACAGCAGCCTCTGACTGGCGCCAGGCCTGGGTTGCGTGGGTACACCAGATCACGGCGTCCACCTCGGGCAGCATCCGTTCCCAGACTTCGGACGACATATTGGGGTCGGAAATCCCTGGAAAATCGATCAGATCGCAAAGGTCCAAAATATCGCATTCCATGAACAGCCGGATCACATGGGTCTGTGCAACCGGTATAGATTCAAGCCGGTCCAGCGACACGGGTTCGGTGCTGCCATCCACCAGCACACGGTAAGGTGGCGTGTCGCCATAAGACATCCACACCGGCGCAAGCCGTGTTGCCGTTACCTTTTCCGGCAGCGGGCGCGCGCCCAGCAGCAGGTTGGACAAGGTGCTTTTGCCCGCGCTGAATTCACCCATCAGCGCGATCCGGGGTTTGCGGGGCGGGTGTGCGTCGGTCATTGGTCTGGTCCTTGCGGCGCGGCACGGGTCTGCGCGGTCAGTTCGTCGATGATATAGTCGAAGATCTCGGCACGCTCCTGCTGCGCCGTGATCCCGAAAATATCCTTCAGATCATCAAGGTGAAGGCTGGATTTTTCGCTGATGTCGGTCAGCAGGGCGCGCTGTTCGCCCAGAAATTCGCGCAGGTCGCGTTCGGCCATGGCGCGGATGTCCGTGGTCTGGCGATCCTTGAGTTCTGCGACGATGGGGGCGGTTTCCGCCTCGATCAGGTCGTAAAACCCGCTGGCAAAGGCGCGGTATCCCTTGCGCCGTTTCCACCAGCCTTTCCACCACGACGTCTGCAGATCAAGCGCGATGGTCTGGCCCAGCGTGACAGGGGCGGGAATGTCGGGGGCGGCAGGTGGCGAGATCTTGAAGTTTTCAACCGCCACCCCGAACGCCGCGCGATAGGTTTCCGACAGATCGTCAGCTGTCGCCGCAAACACCTGATCACAGGCCACCGTCGCGTTGCGCCGCATCACCTGATAGCTGGTGCGCAGCAATATCCGCAGCCCGTCGGGGCTGTATTGCCAGACCGCGTCTTCGCCCCCGCTTTCCAGATGTTGCAGCAAGGATTCAAGCGCACGGTCCAAAAACCGTCGATGCGATTGATCGACGCGTGATCCGAATTGCTGGAACACGCTGTCAAGACGATCATTCAGTTGGTTGATCTGTCTCTGCGCGATCCGGTCCAGATGCTGGACAATCTGATCATGCGGCATCACCGCGACGGTGTCACCGTCCAGACGCATCGACACGATGGACGATGACGCCCGCAGGCCGCCGACAAGGTTCAGCGCCCGTTTGCGCGCGGCCATCAGGATTTCCGCGCCCTGCCCTTCGGTGATGCGGTCCGATATCGCGCGGAACAATGCGGGCAAGCCGGACAGATGCCAGACCAGTTCCCTGGTCCCCATGCCTGCCGTTTGCGCGCTGAGCGAGGCTTCGGCCCAGTTGAACATTGCTTCGGCGCTATCCGCGACGATGGCGTCCAGATTATCCCTCAGCGCGATATTGGCCCAATAGGCGCTGCCGAAAATCAGCTGCGGGGTTTCGGGGCCGTTATTGTCGATCAAAGTCTGCAAAATGCTGTCGCGGATTTCGGGGACCTGTTCGGCGGGATTGGCCAATTCGTCGATCCGGTTGACAAAAATCACGACATCGCGGGATTTGACGTTCGAAATCAGGCGGATCAGCCCCATGTCCATGGAGCTGAGCGCCTGATGCGCCGATAGCACGACCACGCAGATGCGGCTGTCGCGCAGCGCGTTGATGGTGATCTGTTCGCGCATCATGAACGTGTCGTTCACGCCCGGCGTGTCGCGCAGGCACAGCGGCATCGGGATCGCCGAGGCGGTCAGATAAATGTCGGCTGATTTGGTGATATCGGCAAAACGCCCCTGTTGGCCGGATGCGTCAAGATCGTCGAAATCATCGCCCATACAGACGTAACGCTGCACCAATTCGTCGTTCAGGTCGGCGTAGCTGTGTTTCTGACCCAGCAAAAGTTCGAATTTGCGACCAAGGCGGCGCTTGGTCTTGTCGCGCATTTCGGCGATTTGCAGGCGGATTTTCTCCATCTCCTCGTCGGCACCGGCCCGTGCGGATAATTCGCCGATGCGCCCGCCATTTTCGATCAGATGATCCCATTCGTCCTTGTTGAAAAACTGGAAGGTCGCGGTCGGCGCATCCGCGGGCAAAGCCGCGTTCAGGTGCAGCGAGGTGACGACCGATGTCCAGGGGTTCACGTCCGCAGGCAGCAGGTCAGGGCGGCCAACCATGGCATTGACCAGCGATGTCTTGCCGGCTTTGATCTGGCCGATCATCGTGACGCTGGGTGCGAATGACCGCAATTGTTTGATCAGCTTTGCCGATTTCTTTTCGCTATCCGGGCCGCCCAGTTTGACGACATCTTTCAACGTCGCCTCCAGATCGGCGATTTCGGCATGAAACAGGTCCAGCTTTTCCAGACCCAGGCTCATGAATGGGTGATGTGCTGTCGGGACCTTGTAGCCGCCCGCTTTTGCCAGCTCTTCCATCTTCATTCGGTTCCGTCCTTGGTAACGCGGTTTTTGCACCTGTCACGGGGGTGCGCCCCAGCGCCAAATCATGCGGCAAAGCATGTTTTAGTGCTGTCATGGAAACAAAATCACACCGCTTAACTATGACGGCATCGGGGCCGGTCTTTCAACATTCTGTATCGCTCAAGCTGCAATGTCGGCCTGCAACTCGCGCTTTACCTGCAACAGCAGGCTGACAGCCTCGATTGCGGCGCTGTCACGCCGTTCCATCTGCATCAGCTGCGCCAGGTCGGCCGCATCGAAAACAGTCGCGCGGGCCTGTTGCAACAAGGGGTAACTATCTCTTAAGTTGTGTGTAATGTAATCGCACAACCATAGCAATTGTTCAACGGTCTGCGCCATGACCTTGGCGGGCATATCCCTGTCGCCCGATTGGGCCAGCTGCAACAGCGCCGCAGCCTGCCCGCTGATATGGTCAAGCGCCGTCTGGTAGGCGGCTATGCTTGCCGGGGGCAGGGCGGCGGCGGCTGGCGTGATCACTGGCGTTGCGACAGGTGCGGCCGCTGCAGCGGGGTACCGGGCCAGCAGCATGTCGGCGGCGTCCACGGCGGATTGCTTGCCGGATGATACCTGTTTCAGCACGGCGGTGATCAAGGCCATGCCGCCACTATTGCGCATCTTGTTCTTGTCGACAGATCCGTCAGCCCTGCGCGCGGCGATGGCGTCGGGTGTCGCGATGGCAAGGATCTGGTTGAAATCGTCGCGGGCCATGGCGGCTGCGCGCGTCAGAACGCGGTCAAGCTGCCCTTGCGCACGCAAGATGTCGGCCTTGGTGATCATCAGAAAACCGTGATCCTTGATCAGGTCGGGCATCTGCGCCCAGATATGCTGGTCTTGTGCGTCAAACGACTGGCTGCACCACAAAACCACATCGGTCCGCTTGGCGGCCCATTGGCTGGCACGGTGCAGCGCCGTGGCATCATCGGGCGCAACGACTTCGAGCAGCGAAATTTTTTCCAGCGCGGGCAGGGGCAATTGCATTTCGACAAAGATGGGGGCAAGTGCCGCGACCCGGCGCAGGTCATCGCTGTTGACCGTGGTCTTGGTCCCGTCCGCCAAGGTGCAGATGATGCAGGGTGCCGCGCCATAGGTCAGTTCCAGCGTCGGCAGGCGCAGGTCGGTTGGCACGACATCGGTGCCGACCAACAGGTTGAGCAACAGTGATTTTCCCGTTTGCGGCTGGCCCAAAAGACCAAGGCGGACAGGTTTCCTGATCCTGTCCAGCAGCGTTTCGGCACGGGCCTGCACCTGTGCAGGCAAACGCCCCGAGGCAATCGCCTGCGCAAGCTCTTGTTGCACAGGCGTGAACGGTGGTTGGTTGGGCATCAACTGCCTCTGGCCGCGAATTTTGCGGGCGGGGCGGTGCCATCAACCGCGTCCGGCCTGTGGCTGTTGGCAGCCCGATCCGCGCGCGCGGCGGTCGTCGCGGCCACATCCGCGATATCCACCACACGGGTCGTGGTGGGCGTGGGCGCATCCATATGGCCCGCCGGTTTGGGGCGCACGGCACGGATCACGGGTTTGTTGTGGTTCAGCTTGATGACGCAAAAGGTGCAATTGTCCTGATCGGGATCGGCCAGGGCTTCGATGGCTTCCAAAAGATAGCCTGCAATCTCGGCCGCTTTCTTGCGGCGGTATTTGTACAGGATGCGCTGGATGTCTGCATCCTCAAGATATTGCAGCCCGTCGCTGGACACCACGATGATATCACCCACCTCCAGTGTGTAAGGGGTCTTGGGGCAGTCGGATTTGGCAACGCGGTCGCCAAAGATGACCGAGGTCAGGCAATTGCGATCCGGATGGTTCTTGCCCACCGCCGGATCAAGAAGCCCCGATTGCACCATGAAATCAATCTGGGGTGCCAGCGAATGATCTTCGTTCAGCTGCCGCAACTGGCCATTGCGGAAATGATACAGCGGGGAATCCCCGATCGACATCCAGAACATGCGGTTTTCGACAATGACAATCGACACCAGTGTGGCACCCATGCCGCGTGTGTCGGGGTGCTGGGTCACATGATCGCGCATGACATCATTGGCGTTCACCGCCGCTGCGGTCAGGTATTGGGGAATATCTGTTTCGAAATCGGAAAAATACGCGCTTTGGAATTTCAGCTCGCTGAAGACCTCGGTCACAACGATCTTGCTGGCGACGTCACCGGCGGCATGGCCACCCATGCCATCGGCCAGCACCACGACACCGCTGTCCGCGCCAAAGGGGAAATCCGTGACGATGGCGTCTTCCTGATAATCGCGGCCGCCCTGACAGATCGCCGAAGCAACGTCAAAGCGCGGTTCAGGCGATCGCCACATCTTCGCCCTCCCCCGTTGCGCCATTGGCCCAGTTGAAGGATTTGTCGCAGAGCGCGACGAACCGCAACACGGTTTCCCCGATGCGGATCACATCACCGGTCTTGAGCGTTTCGTTGCTGATCACGGGCCTGTCGTTCAGCCGCACGATGTTCGACTTGCCGCCATGGCCCAGCAGGAATTCCTTGCCGTCGGTGTCATAGACGATGGCGGCATGGTTGCTGCGTGAAATCGCGGTATCCCCAAAATCAAGCTGGATGGCCTGATCCTCGCCACGGCCAATCGCGTTCATGCCGGCCATCAGGGCAAAGCTTTCGCCGCGCCCCGGCCCCGCGGCAATCACGATCCAGCCCACGGGAAAGCGCGCGCGCTGGCTCGCCACAACCTTTGGCGCATCATTGAACAGATCGACAACAGACCCGTCGGATTTGTCAAAGCCAATCAGCCGTGTCTTGGTCCGGCGCGACCGTGCGGGCGACCGTGCCGCCGCCGCCGAGGCCAGCGCAGGTGCCGGTTTTGGCAAAACGGGCGCCGTGTCCGGCAGCGCGGTTGATCCGTCGTCGCTGTCCATGTCCCAGATATTGACAGCGGGTGCCTGCACAGATGGCGCATCTGCTGCACGCGTCTTGGCGTTGACGTTGGTCAGCATGGCATTCACCTCTGCTGACAATTCGCCGCCGCGCCGGCGCGGATCGATGGGATCATGCCGGGGTTCCGCGATCTTTTCTTCGGGGGCTGCCGCAGTCTCTACAGCAGTCTCTGGCTCTGCCACAGTCTCTGCCGCTGCCTGTTTTTTGCCAATGAGATCACGAATAAACTTCATGGTTCAGACCTTTCCAATTGCCAATGCACGCCCCATCCGGGAAAGTTCGCTGCCCTCATTCCGCAGCATCGGCATAATCGACGGATGCCACCCACATGCTGCCATCGCGTTTCACCGCGAACATGAAACGGTCTGTCCCGTTTGCGATTTCGCGGGTGAGGATCCCAGGCAGACTGTCGCGCATGTCGAGTGTTTCTGCCGTCGGGATGTAGGATGTGACGATGTCACCCTGCTGCAACCCGCTGCGCGATGCCGAGGGTACATCTGTCACCACCGTCTGCCATGCCTGATCGGCAAAGCGCGTCTCGAACACAGTGCCATCGGACAAAGCCACAACATGCACGACAGGCATGCGCATCTGCACCGCGGCCCGTTGCCCTGTCGCGGGGGTCATCGTGCCAAAGGTCACATCCAGATCGCTCCTGTCGCCCAAAGGATCGTTGCCTGCGCGCAGGATGGCGGGGATATCGCTGATCGCGGTGACATCCACCCCGTTCACATCGATGATCACCAGACCGGCCTGCGCCCAGACAGGGGCGTCCGGGGCGGCGGTTGCGATGATGTTTGACGCGACATCTGCCGCGGCAAAGGGGATATCGACAGTCCAGCTGACCGTGACGGCGGATGGCTGCACTTCGTTGCCCGGCACGATGGCGGCGATATCCACGACAGGGCCGGTGCCGACGGCGTCAACCATGTCGGGCGTGTCGGGCAGGGTGACAGTGGCGATATCTATCCGGGCTGCGGGGCGCAGATCGGCAAGCACTGGCAAGGCTGCTGTCACATCCGGTTCCGGCACCGGTTGGGGCATCTCGGCGGGCATGGCAGGGGGCGTTGGCGTTCTGATCTGTGCCTCAGGCAGCACATCGGCTGTGACAACAGGTGCCGGTGTGGTGGTGTCATCCGTGGTCTGCGGGCTTGCTGTTTGCGCCGCGCTGACCGGTACAACGGCAGGGGCCGGACCCGCGCCATTTACAAAAATACCTGTCCCCACCAACAGCGCAACAACAGCCGCAGACCCCAAAAGCAGCGGCGCTTTTGATCTGGGCCTGCCTGTCTGTGATGCGTCAGTTTCCGCCACCTGCACCGCGATATCGTCAGGCGTCACAGAGTCCTGCGCGCCCTCCATCATATCGCGCCAGGCCTTGGCCGATTGCAGACGGTCCTTTGGCAATATCTCCAGCGCCTTGTCGATGGCGGCAAGGAAAGGCGCGTCATAGCCCGCGATCCGCCCCGCCAGTTTGACATAGGGGTCCGGATCGCCCGAGGCGATGGCGGCAAGCCGGGCCTGCGAATTGGGCGGCACATCCTTGGCGATCAGATGATGGAATGTCGCTGCAAGCGCATAAAGATCGCTGCTTGGCCCCTGATCTGACCCCGCGATGTAAAATTCTTGCGGTGAATAGCCGTCCTTGACCACGCGCAGGGCAGACAGCACGCGGCTTTGCTTGGTGGCTTCTTCGCGGGCGGCCCCGAAATCAATCAGCACCGGACGCATGTCTTTGCCGATCAGGATGTTGTCGGGCGAAATATCGCGGTGCAGGATGCCTTGGTCGTGGATGAAACCCACGGCATCCAGCATGTCTTTCAGCATCGGCTTGATCTGGGCGGGTGTCAGGCTGTGTTTGGGGTCTTCGATCCTGTCCAGCAGATCGCGGCCTTCGACGAAATCAAGCGCCATATAGGCGGTGTCATTGTCTTCGAACACCTGATGCACCCCGACGATATTGGGGTGGCTTAACTTGGCCAGGCTGCGCGCCTCTTGCACGAACAGGCGGACGATGGATTTCAATTCGTTCTGATGCGCGCGCGACCGGGCCTGCACGATATAACGGCTGCGCCGGCAGAATGCGCCGGGGAAACATTCCTTGATCACGATCTTGCGGTCCAGACTGTCCCGCGCCAGATAGGTGATCCCGAAACCGCCCGCATTCAGAAAGCTGTCGATGACATACTGCCCGTGCAACAGCTTGGTGCCCGGCTTCAGCTCGTCGATAAAGCTGTCCTTGTCATCTGCATTGTCTTGCATCAGCGGTTTCGCCATTATGATTTCCAGCCATCGACACACAACAGCAGGACGCCGCGCGCCTGCCTTTGGTGATTGCTCTCATTCAATTTGGGCCAAAAAGTGACGTTAACTTGTTGTTTGGTTGCCCGTAATCCTGCTGTTTCGGCCTGATTGTTTGGAAAAAACGAAACAGTATCGGGGCTGTTTCCGGTGAAAAGCGGCACTTTTACGGGATAGGCCCGCTTTTGGCAGCTGGTCCCTGCCGTTGGCGGAAAATGACGATCCTTGCGGTATTTGCCGCAAATTTGTGCGTATTTTAAGGTTCTGCGCTGCTGCCGTGGTGCAGGATCGGCCCGTTGTGTGGCCTAATCCGGTCAGACTGCCTTGCCATGCGCATGATTCTGCCCCTGATTGCAGGGCTATCGCGGCTTGTGAAGAGCTGCACAAAGATGCAGCATCCGGCCAAAGTCCGGAGGCGTGCATGACAAAGGTTTTCATCAACGGTTTTGGCCGGATCGGGCGGACGCTGCTGCGCGCGCATGCGCTCGGATATGGTTCCGCAGTGGACATCGTCGGGATCAACGACATGGCGCAAAGCGACCTTTGCGCGCATCTGTTCGCCTATGACAGCGTCTTTGGCCCTTTTCCGGGGCAGGCGGAACTGCGCGGGGATCGTCTTGTCGTCAACGGCAAGGCGATCCCGATTTATCAGACTGATGATGTCGGATCGCTGGATCTGGCGGATGTCGATGTGCTGCTGGAATGCACCGGCAAGGCCGACACCCGCCCCGTGGCCGAGGCGGGCCTGCGCGCGGGCGCGTCCCGCGTTCTGATCTCTGGCCCGTCGGGGGCGGCGGATATCACCATCGTGCTGGGGGCAAATGATCATCTGTTGGCAGACCAGCCTATCGTGTCGAACGCATCCTGCACCACCAATGCGCTGGCGCCGCTGGTCCGGCTGATCGACGATCATTGGGGGCTGAAAACCGGCTGGATGACGACGATCCATTGCTACACCGGCAGCCAGCCCACGATTGACGCGCCGCGTGGCGATTTCCTGCGCAGCCGTGCGGCGGGGCTGTCGATGGTGCCGACAACGACATCGGCGCAGAAATTGCTGGGCGATGTGCTGCCGCAGATCGCGGGCCGGATCGAGGCGGCGGCGGTGCGTGTGCCTGTCGCCTCCGTCTCTGCCATCGACCTTGCGGTCGTGGTGCGCGACACGCCCGACCGTGCCGCCTTGCACGATCTGTTGCGCGCCCAGACCGGCGTGATCGGGCATACCGACAAGCTGCTGGTGTCATCGGACCTGCGCGCGCGGCCCGAAAGCCTGATCGTCGCGCTGCCAGAAACCCGCGTCACCCAAGGCGGGATGGTCCGCGTTTTCGGCTGGTACGACAATGAATGGGGCTTTTCCTGCCGGATGCTGGATATGGCCGCGCGGATTGGGTGACTTTGTGCGATCCCGCCCAATGGTGTCGCGGATCAGCGCACGGTGCTGGCTCTTTTACTTCCGACTGTGCGGGTCTAGGTAACCACCAACCAACACAAAGGCTGTCCCATGACCGCAATCGTTTCCGTCAAGAACCTGCGCAAATCCTATGCCGGCGGGTTCGAGGCGCTTAAATCCGTCAATCTGGAGATCGCAGAAGGCGAGATCCTTGCCCTGCTTGGCCCCAATGGCGCGGGCAAGACCACGCTGATTTCCACGATCTGCGGGATCACGTCGCCCACATCGGGGACCGTGACAGTGGGTGGCCATGACACCCAGAAAGAGTACCGCGCCGCGCGCGCCATGATCGGGCTGGTGCCGCAGGAAATCAGCCTTGAACCCTTCGAGACGGTCAGAGCCTCGGTCCAGTTTTCGCGTGGCTTGTTCGGCAAACCCCGCGATGATGGCAAGGTGGATGACATTCTTGCCCAATTGTCGCTGGACGACAAGAAAGACAGAAAGATCATGACGCTGTCCGGCGGCATGAAACGCCGCGTTCTGATCGCCAAGGCGCTGGCGCATGAACCGCGCGTATTGTTTCTGGATGAACCCAGCGCGGGCGTCGATGTCGAATTGCGCAAGGATATGTGGGCGGTCGTCGCAGGGCTGAAAGCCTCCGGCGTGACCATCATCCTGACCACGCATTATATCGAAGAGGCCGAAGCCATCGCCGACCGTGTCGGCATCATCGCCAAAGGTGAAATCCTGCTGATCCAGGACAAGGCCGAATTGATGGCGCAGATGGGCAAGAAACAGCTGCGCATCGATCTGGTCGCACCCGCGGCCGAGATTCCCGCCGCGCTGGCCAAATACGCCCTGCACCGCGCACCGGACGGGCAAAGCCTGACCTATACCTATGACACCAAGGGGCCGCGCACCGGCATCACCACCTTGTTGAACGATCTGCAAAACGCCGGTTTGCAGATGAAAGATTTGCAGACGCAACAAAGCAGCCTCGAAGACATCTTTGTCGGTCTGGTAAAGGAAGAATGATGAACCTCAACGCAGTCAAGACGATCTATGTGCATGAAATGCGCCGGTTCCAGCGCACGATCATGCAATCGCTGGTGTCGCCGGTGCTGTCCACCTCGCTGTATTTCGTGGTCTTTGGTGCGGCCATCGGCAGCCGGATCGATCAGGTCGAAGGTGTCAGCTATGGCGCCTTTATCGTGCCGGGGCTGATCATGCTGTCGGTGATGACGCAGGCCACATCCAACGCCAGTTTCGGCATCTATTTCCCCAAATTCACTGGCACGATCTATGAATTGCTGTCGGCCCCCGTCAGTTTTCTGGAAATCGTGGCGGGCTATGTGGGGGCGGCGGCGACCAAGGCCTTGTTCATCGGGATCATCATCCTGCTGACGGCGTTTTTCTTTATCGACATCCAGATCGCGCATCCGTTTGCGATGCTGGCGCTGCTGGTGCTGACCTGTATCAGCTTTTCTTTGCTGGGCTTCATCATCGGCATCTGGGCGGGCAATTTCGAACAATTGCAGTTGATCCCCCTGTTGGTGATCACGCCCTTGGTGTTTCTGGGCGGGTCGTTCTATTCGATCACCATGCTGCCACCGGTCTGGCAGACGATCACCCTGTTCAATCCGGTGGTTTACCTGATCAGCGGGTTTCGCTGGTCGTTCTTTGGCGTGGCGGATGTCAGTATCGGCATGTCGATGCTGGCGATCACCGTGTTCACCACGGCCTGTCTTGCCTTCATCTGGTGGATTTTCCGCACCGGTTGGCGCATCCGGCAGTGACCATCTGTGGACCTTGCGGGGCGCGGGGATCGGTTTAAGTATATGGGCATGAAATATATCCCCTTTACCAAGTCCGCCCCCTTCGTCGCCGTGATCCGCCTGCAAGGCGCGATCAGCAATTCCGGTCGCGGGCTGGACGACCCCGGCCTTGCGCCGGTGATCGAAAAGGCATTCAGCAAGGGCAAGCCTGCCGCTGTCGCGCTGGAAATCAACTGTCCGGGCGGGTCGCCCGTGCAATCATCCCTGATCGCATCGCGCATCCGGCGGCTGGCGGATGAAAAGAAAATCCCTGTCTTCGCTTTTGTCGAGGATGTGGCCGCCTCTGGCGGCTATTGGCTGGCCTGCGCCGCAGACGAGATTTTCATCGACGCATGTTCGATCACCGGGTCCATCGGCGTGATCAGCGCGGGTTTCGGCGCGCATGAGGCGATTGACCGCTATGGGATCGAACGGCGGGTGCATACCGCGGGCAAATCCAAAAGCCTGCTGGACCCGTTCAAACCGCAGAACCCCGCCGATGTCAAAAAGCTCAAGGGCTGGCTGGAAGACCTGCACGCGACCTTTATCGCCTATGTGCAATCGCGGCGCGGGCCAAAACTGTCCGACGATCCCGACCTGTTCACCGGCGAGGTTTATATCGGCCAGAAAGGCATCGACGCGGGGCTGGTGGATGGTATCGGCCATCTGGCCCCGGTGATGAAGGCCCGTTTCGGGGACAAGGTGAAATTCCGCCGCTATGGCCAGCGCAAGCCGCTGCTTGCGCGGTTTGGCGCGCAGATCGTCGATGACGCCATTGCAGGGATCGAGGAACGTGCGGCCTATGCGCGGTTCGGCCTATGATCGTCAAATCGGTTTTCCTGTTTCTGGCCTTCATGGTGGTGCTGGGTATTTTCGGCAAATGGCGGTTTCCGGGGCAAAAGACGCTGGCGGCGGCGAAATGCCCCAAATGCCAGCGGTTCCGTATCGGCAAGGGGCCCTGCGCATGTGAAAAGGGCAAGCCATGAAAGCATTGGTGACAGGCGCAGGCGCGCGGCTGGGGCAGGCGATGGCGCTGTATCTGGGGCAGCGCGGCTATGATGTGGCGGTGCATTACGCAGGCTCACTGGCGGGCGCGCAGGATACGGTCGCGCAGCTGCGCGCGATGGGGCGGCAGGCCGTGGCGCTGCAAGCCGATCTGCTGGATGAAGATGCGACCGCCGCCTTGGTGGGCCGCGCGCGGACTGCGCTGGGCGGGCCGCTGACCTGTCTGGTCAATAATGCATCAATCTTTGAATATGACACGATCCACAGCGCCACCAAGGCAAGCTGGGACCGGCACATCGGGTCGAACCTGCGCGCGCCTTTCGTGCTGACCCAAGGTTTTGCGGCCCAGGCGCCCAAGGCGCAGACCGATGCCATGGGCGAACCTTTGGCGCAGGCTTTGATCGTCAACATGATCGACCAGCGCGTGCAGAAACTGACCCCTGAATTCATGACCTATACCATCGCCAAGATGGGGCTTTGGGCGATGACGCGGACCACGGCGCAGGCGCTGGCCCCCCATGTGCGGGTCAATGCGATTGGTCCGGGGCCGACATTGCAAGGCGCGCGGCAATCGGCAGAGCATTTCACGCGCCAGCGTGCGGCGACGGTTTTGCAGCGTGGCGCCAGCCCGGCAGAGATTTGCGCAGCCTTGGGATATTTCCTTGATGCGCCGGGCGTGACAGGGCAAATGCTGGCCGTGGACGGGGGGCAGCATCTGGCTTGGCAGACCCCTGATGTGCTGGGCGTCGAGTAAGGCACGCCGAAAGTTACGCACCGGCATTGCCAGCATTCACGAAAAAGTCACAAAGCCACGGTTTTTCAACGCGTTAAGGGATGGTTCAAAAAAGTTTTCAATAAAATCAACGCCTTGAAAAATTGCCTAATTTTTAAGCAAAGCGATGAAGTGGGCTGGAAACAAGGATAATTTCCGTAAACCAGCAGTTCGTCCACCGACTTATCCACAGAAACGGTGGATGCCTTTTCTCTTGTCCCTGCCGCGTTACCATTGCAGCGCCGCTAGAATCAAAGAAGCCCGCGTATGACCGACACCGGACCCCCAACCGCCAGCACCGGATATGACGTGATCCACGGCTATCTGCGCAGCCTTGATTCCTCGCCGGGGGTGTACCGGATGCTGGATGCGGACAGCCGTGTTCTGTATGTGGGCAAGGCCCGCAATCTGCGGGCGCGGGTCAGCAATTATGCCCGCCCCGGCCCGCATTCGCCGCGGATCGCGCGGATGATTTCGGAAACCGCGTCGATGATGTTTCTGACCACGCGGACGGAAACCGAAGCCTTGTTGCTGGAACAGAACCTGATCAAGCAGCTCAAACCGCGTTACAACGTGCTTTTGCGCGACGACAAAAGCTTTCCCAATATCCTTGTGACCAAGGATCATGATTTCCCGATGATCCGCAAACACCGCGGCGCGAAGTCTCAGAAAGGCGATTATTACGGCCCTTTCGCCGGTGCCGGTGCGGTCAACCGCACCCTGTCGCAATTGCAGCGCGTGTTCTTGCTGCGCAATTGTTCGGACAGCGATTTCGAAACCCGCACGCGCCCCTGCCTGCAATACCAGATCAAACGCTGTTCCGGCCCCTGTTGCGGGATGATCAGCAAGGCGGATTATGCCTTGTCCGTGAAAGAGGCCGAGAATTTCCTGCAAGGCCGCACCAAGGGCATCCAAGAAGCCTTGGCCGCGCAGATGCAGGCCGCCAGCGCAGAGATGCTGTTCGAACGCGCCGCTGCCCTGCGCGACCGGATCAAGGCGCTGACGCAGGTGCAATCGGCGCAGGGTATCAACCCGCAGAATACGGCAGAGGCTGATGTCATCGCGCTGCATACCGATGGCGGGCAGGCTTGTGTGCAGGTGTTTTTCATCCGCGCCAACCAGAACTGGGGTAATCACGATTACTACCCCCGTATCAGCGGCGAAGAGGATATGGCCGAGGTGATGGAGGCTTTCGTCGGCCAGTTTTACGCAGGCCGCGAACCGCCGCGCATGCTGATCCTGTCGCATGGTTTGGACAATGACGATCTGATGGCCGCCGCCTTGGCCGAAAAGGCGGGTCGCAAGATCGAGATTGTCGTCCCCCAGCGCGGCGAAAAGGCCGAACTGGTGCAGAACGCCCTGCGCAACGCCCGCGAAAGCCTGGCGCGCAAGATGTCGGAAACCGCGACGCAAAGCCGTCTGTTGAAAGGTCTGGCCACGGCCTTTGATCTGCCAAAAGTGCCGCAGCGCATCGAGGTGTACGACAACAGCCATATTCAGGGCGCCCATGCTGTCGGCGCGATGGTCGTGGCGGGGCCTGACGGGTTCGACAAGAACCAGTACCGCAAGTTCAACATCCGCGGCGAAGACCTGACCCCCGGTGACGATTTCGGCATGATGAAAGAGGTGCTGACCCGCCGTTTCCAGCGCCTGATCAAGGAAGACCCCGACCGCAGCACCGGCACATGGCCTGACCTGTTGCTGATCGACGGTGGCCAAGGGCAGGTATCTGCCGTGCGCCAGATCATGGATGGCATGGGCGTCAGCGACATCCCGATGGTCGGCGTGGCCAAGGGGCTGGACCGCGATGCTGGCAAAGAGGAATTCCACCGCACCGGCAAACCGGTCATGGCGCTGCGCCACAATGATCCGGTCTTGTATTTCATCCAGCGGATGCGCGACGAGGTGCACCGTTTTGCCATCGGCACCCACCGTGCGAAACGGTCCAAGGCCATCGGTGCCACGCCGCTGGACGATGTGCCGGGCGTCGGGGCGACACGCAAACGCGCACTTTTGGCGCATTTCGGATCGGCCAAGGCGGTGGCCCGCGCCAACCTGGCGGATCTCAAGGCCGTGGATGGTGTCTCGGCGAATATGGCGCAGGTGATCTACGATTATTTCCACGAACAGGGATAAAAACTTTTCTGCCTCCGGCGGGGATATTTGGGCTCGGAAGATGGGGGTGCTGGTGTCTTGGACAAAGCCGGTTTAATGTGCGCCCATTATGCTGTCATTGCCCAATATCCTGACGATCCTCCGACTGGCCGCGGCACCCGGTGTTGTGATCATGTTTTTGTATTTCAACCGGCCTGCGGCTGACTGGTTCGCGCTGGTCCTGTTTGTCACGGCGGCGCTGACTGATTTTCTGGACGGCTATCTGGCCCGCCGCTGGAAACAGGAAAGCAAGCTGGGCGCGATGCTGGACCCGATTGCCGACAAGGCGATGGTGGTGATCGCGCTTTTGGTGATCACCGGGTTTTCCGGCATGGACCCCTATATCCTGTTGCCCGCCACCGTGATCATGTTCCGCGAAGTGTTCGTGTCGGGCCTGCGCGAATTTCTGGGCGATACCGCGGGCCTGCTGAAGGTCACGCAATTGGCCAAGTGGAAAACCACCGCGCAGATGGTCGCCATTGCGATCCTGTTCGCCAAGGGTGCTTTTGAGCATTATGACGGGGTCGAGGCGCTGTCGACTTTTGTGACCTGGTGGGTCGGGATCATCGCGCTTTGGATTGCGGCCATTCTGACCTTGCTGACGGGGTGGGATTATTTCCGCAAGGCGCAGCCATACCTGGTGGGGGGACCGGTACAATGAACGTGATGTATTTCGCCTGGGTCCGCGAACGGATCGGCGTGCCGCAGGAAAAAGTGCAGACCCAGGCCGCGACGGTCGCTGATCTGGTTGCCGAGCTTGTCGCGCGCGAAGACCGCTATGCCGCTGCTTTTGCCGATATCAGCGCGCTGCGCGTCGCGGTGGACCAGGAACTGGCAGATTTCGATGCCCCGCTTGCCGGTGTGCGCGAGGTTGCGTTCTTTCCGCCGATGACGGGCGGCTGATGCAGGTCCGCGTGCAACAGGCCGCCTTTGATCCCGGGGCGGAATTGGCCGGTTTCGCCGTGGGGCGTCGGGATATCGGTGCCATCGTCAGTTTCACCGGCGTCGTGCGCGATACATCGGGCGATCTGCGCCATATGATGATCGAACATTACCCCGGCATGACCGAACGCGCGATCACCGGCATTCTGGATCAGGCCGTGGCGCGTTGGTCGCTGGCCGATGCGCTGGTGATCCACCGCTTTGGCGCGCTGGAACCGGCGGCCCCGATCATGATGGTCGCCACCGCCGCCGCCCACCGGGCCGAGGCCTTTGCTGCCGCTGATTTCCTGATGGATTACCTGAAATCCCGCGCGCCGTTCTGGAAAAAGGAAGTCACTTTGTCCGGTGCCGCATGGGTGGCGGCGAAAGATGCTGACGAGGCCGCGTTAAACCGCTGGTGAACGTGCAAGTGCTGCGCAGGCGGCGTGGCGCGGGCAGGATGTGACATGGTTGTTGATCAGCCCCGTTGCTTCCGTGAACGCATAGACGATCGTTGGTCCGCAGAATTTGAACCCCGCTTTTTTCAGGTCTTTGGACATCTGCACCGACAGGGCCGATTGCGTCGGCATCGCGCTGCGGTCGGGCAGGGTTGTCTGCAAGGGCACGCCATCCACATAGGCCCACAGGAAGGTGGCAAAGCCTTGCGCGGCCTCGATCCGTTGCCAGGCGCGGGCATTGGTGATCGTGGCCGCGATCTTGCCGCGGTGCCGGATGATGCCGGGATCGGCCAGCAGGCGGCGCACGTCATCCTCGCCCCAACCCGCGATGATGTCAGGGTCGAATCCGGCAAAGGCCGCGCGGAAATTGTCGCGCTTTTTCAGGATCGTGATCCAGGAAAGCCCCGCCTGAAACCCGTCCAGCACCAGTTTTTCCCACAAGGCACGGCTGTCATATTCGGGCACGCCCCATTCGGTATCGTGATAGTCGATGTAAATCGGGTCCGGTCCGGCCCAGTCACAGCGTGCCATTTTCGGCTCCTTTAAGGCTTTGTTAGCAGCATTGGTCCAAGGTGCAGCAGTCACTATGGATGAACAGGATGTCGAAAGCCACGCTTTCCAGCACGGATATCGCCGATCTGCCTGTGGCCGATCTGTTGCTTTATGCCTTGGCCAGCCGGGACAGCGATGTCGTGGCGCTGGTGCGCGATGCGCTGGCGGCGGATCGGGCCAGTCTTGCGTTTCATCCGATTGTCACCACCGACCCCGTGCCGCAGATCGCCTTTCACGAAGGGTTGATCCGGCTGCACGACGATGCCGGACGGATCATTCCGGCGGCGCATTTCATGGGCTTGGTCGAAGATACGGTCATGGGCCGCGAGATTGATTGCGTCAGCCTGACACATGCGCTGCGGCACCTGCGGCGCAACCCCACCCTGCGCCTGTCGATCAATCTGTCGGCGCGGTCCGTCGCGGATGGCGAATGGCGGCGCATTCTGGACGGTGGTTTGCGCGACCATGCCAGTCTGGGGGACAGGCTGATTTTCGAGATCAGCGAAACATCCGCCATGATGCTGCCCGATGTGATGATCCGGTTCATGGCCGAAATGCAGCCCAAGGGCGTGGCCTTTGCGCTGGACGGGTTCGGGGCGGGCATGACCGCGTTCCGCCATCTCAAGGATTTCTTTTTCGACCTTGTGAAGATCGACAAAGGCTTTGTGCGCGGCATCGACCAGAATCCCGACAATCAGGTTCTGGCAGAGGCGCTGATCACCGTGGCGCATCATTTCGAAATGTTCGCAATTGCCGATGGTGTCGAAACCGAGGAAGAGGCGGCATTTCTGCGCAGCATCGGTGCCGATTGCCTGCAAGGCTATCTTTACGGCGTGCCACGTTTCACCTTTTGACCACGGCAATGGCGTGTTTGAAATTAATTTGCCCTCTCTGGTGCAACCCAATAGCATGACCCAAACGGGAGGAAGTAGGCTTGCGCAGGTCGGCGTGCAGGCAGTGCATTCTTTCGGTGACACAAACCTGAAGGAACTATTCCATGACCAATGTTGTTATCGCATCCGCAGCACGCACCGCTGTCGGCAGTTTCGGTGGCGCCTTTGCGACCACACCCGCGCATGATCTTGGGGCGGCTGTCCTGTCAGAGGTTGTCGCGCGCGCAGGGATCGACAAATCCGAGGTGAGCGAGACGATCCTTGGTCAGGTCCTGACCGCAGCACAGGGCCAGAACCCCGCCCGTCAGGCGCATATCAACGCCGGTCTGCCGATCGAGGCCGCGGCCTGGAGCCTTAACCAGGTCTGCGGGTCCGGCCTGCGCGCCGTCGCGTTGGGCGCGCAACATATCCAGCTGGGTGATGCCGACATCGTGCTGGCGGGTGGTCAGGAAAACATGACGCTCAGCCCGCATGCCGCCTATCTGCGCGCGGGCCAGAAAATGGGCGATATGTCCTATATCGACACGATGATCCGTGACGGGCTGTGGGATGCGTTCAACAATTACCACATGGGCCAGACGGCGGAAAACGTGGCCAACCAGTGGCAAATCACCCGCGACATGCAGGACGCATTCGCCGTCGCATCCCAGAACAAGGCCGAAGCCGCACAAAAGGCCGGCAAATTCGCGGATGAAATCATGGCGTTTACCGTCAAGACCCGCAAAGGCGACATCATCGTCGATCAGGACGAATACATCCGCCACGGTGCCACCATCGACGCGATGCAGAAACTGCGCCCCGCCTTTACCAAGGACGGGTCGGTCACGGCGGCCAACGCCTCTGGCCTGAATGACGGGGCGGCGGCGACCTTGCTCATGTCCATCGAAAACGCCGAAAAGCGCGGGATCGAACCGCTGGCGCGGATCGCATCCTATGCCACCGCTGGGCTTGACCCGTCGATCATGGGTGTGGGGCCGGTCATGGCCAGCCGCAAAGCCCTGGCCAAGGCCGGGTGGAGCGTTGAAGACCTTGATCTGGTCGAGGCGAACGAGGCTTTTGCCGCACAAGCCTGTGCCGTGAACAAGGACATGGGCTGGGACCCTGCCATCGTCAACGTGAATGGCGGCGCCATCGCCATCGGCCATCCGATCGGCGCATCCGGTGCGCGCATCCTCAACACCCTGCTGTTCGAGATGAAGCGCCGCGATGCCAAAAAGGGTCTTGCCACGCTCTGCATCGGGGGCGGCATGGGTGTCGCGCTTTGCGTCGAACGGTTCTAATCACAGGGGGCGGTCGGTTAACGGCCGCCCATACGACAATAACAAACGGGAGGAGAGACTATGGGACGTGTGGCACTTGTCACGGGGGGGTCGCGCGGTATTGGCGCGGCGATTTCAACAGCTTTGAAGGATGCAGGCTATACCGTTGCCGCGACCTATGCGGGCAATGACGAAAAGGCAGCCGCCTTTACCGCCGAAACCGGCATCAAGACCTACAAATGGGACGTCGGCAATTACGCGGCTTGCGCTGCAGGCATCGCCGAGGTCGAGGCTGATCTTGGACCGGTCGAGGTGCTGGTCAACAACGCGGGCATCACCCGTGACGCACCATTCCACAAGATGACGCCGCAGCAATGGCAAGAGGTGATCGACACCAACCTGTCGGGCGTGTTCAACATGACCCATCCGGTCTGGCCCGGGATGCGCGACCGTAAATTCGGCCGGATCATCACGATTTCGTCGATCAACGGGCAAAAGGGCCAGTTCGCGCAGGCCAATTATGCCGCCGCCAAGGCCGGTGACATCGGTTTCACCAAGGCGCTGGCGCAAGAAGGCGCGCGCGCGGGCATCACCGTCAACGTCATCGCCCCCGGTTACATCAACACCGAAATGATGAGCACGATCCCCGAAAAAGTCATGAACGAGGTGATTCTGCCGCAGATCCCCGTGGGCCGTCTGGGCGAGGCGTCGGAAATCGCGCGCGCGGTGCTGTTTCTGGCCTCCGATGATGCGGGTTTCGTCACCGGTTCCACGATTTCGGCCAATGGCGGGCAATATATGTACTGACCACAGTCAGCGCAGAATGATGAAAGGCCGCGCCATCATGGCGCGGCCTTTTGTTTTTGCTGGCAGCCCGTGGGCCGGCGTCAGCCTCTATTCAATGCGTTGCAAGACGGGTGATTTCCTCCTTGATCTGCAACTTTTTCTTCTTGAGTTTTGCCAGCTCAAGATCATCAACGCCGGGCGCGCGTTGCATCACCTCGACATGGTCCGAGAGGGTTTGGTGCTTTTTCTTCAGTTCCTGCAAATGCGAACTCAAGCTCATGATCTTCCTCCTGCTGGTTAAACGTAACGGAATTGCAACACGTTTCCGCCTGTCTGTCACGCGGCAGTGCAGCAATTCCCCCTATCTGCATTTCACCAGCCAGAACTTGCCAAAACATTAACGGCCCATGGGCAGATCGGCGCCGTTGCGTAAAATAGCGCCGACCAGCGGGGTATAGCTGTCCTTGTCGCCGTCATGCGCGATGCCTATGTGCGTTTCCAGCGCGGGCAGCAGGCAGAACGGTGCGCGCCCTTCCTGTCTGGCGCGCAGGATGAACAGCCCCGGCGCACGCGCGGTCCGCCCCGCGATGGGCAATACCACCACCGACCCCAGCCGCCCCTGCAGGGCTGACAGAACCTCTGGCAGGCGTTCGATCCGCTGGATCAGCGTCAGATAGCCTTTGGGCGCAAGCCGGCGCGCGCCGATGTCCAGCCAATCGGCCAAGGGCGTGTCGCCCCCCAGCGCGGTATCGCGGCCGGGGTCGCTGGCCGCCGTGCCGGTGTCACGGTCGAAATAGGGCGGGTTCATGATGACATGATCGAATCGCTGCTGGCGCAGATCTGCAGGCAGGGCGCGCAGATCGGCGGTGATCACCTGCAACGGCAGATCATTCGCAGCGGCATTGCGCCGCGCCAGATTGGCGTAGTCAGGCTGCACCTCGACCCCTGTCAGCGCCAGCCCCGGCACCCGCCGCCCCAGACACAAGGCCGCAGTCCCCACCCCGCAGCCCAGTTCCAGCACCGACTGACCCGCGCGCGCGGCGATACTGGCGGCCAGCAGCACCGGATCGACACCCGCACGATAGCCCTGGCGCGGCTGCAAAATCTGCAAACGCCCGCCCAGAAAGGCGTCACAGGTCACATCCTCAGTCACGCCCCAGATCGATCTCGCCATCGCGCATCACGGCTTCGGCCATGAACAGGTCGCGGTCATGCACCATCAGGCGGCGGGGCATGATGCCAATGCTGCCTTCCATGATGCTCATATTGTCGTCGAAGGTGAACCAGTCTATACCTTCCGCGTCCAGCAGGGCGGTTGCAAAGGCGATGACGGTCACGTCATTGGTGCGTAAAAGCTCTTTCATACCCAAGGATTACGGCGGTGCTGCGCCCTTGTCCATTCACATGACGGAACCTTGCATGAGCCTTGATCACGCCGCCACCAAACCACATGAACAATTGGCGGCCGCCTTGGCGGATGACCTGACGGCGGTCAATGCGATGATCCGCGACCGCATGGCCTCTGAACATGCCCCGCGCATCCCGCAGGTGACGGCCCATCTGGTCGAAGCAGGCGGCAAACGCCTGCGTCCGATGCTGACCTTGGCTGCCGCGCGGATGTGTGGCTATGACGGGCCGTACCATATCCATCTGGCGGCGACGGTCGAATTCATCCACACCGCGACCCTGCTGCATGACGATGTCGTCGACGAAAGCAGCCAGCGGCGCGGACGGCCCACGGCGAACCTGCTTTGGGACAATACATCCAGCGTGCTGGTCGGCGATTACCTGTTCGCGCGCTCGTTCCAGTTGATGGTCGAAACCGGATCGCTGCGGGTGCTTGATATCCTTGCCAATGCCTCTGCCACCATCGCCGAAGGCGAGGTGCTGCAACTGACCGCCGCCGCCGATCTGGCCACGACTGAGGACATCTACATCAAGGTCGTGCGCGGCAAGACCGCCGCCCTGTTTTCCGCCGCGATGGAGGTGGGTGGAGAGATTGCAGGACAGGATGCCGCCATCAAACAGGCGCTATTCGATTACGGCGATGCCTTGGGCATATCGTTCCAGATCGTCGATGACCTCTTGGATTACGGCGGCACCAAGGCCACCGGCAAGAACGTGGGCGACGATTTCCGCGAACGCAAACTGACCCTGCCGGTGATCCGTGCGGTGGCGGCTGCGGATGCCGATGAACGCGCCTTTTGGGAACGGACCATTCAGAAGGGCCGTCAGCAAGACGGTGATCTGGATCATGCGATTGTCCTGCTGCACCGGCACGGCACGCTGGAAAGCACCCGTCAGGATGCGATTGCTTGGGCGGCCAAGGCCAAGGATGCGCTGGGCGTCATCCCTGACCATCCGCTGAAAACCATGCTGGTCGATCTGGCCGATTATGTCGTCGCCCGGCTGACCTGAGACCGCGCATTTCTTATTTCCACAAATACTCCCGGGTGAACCCCGGATGCAATCCGGGGGAGGGGCAGCGCCCCTTTCTTCATTCCCCGATATTTGCCTCCACCGCCAGCTGCGCCGCAGAAACCAGCGCCGCACCGTCATAGCCTTTGGCATCCATTTCCGCGATCCAGCGGCTGGTGACGCCAGCACCAACGGCCATGATCTGCGCGGTCTCCTCTGCCGAAAGTTCGGCAATCACATTGCCGCTGGCGGCCATCACATCGCGCCCGACAGCATCGCCTGTGTCATGCGCGCGACCGGCCCAGCGGCTGGCCATCAGGCCGGAATTGGCGTCGATCACGGCGCGCAGATCGTCTGGCAAGGTGTCATAGGTCGCCTTGTTCATCGCCCAGAGGAAATAGAGGTTATAAAGCGACCGGTCGCCCGCCACATCGGTATGGCTGTCGGTCAATTCATCCAGTTTCAGCGACGGGGCCTGTTCCCAGGGGATCACGCCGCCATCGACGACACCGCGCGCAATCGCTTCGGGGAATTGCGGAACGGGCATGCCGACAGGCGATGCGCCCAGTTCCTCCAGCAACAGGGTCGCGGTGCGCGACGGGCCGCGCAGTTTCAGCCCTGCGAAATCTTCCATGGTCGCGGGGGCATCCCCGCGTTTGTGCAAAATACCGGGGCCGTGCATGTGGGCGGCGATGATGTGCACATCGGCAAAATCATCCAGCAGGTGGTCTTGGGTAAAAGCCCAGGCCGCCGCGCTCGCCTCTTCCGCCGATTTGGTGGTCATGAAGGGCAGTTCCAGCGCCTCGGCCTCGGGGAAACGGTTGGGTTGATAGCCGGGGATCACCCAGCCGCCATCGATCGCGCCATCGCGGATCAAGTCGTATTGGTTGGTGGCCGATCCGCCCAATTGCATGAACGGATAGATTTCGACCTTGATCCGCCCGCCGGATTGTTCGGCAATCGCGTCGGCCCAAGGCTGCATGAAATAGGTTGGATTGGCACTGGCAGGGGCAACAAAGTGCTGGAACCGCAATGTGACCTCTTGCGCAAATGCGGGCGTCGTCAGGGCCAGCAAAGCCAGCATGGCATAGGGAGTCGGGCGCATCGCGTGCATCCTTTCATGATAATGGGGGGAAAGGTGTCGCCGCTAGCAACGCGATAAAGTTAACATTGTGACCCGCGATTGCAAGATCACACTGCGAAAAGCGGAAATGTCATCCCCAAGGCCCAGCCCAGAAACAGGCCAAGGCCCACGCCCGCCGCGACGGGCCGCTGCGTTGCCCGCCCGATCCAGCCGCCCAATGTGCCGAACAGCACAAAGAACAACAAGATGATCGGCAGGATCAGCAGCAGAAAAAACAGCCCCTCGATATCCAGCGCCGTGGCGATGCCAAGCGAGACCAGCGCATTGGCGCGCACCACCAGTACCCGCCAGATTGGGGCGCGGCCTGCTTCGGTCAGACAGGCATCGGCCAGCATGAACGGCACCGCCCCCGCCGCAATGGCAAGCACGATCCATATCCGCGCATTGATGGCGAAGAAGGACGCGACATAGATATCCAGCATGCCCCCGAAAACGCTGATGCAGAATACCGCAATGGGCAGCGCCAGCAGCAATCCTGTCGCGTCCCAGCGCAAGGCCCCCGCGCGGGCAAGCAACAAAAGGCCGATCCCCCCGAACAGCGCGAAATGCAGCGCAAGGTAATCCGCGACCAGCACAGGCAGAAACCCGATCTCGAACGGCCACAGGATCAGTGGCGTCAGGATCGTTGGCACCAATGTCGCGGCCCAGAATGCACCGCGGGGCAGGCGCTTTGGCGGTATGGCCGCGCGCAAAGGCCGCGCCAGCCGCGCCAAGGGCCATGCCAGTGCCGTCACACTGACGATCAGCAGGGCGATCCAGCCGCCGCGTGCGGCCACAGGCGTATCCTGCGGGCGGTCGAAGACCGCGTTCAGCCAGTCGCGTGTCTCAACCATGCTGGTCGGGGAATAGAGCACGCCGACATGTTCCACCGACGGGGCCAGCACCGCGCGCCGGCCTGTGCCCGCCACAGGATCGCCCAAGGTCTGCGCGAATGTCGCGTCAGGGTCGGTCAGGCGCAGCACGCGCAACGCCTCGGCCGCCAGTACCGTTTCCCATGCGCCGTTGATGACCAGCAGGTTGGCGGGCGTATCCGCCGTCACTGCGGTCGAAAACATGGATATGGCCACGGTCGCATCCACGCGGCTGTCGGCGATGGCTTGGCGCATAATGATGTCGGAGGCCATCGAATGACCCAGCAGCGCCAATTGCCCGTTCGCGCCGCGCAGGCCCAAGGCGGCGTCGATCACGCGGTCCAGTTCCGCGACCAAGAGCCGCGTGGTGCCATCGACCGATGCCACATCGCCCGACATCGGCACCGGATTGCGCCCGTGTCCCTGCAGATCATAGCTGGCAACGATGTAACCTGCCTGCGCCAGCGTCTGTGCAAAACCGATCATCAATTGGCGTGATCCGGCAAAGCCATGGGCGATCACGACGACGGGGGCGTCGGTCACATCGGCCAGCCAGGATACGGTAACAGGGGTTTCGCCCACGGCCAGTTCGGATGTGACCAGCCCCGCGCCTGCCTGTTCCAGACGGATGATCGACAGGCCCGCAAGGGCCAGTGACACGATCAGGACAAGCCAAGGCCAGAACCGGTGCCCCATCGCTCAGGCGGGATAGGTCGGGTGGAACAGCCCCTTGGGCGATGTGGTAAAGATCTGGCATCCGTCGGCGGTGATCCCCACCGAATGTTCGAACTGCGCCGACAATGATTTATCGCGTGTCACGGCGGTCCAGTCATCGGCCAGCACCTTGGTTTCGGGGCGGCCAAGGTTGATCATCGGCTCGATGGTAAAGAACATGCCTTCTTCCAGCACAGCCCCCGTGCCCGCGCGCCCGTAATGCAGCACATTGGGTGGGGCGTGGAACACGCGCCCCAAGCCATGCCCGCAGAAATCGCGCACGACAGACATGCGGTGGCTTTCGGCATAGGTCTGGATCGCATGGCCGATGTCGCCAAAGGTATTGCCGGGCTTGGCGGCGGCGATCCCTTTCATCAAGGCAGCATGGGTCACGTCGATCAGCCGTTCGGCCTTGCGCGATACGCTGCCAGCGACATACATCCGGCTGGTGTCGCCATACCAGCCATCCACGATGACGGTGACGTCGATGTTCAGGATATCGCCATCCTTTAACACCTTGTCGCCGGGGATGCCGTGGCAGACGACGTGATTGACCGAAATGCAGCTGGCGTGCTGATAACCCTTATAGCCGATGGTCGCGGATATCGCACCGGCGTCGCTGACCATCTGGGTGATCAGGCGGTCCAGTTCACCCGTGGTCTGGCCGGGGGTCACATGGGCCGCGATCTCGTCAAGGATCACCGCCGCCAGCGCGCCGGCCTTGGCCATGCCGTCGAAATCGGCGGGTTCATAAATCCGGATGCCGTCTTTGGTCATGCGGCCTTTGTTGGTGTCCACGTCGCGTATCCTTTGCCATATGCGGGTCGATATATGGGAAGTCGTGCCAAAGTTCTAGGGCATGGCAAAGCGCGTGCCACGATCTATAAAGCAGCTGATATGACAGGAGACGACACATGCCCAACCCCACTGCCGCCATGCTGGTGATCGGCGACGAAATCCTTTCGGGCCGGACCCGCGATGCCAATATGCACCATCTGGCGGGGCGGCTGACCGAGATCGGGATCGATCTGTGCGAAGTCCGCATCGTCAGCGACCACGCCCCCGCGATCATCGCCGCCGTGCAGGCGCTGTCGGTGGAATATGATCATGTGTTCACCAGCGGCGGCATCGGGCCGACGCATGATGACATCACCGCCGATTGCATTGCCGCCGCCTTTGGCGACACGATTGATGTGCGCGATGATGCGCGCGCGCTGTTGCAGGCGCATTACGACCGGTCGGGGCTGGTCCTGAACGAGGCCCGTTTGCGCATGGCCCGTATCCCCGCGCGTGCCACGCTGATCGACAATCCCGTCAGCAGCGCACCGGGGTTCAGCCTGCGCAATGTCCATGTGATGGCGGGCGTGCCATCGGTGTTTCAGGCGATGGTCGCCAGCGTCCTGCCGACCCTGACGGGTGGCGCGCCGCTTTTGTCCCGCACGCTCGAGGTGATGCGCGGCGAGGGCGATATCGCCGGACCCTTGGGTGCTTTTGCCGCTGATCATCCCGATCTGTCGGTCGGGTCCTATCCGTTCCAGCGCAACGGTGCTTATGGCGCGAACCTTGTGATCCGGGGCGCGGATCAGGCCGCGGTCGAAGCTGCCTTTGCGCGTCTGCAAGACCTGTTCGCCGCATGAGCCTGCCAACTGCGCAGCATTGCTATCAGGTGATCGCAGGCACATGGCCGCCCGCGGCGCAGCGCAATATCGGGCCTTGGACGATCCGGCTGGACGCGAGCAACAGCAGCCGCGTTTGTTCGGCCACGGCAGAGGGGCCGTGGACGGATGACGATATCACGTTGGCCGCCACCACCATGTGCGCGGCAGGGCAGACACCCCTGTTCATGATTCGCGCAGGCGAGGGCGCATTGGATGACGCGCTGGCGCAGCGCGGCTATCTGATCAAGGACCCGGTCAATATCCATGCCGCCGCCGTGGACCATATCGCCACCCAGCGCCCGCCCCCCGTGACCACCTTCGAGGTCTGGCCACCGCTTGCCGCGCAGGTCGAAATCTGGGCCGCAGGCGGGATCAACGCAGGCAGGCTTGCCATCATGGACCGTGCGCCGATGCCGAAAACCACGATCCTCGGGCGGCTGCGCGACCGGCCCGCAGGCACCCTGTTCGCCGCTATCCACGGGGATTGCGCCATGGTCCATGCGGTCGAAATCGCGCCTGCGCATCGCCGCCAAGGTCTGGCGCGGCACATGATGGTCGCCAGCGCGTTCTGGGCGCGGGGGCAGGGTGCGCGCTGGCTGACTTTGGTGGCGACGCAGGCGAATACCGCCGCCAACACGCTCTATGCTTCCCTCGGGATGGCGGTTGTGGGACAGTACCATTATCGCATCATGCCGGAGAACAGCCTTGACCGACCAACCGACCGCCCTTGACTTGCCGATGGTCGATCCGCTGCCGGAGCCGACGCAGAAATACTTTGACATCTGTCAGGAAAAGCTGGGTTTCGTGCCCAATGTCCTGCGCGCCTATGCCTTTGATATCGACAAGCTGAACGCCTTTACCGCGCTATATAATGACGTGATGCTGGCCCCGTCCGGCCTGTCCAAGCTGGAACGCGAAATGATCGCGGTGGCGGTGTCGTCGGCCAACAAATGTTACTATTGCCTGACGGCGCATGGGGCTGCGGTGCGGCAGTTGTCGGGCGATCCGGCCTTGGGCGAAATGCTGGTGATGAACTGGCGGGTGGCCCCGCTGGATGCGCGCCAGAGGGCGATGCTGCTCTTTGCCGAAACCATGACGCTGGCCAGCGGGACAATCACCGAAAAGGACCGTGACGCGCTGCGGCAGGTCGGGTTTTCGGATCGTGACATCTGGGACATCGCGGCCGTTGCGGGGTTTTTCAACATGACCAACCGGATCGCATCGGCAACCGATATGCGCCCGAATGACGCCTATCACGCGCAGGCCCGATGATCAGACTGGCGGCAGGATTGCTGGCGCTTTGGGGCATGGCGGCGCAGGCGCAGGTGCTGGATTTTCCGGCCGACGCCGTGTTGCAGGCCCAAGATGATCCGCGTCTGGACAGCTATGCCCTGCCGACGGGTATCTGGGCCGATGGGGCCGTGCCGACCATGCCGGTCGAAGGCCATGTGACGCGGCAGGCATGGCGGATTGCGACGCCGTCCTTGACCACGTTGGAATTGCTGCGCCCGTTGCGCGACCAATTGCGCGATGCGCGGTTTCAGATCCTGTTCGAATGCCAGACCGAGGCCTGCGGCGGTTTCGATTTTCGCTTTGCCATCGATACCTTGCCGCCGCCGGAAATGCAGGTGAACATCGGCGATTTCCGGTACCTGGCGGCGGAACGCATGACCGTGGACGGGCGGGAATACCTGACGCTGGTCGTCAGCCGGATGGCCGATGCCAGTTTTGTGCAGATCACGCGGATCGCCCCCGCGGGAGGGGATGCGCAACCACTGGCCACGGCCACGGCTGCACCGGTCGGGCAGGCCGATGGCAGCCTTGCGCAGCAACTGGACGATCTGGGCCATGCGATCCTGCGCGATCTGGATTTCGCGACAGGCTCTGCCCAATTGGGCGAGGCTGATTTCGCATCGCTGGCCGAACTGGCCGCCTATCTTGCCGCCTATCCCGACAGGTCTGTTGCGCTGGTCGGCCATACCGATTCCGCCGGTGCGCTGGACACCAATATCGCCCTGTCCCAGCGCCGTGCGCGGTCCGTTCTGGACCGGCTTGTGACGCAGCATGGCGTCAACCGGCGCCAGCTGACTGCCGAAGGCATGGGCTATCTTGCGCCGATTGCGTCGAACCGGACGGAAACGGGGCGTGATGCCAACCGGCGTGTCGAAGCCATCGTCACATCCACGGATTAGGTGATCACATGGCCCGACGTATCCGGGTGGTGTCGAAAACAGGTTCTGCAAAAACAACGCGCGCGCGCCCTTCGGATTTGGCCTGATACAATGCCCTGTCCGCAAGGCTGAACAACACATCCAGCGGGGTGTCGGGCGAGGTGACGACAGCACCGATCGACAGCGTGACCGTCAGATGCGCGGGTCCGGCGCGAAACGGAATGGGTCTGACCAGACGTTCGCTGATCACGCGGGCGATGTCGGGCGTCGTATTGGCCAGCAGGATGGCGAATTCCTCGCCCCCGATCCGGCCGATGACATCATCCGTGCGCAGGTTGCGTTGGAGCGTGTAAGCAATCGCCTTTAGACAGGTATCACCCGCCTGATGGCCATAGGTGTCGTTGATTTGCTTGAAATGATCCGCATCCAGCATCAACAGGATCGCGGTTTTGCATTGCTGGTTGCGCTGGCTGGCAAGGTCAAAGAAGGTCCGCCTGTTGTTCAGCCCTGTCAGCCAGTCCTTGCACGACAGAAACGACAACCGGTGGTGCAAACGGGCCTGATACAGCATCACCCCGAAAAGCAAATATAGCAACGGCACTGCGACAAAGACCGCCCTGGCAATGTTATAGACGAACGGAACATCCGGCAGAAGCGGCGCGATAGTGACCGCAAACACCATATTGGCCAAGGCGAGCGCGGCGGTGAACAAAAGCACACGCGTGATCACGCCCAGCCGGTTGCGGGGCGCGAGTAGCTTGATCATCTTTTCCATAAACGCCCCCCGCCCGACAGGCGCAGCCTATCCGACACGGATTAACAGATGGTTGATCACATCAGGATTGGCGTTTCTACCAGTGATCGGGGCCTTTACCGGCAAAGGTACGGGACAGAAAATCGACAAAAGCACGGACTTTGGGCTGCGTGAAATGCCCTTGCGGGTAAACGGCGTAAATCCCTTGGGTTTCCAGCGGCAAATCGGGGATCGCCTCTGCGACCAGACCTTTGCGCATGGCGTCGGCATATAGAAAACTGGGCAGATAGGCGATGCCAAGCCCGCCGATGCAGGCGTTCAGCAGCGATTGTCCGTCATTCACAGTCAGCCAGCCTGCCGTGCGGACCTGCCGCTTTTCGCCCGATGGCGCGGTCAGTTTCCAGACCGCAGAATTGGCCTGATTGGAATAATGCAGCAGCTTGTGATTGTTCAGATCGTCGATTTTGTCGGGGCGGCCATATTGCGCAAAATAGGCGGGGCTGGCGATCATGCGCCGTGTCGTCTCGGTCAGCTTGTGCGCGCGCAAGGTGCTGTCTTCAAGCTCGCCAATCCGCACCGCCATGTCGAACCCTTCGGAAACCAGTTCGACATAACGGTTGTTCAGCACCATGTTCACGGTGATATCCGGATATGCGCCCAGAAATGCGCCCAGAACCGGCGACAGGTGGTTCACCCCGAAATCGGTGGCCACGCTGATCCGCAACAACCCCGATGGCGCGGTCTGCATGGATGTGACCAGCGCATCGGCTTCGCCCGCGTCGTTCAGTACGCGGCGCGCGCGGTCGTAATAGGCCAACCCGATTTCCGTGGGGCTGACGCGGCGGGTGGTCCGGTTCAGCAGCCGCGCGCCCAGCCGCGCCTCTAGCGCGGACACATGTTTGGACACTGCCGATTTGGAAATCCCCATTTTTTTCGCTGCATCGGTAAAGCCACCCTGATCAACCACCGTTGCAAAGGCTTCCATTTCCGTGAGGCGATCCATTCCCGATATCCAAATTGCTTGTGCCACTCAGACAGTCCTGACCGCCAATTCAGGCAGGAATGGGACAAATGCCTGACAATATGGGGAACGGGGTCGGCTTTGGTGACGATCTGGAAACAGAAAATGACAAAGCCCAGCAGCTGGCGCGTGGCCCGCCGCGCTAGAGCATCGCCGCCAGCCGTGTGCCTTGGTCGATGGCGCGTTTCGCGTCAAGTTCAGCCGCGACATCCGCGCCGCCGATCACATGCACGTTTTGCCCTGCTGCGATCAGTTGATCGGCAAGGCCGCGTTCGGGTACCTGCCCCGCGCAAAGCACGATCGTATCGGCGGCGATGACTTTGGGGTCGCTGCGATCCGCGCCATGGCTGATATGCAGGCCATCCGCATCGATCCGGTCGTAATTCACGCCGCCGATCATCTGGACATTCTTCATCTGCAGGCTCGCGCGGTGAATCCAGCCTGTTGTCTTGCCCAGCCGCTTGCCCAGTTTTTCGGCCTTGCGCTGCAACAGCGTCACTTGCCGCACCGGTGCATCGGGCTGCGGGCCTTCTGCGCGCAGGCCGCCGCGCACCTCGGCTGGATCGCCCACGCCCCATTCCTGCAACCAGTCGGGCAGGTGGTCTGTCGGGCTGTGGTCGGTCACAAGAAACTCTGCCACATCGAACCCGATCCCGCCCGCCCCGATGATGGCGACCTTGTCGCCGACCGTTGCCGCGCCGCGCAGCACGTCGATATAGGACACCACATTGGGGCTATCCTGCCCCGGGATCGCCGGATCGCGCGGCAGCACGCCTGTTGCAATCACGATCTCGTCGAAACCGGCCAGATCATCCGGTGTCGCGACACGGCCCAGCGCCAGCGTGATGCCCGCCTTGGCGACCATCGTGTCGTAGTAATCGACAAGGCCCCAGAATTCCTCTTTGCCCGGCACCTGTTTGGCAAGGTTCAACTGCCCGCCGATCCGGTCTGATTTGTCGAACAGCGTGACATGATGCCCGCGTTCGGCGGCGGTCAGCGCGGCGGACAGGCCCGCAGGGCCAGCGCCGATGACGGCGATTGTTTTGCACGTTGTCGCGGGCGCAATGGTCAGTTCGGTTTCATGGCAGGCGCGTGGATTGACCAGACAGGACGACAGTTTGCCGCTGAAGGTGTGATCCAGACAGGCCTGATTGCAGGCGATGCAGGGCGTGATTTCGGCGGCCTTGCCCGCCGCGGCCTTGGCCACGAAGTCGGGATCGGCAAGGAAAGGCCGCGCCATGCTGACCATATCCGCGCAGCCTTCGGCCAGCACGGATTCCGCCACATCGGGCGTGTTGATCCGGTTTGACGTGATGATCGGGATCGACACTTCACCCATCAATTTGCGGGTGACCCATGCAAAGGCGCGGCGCGGCACGGATGTGGCGATGGTGGGTATCCGCGCCTCGTGCCAGCCGATGCCGGTGTTGAGGATGCTGGCCCCTGCATCCTCGATCGCGCGGGCAAGCTGGACGACCTCGGCCCAACTGGACCCGTTCGGGATCAGGTCGATCATCGACAGCCGGTAGATCACGATGAAATCGGGGCCAACGGCGGCACGCACGCGGCGCACCACCTCGACCGGCAGGCGCATCCGGTTTTCATAAGACCCGCCCCAGCGGTCGGTGCGTTTGTTGGTATGGGTCACCAGAAACTGGTTGATGAAATAGCCTTCCGATCCCATCACCTCGACCCCGTCATAGCCTGCGTCGCGGGCGCGGGTGGCGGCGGTGACAATATCGCTGATCTGCTTTTCGATCCCGTCCTCGTCCAACTCCTGCGGGGTGAAGGGCGAGATTGGGGATTTGATGGCAGAGGGCGCCACGCATTTGGGCCCATAGGCATAGCGTCCCGCATGCAATATCTGCATCGCGATCTTGCCGCCTGCATCATGGACGCGGTCGGTGACGATGCGGTGGTTGGCGATGTCCTTGTCTGTGTAAAGCCCCGCCGCGCCGGGAAAAACCCCGCCTTCGGGGTTGGGGGCCATGCCGCCGGTGACCATCAGCGCGACGCCGCCGCGCGCGCGGGTGGCATAGAATTCCGCGACGCGGTTCCAGTCGCCGGTTTCTTCCAGACCCGTATGCATCGACCCCATCAACACGCGGTTCTTGAGCGTGGTAAAGCCCAGATCAAGCGGTGCAAGAAGATGTGGATATTGCGTCATGGCGGGGCTCCCTTGGTGGGCAAAGCATGGCCAAAGCCGCCCCGCGCGTCACGCCCAACGTGGCGTCACATCACCAGATGGATCACCAGCGCGAAAACGCACGCGGCTTAATCCGTTTTGCGATGATGCTGCTGGCGGAAGGCCGCTTTCAGCAGGTCGAGTTCGCAGCGCAAAAGGTCGATTTCCGCGCGGATGTCATCGGCCAGCGCCGCGCCTGACAGGATGGCCAGACTGCCGATGGTGATGCCGTCCGCGCTGCGGATCACGATGGTCTGCAACCCGTCGTTCAGGATCGCGGCGGGCACCGGCAGGCTGCATCGCCAGCGATCTGGCCCTGAGCCTTGGGTGCAGCGCAGATCGGGCAAAACCTGTCCTTCATGGCTGGCGATCAGGTCGGGTGTCGCCGTGCAGGTGACGGTGAATTCCCAGATGCCTGCGCGCAATTGCGATCCTGTCAAAACCGGATGGGACATGAAGCACCTTTCAAACTTGCGCGCGCGGATAGCGGCAGATGGTCAGATCGCGCAGGGTTACGCAGTTCATCGCCGGATTTTCGAACATCAGGTCGATCCAGATATGCTCTGCCCGCTGTTCGTTCAGCTGGGTATAGGCAAGATCGAAGGCGACCGTTGATGGCGCGCCGGTTTGCGGCAGTGGCAGCAGGATCTGTTCGGTATTGGGGCCATTGCGCAGGTTCAGCCGCGCAAAGATGCTGATGGGCTGTTCCGCCTCGACCGTGGCCGCCAGCGCGATGACATGCTGCTTGCGCAAGCCCGCGCAACTGGCCGCAGGCAGGTCAAGGACCAGCGACAGATAGCTGCCATCAAAATGGAACACGTCCATGCGTAATCCAAAAAGTGCAGTATCAATATCACGCAGGTTCCGGATTTGCCGGACAGTGATTTGTGGTCGCGGGCAATCGTGAAAGATGCCGATTTCTTCTCCGATCCGCGTCGTGTCACGCACCGGTGCGCGTCCGGCTGTATCCAGCTGCCGCCGCCAGACCGCTGGCCGCCACGCCCAATCCGTCCCGACCGGCCGGGCAAAGCTGTCAGGTCCGATCAGCGGCAGGGCCAGCCTGTCGTCGGCTTGGTGGCACAGGTCCAGCAATGCGGATTTCAACTGGCGCGCCTGATAGCGTTGCGCGCGCAAGGCGATCAGGTCTGTCTTGCCCGCGCGCCTTGCCGCGGTGCGCCACCGCGCCAGCGCGCCTTTGTGAAACAGCCGACCCAGCAAACCCTGTGGCGTGATTGGCATCGCGTGGTGATCCTTTCCGGCGGTCGGTCTATGGCGTGGCTTGCGGCGCTGACAGGCCGCGCAGGACCTGATCCAGCAAGGCAGCCCCCCGCGCCGCCGACAATGGCGCGTCATCCAGCCCGCGCACCGACACCGTGACAAGCCGGCCGCCTATATCGGTAAAGGCGCGCCATTCGTCGGGGCCAAGCCCGTCCATCGGGGGTGCGCCCGTATCGCGGAAATGGACGGTCACGCGCCCGCCTGACGTCTGCGATGATATCACGGTGATCGTCGCGCCGCTGCCCTTGCTCAGCAGCCCTGCGCCTTGCGGGCTGGTCAGAAAATCGCGCAGGCCGGTTTCGCCGCCGGTGACCATGGCCGACCCCGTATCCCCTGCCTGCACAATCGCCACGCCAATGATGGACGGCACCGGCGCATCGGTGCCCAGCGTGACGCAGGGTGCAAAGACCGCGAAACCGGCGCGCAGGCGGCTTGACACCGGATCAGCGCAATAGCCCGCTGGCGGCGTGACCACCAGATCGCCGGTCAGCAGCGCCACAGGTTGCGCCACCGCCACGGGATCGCAGGCGGCAAGTGCCGCGATCCCGACCAAGGCGATGGCGCGTCTGAACATGTCCTACAGGTCCATGTAGATGTGTTTTTCGCCCTTGGCGCCCGGATGGGTCAGCGCGCCCAGACGGGTGGACCCGACCAGCTGCGCATATTTCCACAAGGCACCCGAGGCATAGATGGTTTCGCGCGGGCCGGTCCAGTTCTTGCGCCGGTCTTCCAGTTCGGCATCGGTCAGCGCGACCGACAATTCGCCGGTGCGCGCGTTCAACGTGATCATGTCGCCGTCTTTCAATAGCGCGATGGGGCCGCCCTGGGCGGCCTCTGGCCCGACGTGACCCACGCAGAACCCGCGCGTCGCACCCGAAAAACGGCCGTCCGTGATCAGCGCGACCTTTTTGCCCATGCCCTGGCCCGATAGGGCGGCGGTGGTGGACAGCATTTCGCGCATGCCGGGGCCGCCTCTGGGGCCTTCGTTGCGGATGACGATGACTTCGCCTTCTTCATATTGGCGGGCTTTCACGGCCTCGAACGCGTCTTCTTCGCATTCGAACACGCGGGCAGGGCCGGTGAACAGCTGTTCTTCCTCGGACATGCCCGCGACCTTCACAATCGCGCCTTCGGGGGCAAGGTTGCCTTTCAGGCCGACGACACCGCCGGTTTTCGTGATCGGATTGGCGACGGAATAGATGACGCGGTTATCCGCCTCGCCTTTGATCATGTCGAGTTCTTCACCGATCACGCGGCCTGTCGCTGTCATGCAATCTTCGTGGATCAGACCGGCCTTGCGCAGTTCTTTCAGCACGATCGGCACGCCGCCTGCCTCGTAAAGATCCTTGGCCACATATTTGCCGCCCGGTTTGAGATCGACGAAATAGGGTGTGTCGCGGAAAATCTCGCAGACATCGGACAGATCGAAATCGATGCCCGCTTCTGCCGCGATGGCAGGCAGGTGCAGACCGGCATTGGTGGACCCGCCGGTGCAGGCCACGATGCGCGCGGCGTTTTCCAGCGATTTGCGCGTCACGATATCGCGGGCGCGGATGTTCTTGGCGATCAGGTGCATCACGGCCTCGCCCGAGGCGACACCATATTGATCACGCGATTCGTAGGGCGCAGGCGCGCCGGAGGAATTAAGCAGCGCCAGACCAATCGCTTCGGACACGCAGGCCATGGTGTTGGCGGTGAATTGCCCGCCACAGGCCCCAGCAGAGGGACAGGCGACACGTTCAAGGATTTCAAGTTCCGCATCGGTCATATTGCCGGCCTGATGCTTGCCCACGGCTTCGAACACGTCCTGCACGGTCACGTCCTGCCCGTTCAACCGGCCCGGCAGGATCGACCCGCCATAGATGAACACCGACGGCACGTTCAGCCGCACCATCGCCATCATCATGCCGGGCAGCGATTTGTCGCAGCCTGCAAGACCGACCAGCGCGTCATAGCAATGGCCGCGCATCGTCAGTTCGACCGTATCGGCGATGGCTTCGCGCGAGGCGAGCGATGACCGCATCCCTTCATGCCCCATGGCGATCCCGTCGGTGACGGTGATCGTGGTAAATTCGCGTGGCGTGCCTTTGGCGTTCTTGACGCCGACCTTGACGGCCTGCGCCTGCCGGTTCAGCGTGATGTTGCAGGGGGCTGCCTCGTTCCAGCAGGTGGCGACGCCGACCCAAGGCTGGGCGATTTCATGTTCGTCCAGACCCATCGCATAGAAATAGGACCGGTGCGGCGCGCGCGACGGGCCTTCGGTCACATGGCGGCTGGGCAATCTGGATTTGTCGACACGGCTGGTAGGCATGATATCTCTCCCCAAAAAACTGTTGGACACGGTCTAAATAACGGGCGGGACTGACACAAGCGCGAAACCGCCATTGCGGGCGGCGCGGCTGGACGTCTAAACAGGCGCATGACGGACCCCTACCGCGCCCATGCCGCGTTCATCCGCCCCGCATGGCCAGTGCGGGACATCTGGCGCGTGATCGCCATGATCCTGTTGGTCGAACTGATTTTCACCCTGTCCCCTGTTATTCTGGTGCTGGTTCTGCCCGGCGCAGCGCGCGATGCCTATGTCACGGGGACAGGCGCATTGGGCACCTTGCTGCAATTCTTCAGCTTTGCTGTCGCGGGGCTGGGGCTTGTGGGGTTGTTGCATGTGCTGCACGGGCGTGGCTTTTGGTCGCTGGTTGGCGGGCGCGGCGCGGCCTGGGCTGATCTGAAACGGGTTGTCTGGACGGTCGGGCTGGTTTTGCTGATGATCGAACTGGTCCCGCCCGCGGCGCTGGTCGATGACACGGTGGTCATGCGCGATCTTGGGGCATGGCTGTTGCTGCTGCCTGTCGGTCTGCTGGCGCTTTTGGTGCAGGTCGGCACCGAAGAGCTGTTCTTTCGCGGTTATCTGCAACAGCAGCTGGCCTGCCTGTCACGGTCGCGCTGGGCGTGGATGGTGTTTCCCTCGGTCCTGTTCGGGGGGCTGCATTACTGGAACGGCTATGGTCCCGCCGATGGGGTGATCTGGGCGGTCTGGGCGGGTTTGCTGGGGCTGGCCTGCGCCGATCTGACCGCGCGCACCGGCAATCTGGGGGCCGCCATCGGGCTGCATCTGGCCAATAACGCCTTTGCGCTGCTGCTTTACGCGGTTGCGGATTGGCCGGCCTCGGGCCTTGCTTTGTTCGTTTATCCCTATGAAGACCCCGCAGCCCTTGATTACAGCCTTGCGACCCTGCGTGATCCGTCGGTGATCGTTCAGGCCCTGACCTTGGCCCTTTGGGTGGCTGTGATGTGGCTGGCCGCACGGATCGCGATCAAGCGCTGATTGCATTTTCACCCGCAGGGTCATATCTGTTTTTGGTCAAGCAGAAGGCCCGCCCATGAACTGGATCACCAATTACGTTCGCCCGACGATCAATTCGTTGTTTTCGCGCCGCGAAGTGCCAGAGAATCTGTGGACCAAGTGTTCCGAATGCGGAACCATGCTGTTTCACCGCGAACTGGCCGACAACCTGAATGTCTGCACCAACTGCGATCACCATATGGCGATCGGCGCGCGCGACAGGCTGCGGGCCTTGTTCGATGGCGGCGTCTTTGTCGAGGTGGCTGTCCCTGAACCCGTCACCGACCCTCTGCATTTCCGCGATCAAAAGAAATACACCGACCGCATCAAGGAAGCCCGCAAGAAAACCGGCGAAAAAGACGCGATGCTGGTCGCCGAAGGTGACATGGGCCGCACCGGTGTTGTCGTCGCCGTGCAGGACTTTTCCTTCATGGGGGGGTCGATGTCGATGTTTGTGGGTAACGCCATCGTCGCCGCTGCCGAACGCGCGATCGCGCTCAAGCGCCCGCTGATCCTGTTTTCCGCCGCCGGTGGCGCGCGGATGCAAGAAGGGATCCTTGGCCTGATGCAGATGCCGCGCACCACCATCGCGGTGCAGATGCTCAAAGAGGCGGGCTTGCCCTATATCGTCGTGCTGACCCATCCGACCACGGGGGGTGTCACCGCGTCCTATGCCATGCTGGGCGATATCCAGATCGCGGAACCCAATGCGCTGATCGGCTTTGCCGGTGCGCGGGTCATTGAACAGACCATCGGGGAAAAACTGCCCGAAGGGTTCCAGCGGGCGGAATATCTGCTGGATCACGGGATGCTGGACCGGGTGACGAAACGCACCGATCTGAAAGATGAACTGGTCACCATCGTGCGCCTGCTGACCAGACAGGCCCCGGCGATCAAGGGCGATCTGCCTGCCCCCGACATCACACCCACGCCCGCAACGGTGGATGCGGACAAGTGACACAAGGTTCTGACGTAATCCTGCAAAGGATGATGGCCTTGCACCCCAAGGTCATCGACCTGACGCTGGATCGCGTCTGGCGGCTGTTGTCTGCCGTGGGCGATCCGCAGGACCATCTGCCCCCCGTCATCCATGTCGCGGGCACCAATGGCAAAGGGTCCACGCAGGCGATGATCCGTGCGGGGCTGGAACAGGGCGGCAGCGTTGTGCATGCTTATACGTCACCGCATCTGGCCCGGTTTCACGAACGCATCAGGCTGGCGGGTGATCTGATCACAGAACCCGCGCTGACCGACGTGCTGGACCGCTGCTATCACGCCAATGGTACCGATCCGATCACCTATTTCGAGATTACGACTGTCGCGGCCCTGCTGGCCTTTGCCGAAACGCCCGCCGATTACACGCTGCTCGAGGTCGGGCTGGGCGGGCGACTGGATGCGACCAACGTGGTGGCAAGGCCCGCGCTGACGATCATCACGCCGGTCGATCTGGATCACCAGCAATATCTGGGCAATACGCTGGCCGCCATCGCAGGCGAAAAGGCGGGGATCATCAAACGCGGCGTGGCTTGCGTCGTCGGTCCGCAGCACCCCGAAAGCATGGATGTGATCGAGGCGGTCGCTGCGCGCAACGGCGCGCCGTTGCTGGCTTATGGCCAACATTGGCATGTCAGCACCGAACGCGACAGGCTGATCTATCAGGACGAAAGCGGCCTGCTGGACCTGCCGCTGCCGAACCTGCCCGGCCCGCATCAGGTGATGAACGCCGGTGCCGCCATCGCAGCATTGCGCCATCTGGGCAAGGATGAGGCTGCTTGCGAGGCGGCTATCACCCGCGCCTATTGGCCCGCAAGGATGGAAAAACTGACCAAGGGCGCGCTGGTCGATCTGGCCGCCCCTGCCGAATTGTGGCTGGACGGCGGGCATAATCCGGCCGCTGGCGTGGCCCTTGCCGCGACGCTGCGCGCGCAATCGCCGCGCCCCACGCATCTGATCTGCGGGATGCTGAACACCAAGGATATCGCAGGTTATCTGCGCCCCTTGGCGGGTGTCGCCCAAAGCCTGACGGCCGTGTCCATCCCCGGCGAGGCGAATACGATCCCCGCCGAAGACACCGCCCGCTTTGCCGCGGATGTGGGCCTGCCCGCCAGCACCGCCGCCAGCGTGCAGGACGCGATCAGTGCGATCAGGGCGGCGCATCCGCAGGCGCGCATCCTGATCTGCGGATCGCTGTATCTGGCGGGTCATGTCATGCGGGAAAACGGGGCATGATCGCCAGACTGGCCGTCGCCGCCGCATTGATCGGCACGCAGGCGCAGGCGGTTGATTTCTATTTCTGCTGGGAAGGCGCCAACGGCTATACCATGACCGGCCAGATGACGGTAAACCCCGCCGCCCTGTCGCAGCCGCTGTTGACCGAGGCTGATGTCACCCAATTTCGCATCGCGGGCTATCTTGATGGTCTGCTGATCGGCAAATGGGACATGCAGACGCGCGACGTGGACGCCACATGGCAGCTGCATTTCGATCCGCTGCGCGGTGCTTTTCTGACGCCGGATGAACTGGGGCTGGGGGTCAGTCAGGCGTGGAACGCCAATGGCGATGCCGATGATTGCGGCAATCCGGGTTTCGGGTTCAACCTTGGCAATTATGCGCAGGATTTCTGCCTGAACGGTGTCTGGCTTGAACAAAGCGGGATGCCACCCGAAACCCCGTTTCTGGTCAGCCCGACCCCCGTCAGCCCGATCTGCGAAATCTACGCGCCGACCAGTTAGGGCGAATCAGTCACTTGACGGCGAATCACTTCATCGCTTAGGATTCCTGCAACGCAAAGCGCCGCAAAAACGGGCGCTGCCGGGCAGTGGGGCGGGACGGGATGGCAGGCTTTCGGGCCTGCCTCTTTGTTTGCGGGCCTATCAGAGCGCGATCCGCGACTTATTGCTGCCCGACAGGCCCGCACATTTGCAAGACATCCGATGAAAGGCTAGCGTCAAGTCATAAGCCCGAAAGGTAGGCGTGACTGTGCGAAGACAAACCCTGTTTGCTGGCGTGATTGCCGGTCTGTGCGCGCAGGCGGTGCCGGCACTGGCGCAGGCCGAGCTTGGGGCCTATCTGGCCGGGCGGCAGGCGGCAGGTGCCAATGATTTTGCAGCGGGTGCGCGGTATTTCGGCACCGCGCTTCAGGCTGATCCGGGCAATCCGGTGCTGTTGGAGAGCACGCTGACATCTTTCGTGGCGCTGGGCGATTTCGACAAGGCCGAGGTGATGGCCCGCGACATGGTGCGCCGTCGCCTGCCCAGCCAGATTGCCGATCTTGTCATCAATGTCGCCGATGCCAAGACGGGAAATTGGTACGGCATCTTCGAGGCGCTGGAAAGCGGACGGTCCGTTGGCCCGCTTGTCGATGGGTTGACGCAGGGCTGGGCGCATATGGGCAGTGGCAATATCCGCCGTGCGCTGGCCCAGTTCGATCAGGTCATCGAAACCGACAGCATGGTGATGTACGGGATCACCCACAAGGCCTATGCCCTTGCATCGGTTGGTGATTTCGACGGGGCCGAGGCGTTGTTTTCCGCCCGCCCCGATATGCAATACAGCCGCAAAAGCGCCATCGCCCATATCGAGATCCTCAGCCAGCTTGGCCGCAATCCGCAGGCGCTGGCCTTGCTTGACGATATTTTCGGCAGGCAGCCCGATGCAGGGGTCGCCGCGCTGCGCGCCGCATTGGCATCTGGCCAAGCCGTGCCTTTTGCCGCTGTGCCGACCCCGCAGGCCGGGCTGGCAGAGGTCTATATCACCGTGGCGGGGTTGATGCAGACCGATGTGCCCGACACCTTTACCTTGCTGTTCGCGCGCGCCGCGACAGCGCTTGCACCCGAAGACACGCCAGCGGTGCTGATGACCGCTGGCTTGCTGGAAGATCTGGGGCAATATGATCTGGCCAATGCCGCCTATAGGGGGGTCGCGCGCGACGATCCGGCGTTTCCCTCGGCCGAGCTGGGGCGCGCCGATGTGCTGCGCGCCGCTGGCAAGCGCGACGCTGCGATGGAGGTGCTGGAGGCCTTGTCGCGCGCATATCCCGACATGCCGCGCGTCTTTGCCGCCAAAGGCAACCTGCTGCGCGAGGCTGACCGTCCGGAAGAGGCCAAAGCCGCCTATACCCGCGCGCTGGCGCTGTATGACGACAGCGCACCGACCAGGTGGATCGTTTTGTACACGCGCGGCATTGCCAACCACCAGCTGGATATCTGGCCCGAGGCCGAGGCGGATTTCCGTGCCGCGCTGGCCTTGCAGCCCGACAATCCACAGATACTGAATTATCTGGGCTATTCGCTGGTCGAACGTGGCGAAAAACTCGACGAGGCGCTGGCGATGATCGAACGCGCCGTCGCGGCCTTGCCCGACAACGGTGCGATCGTCGATTCACTGGGCTGGGTGCTGTTCCGGCTGGGCCAATATGACGATGCGGTCGAAATCCTTGAACGCGCGGCGACGCTGGAACCGGTCGATCCGGTGATCAACGACCATCTGGGCGATGCCTATTGGGCCGTGGGCCGCAGCATCGAGGCGCGGTTTCAATGGCAGCGCGCCTTGTCCTTCAACCCTGCCGAGGCCGATGCGCAGCGCATCCGTGACAAGCTGGATCGCGGTCTTGATCTTGTGCTGATCGCCGAGGGCAAAGAACCGATCAGGCTGGCCCGTGGCGACGATTAAGGCCACAGCCCCGGCCAAGGTCAATCTGACCCTGCATGTCACCGGCCGCCGCGATGACGGCTATCATCTGCTGGATTCTCTGGTGGTTTTTGCCGGTGTCTGCGACCAGCTGAGCGCGACCAGTTCCCCCGACATGCGGATCAGCGTCAGCGGGCCGTTTTCGCCCGGCGTGCCGAATGATGACAGCAACCTGATGATGCGGGCAGCCATCGCGCTGCAACGGGTGCGCGGGGTCGAGCTTGGCGCTGCGCTGACGCTGGAAAAGCATCTGCCGCATGCGGCGGGCATCGGCAGCGGGTCGTCTGACGCCGCACTGACCCTTGCGATGCTGGCGGAACTTTGGGGCGTGCCGCCCTTGCCCGCCGACGCGCCAGAGGTGGTCGCCTTGGGGGCCGATGTCCCCGTCTGCCTGCAAGCCCCTGCACCCACGCGGATGACGGGCATCGGCGAAACCCTGTCGGATGTGCCGCGCCTGCCGGATTGCGCGCTGGTGCTCGTCCGCCCGCCTGTCGAGGTCCCGACGGCGGCGGTGTTTCAGGCGCTGACCAGCCGCGATGGCAGCGGCATGGATGATCTGCCGCAGGGCCTTGATTATGACGGTTTCGCGCAATGGCTGGCCGCACAGCGCAACGACCTGCAAGCCCCCGCCGAAACCATCGCGCCCGAAATCACCCAAGCCATCGCCGCATTGCGCGCCCTGCCGGTTGTCAGTTTCGCGGGCATGTCCGGGTCGGGGGCCACCTGTTACGGGCTGGTCAAGGATATGGCCACTGCCCGTCAGGTCGCGCGCCGGATGCAGGTGGCGCATATGAACTGGTGGGTCGCCCCTGCGGCGGTGCTTCAGCCCGCCTGATCGCGGCGCATCAGCGTCACGAAAGTATCGCCATACCGGCGTTGGTCCTGCACCGTGAACCCTTGTGGGGCGACTTGCCCGCGCCCTTCTTCCCAGACGATCAGGGCGCCCGGCGCGATCCAGCCTTGGCGCAGTGCAGCATCGAGCGCGGCATGACCCAGCGCCATACCGTAAGGCGGGTCAAGAAACACCAGATCACAGAGCTGGCCCGCTGGGATCGCCACAGCGCTGGCCGGGATCAGCCGGGTGTCGCGTTCGCGCCGCAGCTTGGCGATATTGGCGCGGATCAGCGCCTGTGCCGCACCTCCGTTATCGACAAAGGTCGCATGGACCGCCCCGCGCGACAAAGCCTCCAGCCCCAGCGCACCGGTGCCTGCGAACAGGTCCAGCACCCGCGCCCCGCGCACAGCGTCCCCGAAACGGCCACCTTGCAACACGTTGAACAGGCTTTCGCGCACGCGGTCGCTGGTCGGGCGCAGATGGGCGGCCTCGTCGCCTGCGCCGACATCGGCCAGATGTGTGCCGCGATGGGTGCCTGCGATGATCCTCATGCGGCCAGCAGCGCCTTCATGTCGGTGGCGGGGTCGGTGATCAGCGCGGGATCAGGGCTGCGCCCGGCCTCGATCAGGCGCTTGCCGATCATGTAATTGCGCGGGTCGTTCATTGCATCGACAGCCAGCAGGTCCGCGCCGCGATAATACCAATGCGACTGGCTGCCGGGCGCGTCGCCCTTGCGCAGATAGACATGGTTATAGCCCGTATTCAGCCCCGCGATCTGCAATTTGCAATCATATTGATCCGACCAGAACCACGGTTTGGGCAGGTAGGGCAAGTCGTGGCCCATGATGTTCAGCGCCACGGCCTCGGCCTGATCAATCGCGTTGCCGACGCTTTCGAGCCTGATGCGGAGCCCTTGAAACAGGCAGGACGCGCAATCGCCTGCGGCCCAGATATGCGGGTCGGACGTGCGGCCATGGCTGTCGGTGGTGATCCCGTTGTCCACATGCAGGCCCGCGCTGTCGGCAAGGATGGTCGCGGGCGTGATCCCCGCGCCGACGATGGCGAAATCGATGCCGAGTTCGGTGCCATCGGTCAGCCGCGCCCCTGTCACACGGGTATCGCCCAGCAGGCGGTCGAGCCCCACGCCTTCGCGGATCGTCACGCCATGGGCGCGGTGCAGGGCGCGGAAGTAATCCGAGGTTTGCGGTGCTGCCACCCGTTGCAGGATACGCTCCGCCATTTCCACCAGCGTCACGCGCAGCCCGCGTTTGGCCGCGACCGCCGCCGCCTCCAGCCCGATATAGCCGCCACCGACGATCAGCACCCGCCGCCCCGCGACCAGTTCGGGGGCCAAAGCATCGGCATCGGCCAGATCGCGCATCGCGTAAACACCGTCCAGCATGCCGCCAATCGCGGCGGGCAGGGTGCGTGGATGCGCGCCGGTGGCCAGCACAAGCTGGTCATAGCGCAGCCTTTCATCGCCGGTCAGCGTGATGGTCTGTGCCGCCGGATCAATCGCCACGACCCGCGTGTCCAGCCGCAGGGTGATATCCTGATCAGCATAAAATCCGGCTGGCCGCAGATACAGCCGTTCCTGCGCCATATCGCCCAGCAGATAGGCCTTGGACAAAGGCGGGCGCTGATAGGGCGGCACCTTTTCCGCGCCGATCAGGGTGATCGCGCCTGCGAAACCTTCGGCGCGCAATTTTGCGACAATTGATGCACCGGCCTGCCCTGCACCGACGACGACAACATGCGTCATGAAACTGTTCCCTTGGTGACACCACTTGTTTTGCCCCACTCTATATGGGAAGCAATCGGTGATACAACGCGAACAGGGGGCGAAAGCCATGACAATCAAGACAGGCGATACACTGCCGGATGCGACTTTTCTGGTGATGGGCGACAACGGGCCTGAATCCGTGGCCTTGGCCGACAAGATCAAAGGCCGCAAGGTCGTGATCTTTGGCCTGCCCGGCGCCTATACCGGCACCTGCACCACGGCCCATGTGCCCAGCTTCATGGTCACTTATGATGCCTTCATGGCCAAAGGCGTGGATGAAATCATCTGCGTATCGGTCAATGATCCTTTCGTGATGAAGGCCTGGGGCGAAAGCACCCGCGCGATCGAGACCGGCATCACCATGCTGGCCGATGCCGAAAGCGCCTTTACCACAGCCATCGGCATGGATTTCAGCGCGGCGCCCGTGGGCTTTGTCAACCGGTCCAAGCGGTATGCGATGCTGGTCGAGGATGGCGTGGTCAAGATCCTCAACGAAGAAGCAGGCCCCGGCCAGTGCGAGATTTCGGCAGGCGAAACCCTGCTGGCGCAACTGGGCTAAGACAACGGGCGGTCCTTGGGGCCGCCCTTTTCATTCCGCCGTGTTCAGCACTTTGCGTGTGGGGAACGGGATTTCCACACCTGCCGCATCCAGCGCCTCTTTCACCTGCCGTTTCATATCGGCCTGATACTGAAAGAAATCGGCGCTGGAACACCAGACGCGCACCAGAAAATCGACCGAAAAATCGCCAAGGTTGTTGACCTGAATGAATGGTTCTGGCTCGGTCCGTGACCGTGGGTCCGACAGGATCGTTCTGCGGATCGTTTCCTCGGCCAGTTTCAGGTCCGCGCCATAGCCGACGCCGAACACCCATTCCGCGCGGCGGCTGTCATAGGCGGAATAATTGACGATCGTGTTGCCCCAGACCTGGCTGTTGGGAATGATGATCTGCACATTCGCCACTGACGCCAGTTCGATGAAGTTGAGGTTGATTTCCTTCACCGTGCCCATCTGGCCGTTCACCTCGACGAAATCGCCCAGTTTCACGGGGCGGAAGAACACGATCATCACACCCGCCGCGATATTGGACAGCGTCCCCTGCAGGGCCAGACCGATGGCCAGACCGGCGGCACCGATGACCGCGACAAAGGATGTCGTCTGCACCCCGAAGGTGTTGAGAACAAAAAGAAACGCAAAGCCGATGACGACATAGCGGACAATATTGCCCAGAAAGCTGAACAGCGTCGCGTCCAGATGCCGGTTCATCTGGCCCACGCGCATCAGCCGCCCGCGCAGCCAGCCGCCGATGACGAAACCCGTGATCAGGATCAGGATCGCGGCCAGAATGCTGCCAAAGACAGAGACGACGAATTCCAGCGTCAGAAGATCGGCCAGCGTCCGCCCGTTGATAATCTCGGTCGTCAGCAAATCGCCCAAGTCAGCCCCCGGCAAGCGCGTCCATCTTGGCGCCCAGTTTGGTATCCAGCGCCGACAATCCGCCCGCGTCATGGGTCGTCAATGTCACCTCGACGGTTTTATAGACATTTGACCATTCGGGGTGATGGTTCCATTTTTCGGCCCAAAGGGCAACCTTTGTCATGAATCCAAAGGCTTCGATGAAGTTACCGAACACGAATCGTTTATGGATCGCGTCGCGCCCTTCGACCATGTGCCAGCCATTGGCCAAAAGGGGTGCAAGATCGCTGTCGCGTTCGGATTGTGTCAGTGCATCGGTCATTGTTGTTCTTCCCTGTCGGTTTTGCGGAACGGACCATAGCTGGTCAGCACCTCGATTTCCTGATCCACCGCGTCGCGTTCGGCCACCAGATAGCGGGCAATCGCATCGCCGAATCCGGCATCCGCGAACCAGTGCAGCGAATGGACCGGCACTGGCAGATAGCCGCGCGCGAGCTTGTGTTCGCCCTGCGCCCCCGCCTCGACCCGTGTCAAACCCTGCGCGATGGCAAAGTCGATGGCCTGATAATAGCACAGTTCGAAATGCAGGCAGGCGTGGTGTTCGGTGCAGCCCCAGTACCGACCATATAACGTGTCGCGCCCGATAAAGTTCAGCGCCCCCGCGACAGGCACACCATCACGGATCGCCAGCACCATCAGCATGTCATCGCGCAATGTCTGATGCGCGAAGTGAAAGAAATTGCGCGTCAGATACGGCGTGCCCCATTTGCGGTTGCCGGTGTCCTGATAGAATTGCCAGAACGCATCCCAGTGTTCGGGCTGGATCTGGTCGCCGGTCAGCGCCAGGATCTGTCCGCCGAACCCTTGGGCTGTTTCGCGTTCCTTGCGGATGTTCTTGCGCTTGCGGCTGGACAGGCTGCCGAGGAAATCGTCGAAACCGCCATAGCCTTCGTTGACCCAGTGAAACTGCTGCCCGATCCGCGATTGCAGGCCCATTTCGGCCCCCGCCAGCGCCTCGGCCTCGGTACAGAAGGTCGCGTGGAGCGACGACAGGTTGTTGTCGGCGGCGATCTGGACAGCACCCTGGATCAGGGCGGCCATGCCCACAGCCTCATGCCCCGGACGGGTCAGAAACCGCCGCCCCGTGGCTGGCGTGAACGGCACCGCGATCTGGAGTTTCGGGTAATACCGCCCGCCTGCGTTTTCATAGGCATGCGCCCAGTTGTGATCAAAGATATATTCGCCCTGACTATGCCCCTTGGCATAAAGCGGGGCCGCGGCGATGATCTGCCCGTCCTGTTGTGCGGTCAGGTACCGTGGCTGCCACCCCGTGCCAGCGCCAACGGAATAGCTGTCCTCCAGCGCCTTGAGAAACCGGTGCGTCGTGAACGGGTCGATGGGGCGGCCAGTGGTGGCCTCGGGACAGGCGCAAGCATCCCAGTCGGCGGGGGCGATGCCGTTGATGCTGGCATGGGTGGTGATTTCGATCGCTGATCCGTCCATCTGTCTTTAACTGGACGGCGCGCGCCGCGCGTCAAGCAAGATAACCCTCGAACGTCACATTATCCGCAATTTCGCGTGCCTTTGCCTCTGCTTCGGGCGACCGGATGGTCCAGCACAGGACCGGCGCGCCTGTCGCCTTGATCTCGGCCACGCGGGGGCGGGCCAGATCGGTGGCCTCGTGGCTGATGAAACAGGCACCAACGCGGTCATAATCGGGGATGCCGCGCAGATGGTCGCGCACCGCAGGGGTCAGTTCGGGCCAGAACACCGGATCATAGGCCGATGTGACCAGCCCGCGCGCAATGGCGGGGGCGATGGTCTGGCAGGCGGCCATGCTGTGCGGGTTGAACGACATCAGCGCGACATCGCCTGTGTAATCCGCCAATGCCGCGCAGGTCGCTGTTTCCAGCGGCCCGACATCCGGCCCCATATTGCCGTCCTGATCCTTGATCTCGATCAGCAGCGGCACCTGACCCGCGACCAGCGCCAGCACATCTGCCAGCGCGGGGATCGTGCCGGTGTCATCCTTCAGCGGGATCTGTTCCAGTTGCGCACGGCTGCGCGCACGCACCGGTCCCGTTTGCGCGGTCAGCCGGTCAAGGGTGTCGTCGTGAAACACCATCGCATGGCCGTCGCTGGACAATTGCACGTCGATTTCGATGCCGTAACCGGCGGCAATTGCGGCCTTGATTGCGGCCATGGAATTTTCCACGCGCCCCGCCTTGCGGTCATGCAAGGCGCGGTGCGCGATGGGGCGGGACAGCAAGGCGGCAGGCAGCATCATGCGATCTCGAAAATGCCTTCGATTTCGACGGCGACGCCAAAGGGCAGGCTCGCGGCACTGACGGCAGAGCGTGCATGCCGGCCCTTGTCGCCAAGGGCTGCAACCATGAAATCGGAGGCACCGTTGATCACCTTGGGCTGGTCACCGAAATCGGAGGTCGAATTGACGAAACCCACCAGTTTGACCACCCGCACCAGCCGGTCGATATCACCACCGCAAGCCGCCTTGAGCTGTGCCAGCAGGCTGACAGCACAGGCACGCGCGGCGGCGGCACCGGCGTCGATATCCATATCCGCGCCCAGCTTGCCCTTGATCATCCCATCCGCATTGGCCGAGATTTGCCCCGACACATGCACCAGATGGCCTGTCTGCACGAAAGGAACATAATTCGCCGCGGGGGCAGGGGCGTCGGGCAGGGTCACACCCAGCTCGGCCAGACGGGTTTCGATCACGCTCATGTCACACTCCTTGGCTGTTTGGCCGGACGCTAGCGGGCAATGCCGTGGCGTGCAATCATGTGTCGCGCAAAGCGCGGGTGAAATAATCCGCCAATGGCTTGATCAGGTAATCCATCGGGCTGCGGTCGCCGGTGCGTATAAACGCCTCGACCGGCATGCCGGGCATCAGGGTCAGATCAGCGGGCAATCGCTGCATTTCACCGGCGTTGACCTGCACTTCGGCGCGGTAATACGACTGGCCCGTCACATCGTCCGCAAAGGCATCTGCCGACAAGAGCGTGACCCGCCCTGCCAGTTCCGGCGTGCGCCGCTGGTCAAAGGCGGAAAACCGCAAGGTCACGTCCTGCCCGACAAAAACCTGATCAATATCGGTGGTCTGTACCTGTGTCGCGATGATCAGGGGCCGGTCCTGCGGGATCAGGAACAGCAGCGGATCGGCAGGGCGGATCACGGACCGTGGTGCAAAGACCTGCATCGCATAGACAACCCCTGCCACCGGCGCGCGGATATCGAGCCGGTCCAGCTGGCGCAGCAGGGTCTGGCGGCGTTCGGCCAGTTCCAGCTGGTTGAATTGCAGGTCGCGCAGGCGGGTGATCGCCTCTTCGCGGCGCGAGGAGGCAAGGCCCAGCACCTGAATCTCGATCTCGGTCATGCGTTCGGCGGCCTGTGCGGCCTGCGCCGTCAATTCGCCGACGCGGCCCAAAAGGCTGGCCTGTTCGCGTTGCAGGGACAGCACCCGACCGGCCTGCGCCAGCCCGCGGTCCAGCAGGCTTTGCTGGTCGGCCAGTTCGCGCGCAATCAGCCCCTGCTGGGTCTCCAGCGCGGTTTGCTGTGCGGTGATCCCCCTGATCTGGCTGGCGATCTGCGCGCGTTGTTGGGTCAGTTGATGGATGGATTGCAGGCTGGTTTCCAGCCGTGCGGCGAACAGGCGGTCCTGCCCCTGCATCAGTTCTGCCGCTGCGGGTGTACCGTTATCCCGCAGGAGCGGGTCAAATGCCAGCGCGGCTGCATCGTCGCGTTCCGCCTCCAGCCGTGCGCGGCGCGCAAGGATGTCGAAATACTGCCCTTCGACGATGGCCAGTTCCGATTGCAGGTCGGTCGGGTCCAGCCGGATCAGCAGGTCGCCAGTGGCTACAGCATCGCCTTCGACGACAAGGATCTCCGCCACCACCCCGCCGAACGGGTGTTGGACAACCTGCCGGTTGCGGTCCACCTCGATCTGGCCGCTGGTGATGACCGCGCCGTTGATCTGCGCCAGCACCGACCATGTGCCGAAACCACCCACCAGCACGGCCAGCGTGGCGGCCCCAATGATCAGATAGCGCCGGACCGGCCAAGGCGTCGTCATGCCTCGCCCCCCGTTTGCGCGGTGGCGTGTTTGATCTGGGCATGGTTCTGAACCATGTCGGCCAGCACTTTGTCCTTTGGCCCGAAGGCGCGGCGCATCCCGCTGTCGATCACCAGCAACAGGTCACATTCCTGTATCGCCGCAGGCCGGTGCGCCATGATGAACACGATCCCCCCCGCCGCCTTGAACGCGCGGATCGCGGCGTTCAGCGCCAGTGATCCGTCATTGTCGAGGTTGGAATTGGGTTCGTCCAGCACCAGCACGACAGGGTCGCCATAAAGCGCGCGGGCCAGCCCAATCCGCTGGATCTGTCCGCCCGACAACCGGCCCATGGTGGCGCTGACGTTTGTGTCATAGCCGTCGGGCAGTTTCAGGATCATGTCATGCGCCGCCGCCTTTTGCGCGGCCAACACGACCGCCGCATCGTCGGGGGTCATCGCCATGCGGGCGATATTGTCCTTGATCGTGCCGTCGAACAATTGCACGCGCTGCGGCAGATAGCCGATATGCTGGCCCAGCACGTCCGCATCGTATTGATCCAGTGCCGCACCATCCAGCCTGATCTGCCCGCCCGCCGGTTGCCAGACGCCGGTCAGCGCGCGCGCCAGCGTGGATTTGCCCGCGCCCGAGGTGCCGATGACCCCCACGGCCTGCCCTGCGCCCACATCGAAACTGACCATGCGCAAGGCCGCCACACTCTCTCCCGGTGGGACGACGGTGATCTGTTCGGCGCGCAGCCGCGCCTTGGGCCGTGGCAGGCGGGTGCGGGGCGCATCGGGCGTCACCTGCCCAAGCAGCACCGCCAGATTGCCCCAGCCGTCGCGCCCGCGCTGGAACACCGCCCATTGGCCGACGATCATCTCGATCGGGGCGAGCGCACGGCCCAGCAGGATCGACGCCGCGATCATCGCACCGGGCGACAGCTGGCCTTGCAGGACCAGATAGGCCCCCAGCCCCAGCATCGCCGATTGCACGAACAGCCGGAACGCCTTGGTCAGTGCGGCATAGCTGCCTGCCGCATCCGAGGCCCCGATACTGGCCCCCAGCGCCCCGTTGCGCGCCACCTGCCAGCGGTCAAAGGCCGCGCTGCGCATGCCCAGCGCATGCACCATCTCGCTTTCCTGCCGGATCTGGCTGCCCATCTGGTCCGCGGCAAAGCTGGCCGCATTGGCCTGCGCAAGCGGCGCATGGGTGGTGATCTGGTTCAGCACGGCGACAACAACCAGCACCAGCGCGCCACAGATGGCCAGCAGCCCCATCAGCGGATGAAAGATAAAGATGCCAAGGAAAAACAACGGTGCCCAAGGCAGGTCAAACACCGCCATCAGCGCGGGCGCGGTGATCAGCCGCTGCACGGATTCCAGATCGCGCAGGCCGGTGGCGGCCTGCCGTGGCGCGCGTTGCAGGGTCGTGGCGCGCATGACGGCGGCAAACACGCGCCGGTCCAGCCGGGCCTGAAACCGCGCACCGACCCGCGCCATCACGCGGCCACGGATGTAATCCAGCACCGCCATCATCGCATACAGAAACGCCACCAGCACGGTCAGCGCGATCAGCGTTTCCACCGACCGCGCGTTCAGCACGCGGTCATAGACGTTGAGCATATATAGCGGGCCGGTCAGCATCAGCAGGTTCACGAAAAAGCTGAAGACGCCAACGATCCAGCACAGCGGCGCGTTTTCGCGGATTGCCGCGCGCAGTTCTGCCCGTCCCTGTGCCGTTGCAGCCTGTGTCATCTTGCCCGTTTGTCCCGCTGATCCGGTCATGCCTGCCTCTGGCCGCGATCAAAGCACGGATGGGTTAACAAGCTTGTCAGTCCACAGGCATGAAACCAGATGTCATCCGCATATGTCGCATCCGGAAGCTGTTGATTACGCGCAGGACTTGCCGCATGAATGGGACATGAACCGATTTTTGCGCCAATCCGCCGTTCTGATCGGCCTTGTGCCTGCCGTTGTAGCGGCGGCGCCTTATGATGGCATTTACCGGCAGACCGCCGATGCCGATTGCGCGCTGATCGGTGACGACGGCACCTCTGTGCGGATCGCCGAAGGGGTGTTTTACGGGGTCGAAACGCAGTGCCAGATGACCCGTCCGGTGGATGTCAACGGCATGAACGCCACGCTTTACACGATGGAATGTGCCGCGGACGGGCAGCAATGGACCGAACGGGCGATGCTGATGCCCACCGCCGATGGCGAGGGGCTGTATATCATCTGGGACGGCTATGTCTTTGTCTACGGCCTTTGCCCTGCGGTCGCGCCCTAGCGGGCTGTTTTCAGTTCGTCGCGCCGCCGACCAGCAGGTCCAGCAGGTTGACGATGTCGTCATCCACAACCTCACCACCCTGGCTTTCCAGAATACCCGCGGGGGCCGCCGTCTGTGGCATCATCATCGGTAGTGGCGTGGGCATCCGGCCTTCCAGCACACGCACCATGGTTTCGCGCCAGATTTCGGCGGGCAGGCCGCCGCCCGTCACGCCGCTTAACGGGGTGTTGTTGTCATAGCCCATCCAGACGCCGGTGACGTAATCGCCGGTAAAGCCGATGAACCAGGCATCGCGCGACGAATTGGTCGTGCCGGTCTTGGCCGCGATTTCCCAGCCGTCGATGCGGGCGCGCCGTCCGGTGCCTTCTTCCACGACGCGTGTCATCATCCAGGTCAGCTGGCGCGCGGCCTGTTCGCTGATGATCCGGTTACCGATGCCCGCGCCTTGCGAATCCATCAAGACCTCTGAATCGCCTAGAATCCGCAGATCGAGCAAGCCATAAGGCGTCACTTGCGACCCGCCGTTCAGGATGCCGGCATAGGCGCCCGTAAGATTGAGCAGCGTGCTTTCGGACACGCCCAGTGCGAGTGCCGGCCCTTCGGCCAGTTCGCCTTGCAATCCGAACCCGTTGGCCACGTTGCGGACATATTCGCGCCCAACATCCTCGGACAGAAAAATGGCGGGCAGGTTCCGGCTTTCGGCCAGGGCCTGGGTCATCGTGATAGGCCCCTTGAACTCGCGGTCATAATTCTCGGGGCACCATTCGCGTGATCCGGGGATGGACCAGCATTGCGGCGCATCGCTGATCAACGCATAGGGCGACACGCCCAGATCAAGGGCGGCCGCATAGATGAACGGCTTGAAGGCCGATCCGGTCTGGCGCAGGGCCTGCGTGGCGCGGTTGAACGCGCCTGTGGCACGCAGGTTGCGCCCGCCCACCATCGCGCGCACAGCCCCGTCGGCGGACATGACCACGATGGCGGCCTGCGCCTCTGACCCGTCAGCGACCAGGTTTTCGAACACTGACACCAGCGCCTCTTCGGCGGCGCGCTGGATGCGTTGATCCAGCGTGGTGCGGATGATCACGTCTTCGGTGGTGTTGCGGGTAAAAAATTCTGGCCCGCTTTCCATCACCCAATCAGCAAAGAACCCGCCAGAGCGTGCCTCGGCGGCGCGCGACAGGGCGGCGGGGTTGGTGATCGCCTCGCTTGCCTGGGCGGCGGTCAGATAGCCCTGACCCTCCATCAAGCGCACGACCACGGCGGCGCGTTCGCGCGAGCGTTCGATATTTGCGGTGGGGGCAAGGGTGGACGGCGCTTTCAGCAAGCCCGCCAGCATCGCCGCCTGTGCGGGGTTCACCTCGGCCGCCGAAATCCCGAAATAGCGTTGGGCTGCGGCCTCGAACCCGCGGCTGCCCGCGCCCAGATAGGCACGGTTCAGATAGAGCGTCAGGATTTCTTCCTTGGTATAGGCGATTTCCATGCCCATGGCGTAAAACGCCTCGCGGAGCTTGCGGGCCAGCGTGGTACGGCGGCAATCGGCCTCATAGGCGGCTTCGGATTCCCACTGGGCGGCGTCATAGGGGACGCCCAGACACAACAATTTGGCGGTTTGCTGGGTGATCGTGGACCCGCCGTTGCCGGACAGCGGGCCGCGCCCTTCGCTCAGGTTGATGCGGATGGCCGAGGCGATGCCGCGCGGCGACAGGCCGAAATGGCCATAGAACCGGCGGTCTTCGACCGCGATGACCGCATCATGCAGATGCGGTGACACGGTGCGCGCGGTCACCATCCCGCCGAACTGGTCGCCGCGCCAGGCAAAGACCTCGCCGGTCAGGTCGGCCATCGTGACAGAGCCGCGCGCGCGCTGGTCGATCAGCGTTTGGACAGGGGGCATCAGCTGGGCGAAATAAATCGAAACTCCCGTGATGATCAGCGCCGCGACAAGCCCGGCACGCCAGCTGATCGCCCAGATGATCCGCAGCAGGATGCGGAATGGCCACAGCAGCCACCCCAGCAGCGTGGTCGGACGACCACGGCGCGAGGTTTTGCGGGTGCGGGGCTTGCGCGCGGGCGCCGGTTTCTTGGCGGCGGGTTTTTTCGGCGCTGCCTTGCCCTGATAGCGTTTGTCGGCCACCAGCGGTGTCCGTCTGTTGCCGTTGCTGCTCATGATCCGCCCGACTGTTTGTGCGTGTGTTTTGCCATATCTTAAACGGATCGAAAGGAATTGTAGAGACGCGATGAGTCGCGCTCCCCTCTTTTTGTTTTGCCTATTAATCAGGCAAAGCGATTAAATTGTGCAACAATTGTGCAGACTCACCCGATCTTAACCTGTCCACGCATAGGCAAATCCTTGCCGATGCTGCACTGCCGCGTTCTTTGGAGAATGCAAGCGGACGCCGGGCTGGGCGTTGCCGCAATCCATTGCGAGGGGAAGAACGTGAAACTCATCATTGCAACAATCAAGCCGTTCAAGCTCGAGGAGGTCCGCGAAGCGCTGACCACCGTCGGCGTGCGCGGCATGATGGTGTCAGAAATCAAGGGGTTCGGATCGCAGTCGGGCCATACGGAAATCTATCGCGGCGCGGAATATGCCGTGAACTTCGTGCCCAAGGTCAAGCTCGAGATCGTCGTGCCTGACAGCATGGCCGATCAGGTCGTTTCTACCATCACCACCACCGCCAAGACCGACAAGATCGGTGACGGCAAGGTTTTCGTTCTCGACGTGCAAAGCGCTGTGCGCGTGCGCACCGGCGAGACCAATGATGACGCGCTGTGATCGCGGCGCAACGAGGAACAAATCCATGAATATGAAAAAAATGATTACACTTGGGGCGGGGCTTGCCCTGCTTCCGGTCATCGGCTTCGCGCAGGAAGCTGCCGAGGCTGTCGAAGAGATGGCCGAGGTCGCACCCACATTCGACGAAATCGGCCCCTATCTTATGACCACCCTGCTGTTCCTTGTGGGCGGCTTTCTGGTGTTCTGGATGGCGGCAGGATTCACCATGCTGGAGGCCGGTCTGGTCCGGTCCAAGAACGTCACCACACAACTGACCAAGAATATAGCATTGTTTTCGATTGCAGGCATCATGTATTGGCTGGTCGGCTTTAACCTGATGTATCCGGGCGATTTTAACGGCTATGTCGGTGGTTTCTTCAACGTCACTGTGCTGGAACCTGTTGGTCTGTCTGCTGCCGATGCATCGCTGGATTACGCATCTGTCGCGTCCGACTTTTTCTTTCAGCTGATGTTCGTTGCGGCCACTGCATCCATCGTGTCGGGTGCGCTGGCTGAGCGGATCAAGCTCTGGCCGTTTCTTGCCTTTGTCGTCGTGCTGACCGGCTTCATGTATCCGATTTCGGGGTCGTGGCAGTGGGGTGGCGGCTGGCTGTCCGAACTGGGCTTTTCCGACTTTGCCGGTTCGACCATCGTGCATTCGGTCGGTGGCTGGGCAGCTTTGGCTGGTGCCATCGTGCTGGGTCCGCGTCTGGGCAAGTACAAGGATGGCCGCGTCAACCCGATGCCCGGTTCAAACCTTGCGCTGGCGACATTGGGCACGTTCATCCTGTGGCTCGGCTGGTTCGGTTTCAACGGAGGGTCGCAGCTGGCGGCTGGCACCGTGGGTGACATCACCGATGTGGGCCGGATTTTCGCGAACACCAACATGGCAGCCTCTGCCGGTGCCGTGACCGCGCTGATCCTGACGCAGGTCCTGTACAAGAAGGTCGATCTGACCATGGTGCTGAACGGCTGTCTGGCCGGTCTGGTCGCCATCACTGCAGAACCGCTGTATCCGTCGCTGTTCGGCGCGCTGTGGATCGGTGCTGTTGGTGGTGCGATCGTGGTCTTCGCTGTGCCGCTGCTGGACAAGCTCAAGATCGACGACGTCGTCGGTGCGATCCCTGTCCACCTGTTCGCCGGTATCTGGGGCACCATCGCTGTTGTCTTCTACAACGATGGCACCAGCCTGATGACGCAGCTGACCGGTATCGCGGCTTACGGTGTGTTCACCTTCGTCGTGTCCTTCATCGTCTGGTACATCTTCAAGATGACGATGGGTATCCGCGTCAGCAAGGAATCGGAAATGACTGGTCTCGACCTGAGCGAGCTGGGCATGGAAGCCTATCCAGAGTTTTCCAAAGGCTGATCCACGCTTTCGTAACGACACAAAGCCCGGGCGTTCGCGTCCGGGCTTTTGCGTTGCAGGATTGATTGAGGATTTGGCTTGTTTTCGTGGCCATTTCTGCGACATATCCCATTAATGACGCAAGAACCTGCGAATAAATCGTCATTCAGCAATGTATTTGCAAAGATCGTTCCCTGTTTTCCGCGATATGCTGCCCAAGACCTTAACCGATTGACCGGAGCTTGCGATGATCCAGACCCCTTACCTTTTGTTTCTGGGCGATGCGCCTGACCAGCTGGCCGCAAAGGTGGCGCAAGGAATCAAGGACTGGCGCCCGCAGAATGCCGTGGGCCAGTACCGAATGCCAGGCTGTGGTGCCGATGTCGGCATTGCTGACATGACGCTGGACCAGGCCAAGGCCGCCGGTGCCAAGACGCTGGTCATCGGTGTGGCCAATCGTGGCGGCGTGATCTCTGCCGCGTGGAAACAGGTGCTGTTGCAGGCGCTGGCGCTGGGGTTCGATCTGGCGTCCGGCCTGCACAACCTGCTGCGTGACGAGGCCGATCTGGTCGCTGCTGCCCGCGCGCATGGGCGGTCGTTGTTCGACGTGCGTGTGCCATCGGTCGCCTATCCGATCGCCAATGGCGTCAAACGCACTGGCAAACGCTGTCTGGCTGTCGGCACCGATTGTTCGGTGGGCAAGATGTATACCGGCCTTGCCATGGATATCGAGATGCGCAAGCGCGGCATGAAATCGACCTTTCGCCCCACCGGCCAGACCGGCATTCTGATCACCGGCGGCGGTGTGCCGCTGGATGCGGTGGTCGCGGATTTCATGGCGGGTGCTGTGGAATATCTGACCCCCGACAACGACCCCGACCATTGGGACCATATCGAAGGGCAGGGCAGCCTGTTCCATGTGTCCTATTCCGGGGTGACCATGGCGCTGATCCATGGCGGCCAGCCCGATGCGCTGGTGCTGGCGCATGAACCGACGCGGGCGCATATGCGCGGATTGCCGGGCTATGCCCTGCCGTCGCTCGAGGCGTTGCGCGACATGGTTCTGCCGATTGCCCGCATTGCCAATCCGGCCTGTCAGATCGTGGGCGTTTCGGTCAACACGCAGCATCTGTCCGAGGATGACGCTTTGGCCTATCTGGCGGAGGTCGAAGGCCGGATGGGTCTGCCGGCCGTCGATACGTTCCGGCAGGGGGCGGCGCGGCTGGTTGACGCGCTGGAGGGGATTTGATGCCGGATTTCTGGCGAAATCCGACGCCTCCGGCGGGGATATTTGGGCTCGGAAGATGATGACAGTCGATATAAAACGCGATGTGTTTCGTTTGGCGCAGGTGTTCACCATTTCGCGCGGGTCGCGGACCGAGGCGCAGGTGCTGACCGTCACGGTGGCGGGCGACGGTTTTGTCGGGCGCGGCGAATGTGTGCCCTATGCGCGCTATGGCGAGACTTTGGAGAGTGTCGCCGCGCAGATCGCGGGGTTTGCGGGCGCGTGGCCTGACTTGCAGGACACCCTGCCTGCAGGGGCCGCGCGCAATGCGCTGGATTGCGCGTTCTGGGATCATGCGGCCAAGCAGGCGGGCAAACGTGTCTGGGACTTGTTGGGTCTGCCCGCGCCGCGCCCTGCCATCACCGCCTATACCCTGTCGCTGGACACGCCCGCCGCGATGCAGACGCAGGCGGCGCAAAATGCGCATCGCCCGCTGTTGAAGATCAAGCTTGGCACGCCCGACGATATGGCGCGGCTGGAGGCTGTGCGCCGTGGCGCGCCCGCCGCCCGCATCATCGTGGATGCCAATGAAGGCTGGACGGCGGAAGTTTACGCCGATCTGGCGCCCCATCTGATCCGGCTTGGCGTGCAGATGGTCGAACAGCCGTTGCCTGCGGGGGCCGATGACATGCTGGCTGAAATCGCGCGCCCGCTGCCCGTTTGCGCCGATGAAAGCTGCCATGACCGTGCCAGCCTGCCCGCCCTGCGCGGCAAATATGACATGGTGAATATCAAGCTGGACAAGACCGGCGGGCTGACCGAGGCGCTGGCGCTGAAAGCACAGGCGCAGGCCGAAGGATATGCGATCATGGTCGGCTGCATGGTCGGATCGTCGCTGGCGATGGCCCCTGCGACGATTCTGGCGCAGCGCGTGGCCTTTACGGACCTTGACGGGCCGCTGTTATTGGCCGAAGACCGTGCTGCACCTTTGCAATTTGACGATCACGGCGTGCATCCGCCCGCCGCCGACCTTTGGGGATGAATATGCGCACAGTCTATGTCAACGGCACCTATCTGCCCGAAAACGAAGCCACGATTTCGATCTTTGACCGCGGGTTCCTGATGGCCGATGGCGTTTACGAAGTCACTTCGGTGCTGGATGGCAAGCTGATCGATTTCGCCGGTCACGCCAAGCGGCTGGAACGGTCGCTGGGCGAGTTGGACATGCCGCATCCCGCCTGCCTGCCCGATCTGCTGGAGATTCACCGCGAACTGGTGCGCCTGAACGGGATCGAGGAAGGCATGATCTATCTGCAGATCACCCGTGGCGCGCCCGGTGATCGTGATTTCGTGTTCCCTGATCCTGAAACCTGCACGCCGACGGTTGTGCTGTTCACCCAGAACAAGCCGGGCCTTGCCAATAGCCCCATGGCGAAAAAGGGGATCAGGGTCATCTCGATCGAAGATCAACGCTGGACGCGGCGGGATATCAAGACGGTGCAGCTGCTCTATCCGTCGATGGGCAAGATGATGGCCAAGGCTGCCGGTGTCGATGACGCTTGGATGGTCGAGGACGGGATGGTGACCGAAGGTACATCCAACAACGCCTATATCGTCAAGGGCAACACGATCATCACCCGCCATCTGGGCAGTGAAATCCTGCATGGTATCACCCGCGCCGCAGTGCTGCGCTTTGCCCGCGAATCGCAGATGCAGGTCGAGGAACGCAGCTTTTCCATCGCCGAGGCGCAGGCCGCCGATGAGGCGTTCATCACCTCGGCCAGCATGTTCGTCATGCCGGTGGTGGAAATCGACGGGGCCGCTGTTGGCACCGGCGCGCCCGGGTCTGTCGCGGCACGCCTGCGCGAGGTTTACTTGGATGAAAGCCGCAAAGTGGCGGTTTAATGCGTTTCGGGATTATCAGACAACTTTGATTGCTTTTCGCGTTCGAGCGAAGCGAGAGGCAGCGAAAAGCAATCTCTGCTTTGCCCGAAATGCTAATCCGCCTTGTCGTAGAACGGCGTCATCTGGGCCACGATGACGCTGTTTTCATCCAGCGCGCGCTGCATCAGATCGCGTTCCTCGTCGGAAATATCATGCCCTTCGGCCAGCCGTTCATCCAGCGTGCCATAGCCCGAGACGTCCAGCGGCGCCAGATCGGCCTGTTTCAGGATCGCCACGGTTTCGCGCACGGCCTCTGCCTCGTCCACGCCGGAGGCATAGCACATCAGCGCGGCACCCGTCGCCCCGTCAGGCAACCCGTCACCGGCGTTGCGGCCCACCTCGACCAGCAGGGTGAATACCTTTTGGCGGCTTTCTTTTGCGGTCATTTGCTGTCTTCCTCGATCCAGCGGGATTTCACGGCCCAGAGCGTCGATATCACGACGACGATGTGAAAGGGCAGGTAGATGGTGATCAACAGGACGAATATCGTCCCGATCAGTGGCAGACCCGCAATATAGACCGCCGTCAGGATCGGCTGCCAAACCAGCGCCAGCACCAGCACGATCACCCCGATATCGGCGGCGACCGGACCCCAGGCCATGATGAACGTCGGCTGTTGACCCGCCGCCATCCGCCCGCGCGCAAGGGTCCGGCTGAGGATCATGTCAGTCGCGCAGCAATTCGTTGATGCCGGTCTTGGACCGCGTCTTTTCATCGACGCGTTTGACGATCACGGCGCAGTAAAGGTTGATCCCGTTGGTGGATGGCATCGCGCCTGCGACGACGACGGAATAGGGCGGCACTTCGCCATACATGACCTCTCCGGTGGCGCGGTCCACGATTTTCGTGGACTGGCCGATAAACACGCCCATGCCCAGCACCGACCCTTCGCGGATGATGCAGCCTTCGACGACCTCTGACCGGGCACCGATAAAGCAGTTGTCCTCGATGATCGTTGGCCCGGCCTGCATCGGTTCCAGCACGCCGCCAATGCCGACGCCGCCCGACAGATGCACGTTCTTGCCGATCTGGGCGCAGGACCCGACAGTTGCCCAGCCGTCAACCATGCTGCCTTCATCGACATAGGCACCAAGGTTCACGAAGGACGGCATCAGCACGACGCCTTTGCCGATGAATGCCGACCGGCGCACGATCGACCCCGGCACAGCGCGGAAACCGGCGGCGCGCCAGTCGGCCGCGGTCCAGCCGTCGAATTTCGATGGCACCTTGTCCCACCACGTGCTGCCGCCATTGCCGCCGGAAATCGGTTCCATATCGTTCAGGCGAAAGGACAGCAGCACTGCCTTTTTCGCCCATTGGTTCACATGCCACGCCCCGTCCGCCTGCTTTTCCGCCACGCGCAAGCTGCCGCTGTCCAGCGCGTTCAGGGTGGTTTCAATCGCGTCGCGGACCTCGCCTTTGGTGGCGGGAGTGATCGTGTCGCGCGCATCCCATGCGGCTTCGATGGCGGTTTCCAGTGCGGCGTTCGACATGGGTTTCTCCGGTTTTGCTGTGGCTCGCGGTTGCAAGGGGCTATAGACCGGAACAGCCCGAGGGCGCAATCAAGGAAGATGCCATGAAAGACGACCGCCGCCATCCGTTTCGTGACAGCCAGCAGGACCGCGAGGCCGCGACCCATATCCCCGACACGCCGCAGACGCGCGCGCCATCCTATGCGTTGGCCTTTGCCGATCAGGATTTTCTGCTGCGCGAGGAATTGCGCCCCGTGCGCTTGCAGCTGGAACTGCTGAAACCGGAACTGATGATGAACGAGGCGGGGATCAATTCGACCGTGGTCCTGTTCGGCGGCGCGCGCATCCCCGAACCGGCGCAAAAGCACAAAGCCAAGACCGAGACGCTCGCGGGCCTGTCGGCCTATTACGACGAGGCGCGCACATTCGCGCGGCTGGTCACCGAGCGGTCGCTGAAGGACGGTGGGACCGACAACGTCATCGTCACAGGCGGCGGGCCGGGTGTGATGGAGGCAGGCAATCGCGGCGCGCTGGATGCGGGCGGGCGGTCAATCGGGCTGAACATCGTGCTGCCGCATGAACAGGCGCCGAATATCTATGTCACGCCGGAATTGTGTTTCAACTTTCACTATTTTGCCATCCGCAAGATGCATTTCCTGATGCGGGCTGCGGCGGTCTGCGTGTTTCCGGGCGGGTTTGGCACGCTGGATGAAACCTTCGAGGCGCTGACCCTGATCCAGACCGGCCGGATGGGCCGTGTGCCGTTCCTGCTGTTTGGCCGGGCGTTTTGGGAAAAGATCATCAACTGGGATGCTCTGGCCGAGGCGGGTACGATTTCCGCCGATGACCTTGCCCTGTTCCGTTTTGTCGAAACCGCAGAAGAGGCGCTGGCGGCGATGGATACATGGCAAGGCACCGGCACCAAGCGCAGCGCGATCCCCGGCCGCTAAGATGCATCCCGCGATCATGGTCATGGGCGTGTCGGGCTGCGGCAAATCCACGGTCGGTGCCGGTCTGGCCACAGCCATCGGCGGCTGCTTTCTGGATGGCGACGATTTCCATCCGCCGCAGAACCTGGCCCGTATGGCCGCAGGCCAGCCGCTGACCGATGCGATGCGCTGGCCGTGGCTGGATGCGCTGGGGCAGGCGGTGCAGGCGGCGCGGCAAAACGCGCCTGTGGTCTTTGCCTGTTCGGCGCTGCGCAAAGTCTATCGCGACCATCTGCGCGCTGCCATTCCCGACCTGCGGATCGCCTATCTGGATGCGCCGCGTGACGTGGTGCTGGCGCGTCTGGCGCAGCGGCAGGGGCATTTCATGCCCGCCAGCCTGCTTGACAGCCAATATGCGACGCTGGAGATTCCGCGAAACCCGACAATTGCCGTGCGGATCGACCAGCCGGTTGCCGCGATCATCGCGGCGATCCGGCGGATTGTCTGAAACGCCGCCTTGGCCGCATCAAGACATCCGCAGGCTGTTGTCTGTCCAAATAATCGCCTGCCGCCGCCGGTTTCAGGCGGCGACAGGTTTATGCCCGCGATCGCGCCATTCTGGCACGGCGATGAGAATCGTGGCGCGGGGCCTTGCAGATGATCTTTTGGATCTCTGCATCGTGCGGCCATCCGGATCGTGCAGGGCATCCATGATTTCGGGTGGCAAGCTTGGGGTGATATGCGTCATGCACCCTTTTCACCATGAATTGGTAAAAAATCCGTTAGCTATGACAGATAATCACAGCCCCGCGTCTTGTGCGATCTGGGCCTTGGATTTGCGCGCGCGTTCGGTGGCGGATTTCAGCTGTCCACAGGCGGCCATGATATCCTCGCCGCGCGGGGTGCGGATCGGCGAGGCATAGCCCGCCTTATAGATGATATCGGCAAAGGCGCGGATGCGGTTGTTGGACGACCGTTTATAGGGCGCGCCGGGCCATTCGTTGAACGGGATCAGGTTGATCTTGGCGGGGATGCCGTCGATCAGCTTGATCAGGCGGCGCGCATCGGCGTCGCTGTCATTGACGCCGTCCAGCATCACATATTCAAAGGTAATCCGTTCCGAATTACTGACCTTGGGGTAACTGCGCAAAGCATCCAGCAGATCGGCCAAAGGCCAGCGTTTGTTGATCGGCACCAGCTTGTCGCGGACTTCGTCCGTGGTGGCATGGAACGATATCGCCAGTTGGCAGCCGATTTCCTGCGCCGTGCGCGCGATTTCCGGCACGACACCGGATGTGGACAGGGTGATCCGGCGGCGCGACAATTGGATGCCATCAGGGTCCATCGCGATTTTCATCGCGTCGCGGACGTTTTCGAAATTGTACAAAGGCTCGCCCATGCCCATCAGCACGATATTGGACAAGAGCCGCGTTTCATCCTTGGGTGCGCCCTGCACCGGCCATTCGCCCAGATCGTCGCGCGCGACCATGACCTGGCCGATGATCTCGGACGAGGTCAGATTGCGCACCAGTTTCTGCGTGCCGGTGTGGCAGAACGAACAGGTCAGCGTGCAACCGACCTGACTGGAGATGCACAGGGTGCCACGGTCGGTTTCGGGGATATAGACCACCTCGACCTCATGGCCGCCCGCGATGCGCACCAGATATTTGCGGGTGCCATCACCGCTGACCTGACGGGTCACGACCTCTGGCACGGCTACGACGAAGTTTGCGGCCAGCATGGCGCGGTAATCCTTGGCCAGATTGGTCATCAGGGCAAAATCGCGCACGCCCCAGTGATAGATCCACTGCCAGATCTGGCCGACCCGCATTTTCGCCTGCTTTTCCGGCGTGCCAGCGGCGATCAGCGCGTCGCGCATCGCATCGCGGGTCATGCCGACAAGGTTGGGCAAGCCTTCGGCGGCCTTGCGCGGAATGGTCAGCACGTCTTGCGTGATCGGGGCTTGGAAATCCATCATAGGTCTTTCTGGCGGTATATCCCCGCCATATAGGCGAAAGGGCCGGATTCCACAAGAAAACCGCCCCCATCTTCCAAGTATAAATATCCCCGCCGGAGGCAGAGAAGTTTTTTTACAAATCCATCAACCGGCGCAGCGGTTTGCAGCTTCGTCCACAGCGGCGGTGAAACCGATCAGGCTGAACTTGTCGCTGGTCTGTGTCCCGCGTGCCGACCGGCCGACGATTGTGGCATCGGCCCCCCGTTTCATCGCGGCGATGATGCGCGCGTCGTCTTCGGGCGTGGGCAGCCAGGCGAAATTGCCTTCGGTGAACAATTCATAGGTCGCATCCCCGACCCGCGCTGTCACGACAGACCCGGGCGCAAAAGGATAGCCGCCGGCGAACATCACCTGCCCTGCGATATTGTCGCCGGGGCGATAAAAGATGATCAGCTGGATATCACCACGGTTCACATCGACGGTGCTGCCGTCACGGGTGTTGATCGTCTCGACGGGGGCGGATACGGCCCAGCATTCACGCGGGCTGGCCTCGACATAGACGGACCAGTCGGATGTCGCCGTCACGCGGTTTTCGCTTTGCTCTTGGGCGCCCGCCATCCCTGCCAGTGTCATCGCGGCCAGAAGGCTGGCTGTTTTCATCGTGTTCAAGATCATCCTGTCGTCTCCAAACCGTCGTTGCCTCGGGGCGTCCGGACCAGTCTGGATGCGTCTTGCGGCATCCTTTGCACTGGCAGGCACGTCTGTAACCCGTTAGCTTGCTTGCTATCAAGAAAAAGCGCCTCGGGGAAACCCCTGAAAAATTCACTCGGCAAAGTAACGCAGTGAAAGCAACAAACCAAGAAGGCATCACATGACACATCCCGTTGATCTGGTCGAAGTCTGGCGCGGCGATATGGTCGAAAGCCTGCATCAGGGCCATGCCGTGGTCTGCGATCACAATGGCGCGATCGCGCAGGCCTGGGGCAACCCGCAGGCGGTCATTTATCCGCGGTCATCGTGCAAGATGTTGCAGGCGCTGCCTCTGCTTGAAAGCGGCGCAGGCGCGCATCTGAAAGGCGAACAGCTGGCACTGGCCTGCGCCTCGCATGAAGGCGCGCCTTTGCATGTGGCGATGGTGGGCGATTGGCTGGCCGAAATGGGGCTGGGGGATGACGATTTCCGCTGCGGCCCACAGGCGTCGCGCGACAAGGATCTGTACCTGTCGATGATCCGCGCGCAGGCCGAACCCTGCCGCATCCATAACAATTGTTCGGGCAAGCATGCCGGTTTCCTGACGCTGACCAAACATCTGCGCGCAGGGCCGGAATATACCGAGATCGACCATCCCGTGCAGGTCGCCTGCAAACAAGCGTTCGAGGAGGTGACGGGCGAAACAAGCCCCGGTTTCGGCATCGACGGTTGCACCGCCCCCAACCATGCCTGCACGGTGCATGGTCTGGCCCGCGCGATGGCGTTTTTCGCCTCGGCGCAGGTCCGGTCCGACACCCGCAGCACAGCGGCGCAGAAACTGACCTCAGCCATGATGGCCTTTCCCGAACTGGTTGCAGGGCAGGGCCGCGCCTGCACGGACCTGATGCGCGCGATGGACGGCAAGGTCGCGGTGAAAACCGGTGCCGAAGGCGTGTTCATCGCGATCATCCCTGAAAAGCGGCTGGGTGTCGCGCTCAAGATCACCGATGGTGCGACGCGGGCCAGCGAATGCGCGATGGCCGCGATTCTGGTCAAGCTTGGCGTTCTGAACGCCGCGCATCCGGCGGCTAAGGCGCGGATGGCCCCGCCAGTGCTGAACTGGGATGGCCGCGTGACCGGCCATATCACCCCGACTGCCGCCCTTCTGTGAACTGACCAAAGAAAGCCCGCCATGCCCTTTACCCTTGCCACATGGAACATCAATTCGGTTCGCCTGCGCGAAGAACTGGTCTTGCAGATGCTGCGCGACGAATCCCCCGATATCCTGTGCCTGCAGGAATGCAAAAGCCCGGTCGATCTGATCCCCGTCGCGCAGTTTCAGGCGCTGGGCTACACCCACATGGTCGCGCGCGGGCAAAAGGGGTATAACGGGGTCGCCATCATCTCGAAACTGCCATTGCAGGAAGCCGGGGCCGAGGATTACGCCGCATTGGGCCATGCCCGCCATGTCGCGGCACGGCTGGAAAACGGCGTGACGATCCACAACCATTATGTCCCCGCCGGTGGCGATATCCCCGACCGCGCGGTGAATGCCAAATTCGGCAACAAGCTCGACTACCTGACCGACATGCGCGATGCCTATCACGCATCGCGGCCGGAAAAATCCATCCTTGTCGGTGATCTGAACATCGCGCCGCGCGAAGATGACGTCTGGAACCACAAGGCGCTGCTGAAAGTCGTCAGCCACACGCCGATCGAGGTGGATCATTTCGGGCAGGTGATGGACGCGGGCGGATGGGTCGATATCACCCGTCAGGACATCCCGCAGGGCAATCTTTACAGCTGGTGGTCCTATCGATCACCAGATTGGGATGCGGCAGACAAGGGTCGCAGGCTTGATCATGTCTGGGCGACACCCGACATCAGTGGGGCAGCACACGGGTCGCGTGTGTTGCGTCATGTGCGTGGCTGGGACAAACCCAGCGACCACGCCCCTGTATTTGCGAGCTTTGATTTATGACACTTCCCAAAACGATGCGCGCCCTTGTGCAATTGCATGATGGCTATGCCGGCACCCAAACCGGACCCGCCCTTGTTGATCCTGCGCCTTTCGTGGCCTTGCGCGACATTCCCGTGCCAACCCCCGGCAAAGGGCAGGCGCTGATCAAGGTGAAACTGGCGGCGGTGAACCCTTCGGATATCCATTTCATCAAGGGCGAATATGGCCAGCCGCGCGTGGCAGGCCAGCCTGCGGGCTTTGAAGGCGTGGGCGAAGTTGTCGCCGGTGATACCCCGCTGCTGGGCCAGCGCGTCAGTTTCTTTGCGGGCGCATCCGGCACATGGGCCGAATATGCGATGACCGATATCAGCGGGCTGATTCCCTGCCGCCCCGATCTGTCGGATGTGGATGCCGCAGGGCAGCTGGTGAACCCGCTGACCGCGATTGCGATGTTCGATATCGTCAAGGACAGCGGGGCTTACAGTTTCGTGCTGAACGCGGCTGGTTCGCAATTGGGCAAGCTCTTGATCGCGCTGGGCCGTGACCATGGAATCGCCCCCATCGCCGTGGTGCGCCGTGCGGCACAGGCCGATGCTTTGCGCGCGCTGGGGGCTGCGGATGTGATCGTCACCGGCGGGGCCGATCCGCTGGCGCAGGCGCATGCCGCGTTCAAGACGCATAAACCCCGCATCCTGCTGGATGCTGTCGGTGACCAGTTCACCGCCGATCTGTTTTTCGCCATGCCGCATGGGGCGCGCTGGGTCAATTACGGCAAATTATCCACCGATGCGCCGAAACTTGCCGAGCTTGGGCAGTTGATCTTTCAAAGCAAAAGGATCGAAGGTTTCTGGCTGACGCGCTGGATGAAAGAGGTGGACCCCGCCCGCATCCCGCAGGCCTTTGCCACCATTCAGGACCGTTTTGTCACAGCCGCTTGGGTGACCGATGTGGCGGATATCGTGCCGCTGTCAGAGGCGATGACACGCCTGCCCATTGGTCTGGCCAAGCCCGATGGCAAGGTCTTCATCGACCCCACCGCCTGATCAGGCATTGCCAAGGCGGGCGAATTGCGCCACAGGGGCGCTTTCGCCTCTCGGATTTGTTGAAAAACGGCTGGGCGATTGCTAGTTTATAGCTATGCCCTGCGCCGAGGCTTTGTCGGCGCCAACCCAGGAGGACAATGCACTGTCTCTTTCCCAATCGGCTGCACCGGCGGCCACCAGCGGAGCCTATGCCATGCAGGCTCTGAATATCGTGAACAGCGAAACCATTCTTGCGGCTGTTCTGCAATCCCTTGATGATGACAAAGGCGAAGAGATCGTGCAGATCAATCTGCGCGGCAAGTCGGAAATGGGTGACTATATGGTCATCGCATCCGGCCGGTCCACGCGTCAGGTCAGCGCCATGGCGGAAAAGCTGGCGGACAAGCTCAAGCAAGAGCTGGGCATCATTTCCAAGACCGAAGGCAAGGAAACCGGCGATTGGGTGCTGGTGGATACTGGCGATGTGATCGTCCATATCTTCCGTCCCGAAGTGCGCGAGTTCTACCAGCTTGAAAAGATGTGGCAGCCGGGCAAAGTCGCCGCTGGCTGATGCGCGTCCAGATTTGCGCCGTGGGCCGGCTGCGGCAAGGCCCGGAGCGTGATTTATACGATGATTACCTGACCCGGTTTGACCGCACGGGGCGCGCGCTGGCGCTTGGCCCCGCGCAGATGATCGAGGTCGAGGATAAAAAGGGCGGCGGCATGGCGGCCGAGGCTGCATTGCTGCGCCGTGCGGTCCCGGATGGCGCGCTGATCTGTACGCTGGATGAACGCGGGCGCGTGATGAGTTCGCCGCAATTCGCCGATATGTTGGGTGGATGGCGCGATCAGGGGCGGCAGGACGTGGCCTTTGTCATTGGTGGCGCGGACGGGATTGACCCTGCCTTGCGCGCGGATGCGGATGCCAGCTTGAGTTTCGGTGCAATGGTCTGGCCGCATATGCTGGTGCGGGTGATGTTGGCCGAGCAGTTATACCGCGCGGCGTCGATCCTGTCGGCTGGGCCGTATCACAGGTTTTGATGCGCTCCGCGCGGGGAGTATTTGTGGAAAAAAGAAGGTGCTGGCCGGGTTGGCGCTGGGCTGATCCGGCGGTATGACACGCGGGCACCTGAAGGAGTTCGCTATGTCCGCCCCCAAACCTGTCGTTTTGTGCATTCTGGATGGCTGGGGCCTGCGGGAGGGTGCCGAAGGCAATGCGCCCAAGCTGGCCCAGACCCCGCATTTCGATGCGATCATGCAAGGGCCGCATGCCAAGCTTTTGACCCATGGCAATGATGCGGGCCTGCCGACCGGCCAGATGGGCAATTCCGAGGTCGGCCATACCAATATCGGCGCGGGTCGCGTCGTGGCGATGGATCTGGGCCAGATCGATCTGGCGATCGAGGACGGGTCGTTTTTTCGCAATGCCGCGCTCGCGGGTTTCATTGCAAAGCTGCGCGCCAGCGGCGGGGCGGCGCATCTGATGGGGCTGGTGTCGGATGGCGGCGTGCATGGCCATCTGGTGCATATTGCCGCCGCTGCCCGCGCGATCACGGATGCGGGTGTGCCGGTGGTCGTTCACGCCGTGACCGACGGGCGCGATGTGGCCCCGTCCTCGGCCCGCCATTTCATGACAGCGCTGATGGAGATGCTGCCGCCGCAGGTGCGAATCGCCACGGTGACCGGCCGCTATTTCGCGCTGGACCGCGACAATCGCTGGGACCGGGTGGAAACCGCCTATCGCGCGATGGTGCTGGGGCAGGGGCTGGTGGCACCTGACCCGCTGGCGGCGGTCGCTGCGGCCCAAGAGGCGGGCCAGACCGATGAATTTGTCCCCGCCCATGTGATCGGTGATTATGCGGGGTTTGCGGAAGGTGACGGGCTTTTCTGTCTGAACTTCCGGTCGGATCGCGCGCGCGAGATTTTGGCCGCCATTGCCGATCCGGATTTCGACGGCTTTGTGCGGGACAAACCCGCGCTTGCAGCACTTTTGGGCATGGTGTCCTATTCTGACCGGCATGATGGCTGGTTCGAGACCGTCTTTCCCAAGCGCGATATCCGGAACACGCTGGGGGCTTGGGTTGCGCAGCATGGTTTGCGCCAGTTCCGGCTGGCCGAGACCGAGAAATATCCGCATGTGACGTTTTTCCTCAACGGCGGGGTCGAGGCCCCCTATCCGGGCGAGGACCGTCATATGCCGCAATCGCCCAAGGTTGCGACCTATGATTTGCAGCCTGAAATGTCTGCTGCTGCCGTGACACAGGCGTTTTTGGAGGCGATCGGCGCGGGCTATGACCTGATCGTCACGAATTACGCCAATCCCGATATGGTGGGCCATACCGGCGATATCGCGGCTGCTGTCAAAGCCTGCGAGGCTGTGGATGCAGGGCTGGGGGCGGTGCTGGCCGCCTTGCAGGCCGCAGGCGGTGCGATGATCGTTACGGCGGATCATGGCAATTGCGAAACCATGATCGATCCTGTCACCGGCGGGCCGCATACCGCGCATACGCTGAACCCCGTGCCTGTGGCTTTGGTCGGCGGCCCTGCGGGGGTGCATCTGCGCGATGGGCGGTTGGCCGATCTGGCGCCCACAGTGCTGGACCTGATGGGGCTGGACCTGCCGCCGGAAATGACCGGCCGGACCTTGATCCAGCGATGAGATTTGCCGCCGTCCTGATCCTGCTGGCGCTGCCCCTTGCCGCCCAGCAAACGGCGGATGATGCCGCAGCCCAATTGCTGGCCGCCAATGCCCAGCTTGGCGCGGCAGAAGGGGCTGCCGATCAGGTCACCGCCCTGACCCAGACCGTGCAGGCCTATGAGACAGGGCTGATCGCGATGCGCCAGAGCCTGCGCGAGATCACCGCGCGTGAAACAGCGGTAGCCACCGATCTGGCCGCGCGCCGCGACGAGATTGCAGGGCTTTTGATGGTGCTGGCCAGTATCGGCCAAAGCCCGCAGCCTGTGATGCTCGCCAATCCCGAAGGGCCGGTGGGGGCGCTGCGCGCGGGCATGATGATTGCCGATCTGACGCCCGCCCTGCGCGATGATGTGGCACGGCTTCAGCGGGAACTTGACTCTTTGCGCGACCTGCGCGACCGGCGGATCGCGGCGGCGGATATGTTGCGCGAGGGGCTGGATTTCGCCCAGATCGCACGGGCCGCCCTGGGCCGTGCGATTTCGGAACGTCAGGATGTGCCGCGCCTTTTTGTCGAAGATCCGGCGCAGACAGCCCAGCGTGTCGCCGCGGCGCAGACGCTGGCTGCGCTGGCATCCGACCTGGCGGGGTTGAGCGTGCCCGAGGGTGCAACGCTTGTACCCGCCGCCGATCTGCCGTTGCCGGTTGCCGGGATCATCCGCACCGGCACCCGTGACCGCCCTGGCATCACCATTGCCGCAGCCCCCCGCGCGCTGGTCACATCGCCGGTGCGCGCGACGCTTTTGTTTCGGGGCCCCTTGCTTGACTATGGCAATGTGATCATTCTGGAACCGGCGCAGGATGTGCTGTTCGTGATCGCCGGCATGGCCGAAGCCTTTGGCCAACCCGGCGAGATCATCGAAGCCGGTGCGCCACTTGGTCTCATGGGGGGGGATGTCGGGATGGATGACGCTAGTTCTGGTCACAATCAGGCGATTGACGCGGGCCAGACCACGCAGCCCCTTTATCTTGAGGTCAGGGGCGGGCAAGGTCCGGTCAACCCGGATGCATGGTTCGCGCTGGAATAGAATGGGAAATGCGATGAAAAAGCTGATGATGGCCGCGACAGGCGGTGCTGTGCTGGGGCTTGTGGTGACAAGTCAGGTGGCGGGTCCGCTGCTGGCGCAGGAACAGGGCCAGCAGGCCAGCGTCTATGAACAGCTGGACCTGTTCGGTGATATCTTCGAACGGATCCGCGCCGGCTATGTCGAAGAGGTTGACGACCGCGAGCTGATCGAGGCTGCGATCAATGGCATGCTGACATCGCTTGACCCGCATTCCAGCTATCTGTCCGCCGAAGACGCCGCCGCGATGCGGGTGCAGACATCGGGCGAATTTGGCGGTCTGGGGATCGAGGTCACGCAGGAAGAAGGCTGGGTCAAGGTCGTGTCGCCGATGGATGGCACGCCTGCGGATGCCGCGGGCATCATGTCGGGCGATTTCATCACCGCCGTTGATGGCGAAAGTGTCATGGGTCTGACGCTGGATGATGCCGTGAACCTGATGCGCGGCCCTGTCGGGTCGGAAATCGTGATCACCGTCGTGCGCGAAGGCGAGGTGGAACCTTTCGACGTGTCGATCATCCGCGACACGATCAAGCTGACCGCGGTACGCACGCGGACCGAAGGCAATGCCGTCGTCCTGCGCGTGTCCACCTTCAACGAACAGACATTCCCCAACCTGCGCGACGGCATGGCCGAACAGGTCGCCGCCGCCGGAGGGTTGGACAATATCGATGGGATCGTGCTGGACCTGCGCAACAACCCCGGTGGTTTGCTCAATCAGGCGATTTTCGTGGCCGATGCGTTTCTTGACGCGGGCGAGATCACATCGACCCGCGGACGCGACCCCGAGGATGGCGAACGCTTTAACGCCACAGCCGGTGATCTGGCCGAAGGCAAGCCGATCGTGGTGCTGATCAACGGCGGGTCTGCCTCGGCGTCTGAAATCGTGGCGGGGGCCTTGCAGGACCATCGCAGGGCGATCATCGTGGGCACCAATTCCTTTGGCAAAGGGTCGGTGCAGACTGTTGTGCCATTGCAGGGCGATGGCGCGATGCGCCTGACCACGTCGCGCTATTACACGCCGTCTGGCCGGTCTATTCAGGCTTTGGGCATTTCCCCTGATATCATCGTGGAACAGCCGCGCCCGCAACCCGCCACCGAAGAGGAAGAAGACGCGCCCGCGACGCGGTCAGAGGCTGACTTGCGCGGGGCCTTGAACAACGGCCTGTCCGAAGACCAGCTGCGTCAGGTCGAGCAAGAGCGCGACCGCGCCGAAGCTGCCGCGCAATTGCGCGAACAGGATTACCAGCTGGCCTATGCGATCGACATCCTCAAGGGGTTGAACGCACTGGGGCCGCTGGCAGATGGCGCGAACTGATCCCGCCTTTTTGGCCTGAACCTACAGACCCTGCCGCATGTCATTGCGGCAGGGCATATGCGATTACATATTGGGGTAATTCGGTCCGTCGCCGCCCTGCGGGACGGTCCAGACGATGTTCTGGCTGGGGTCCTTGATATCGCAGGTCTTGCAATGCACGCAGTTCTGGAAATTGATCTGGAACCGCGTGTCATCGCCGGTGCCGACGAATTCATAGACCCCTGCCGGACAATAGCGTGCCGATGGTCCTGCGAATTTCGGCAGGTTCACGGCCACCGGAATGGCGGGGTCTTTCAGTTGCAGATGCGCAGGCTGGCTTTCTGCGTGATTGGTAAAGCTGAATGCGACATTGGTCAGCCGGTCGAACGACAGCTTGCCGTCAGGCTTGGGATAGTCGATCTGCTTGTGCTTGGCGGCGGGTTCGGTCGCCAAGGCATCGGATTTGCCGTGTTTGAGCGTGCCCAGCCGGATACCGAACGTATTCAGCCACATATCCGCGCCCCCAAGGCTCAGCGACGCCGCCAGACCATAGCGTGACCACAGCGGTTTGACATTGCGCACCTTGCGCAGGTCGCGCCCGATCAGGCCGGTGCGCACCTCGGTGTCGTAATCCTCCAGCAGATCGGCGCTGCGGCCTGCCTTGATCGCGGCGCAGGCGGCTTCGGCGGCAGCGATACCGGACAGCATGGCGTTATGGTTGCCCTTGATGCGCGGCACGTTGACCATGCCCGCGGCACAGCCGAGCAGCGCGCCGCCCGGAAAGGCCAGTTGCGGCAGCGACTGGTACCCGCCTTCGGAAATCGCGCGCGCGCCATAAGCTACGCGTTTGCCGCCTTTCAGGAGTTCCGCCACCATCGGGTGATGCTTGAACCGCTGGAATTCCATGTAAGGAAAAACATAGGGGTTCTTATAGTTCAGATGGACGACAAAGCCGACGTAAACCTGATTATTATCAAGGTGATAGATGAATGACCCGCCGCCTGCATTGGCATCCAGCGGCCATCCCATCGTATGGGTCACGGTGCCAGGTTTGTGCTTGGCGGGGTCGATTTCCCAGATTTCCTTCATGCCAAGGCCGTATTTCTGCACGTCGGAATGCGCGTCCAGCGCGTATTTCGCAATCACCTGTTTGGACAAGGATCCGCGCACGCCTTCGCCAAGAAAGACATATTTGCCGTGCAATTCCATGCCGGGTTCATAGTTTGGCCCTTGGGTGCCATCGGGGTTTTTGCCGAATTCACCGGCGACGACGCCCTTGACCGCGCCATCCGCGCCATAGACGACTTCGGAACAGGACATGCCGGGGAAAATCTCGACCCCCAGTTCTTCGGCCTGTTCAGCCAGCCAGCGGCAGACATTGCCCATCGACACGATGTAATTGCCGTGGTTGTTCATCAAAGGCGGCATCACGGCATTGGGGATGCGGATTTGTCCGGCCTGCCCCAGCATGTAGAAATTGTCCTGCGTCACCGGCACGTTCAGCGGCGCGCCTTTTGCCTTCCAGTCGGGGATCAGCTGGTTCAGCCCGACAGGGTCCAGCACGGCCCCCGACAGGATATGCGCGCCGACCTCTGACCCTTTTTCAAGAACGACAACGTTCAGATCGGCATCAAGCTGTTTCAGGCGGATCGCGGCAGACAGACCTGCGGGGCCTGCGCCGACGATGACGACATCATAGTCCATCGCTTCGCGTTCGATCTGGGTCATTGTCTATCCTCTGGCAAACCGGCCTCTAAAGATCGGGGGCAGCCCCCTTTTATCCTGTCGCATCAAGCGTTACCTGATGCTTTATCAAGGGGCAATCAGGACACGGCGTCAAAATGCGCCGGTGCGCCCACATATCGCGGCAGGCCTTGACTTTGCTCTGCCCTGATAGGCTATGAACGTCGGACTGACACTTTTCGCCCGGGAGGGCCTGCCGAATGGAAAAAATTCCACTGACCCGTGCGGGTTTCGACAAGATCGATGCAGAGCTGAAGCATCTGAAATCCGTGGAACGCCCTGCGATCATCCGCGCCATTTCCGAGGCGCGCGAACATGGTGACCTTTCGGAAAACGCCGAATACCATTCCGCAAAGGAAAAACAGTCCTTTATCGAAGGGCGGGTCAAGGAGTTGGAAGGCGTGATTTCGCTGGCCGATGTGATCGACCCGTCGAAATTTTCAGGTCCGGTGAAATTCGGCGCGACTGTCGTGCTGGTCGATGAAGATACCGACGAGGAAAAAACCTATCTGATCGTCGGCGAATACGAGGCCGATATCGAAAGCGGCAAGCTGAACATGAAATCACCACTTGCGCGCGCCTTGATCGGCAAGGACGAAGGCGACAGTATCGAGGTCAGCACACCGGGCGGTGCGCGCAGCTACGAGATATTGAAAATCACCTACAAATAGAAAGTGCGCAGGCGATGCCGCAAAGGCCGCACAGCAATGATCTGCAGGGCTTGACGCAGACCGAAACACTGGCAGCCGCGCTGTCCGTTTGCTGGATCGTGGGGATCGGCGTCTTGTTTTGGCTGCTGCCCGCTGATGCGGGCGGTTTGCGTCATGTCGTGATGTTGCTGGCGATGTGCGTGCCGGTCGGCATGGCGTGGATCGCCTTGGTGTCGGCCCGCGCGGCGCGCCGGATGGTCGCGCAGACCCAAAGCATGCAAGCCACGATTGACGCCTTGCGGCAGGCCCTGATCGACAGCAGACCGGCGCCCGCAGTGCCGGTGGCCCAACCGGCACCTGATGCCGCCGCCTCGCATTTTGCATCCCGCCGCGAGATGTCGCGCCAGATCGCGCCGCGTGCGCCCGCGCAACGGCAGGCCGACCAGCCGACGCTGGCGCTGGAACCCGCGCCCGAGGATGACGATCCGCCGTTGCAACGCCCCGATCTGGTCCGCGCCTTGAACTTTCCCGAGAATCAGGATGATGCCGATGGTTTCGCCGCGCTGCGGCGGGCCTTGCGTGACCGGCAGGCGCGCCGTCTGGTGCAGGCCAGTCAGGATGTGCTGACGCTGCTGTCGCAGGATGGCATCTACATGGACGACCTGCGCCCCGACTCCGCCAGCGCCGATCTGTGGCGCCGTTTCGCCACGGGTGAACGCGGGCGCAGCATCGACGGATTGGGAGCCGTGCGCGACGGTGCCGTGTTGGGGGTTGTGGCGGCGCGGATGCGTGAGGACACGATCTTTCGCGATGCGGTGCATCATTTCATGCGCCGTTTCGACGAAATCCTTGTGACATTCGCGCAAGACGCCACAGATACCGACCTGCTTGCGCTGGCGGAAACGCGCACGGCACGCGCCTTTATGTTGCTTGGGCGCGCCACACGGACCTTTGATTAGGCGATGTGGGATATTTTTCTGAAGACTTTGCCGTTTTTCATGCTGATCGCGCTTGGCTATGGGTCGGGCCGGACGAAATTCTTTTCCGCCGAAGCCACCGCCTATCTGACGAAATTCGTCTTTTACTTTGCGCTCTCGGCCATGCTGTTCCGGTTTTCGGCCAATCTGTCGCTGGATGCGATCCTCGACTGGCACTTCGTCTTTGCCTATCTGGCAGGCACCAGCGTGGTCTATGTGCTGGCCACATTGGTCGCCCTGCGCCGCAACCGCCCGATGACCGAAGCCGCGGTCGAGGCGCAATGCGCGGTGATCGGCAATGTCGGTTTCCTTGGCATCCCGATGCTGGTCTTGTTGCTGGGTGAACCCGCCATTGGCCCGATCATGCTGGTGCTGGCGGTTGATCTGATCGTCTTTGGCAGCCTGATCGTGATCCTGATCACCGGATCGCGCGACGGGCGCATGTCGCCTGTGATCCTTGTCACCGTGTTCACGGGGTTGATCAAGAACCCGATGATCGTGTCGATCACCTTGGGGCTGACGGTGTCGTCCCTTGGCTGGACCGTGCCGGTGCCGGTCAATGAATTCATGGTCCTGCTGGGTGCGGCCGCGACACCGGGGGCCTTGTTCGCCATCGGCGCATCGCTGGCCACCAAATCGGCCGAACGGGTCGCGGTCGCGGGCTGGTTGACGTTCTGCAAGCTGGTGCTGCACCCTGCGGCTGTGGCCATTGCCGCGCTTTTGGTGTTTACACTCGACCCCTATGCTGCCGGTGTGATGATCGCTGCGGCCGCCCTGCCGGTGGCGGGCAATGTGTTCATTCTGGCGCAGCATTACCGTGTCGCGCCCTCGCGGGTGTCGGCGTCGATCCTGCTGTCCACCGCGGCCAGCGTGGTGACGGTGTCATTGGTGATCGGTTGGGTCACGGGATTCATGGGATAGGACGAACAGATGAAAACAATCGCGGAAAACCGCTGCTTTGGCGGCACACAGGGCGTCTATAGCCACGCATCGGATGCCTGCGGTGTCGATATGACCTTTGGCCTGTTCCTGCCCGAAGAGGCCGCAGATGGCCCCGTGCCGGTCTTGTGGTTCCTGTCCGGCCTGACCTGCACCCATGAAAACGCGATGATCAAGGCCGGGATGCAGGGCTGGGCCGCCGAACAGGGGATCGCTGTCGTGTTCCCCGACACATCGCCGCGCGGCGAAGGGGTTGCCAATGATGACGCCTTTGATCTGGGGCAGGGGGCGGGGTTCTATGTGGACGCGACCCAAGCCCCTTGGGCGCCGCATTTCCGGATGTGGGATTACATCAGCCGTGAATTGCCCGCCCTGATCGGGGCCAATTTCGCGCTCGATATGGACCGCCAAGCCATCACCGGCCATTCGATGGGCGGGCATGGCGCGCTGACGCTGGCGATGGGCCTGCCGGGGCGGTTCCGGTCGGTGTCGGCCTTTGCGCCGATCTGCCATCCAACGCAGAGCGATTGGGGCCGCAAGCAATTCACCGCCTATCTGGGCGCGGATAAGGGCGCATGGGCCGCGCATGACGCCACGCTGTTGATGAAGGATCGTGGTTTCGATGGCCCCGTGCTGATCGACACCGGCACGGCGGACCAGTTTGGCGATCTTCTGGGCACCGAACATCTGGCCGCCGCTATGGCCGCGCGCCGGCAGGACGGGGTATTGCGCCTGCAAAAAGGCTATGACCATTCCTATTTCTTCATCGCAACCTTTATGGAAGATCACGTCGATTTCCATGCGCAGGCGCTTTACGCATGATCTATGTTGACGCCGATGCCTGCCCTGTGAAGGCAGAGGTCGAACGCGTCGGCACCCGCCACGGGCTGAAAATGTTCGTGGTCTCGAACGGTGGCATCCGGCCTTCGGCCAATCCTTTGGTGGAAACCGTGGTGGTGCCGGATGGTCCCGATATCGCCGACATCTGGATCGCGGATCGCGCAACCAAGGGCGATGTGGTGATCACGGGCGACATCCCGTTGGCCGCGCGCTGCATCGCCAATGGTGCCTTGGTGCTGAAACATAACGGAGAGCCGCTGACGCAGGCCAATATCGGCAATGTGCTGGCGACGCGTGACCTGATGGCCGATATGCGCGCCGCCGACCCGTTCCGGCAAGGCGGCGGCAAACCGTTCAGCAAGGCTGACCGCGCACGGTTTCTGGATGCGTTGGAACGGATGGTGCGCGCGGCGGCGCGCCCGTAAGCAAAGGAACGATGATGGCAGATGTCCAAGCCGTGGTATTCGATATCGGCAATGTGCTGATCGAATGGCAACCCGAACGGTTTTTCGACAGCGTGATCGGGCCGGACCGCCGCGCCGCGATGTTCGCCGCGATTGACCTGCACGGGATCAATGATGCCGTGGATCGGGGCAGCAATTTCCGCGACACGATCCATGCCGCCGCCGAGGCCAACCCCGACTGGCGCGCCGAGGTGCTGATGTGGCACGACCGCTGGATCGACATGGCCGCCCCCGCCATCGACCATTCGGTGCGCCTGCTGCGCGCGCTGCGCGCCAACGGCGTGCCGGTCTTTGCGCTGACCAATTTCGGCATCCAGACGTTCCAGATCGCCGAACCCGTCTATCCGTTCCTGTCCGAATTCGACCGGCGCTATATTTCCGGCCATATGGCGGTGATCAAACCCGACCCCGCGATCTACCAGATGGTCGAGGATGATTGCGGCCTTGATCCCGCGACGCTGTTGTTCGCGGATGACCGGATCGACAATATCACCGCCGCCGCTGCGCGCGGCTGGCAGACCCATCTTTTCACCCATCCCCAAGGCTGGGCCGACCGGTTGGTGGCCGCAGGTCTGTTGTCAGAAAGCCAAGCCCGATGACCGTGATGATCCCCTTTGCCGCGGCCGACGCCATGCTGGACTGGCTGGCCCTGACCGATGCTTTGGCCGCAGGCCATGACGGGCCAAAGGCCGATGTCGCCGATGTTTTCTTGTACGAAGGCCAAAACACCCTGCTGAACCGGTCCGCCTGGATCGCGGGGCTGGGGCTGGCGGTGAAATGCGCCACGATCTTTCCCGCCAACAAGGCGCTGGGCAAACCTGCCATCGGCGGGGCGGTGAACCTGTTTTCCGCACAGGATGGCGCGCTGGAGGCGATCCTTGATTTCCATCTGGTGACCAAGTGGAAAACCGCTGGTGACAGCCTTTTGGCCGCGCGGCGGCTGGCGCGGCCCGACAGCCGCAACATCCTGATCGTGGGGGCGGGCACCGTGGGCCAGTCGCTGCGGCAGGCCTATGCAGCGGCCTTTCCCGACGCGCGGTTCACCGTCTGGAACCGGTCGGCCGCAGGGGCCGAGGCGTTCCGCCAAGCCTTTCCCGACGTGACCATCGCGGGCGATCTGGAACAGGCGGTGCGCGGCGCGGATATCGTGACCTCTGCCACCATGTCCACCGATCCGCTGATCAGGGGCGATTGGCTGCAACCGGGCACCCATGTCGATCTGATCGGTGCCTACCGGCCCGACATGCGCGAGGTCGATGACGCGGCCCTGCAAAAGGCGCGGATCTTCGTGGACAGCCGCGACACCACGATCCACCATATCGGCGAACTGAAGATCCCCATCGCAGCCGGGGCGATTGTGCCACAGGATATCATCGCCGATTTCTATGCGCTGGATCAGTTCAAGCGCCATAATCCCGACGAGATTACCCTGTTCAAGAATGGCGGTGGTGCGCATCTTGATCTGATGACCTGCCGTCATATTCTGGACGTCTGGCAAGCGCGCGGCTGATAGGATGCGGGCTGATGTGGTATCTGGCGATCTTTGTGCTGGCCCTTGCGGGCATCGCGGCGCTGCCGTGGTGGCTTGACTGGCGGTGCACCCGGATCGGGCCAAAGGAACGGCAAAAGGCCAAGGGTGATTTCGCGGTCCTGTCGCAGGGTGTGACTTGTTACCGCTGGCTGGGGCCCGCGCGCGGGCCGGTCGCGGTGCTGGTCCACGGGATCGCAACGCCGTCCATCTGCATGGTCGATCTGGCCAAAGGGCTGGGCCGGCTGGGATACCGCGTGCTGGTCTATGATCTCTACGGGCGGGGCCTGTCCGATGCACCGCGCGGGCGACAGGATGGCGCGTTCTTTCTGCGGCAATTGTCGGACCTGCTGGACCATCAGAACGTCCCCGAGGATGTGACATTGGCAGGCTATGGCATGGGCGGTGCCATCGCCACGCTGTTCACCGCACGCAACCCGCACCGCGTGACGCGGCTGATGCTGTTTGCCAGCGCAGGGATCACCGGGTCCGAGGATCGTTTCACCCGTTTTTGCCGCCGGACCCCGGTGATCGGTGATTGGGTGCATGGCATATGGGCGCGGCGCCGCCTGCTTGCCGCGATCCCGACGGATGGGCCGGACCTGACGCTGAATATCCTGCAGGCCGCGCAACGCGCCCAGCTGCACCGCAGGGGCCATCTGCGCGCGATCCTGTCCAGCAGGCGGGGCATCCTGTCCGAACGGCTGGAACAGGAGCATCGCAAGATCGCAGGTCTGGCATTGCCCGTGGTTGCGATCTGGGCCGAAAAGGACGAGGTCATTGCGCTGTCTGCCCTAGGCCAGCTGGCCCGATGGAACCGCGATGCCCGTCAGGAAGTCGTGCCGCGCGCGGGCCATGCCATGCCCTACAGCCACCCGACCGAAACGATCAAAGCATTGCGGATCGCCCTGCGCGGCTAAGGCTGACGGCGGTGCCTTTTCAAGGCCGGAAGGTCACGCTATGCAACGCGCATGACATTGCATCAGGCATATGAAGCCGCCGTCGCCGCGGGCAAACTGACGCCCGATCCGGCGCAAATCGGTGCTTTGCCGGAACTGGAACGGATCAGGGCGGCGCTGGCCGCGCCCGTCAAATCGGGCTTTTTCCGCAAGGCCCCGCCGCCGGTGCAGGGGCTTTATCTGTGGGGCGGGGTCGGGCGCGGCAAATCCATGCTGATGGACATGCTTTTCGCTGCCGTGGACGCGCCCAAGGAACGCCGGCATTTCCATGCCTTCATGCAATGGGTCCATGCCGAAATCGCGCTGGCGCGCAAGGACGGCGTCGATGACGCGATCCGGCCGGTCGCGGCGAAACTGGCAGGGCGCGTGCGGTTTCTGGCCTTTGATGAAATGCAGATCAGCGATATCACCGATGCGATGATCGTGGGGCGGCTGTTTACCGCGCTGATGGCGGCGGGTGTCGTGGTGGTGACAACCTCGAACCGGCAGCCCGATGATCTGTATCTGCACGGGCTGAACCGGCAGCTTTTCCTGCCGTTCATCGCGCTTCTCAAGGACCGGATGGTCGTGCATGAACTGGCCAGTGCGACCGATTACCGGCAGGACCGGCTGGCCGGCAGCCCCAGCTATTTCACCCCGATAGATGCCGCGTCCCGTGCCGCGATCAACGCCATCTGGGATGATTTCAGCCAGGGCCAGTCCGAAGCGCTGGTGCTGCATGTCAACGGACGGCAGGTCACGCTGCCGCGGTTTCACAACGGGGTCGCGCGGGCGACATTCTATGATCTGTGCGGCCGCCCGCTGGGCCCCGCGGATTACCTGACGCTGGCCGATGCCGTGCGGGTGCTGATCCTCGAGGATATCCCCGCGCTGTCGCGCAGCAATTTCAACGAGGCGAAACGTTTTGTCACGCTGATCGACGCGCTTTACGAGGCGAAGGTGCGGTTGATCTGTTCCGCCGCCGCCAGCCCCGAGATGCTCTATCTCGAAGGCGAAGGCACGTTCGAATTCGCCCGCACCGCCAGCCGCTTGCGCGAAATGCAATCGGCGGGATGGGGTCAGGCGGCCGGATAGAAGCTTTTGGGCCTCCGGCGGGGATATTTTTACTCGGAAGATGCAGAGCGACTTACCCCCATCTTCCGAGCCTAAATATCCCCGCCGGAGGCTTAAAAGTATATTCGGCCTGTCCCCGCGCGGATCAGAACCGTTCGGCGCGCAGCACATGGGCATCGGTGACGCTGACGACGCCGATATGTTTTTTGACCACGGCAAAGATCGCATCCAGCAGCCCGTCCAGCCGGTCTGGCTTGATCAGGCAGACCACAGTGACCATGCCCGCGCGGCCGACCTGTCCGTCACGCGACCATTGGCCTGATCGTCCCGACCCGCCCAGAACCGGCAGCACGGTATAGCCGGTCACGCCCGCGGCGGTCAGCGTCTCGGTCAGGCGGCGTTCCAGCGGGGCTTCGATGACGATCTCGACGCGTTTGGCGATATGGGTCTGCATGTCATGCTCCGGTCACGGCTTGGGCGATGGCAAGATACAGCGGGATGCCCAGCGTCAGGTTGAAGGGGAAAGTCACGCCCAGCGAGAGCGTCAGGTAGATAGCCGGATTGGCCTCTGGCAAGGCGACGCGCATGGCGGCAGGCACGGCGATGTAGCTCGCCGAGGCACAGAGCACCATCATCAGCACGATACCGCCCAGCGACAGCCCGATCAGCGCGCCGACGCCAAGGCCGATCATCGCACTGACCAGCGGCATCGTGATGGCGAAACCGACAGCACCGAGGCCCAGCACCCCGCGCGACTGGCGCAATCCGCGCCCCGCGATCAGCCCCATATCCAGCAGGAACAGGCACAAAACGCCTTTGAACGGTGCGTCGATAAAGGCGCTGATTTCGGCAAAGCCTTTTTCGCCGGTGATGGCACCGATAAAGAACGCCCCCACCAGCAGCACGATCGACCCGTTCAGCAGCAATTCGCGGATCAGGCCGGGTTCCATCCGTGCGTCACCACCGCTGCGTGCGACCAGCCAGAGTGCGGACAGGATGGCGGGGGCTTCCATCACGGCGGCGACGGCGACCATATAGCCTTCGGGGGAAATCATCCGCCCTTCCAGCACCGATGTGGCCGCAACAAAGGTCACGATACTGATCGAGCCGTAATGGGCCGCGACCGCCGCCGCATCCACGGCCGACAGCCCCGTCATCACCCGCAGCAACGCAAAGGCCAGCAGCGGCAGCGCAAAGGACAGCACCAGCCCGGCCAGCAGCGCCAGCACCAGTGTCTGGTCGATGCCATGCGCGCTGACCGCGACCCCGCCCTTGAACCCGATTGCGAACAGCAGATAGATCGACATGCCCTTGGCCACCGCTTCGGGGATGGTCAGGTCTGACCGTGCCAAGGCCGCCAAAAGCCCCAGCGCAAAGCTCAGGATGATCGGCGAGATCAGGTTCGCGCCGGCAAGGGACAGGATTTCAGTCATATCGGGCTTTCACACTGGGACAAAGCAATCGTCAATCGGGTTGTAAGTTTCCAGCAGGCCTTCGCCGATGTTTTTCCACAGCCCGTGCAGGCTGATGCTGCCATCAAGCACGGCGTTGCGGATAAAGGGAAAGGTCATCAGGTTCTGCAGGGAAACGAGGATGGATGCCTTTTCCAGCGCCTGTTTGCGGCTGGCATCATCGCCCGCCGGTAACCCGTCATAGGCCGGGCGCATGATGTCGAGCCAGCGGCCGACAAAGCTTGTCTTTTCGTTCAGGTCGGGGGCATGGCCCGCGCACATGTTATAGCAGCCTTCGACGCCGCCGCAGCCCGAATGGCCCAGCACGATCAGATGCTGCACCTTCAACGTGCGCACCCCGTATTCCACCGCCGCCGATGTGCCGTGATGCAGCCCGTCGGGTTCATATTGCGGGATCAGGTTGGCGATATTGCGGTGAATGAACAATTCGCCCAGATCGGCCCCGAAGATCGATGTGACATGCAGGCGGCTGTCGCAGCAGGACACGATCATCACCTTCGGCTGCTGCCCCTGCGTGGCGAGTTCACCGAAAATGGTTTTGTTGCTTTCGAAAACGGTTGCTTTCCAGCCGTGATACCGATCGACCAGATAGGCCGGAAGCGGGCGGACATAGTGCATGCATCAATCCTTGCAATCTCTGGAGGGAATACGTCGCATTTTTCTGAATTTCGAGCGATTTTTATTTTGGCGTCAATCTTCTGGGAACTTCGGCATCGTATTGCTGGGATCATGGATAAAACAATGCATTTTCACTTGGCCAGACCCCGCCTCGCCGGCGAGGTTGTTTTCCTGCGACAGCATGGTGGCGCACGGCGTGATCCAGCCCTGCTGGCGCAGGTGCTGGCGGATCACCCCCGGCGCGCGGCCGAAGACATGCTGTGCGATATTCTGGAAGGGATGGCCAATTGGCTGGACCGGTTGCAGCAGGGGCTGGCGGCGGGCGCATATCCGGCCATGGGCAAACCCGCAGCCCGTGTCGCGCTGGTGGCGGGGCAGATCGGGTTGACCGATGTTGCCATCGCGGCTGATCATCTGGCGCAGGCGGCCGCCTTTGGTGACCGGCACGCGCTTGCCGCGATTCTGGGGCGGTTGGAACGCGCCTTTGACGTTGCCGTGACAGACGTGTGGGATTTCCGCGATCTGTGACAGCCGATGGCCCTTGCGGCCTGCATGGTGGCGGTTACTCTGGCAGGGAACCGACCTGACTGGATGTCCCATGCCCCTTGCCTTTGCCACTGCCGACACTGCCGCTATTCCCGTTCATGTTCTGCAGGCAGATCAGGCGCCCGGATTTATCGCAGCCTTGCCCGCCCCCGCGCAGGCCTGGGCAGGGCATCAGGGCTTCAAGGGCGCGCTGGGGCAGGTGCTGGTTCTGCCCGATGTGCTGGGTGGCATTGCGCAGGTGCTGGTCGGCTATGGCACGGCGCAGGCCCGCGCGCGCGGGCGGTTCCACATCGGGGCCGTCGCACGGCAATTGCCCAAGGGCGTCTATCGCATCGCATCCGGCCTGACCGGTCCTGATCTGGAAGAAGCGGCGCTTGCATGGTTGCTGGCGGGCTATCAGTTCGACCGCTACCGCAAACCGGCCGAGCCGATCGCGGGGCTGGTCGCCCCCGACGGGATCGACGCCGCACGGGTCCAGATCATCGCACAGGCCGAGGCGCTGACCCGCGACCTGATCAACACGCCGGCATCCGACATGGGGCCGCAAGAGCTGGAAACGGCGGCCCATGCGCTGGCCAAGGCGCATGGTGCCGCGATCACCGTCACCACGGGGGATGACCTGATCGCGGGGTTTCCGCTGATCCATGCGGTCGGGCGCGCCAGCCCGCGCGCGCCGCGCCTGATCGACATGCGTTGGGGTGATGCCGGGCCAACCCTGACGCTGGTGGGCAAGGGCGTTTGTTTCGACACCGGCGGGCTGAACATCAAGCCCGGTGCCTCGATGGGGCTGATGAAAAAGGACATGGGCGGGGCGGCGACCGTGTTGGGGCTGGCGCAGATGATCATGGCGCTGGGCGTCAGGCTGCGGCTGCGCGTGCTGATTCCCGCCGTCGAAAACGCCATCGCGGGCGATGCGTTCCGCCCGCAGGATATTTTGCACTCGCGCAAGGGGCTGACGGTCGAGATCAACAATACCGATGCTGAAGGGCGGCTGGTGCTGGCCGATGCGCTGGCACTGGCGGATGAGGAAACGCCCGATCTGGTGATTTCCATGGCGACCCTGACGGGGGCTGCGCGGGTTGCGGTGGGGCCCGACCTGTCGCCGTTTTTTACCGACAGCGACGATCATGCCGCCGCCATCGCCAGTGCCGCGCGGCAGGTGGCCGACCCGGTCTGGCGGATGCCGTTCCATGACCCATACGAGGCGCTGATCGAGCCCGGGATTGCCGATCTCGACAATGCGCCGGGCGGTGGCATGGCGGGCAGCATCACGGCGGCGCTGTTCCTGCGGCGCTTCGTGCAAAGCCCCTATGTGCATTTTGACATCTACGGCTGGCAGCCATCCGCAGCCCCGTCGCGCCCCAAAGGCGGGGTTGGCATGGGCGCAAGGGCGGTGCTAGCGGCCTTGCCAAGCCTTCTGAAACTGTGACCGACCGCCGCCTGACACCGGCCAACGGGCGTGTTGCCGCCTTGCATCTGGCGGGGCAGGTCACGGCGGACCGTTATCTGGCTGGACAGCCGATGATGCTGATCCGTCCGGTCAGCGACCTGTGCGCCACGCCTGCGGGCGCGCGCGACCGTCAATTGCTGTTGGGGGCGGTCGTGACGGTGTTCGAGGATCGGGGTGGCTGGTCCTTTGTGCAGGCGGTGGATGGCTATGTCGGCTATGTCGCCTCGGACCGGCTGGGCGCGGTGCAAGAGGCGACCCATATGGTCGGGACCATGGCGACCCACGCCTATCTGGCCGAGGATATGAAATCGCCCGATGTCATGGCGCTGCCATTCGGGGCGCGGGTCACTGTGCTGGATGAACGGGCCAAGTTTTTTGAAACGACGCTGGGCTATATCCCGAAAAAGCATCTGCGCCCGCTGGACCGGCCTTTCACCGATCCGGCCACTGTCGCGCAGTTGCATTTCGGCGTGCCCTATCTGTGGGGCGGCAATTCCACGCGGGGAATTGATTGTTCGGGGCTGGTGGCCGCGGCATTCGGGGCCTGCGCCATCCCGTGCCCTGCGGATAGTGATCTGCAATGCGCGGGGCTGGGGGCTGATTTCACCGGCGCGGCGCGGCGCGGCGATCTGATTTTCTGGCAGGGCCATGTGGCGATGATGGTGGATGATGCGACGCTGATCCATGCCAATGCGCATCACATGGCGACCGCCTATGAACCGCTGGAGGCCGCGACCCTGCGCATCGCCGCACAGGGCGGCGGGCCGGTCACCGCGCGCCGCCGGATCTAGTGCAGACAGGTTGCCGTATCGGGCCGCTGCACCAGCATCTGCCGGATCCGCAGGCCGAAATCCGCCGCCACCGCTGTCAGTTGCGGGGCCAGATCGGCGCGCACCATCAGCATCGCGAGCCACAGCGCGTCTTCGCGGTCGCCACTGGCCGCATTGGCCACGAAACGCGCGAAATTTGCCTCGTCCGGATGCAGGCAGGCGGAATTCAGCGCGTGATGGTGCAAGGGGCGGCGGCGGTGCAGGACCAGCAGGTCGATCATCGCGCCAAAAGCCTTGGTCGTCAGGTCGGCGCGGGACTTGCCCAGACCATTGGTCAGATCGCTGCGCATGGCGCAACGTCCCTCTGGCCCTGCGCACCACAGGCGCAGATAGATCACGACGCAGGCTTCCAGATCATCTAGCTGGGACAGGCGGCTGACCGCCTGACTGCCTAGCGACGGGTCATGGACGGTCATTTCGTCAGGATCAGCTTGCCGGCGCGGGTGATCCGCAAGGTATAGGTCTGATCGTTCAGGACGATATGGGCCTGATCGCCGCCTTCGGTCAGACGGGATGCTTCATGTGCCGGAAGCGCGCGGGTCGCCGGTGCCGCCGAGGTTGGAATTGTGTGAATTGTCATTTGCCACGGACCTTTCAAGGATTTGATCGGGCTTGCTTGCACGGGGGAACAGGCTGGCTGGACACGGCCTGATCATCCCTTTCACGGGGCAGAATGTCAACCTGACTTTTTTAGTCAGGTATAAATTATTTTTCGACCAGCCGGATCAGCTTGCGTTCCAGCACCTGCAACACGGATTTCAGATCGTTGCCGCGCTTCAGCACCTGCCCGTCCATGCCGACCACGGCATATTGCCCCTGGCGCAGCCGCAGGCGGGGGTGTTTTTCGATCCGGTACAGCGGGTTTTCCGCCGTGCGCCGGAAGATCGAAAAAACCGCCATGTCACGCAGGTTGGAAATGCCATAGTCGCGCCATTCGCCCGCCGCAACCATGCGGCCATACAGCCCCAGGATCAGCGCCAGTTCGGTGCGGTGAAACGCGACCTGTGCGGGCGCGTCGAACGGGGAAGGGGTCTGGATGGTCATCAGGGATGGTTGCGCCAGCTGCCCTTGAAATCAAGCCCTATTGAAAATCCATCTATCCATGGCGCGCGGCCTTTGTTCCGCCGTAATAATACCGCTGGAATGCCCGGAGCGCAGCCAAATTGGAACACACAGATTGGCAATAATTAACACATAGCGAAATGCTACCTCGATGCTGCGGCCCAAAGCCCCCACCCAGTCCGTGGCATCGAGGACTTTCGTTTTCCCTAGCCGCAGGTGACATCCGTGATGATCTCTTGATCGCTGATCTTGAAATTGATCCGGCCTGCGCGGTAATCCATCGTGACCATCGTCCAAGGCCGGATGATACGGACCTCTTGCATGATCAGCACCCGTTCCAGCGCAGTGGCGGGCTGGCCTATCAGATAGGTATAAGCCCCCACACCGCAGATATCGGGCAGCGACGGGGCTGCGGGCGGGGCCTGCGTGCTGGCGCAGGCGGCAAGAAACAGGACAGGGATCAGGTGGCGCATGACCCCAGCTTTCCCGCGATCAGCGGCTTTGGCAAGTGCGTGGTTGAAATCTGGTCCGGTTTCGCAGATCAACGCAACAACACAGCAAGGAGATTTCGACATGCGCACAAGAGCAGCAGTGGCAATGGCAGCAGGCAAACCGTTGCAGGTGATGGAAGTCAACCTTGACGGCCCCCGCGCCGGTGAGGTGCTGGTCGAAATCAAGGCGACGGGTATCTGCCACACCGATGAATTCACCCGTTCCGGTGCCGATCCCGAAGGTCTGTTTCCCGCGATCCTTGGCCATGAAGGCGCGGGCGTTGTGATCGAGGTCGGCGAAGGTGTCACATCCTTGCAGCCCGGCGATCATGTGATCCCGCTGTACACGCCCGAATGCCGCGAATGCGAATATTGCCTGAACCCGAAAACCAACCTATGCCAGAAAATCCGCAGCACCCAAGGGGCGGGTGTCATGCCTGACGGGACCAGCCGGTTTTCCATGCTCGATGGCACGCCGATCCTGCATTACATGGGCTGTTCGACCTTTGCCAATCACACCGTCCTGCCCGAGATTGCCTTGGCCAAGGTCCGCAAGGACGCGCCCTTCGACAAGATCTGCTATATTGGCTGCGGTGTCACCACCGGCATCGGCGCTGTCATCAACACCGCCAAGGTCGAAATTGGCAGCCGCGCGATTGTCTTTGGTCTGGGCGGGATCGGGTTGAACGTGATCCAGGGCCTGCGTCTGGCGGGGGCCGACCAGATCGTCGGCGTGGACCTGAACGACAGCAAGTTCGATATGGCCACCCGTTTCGGCATGACCGATTTCGTCAACCCGTCCAAAGTGTCGGGCGATCTGGTCGCGCATCTGGTCGCACTGACCAAGGGCGGGGCCGATTACACATTCGATGCAACCGGCAATGTCGGCGTGATGCGCACCGCACTGGAATCCGCGCATAAAGGCTGGGGCGAAAGCATCATCATCGGCGTGGCCCCTGCCGGTGCCGAAATCTCGACCCGGCCGTTCCAGCTGGTGACCGGCCGCAGCTGGCGTGGCACCGCATTCGGTGGCGCGCGTGGCCGCACCGATGTGCCAAAGATCGTCGATTGGTACATGCAGGGCAAGATCGAGATCGACCCGATGATCACCCACAAGCTGAAGCTTGAAGATATCAACAAGGGCTTTGATCTGATGCATGCTGGCGAAAGCATCCGCGCGGTCGTCGAATTTTAAGCCGCGGTAAAACCACAGAAAGGGCAGACATGGCCAAGGATCGTATGTTGCTGGCCGTGTTGATCGACGCGGACAATATCCCCGCCAAATACGCAGGCCCGATCCTGCGCGAGGTCACGACCTATGGCGAACCGGCCCTGCGCCGCGTCTATGGCGACTGGTCCAGCCCTGCCTTGGGCGGCTGGAAAAAGGAAGTCGTCGAATTGGGGCTGGTCGCCAATCAGGAAACCGCCAATACCCGTGGCAAGAACGCCAGCGATATCGGGCTGGTGATCGACGCGATGGATATCCTGCATTCGGGGCGGTTCGACGGGTTCGTTCTGGTCAGTTCGGACAGTGATTTCACAGCCCTTGCCAACCGGCTGCGCGAAAACGGCGTTGTCGTGATCGGCATCGGCGAAGGCAAGGCCCCCGTCAGCCTGCGCAATGTCTGCAACCGGTTCATCCTGATCGAAAACCTTGTGGATCAGGAAAAGGATCAGCCCGTTGTGGCGAAAGGCGATGTCGCCAAACCCGCGTCCACAGGCGCGCCGTTGCGTAACCCGCCCTCAGCTGCGATCCCGATGGTGATCAAGGCGATGGACAGCATCGACGCCGAAGGCGAATGGTATTCGCTGGGCCAGTTGGGCCAGTATATCACCCGCGCCGCCCCCGATTTCGACCCGCGCACCTATGGCAGCGCGAAACTGTCGGATCTTTTGGTCAAATCGGGCCGGTTCGAGGTCCGCAAAGGCCAGGGCAACCACCTAGAGGCCCGCAGGCTGGATTAGGGTTTCACCCCGTAACGGGCCATGAACATTTCCACCGCGCCATTGATCACACGGTCCTTTTCGGCGCGGGTAAAGCTGTCGGACATGCTGAACACCATGCGCGGGAACAGGTCCGCCTTGCACAGTTCATGGAACTGGTCAGCGGCCAGCAGCACGTCATCAATCCGCAATTCGCCGCGGTCCATCGCAATGCGAAAGAAATCCACCATGCGCGCGCGGATCAGCATCGGGGCGCATTCATAGAATTCGCGCGCCAGTTCAGGGAACCGCCCGCTTTCGGCAACGCAGATCCGAAACACGCGGGTGCCGAATTCAGAGGTGATGAAATCCACCATCTCGGTTGCGATCTTGCGCAGCACCACCGTCGCGGGCGCGTTGAAATCAACGGTTTCGATCACATTCTGGGTCTGGCGGTGGCAGGCCATTTTCGCGACCTGCATGAACAGCAGTTTCTTGTCCGGAAAATAGCTGTACAGCGTCGCCTTGGACACGCCTGCGGCACGCGCAATGTCGTCAACCGACGCACCCTCGTATCCGTCTGACATGAACACCTGACGCGCACCGTCCAGAACCTGATCGAGTTTGCGGCCCTTTTTCGGCTCTGGCGCACCATCTGGCATCATAGTCTCCTCTTGCGGGTCACCATAAACTGATCGGTTCACTTCGGGCAAGACGATAACGGCAGATGCCTGTCCCGAACGATGTCGCGTCCTATCCAAGGGGCATGGCGCAGACGTCGGTCACTGCGTCTGTGACGGTGCAAGATGGCGGGTTTTCCTGAATGGGCGTCAGGGGGGAGTTGGTCAGCGACGGCAGGCTGATGAACAATGACAAGACAGGTGCTGCGACGGCGGCACAGAACACGGATGCAAGGATCAGGCGGGGCATGGGGGTCTCCAGTGCTGATTAGGAATACAACTAAACCGTTCAGTTCACTTATGCAATGATAAAGTGAACTATTGGGTTCAGTTTCTGTGCTTGCCAGATCGTCCAGACCGCTTAGATTAGAATTATTCTAAAGAGAGGATATCCGATGATTCCCGGTTTCGCCGACCGCCGCCGTTTCAACGACCTGTCGGAACAGGAAATTCTGGCGCTCGCCATTTCGTCCGAAGAAGACGACACGCGGATCTACCGCGCCTATGCGGACAAGCTGCGCCCTGAATATCCCGCATCCGCCGCCGTTTTCGATGGCATGGCGGTCGAGGAAAACGAACATCGCCGTCGCCTGATCGACCTGCATGTGGCGCGTTTCGGTGATGTCATCCCCCTGATCCGGCGCGAACATGTGGCAGGGTTCTATGCCCGCCGTCCGGTCTGGCTGGTGGAAAATCTGGGTCTTGAGCGTATCCGCGACGAGGCCACGCGCATGGAACGCGACGCGCAGCGGTTTTATGAACTGGCCGCAAGTCACGCGCGCGATGCCGCGACCCGCAAATTGCTGGGCGATCTGGCCGCCGCCGAGGCTGGCCATTCCGACAAGGCGGCATCTTTGGCCGCGACCCATCTGGACGGCGATGTCAAATCAACCGAGGAATCCGCCGCCTATCGCCAATTCGTGCTGACATGGGTGCAGCCGGGGCTGGCGGGGTTGATGGACGGATCGGTTTCCACGCTGGCCCCGATATTCGCGGTGGCATTCGCGACGCAGGACACCTGGACGACCTTTCTGGTCGGGCTGGCGGCCTCTGTGGGGGCGGGAATCTCGATGGGGTTCACCGAGGCGGCATCGGATGACGGCAAGATTTCGGGGCGTGGTTCGCCCTATAAACGCGGGCTGGCGGCGGGGGTGATGACCACCCTTGGCGGTCTGGGCCATGCGCTGCCCTATCTGATCACCGATTTCTGGACAGCGACGAGCGTTGCGCTGATCGTCGTCGTTGTCGAACTCTGGGCGATTGCGTGGATTCAGAACAAATATATGCAGACGCCTTGGGGGCGGGCGATCTTTCAGGTGGTGCTGGGCGGGGCCTTGGTTTTTGCCGCAGGCGCGCTGATCGGGTCCGGATAGATGTCGCGCACCATAGTCGTGACGGCGCGAAAGCCAAAGATGTACCGCCAAAGCCCCATGCGATAGGTCTGCGTTGCGACAAAGCCCTGCTGCAGATACAGCGCCCGCGCCCGCGGGTTCGTGTCGATCACATCTAGCCGGACCTGCCGGTAACCGCGCGTCTTGGCCTCTGCGGTGATTGCATCCAGCAGGGCGGTGCCGATACCGCGCCCGCGATATGCGGGGGCGACGAAAATCCCGTCCATCAGGAAACGGTCATTGTCGATGTCGCGTTCCAGCGCCGCCAAAAGACCCTTGCGCAGCGCGGCCCCGACCCAGCCATAAACCCGCCGCAGGTCGGTGAAATTGCCGCTGACCAGCGCGCCGCGATGCGTCTTGAACCCGACCACCCCCAGCAGGCGGCCATCCGCATCATGCGCGCAGATGCCGTGATCGGACCGCAGGACATTGCCGATGAACACCAACGCACGGTGTTTCGGCCCCATGACGAAACCCAGCTTTGCGCCAAAAGCCTCCCAATAAAGTGCGGCGGCCTCGGCACGGTTTGCATCGGGGATGCCGGTGGTGATGTTCATCTGAAACTGTCAAAGGGGATATAGGTGACCGGATCGCCGGGGCTGATCGTCATCGCCGCATCGGGCAGCATGACCAGCCCGTCGGCCCAGGCCAGCCCGCTGACCCGCCCCGATCCTTCCGAGGCGAAAACCTCGGCCCTGCCATCCCTGATCCGGGCGCGCAGATATTCGCGCCGCCCGGCCTTTTTGGTCTTGGTAAAGGCGGCGGGCAGGGTGAATCCCTGCGGTTCCGGCCAATTGCCGCCCGCCATCACGGCCAGTGCCGGATGCGCAAAGACCAGCGCGCAGACCATTGCCGCAACCGGATTGCCGGGCAGGCCCAGCACCGGACTGCCGCCCCAGACGCCCATCGCCAAAGGCCGTCCCGGTTTCATCGCCACCCGCCAAAGCGCCAGCGACCCCGTGCCAGCCAGCAAGGCGGATATATGGTCTTCGTCCCCCGCCGAGGCCCCGCCAGAGGTCAGGATCACATCGCAGGTCGCAGCGCCCTGATCCAGTATCCCGCGCAGGATGTGACGGTCATCGGGGGCACGCCCCAGATCGACAGCTTCATGCCCCCATTGACGCACGAGTGCGGCCAGCATTGGGCGGTTGGCGTCGAAAATCTGCCCTTCGGCAATCGCGCTGCCCGGGTCGCGCAATTCATCGCCGGTGGACAGGATGCCGACGCGCAACGGGCGATAGATGTGGACGTCCCCGATGCCAGCGGCGGCGCACATGCCCAGATCGGCGGGGGTCAGCCTGCGCCCTTGGCGCGCGATGATCTGGCCTGCGGTCATGTCTTCGCCTGCGGCACGCGCATTCGCCCCGCGTTTCAGCGGCCCTTGAAAGGTGATGGCCGTATCGGTGGCCTGCACATCCTCTTGCATCACGACGGTATCGACCCCCTGCGGCAGGTTTGCGCCGGTCAGGATGCGGATCGCATGGCCTGCGGGGACAACCCCTGCATAAGGCTGGCCCGCCGCCGCGCGCCCCTGCACCAGCGTCAAGCTTTGCGCGCCGGTGACGGCGGGTCCGGCAAAACCATAGCCATCGACCGCTGCATTGGGGCTGGGCGGATGGGCGCGCAGGGCGCTGACATCCTGTGCCAGATACCGGCCTGCTACTGCGGCAAGGGGCTGGGGTTGCACCCCAGCAACGGGTGGCAGGTGCTGACGCAGATGCGCCAAGGCCTGATCGACCGGTGTCCAATGCACGCCTTGGGGCAGGGCAAAGCAATCATTGCGCAGCACTGGCGCGCTGACCGCCTGTTCCAGCAATGGCACATGATCCAGCCCGAGGATCGTGCCTTCGGCCGTCGCAGGCAGGTCGAGCATGCGGGCCAGATCCGCAGGCGCCAGCGCCGAAAGCGCGCGCGCCAGAATGCGCACCTGATGCGCATCCTTGATCGCCCCTTGCGGGCAGCTGGCGGCGATTGTCTTGGCGATCAGCGAGGGCCAGACTTCGACCAGTGCAATCGGCGGCGTCAGCGGCTGGAACGGCCAGACCGCCAGATCCGCGCCAAAGCGGTGCCGCAGCCGCGCCAGCACCGGCAGCCCCATGATGACCTGACTGCCGACAGCCCCCGCGCCCGCCAGTTGCCAGACCGCAAAGGCCCCCTTGGCCTGCTGTTCGGCAATGCGTTTTTCGGGCAGCCCGTGCCCCTGCCGCGCCAGCCCCTTGCGCGGCAGATCGGGGATGTCGCGCGCCAGCCCGTTGCCCCAGAACGGCCCGATCCCGGGGAAACGCGCGTTGATCTGTCCTGCCAGATCGAACCGGTTGTTGGCCTGCGGGCTGTCTTGCACATGGGCGGCGAACCAGTCCCAGATTGCGAAAGGATCATCGGTGCCGGTCAGCACCCGACCGAAGCCCGCAGGATAGCCAAAGGCAAAATCGAACCCTGCCAGCACGCGCCGCCCGGCCGCCATTTCGGCCGCCAGAAACCGGATGATCCAGTCTTCGGCCAGCTGGCGGTTGCGGTGATAAACGGGGTCTTCGGCCAGACCCGCGCGGGCGATGCCGGTCCAGATCGCGTCTTTCTTGGGGCGGGTGCCACGGTCGTTGCCACCTGACCAATCGACGATCAGCACCGTGTCGAACATTATAAACCGACCTCGGACAGGATGAAATCTGCGATGGCGGCTGTGTCGTTCAGGTCGAATAGGGGCCGGTCCAGTGTCAGCGCCGTGTCGCTGGCCACCGCGCGCACGGTCGGATCATCGGGGGCGATCAGCGGGTTGCCGGTTACGGCGCGGAACGCCTCGACCTTGGGATGGGCGTCGCGTTTATAGCCTTCGACCAGCACCAGATCGACGGGTGACAACAGGCGCAACAGATCGGCCAATGGCGGTTCCGCCGCGCCGCGCAATTCGCTCATCAGCGCCCAGCGCGTGCCAGAGGCAAGCAGCACCTGCTGCGCCCCCGCCTGCCGGTGGCGATAGGAATCCTTGCCGGGGTGATCCACGTCGAACGTATGATGCGCGTGTTTGAGGGTCGAGACACTGATCCCGCGGCCTGTGATCTCTGTCACCAGCCGTTCCATCAGCCCGGTCTTGCCCGCGTTCTTGTAGCCGACGATGCCGTAGATTTTCATAGCAGGGCCTGCGCGCGGGCCAGATCGTCCGGCGTGTTGACGTTGAAAAAGGCGATATCATCGGGGAATTCCGCCGTGCCTGCGCCGTGGTCATTGGTCCAGAGCACGACCTTGCGCAATCCGCCTTGCAAGGCTGCGCGCAGATCATCGCGCAGGGCAACCGGCCAGAGGCCAAAGGTCGGCTGCCGCCCGCCCGGGCTTGCCGCCAGCGCCAGCCCCTGATCGCCCCCCGCCAGTTGCAGGCGCGGCACCAGATCGCAGGGCAGAAACGGCGTGTCGGCGGCGGCGGTGACGATATGGCTGGCCCCTTGGTCTGCCGCCCAGTCCAGCCCCGCGAGCACCCCCGACAAAGGCCCTGCGAAACCTGCGATACTGTCTGCGATCACCGGCAGGCCGACCGTGGTAAAGCGCGCGGGATCGCCGTTGGCATTCAGCGCCAGCCCCGCCACCTGTGGTGCCAACCGGTCGATCACATGCCCCAGGATCGTGCTGTCGCCCAAGGGCAACAGCCCTTTGTCGCCGCCCCCCATCCGCGTCGCAAGCCCGCCCGCGAGGATCACCCCAAGCGGCGCGTTCACGCGGGCACCTGCATGTGTTGCCGGTTTGGGAGCCTCCGGCGGGAGTATTTTTGGAAAAGAGAAGCGGAAAGGATCATATGGCGGCCTTTCGCCCGGCGCGGGCCGGCTCGTCCGGGATCGATGTCGGGTCGGCGTCGCGGATCAGGCGCTGTTCGCCGGCCAGGCAGACGAACCGCTGCCCTTTCATCCGCCCGATCAGGGTCAGCCCGATCTCGCGCGCGATTTCCACCCCCCAGGCGGTGAAACCCGACCGCGAGGCAAGGGCCGGGATGCCCATCAAGGCCGTCTTGATCACCATTTCCGAGGTCAGCCGGCCGGTCGTGTAGAGCAGTTTGTCGGCGGGGTCGATGTTGTGGTGGTGCATCCAGCCTGCGATCTTGTCCACCGCGTTATGGCGCCCCACGTCTTCCATATAGACCAGCGGGCGCGCGCCCTGGCACAGCACCGTGCCGTGGATCGCCCCTGCCGAAAGATAGAGCGAGGGGGTCCGGTTGATCGTTGCCGCCAGCGCGTAAAGATCGGAGGTCCGCAGCGGCATGTCGGGCAGGGTGACGCCTGCCAGCCCTTCCATCATGTCGCCAAAGACAGTGCCGACCGCGCAGCCGCTGGTGCGGGTTTTCTTGCGCAGCTTGTCCTCGAACGTGGTTTTTGAGGCCGTGCGCACGACCACGGTTTCCAGTTCTTCGTCGTAATCGATGCCGGTCACGGTATCATCCGCGCGCAGCATGCCCTGGTTGCGCAGAAAGCCCAGCGCCAGATACTGCGGATAATCCCCGATCGTCATCGCAGTGACGATTTCCTGACTGTTCAGATAGATCGTCAGGGGGCGTTCCTCGATCACGCGCAGGTCGATGGGCGTACCGGTCTGGTCGGTGCCGGTGACCGCGCGCGTCAGCCTGTCCGCGGCCGGATCGGGGGCGATCAGATAGGAGGAAAGATCATCAAGTCGTGCCAATTGTCATTTCCATTTCGCGGGTTTAAGCCTGCCGTACAGCAGCCAAGCTAGGCCATAGACATGACAAGTTCCACCGTCAAATCCCCTGCGACATCCGCCTATTGGGCGGGGCTGCGCGATGGCAGCCCTTTCGTGCTGATGGCCGTGCCTTTCGCCACGTTGTTTGGCGTGGTGGCGACCGATGCGGGGCTGACGGTGGCGCAGGCAATGGGGTTCACCGTGCTGGTCATCGCGGGGGCTGCGCAATTCGCCGCCGTGCAGATGATGATGGAAGATGCCGGCATCGCCTTTGTTCTGCTGGCCGCATTGGCGGTCAATCTGCGCATGGCGATGTATTCGGCGTCCTTGGTGCCCTATCTGGGGGCCGCCCCGTTGTGGCAGCGCGCGCTGGTGGCCTATCTGAATTTCGACCAGACCTATATCACATCTGTCGCGCGCTACGAGGCGCGCCCCGACATGCGCGTGCAGGACCGTGTCGCCTATTTTCTGGGTGTCGCTACGCCGATCACGCCTTTGTGGTTCATCATGACTTTGGTCGGGATCATGGTCGGGTCGGCCATCCCCGAGGCCTGGGCGCTGGATTTCATCGTGCCGATCATGTTCCTGGCCATGGTGTCGCCGATGCTGAAATCGCTGGCCCATGTGGCGGCGGCAGCGGTGTCGGTCAGTGTCGCGCTGGCGCTGGTCGGCCTGCCGTCGGGCACCGGTTTGCTGGTCGCGGCAGCGGCGGCGATGCTCACCGGTGCGCTGGTCGAAACATGGATGGAAAGGCGCAGGGCATGACCTATTCCACCGCTGAGATCTGGCTGATCATCGCGCTTCTTGGGGCGGGGACCTTTCTGATCCGGTTTTCGTTTCTGGGGTTGATCGGCGACAGGCCGATGCCGCCTTTGGTGCTGAAACTGCTGCGGTTCACGCCTGTCGCGGTGCTGCCGGGGATGGTCGCGCCGCTGGTGTTGTGGCCTGCGGCGACGGGTGGCGTGCCCGACCCCGCGCGCATGATCGCGGCGATCGTGACGGTGGCCGTGGGTATCCGGACCCGCAGCGCGATATGGGGGATCGCTGCGGGGATCGGGACGCTGTATCTGGCGTTGTGGGTCTTTGCTATTCGCTGAGGGCGGCGTCGATCCGGGCTGCGGCGATGGATTTGTCGTCGGGGTCGTCTTCGCGGTAGGTGCGGGTTTCCACGCCGGGCAAGCTGGCGAAATCATCCGACAGCCGGTTGGGTGACCAGGTTTGCCGGATCCCTGCGAAGCCCGGCAATTGCCGCAACAGCCGAGAGGTCGCGCGCGCGCAATGCGCCTGCGGCACGGCCCCGTTTGCCAGCGCCAGTTGCAGCGCGCGTTCGGCAATTTCAGGCGCGACCGGTACGGTTTGTCCGACGACATGATATGTCACGCGGGCATGATAGCTGACGTAGAATTTTTCCAGTTCCGGTGTCACGCCGAACAGCACATCATTGCGTTCCGGCATCCGGTTTTGCACGAAAGACCCTGCCGGATCGAACAGCACACGCTGGCTTGCATTGATCAGCAGCGCAGAATGGGCCCCGTTGCCAGAGCCGTTGTTTTTCATCGTGTACAGCGTCAGATAGCTGTTGTCGGGGTCACGAAAGATGGCTCGCGCGACGATGTCGTCGGGCGCCCACACCTGTTGTCCGGCGCAGGCCGCCAAGGCGAGCGGTGCGCCGATCAGGAAAAAGCGGCGCTGCATCTGTGATCAGGCGTTAAAGAGCGCAAGCAGGATCAGCACGGCGATGCTGATTGCGGCACCTTTCACAGACAGGCTGACGAAACCGTCAAAGGTCCGTTCCTGTTCGCTGATGTCCATCTTTCCGGGCTCGTGGTCATGGTCGGCCATCGTCGGCTCCTTGCTGGTGATTTGGTTCCGCTTATCCGATTTGCACAAGCCTGTCACGCGGTCAGGTGGTCACATTTTGTCATGGTGACAGCGGCACTGCCGTGGTTTCCTTGATTTCTTCCATCACGAAACTGGCCGAAATGTCAGAGACCGAAATCCGCGCGGTCAACCGTTTGTAGAATGCGTCATAGGCAGGCACATCCGCGACCCGCACGCGCAGGACATAATCCAGATCGCCGGTCATCCGGTAGGCACCCACGACCTCGGGCAGGGCGCGCAGGGCTGTCTGGAATTGATCCATCCATTGCGCGTCATGCGCATTGGTGCGGATCAGGACCATCGCCATCAGCGGCACGCCGACCTTGGCCGGATCGACCAGCGCGACGCGGGCGCGGATCACGCCTGCTTGTTCCAGCGCCTTGATCCGCCGCCAGCAGGCATTGCGCGACAGATGCACGGTGGCGCTGATGTCATCGACAGACAGGCTGGCGTCTGTTTGCAGCACTTGCAGGATACGGCGGTCTGTTTCGTCGATTATTTTGGACATATCGTGGATAATATCCCATCATCCGCGTGAATGACAATGAAATTTGGGACCGGATTTGATAGCTGATCGGCTAGGCTGGCCGAAATGCCACCAACAGAGGTTTTCATGTCAGACGCATCCCAAGATACCGCCCGCAGCAATTTGGTCGCCACGCTGTTCCTTGATCATCCGGCCAGCGTGAATGAAACCTATCTGGGGCATATGCGCTTTGCCTTGGGGTTTTCCTTCTGGCTGGGTGTGGCGTCAATGGCGGCGCTGGTCCATGCCGTGATCCCCGCGCTATGCGAAACGACGGCCAGCCGGATATTAAAGCGCCTGCATGCGCGGATTATGGCACGGCACTGAACATATAGGCCCCGTCATCGCGCAGATGGCGGCTGGCGCGGCCGGTCTGGTGCAGATGGTTCAGATGGGCCACCGCCTCGACCAGTGCCAGCCCGTATTCGGCGGGGCCGATCTGGCGTTTGAACAGCGGCAGGAAACACTCGCCCGCCGCGCGCGGCTGGTCCAGATGCGCCAACAGCCGGTCCAGCGCGCCGTGATGATTGGCGATCATCTGCGTCAGCCGCAGGGGCAGGCCGGTGAAGGGCAGTTTATGCCCCCCAAGCACCAGATGGTCGGGGCGCGCCAGCGGTTGGAACCTTTCGCAGGACGCAATCCAGTCGCCCACGGGGTCGGCATCGGGTTCGGTCGGATAGACCCCCAGATTGGCGCTGATCGAGGGCAGCAACTGGTCACCCCCCAGCACCACCGCATCATCGCGCGACCAGAAGGTCGCATGTTCGGGCGCATGGCCATCGCCCATCCGGATATCCCATGTCCGCCCGCCCATGCGGATCGTGCCGCCATCGCGCAACCGGATATATCCCAGCGGCAGGGGGGCCACGCAATCGGCAAAGTTGAACGGGCGTTCGGTCTTGCGCCGTGCCAGTTCATCCGCCGCCATGCCGGCGCGTTCGTAAAAGGCGATGGTTTCCGGCGCGGGCCGGTCCTGCACATCAAGCGTCAACATCCGCGCCATCAACCAGCCGGTGCGCGGCATATGGAGGTCTGCACCCTGTGCGACAAACCAACCCGCCAGCCCCACATGATCGGGGTGGTGATGGGTCACGATCACACGGGTGACGGGCTTGCCTGCCAATGGGCCGTCCAACAATGTCTGCCAGATCGCCTTGGACTTTGTGCTGGCAAAGCCCGTATCCACAACCGTCCAGCCATCGCCGTCATCCAGCGCATAGACATTCACATGGTCCAGCGCCAGCGGCAGCGGCAGCCGCATCCACAGGATGCCGTCGGCAACGGCAACAGCCTCGCCCGCAGCGGGTGGGGTGGGAAAGGGATACCGGATGCCAGCGCCGCCATCGGGCATCAGGCAGCGGCCAGATCGTCGGCCGTGATTGCGGCCAGACCGGCGGCCCCTTCGCGCACATGGATCAAAAGGCCCATATGTTCGGGCAACATCCGCTTGATATAGAATGTGGCAAGCCGCAGATGGCCCGCATCACCCGCCACGGCGCTGGCCAGATGCACATGCCCGCCCAGCACCCGCGCAAAGGCGCGCAGATAAGGCACGGCACCGGCGAAACGGTCGTTCAGGTCGGGGCGGCCAACCAGCCATTCGGTCGCCTCGCGCAGGGTTTCGGCGGCTTCCCAGACCGCATGGGCCAGATCGGGGTGGGTCGCCTTGGCGGCCTCTGCCCCGCGCACAACATCATCCAGCAGGCGGAATGCGGCATCGCCACCATCCATCAGCTTGCGCGCGACAAGGTCCATCGCCTGAATACCGTTGGTGCCTTCGTAGATTGTGCTGACGCGGACATCGCGGACGAATTGGGCCGCGCCGGTTTCCTCGATAAAGCCCATCCCGCCATGGATTTGTACGCCGGTATTGCTGGCCTCGACACCGACATCGGTGCCGAAGGCCTTGGTGATCGGGGTCAGGAAGGCCGCGCGTGCGTCCCATGCGCTGTCACCTGTTGCTGTCGCCATGTCGATGGCCACGGCATTCATCAGCGCGATGGCGCGGGCGGCATAGATATCGGCGCGCATCGTGGTCAGCATCCGGCGCACATCGGCATGTTCGATGATCGCTCCGGTGCCTGTCGCACGGCCCTGCTTGCGGTCCTGCGCATAGGCGAGCGCATGTTGCAGCGCGCGTTCGGCAGTGCCGATCCCTTGGGTCCCGACACCCAGACGGGCGTTGTTCATCATGGTGAACATCGCGGCCATCCCGCCATGCGCGGGCCCCACCAGCCAGCCGGTCGCACCGGAATATTCCATCACCGCGGTGGGTGATCCGTGCAGGCCCATCTTGTGTTCCAGACTGACGACACGCAGGTCGTTTTTCCGGCCCGGATTGCCATCCGCATCGGGGATCAGTTTTGGCACCATGAACAGGCTGATCCCCTTCGTCCCCGGCTTGCCGTCGGGCAGACGGGCCAGTACCAGATGGCAGACATTGGCGGTGAAATCGTTGTCGGCCCAAGAGATGTAAATCTTCTGCCCCGTGATCGCATAGCTGCCGTCGCCGTTGGGTTCGGCCTTGGTGCGCAGGGCGCCCACATCGGACCCCGCCTGCGGTTCGGTCAGGTTCATCGTGCCGCACCATTCGCCGGAAATCAGTTTCGGCAGATAAACCGCTTTGATCGCGTCCGAGGCATGGTGTTCCAGCGCCTCGATCTGGCCTTGGGTCATCAAGGGGTTCAGTTGCAGCGCAAGGCAGGCGCCCGAGAGCATCTCGTTCACGGTGGTGGTCAGGGTCATCGGCAGGCCAAGACCGCCGTTTTCCGCCGCCGCCGACATGCCGATCCAGCCGCCGGTTGCGATGGCGCGATAGCCGTCGGCAAACCCCGGCGGGGTGCGCACGATGCCGTTGTCCAGATGCGCGGGGTGCTTGTCACCGATCTGGTTCAACGGCGCGAGGATGTCTTCGCACATCTTGCCGGCCTCGGTCAGTATCGCGCTGGTCATGTCGGGTGTGGCATCGGCAAACCGGTCGGTTGCGGCCACCTCGGCAAAGCCCACGACATGATCCAGCAGGAACCTGAAGTCACGGATCGGGGCGCGATAGGGCATTGGGACATCTCCGGCTGAATGGTCTGCTTGGCAATGGCGGGTGCCGCGGCTATGCAGGGGATACAATGTCAAAGTTATCTATCCCATGTCACCCTTCAACCTGAACGCTACGTCATGAACGCGCAAGTGGCGACCCTTTTGCAGCCCGATGCCGCCGGTCTGGCGCGCGCGGCAGAGATCCTGACGCAGGGCGGGCTGGTGTCGTTTCCGACCGAAACCGTTTACGGTCTGGGGGCCGATGCGCGCAATGACAGGGCGGTCGCCGCGATCTTTGCGGCCAAGGGGCGGCCTTCGTTCAATCCGCTGATCGTGCATCTGGGGGATATCGCCGCCGCCCATGCGATCTGCGATTTCAACGATGATGCGCGATGTCTGGCCGCGGCCTTCTGGCCCGGCGCGCTGACGCTGGTGCTGCCTTTACGACCGCAGGCGGGCATATCGCGGCTGGTCACGGCGGGGCTGGACAGTATCGCGGTGCGGGTGCCGGACCATAAGGTGGCGCAGGGTTTGCTGGCTGCCTTCGGCGGGCCGGTGGCGGCACCTTCGGCCAATCCCTCTGGCCGGATCAGCCCCACGACAGCTGCCCATGTCCGCGACGGTCTGGGCGACCGGATAGACGCGCTCGTCGATGGCGGGCCCTGTGCCGTGGGTCTGGAATCCACCATCGTCGCCTGTCTTGGTGCGCCCACATTGCTGCGCGCAGGTGGCATCCCGGCCGAGGCGATTGCGGCCTGTCTGGGGCGGCCGCTGGCCACATCGGAAAACCCCGATGCGCCTGTCTCGCCCGGTCAGCTTTTGTCGCATTACGCGCCGATTGGGCAGGTCCGGCTGAACGCGACCGCGCGGCAGGACGGCGAGGTAATGCTGGGTTTTGGCGCGATGGAGGCCGATCTGAACCTGTCACCCGCAGGTGATCTGGCCGAGGCGGCAGCACGCCTGTTCGACTGTCTGCACCAGCTGGATGCGATGGGGGCTGCACGCATCGCGGTGGCCCCGATCCCCGATCACGGGCTGGGCCGCGCGATCAACGACCGGCTGAAACGGGCCGCAGCGCCAAGGTAAGGTGGGCTTAAGCCCACCCTAGGGGTCATGCCGGATGAAGGGCGTCACGCTTGGGGTGCCCGCGCGCAGCCGGCCCTTGGCGTCAAAATCGGCATCGGCGTTGAAGGCGATTTCCGGCAAGGCATCGAACCCCGCGATCAGCGCGGCCTGCCGTTCCAGCACCTGTCCCAGCCTGTCCGCCAGGGCCGTGGCACGTTCGCCCCGATGATAGCCATGCACGCCATGCACACAGACCGGCTGCACCACCGTCATCCCGACATAGCGCAGTGTATAGGCCAGCGGCCACAGCAGCAGGGCAATATCGCCTTCCTTGCCGTTATGCGCGCTTTCATCGGCGCTTGATCCGGTGGTCACGCAGAAAAGCGCCTTTTTGCCGCGCAACATGCCGGTGTCGAACCGTTCCGCCGTCGTATGCAGCGCGCCATGCGCCAGCGCGCGGTCGCACCAGCCCTTGAGCATGGCAGGCGGTGAAAACCACCACAGCGGAAAGTGAAAGATGATCCGGTCCGCGCTGCGCAGCTTGGCGACTTCGGCTGCGACATCGGCGGGCAGGGCGGTTGCGGCGGCATGGGCCTGTGCCTTGAGTGGATCGAAAGGGATATCGGCAGGGTGGTCGTAATGCGCGGCCCGTTCGGCAGGATCAAATCCCAGCGCATAAAGATCGGACCAGATCACATCATCGCCAAGGGCGGCACTCGCATCCGCACTGGCCTGCGCCCATTGCGCGTTGAAAGACCGCTGGTCGGGATGGGCCAGAACGATCAGGGTCGTGGGCATCCGGTCAGCCCGCGTGCTGGCGTTCGATATAGCCGCGCAATTCCTCGGCCTCGCGGCGGGCCTCACGCAGGCCGTCCATCGCGGCGCGCAATTCGGCCTCTGTCTGGGACAGCTGGTTGGTCATCTCGGCCTCGCGCTGTTGCAGATAGGTGATCGCCTGATCGCGGGTTTCCTCGGCCTCGTGCAGGGCCTGGGCCATCTTGTCGAGTTCACCGATCTCGGATGTGGTCACGCGGGTGAACCGGTTGACCAGCCAGCTGGCGAACCATCCCAGCGCGAAGGCCACGAACAGGATCACTGCCGTGGCGATGATGAATTCGGTTCTGTTCAAGGTGTCGCCTCTGCCGCATCGTCCCCTGTACCGTCTTGGGCGGTTTCGGCGTCGGTTTCAAGCGTTTCGACCGGTGTTTCGTCGGTGGTGGCCTCTGCGTCATCGGGCAGGATCAGGCTGAATGCGATCCGGCGGTTGGCCTCGCGGCCTTCTTCGGTGGCGTTATCGGCAATCGGATCGGCGATGCCGTAGCCCACAGCCTCGAAGGTGGAGACCGGCACGCGGCGCGCGCGCAGGGCGGTCAGCACGGCATCGGCGCGGTCTTGTGACAGGCGCAGGTTCATTTCCTCGCGGCCCTGGCTGTCGGTATAGCCCGCCACCCGGATCGGCAGGTCCCCGCAGAGCCGCAGGACTTCGGCGATATCGTCGATCACGGGCTGGGCCGCGGCGGTGATACTGGCAGAGCCGGGGTCAAAGGTGATCTTGCGCCCTTCGGTCATGGCGATGATCTGGGCGATGCATTGGTCCGGCGTCGGCAGGGCGGCGACTGGGTCCAGCGCCTCGACATAGGCGATATCGAGGTTGAAATCCGCCGATTGCCCCAGCTTGTCGATCATCAGCCGCGATATTTCGGCAGCGGCGGTTTCGTCGCCGGTGTTGCCGCGCACGGTGATCGTGTCGGGTTCGACGACAACCATGCCATTGGACAATTCCGACAGCGCCTCGATCCCCGCAAGGACGCGGACCGACCAGCCCGCGGGCAGGTCTTCGACGACGCGGGTGCGCATGGTAATATTGCGCTGGCCGAATTTGGCGGTGGCAAAGTTCTGCGCGACCATATTGGTCAGGTCGTCGGGCATCCGGCCGCGCAGCTGGACATGGCCTTCGGGGCTGAGCGTGGCGGTGAATTGCGGCGGGCCTGCGGCTTGATCATCGGGCAGCGCGGGCAATTCGGCGCTCAAGGCAAAGACATCGGGCAGGCTGTTTTCAAGCTGGCCTATGGCATCGTCAAAACGCGCCTGCGCGGTGCCGGGCAGGGCGACCAGAATGACATCGGTGTCGGTCAGCGTCACGGTGCCGCCGCCCAGATCGCGCACGGCCTCGATCGCCAGCGCCACTGCCTGGCCCCAATCCTGCGATGGCGCGCCAAGGGCCAGCGTGCAGTTTACCCGCCCTTCCAGCCCGGCGCTGGTGGCCGCGTTCACGATCCGCTCGCGGGCTTCGACGGTATCGACGGCGCAGGCATCGAACCTTGCGCTGTCTGCATCCAGAATGAACCGCGCCGTGAAGGGCGAGATCACGGGGCGCGGCGCGTTGATTTCCAGCGCCAGCCGCACGCCATCGGGCCTGCTGCGGGCAAGGGCGGCCTCGAGCCTGCGTTTGTCGGTCAGATTGTCGGCGATACCGCTGATGGTGACACGGTCCGCGGTGACCGAAATCTTGGAACGCGGCAGCATTTCCAGCGCGACAATCGCGAAATCAACGGCAGCGCGCCATGTCGGGGGCATCGGATAATCGCCGGTTTCCAGCAGGTCGGCCACGCCTTGCCCGCCTGCGATCCGCGTGATGCGGCGTGCCAATGCGTCGCGGTTGGTGCTGGCGGGGATCAGCCCGATCAGCGACACGCCGCTGTCATTGCGCAGGATCTCGATCTTGAAATCGGGCGGTGCGAAATCCGCAGCATCCGCGACCGACAGATTGTCGATCACGCGGCTGGCATCGACGACCCCGCTTGCCGCCGATATCGCGCGAAAGCGCCCTGCCTCGGTGGGGGCGGTGCCTTCGAGGATGACTTGCAACCCGTCGCCCAAGACATTGGCCCAGTCATGTCCGTTTTCGGCCAGCGTCTCGCGCACGGCATCGACCGACCGGTCCTCGACCGTGGCGACCGTCAGCTGTGCGGCGGCGACCGATCCGGCAGCCGCGACGCTGAAGGCGATGATCCGTATGAAAATGGCAGAAAGGCGCATGCAATTCCGTTTCTTTGTCCCGGTCCTGCATAGGCCCTGTGGCCGGGGTGTTCAATCATACCAGAAAGGCCACGGCGAAAAACGGCAAAGGGATCAGACCGGCATCGCGGTTCGACCGGAAAATCTGCAAAAGCCCTTCATTGTCACCTGCATCGAAGCGGTGCAACTGCCATGCCAGATGCCCGCCCATCGCCAAAGGCCCGCCCAGGGCCACGCCCAGCGACAGGACTGACCGGTCCTGCGCGGCCAGCATCACCGCCGCCCCGAACAGAATCACCGTCAGCGTCAGAAACAGCCGCAACCACCAGCGCGCGTTATCGCCGAACAGCCGGGCGGTGGATTTCACGCCGATCAGCGCGTCATCCTCGGCGTCCTGATAGGCATAGATCGTGTCGTAAAACAGTGTCCAGCTGATCCCCGCCAGATAGAGCACGACAGGCGCCGCCCCGATGCTGCCGGTATGCGCGGCCCATGCCAGCAGCGCGCCCCAGTTGAAGGCCAGCCCCAGAAACACCTGTGGCCACCATGTGAACCTTTTGGCAAAAGGATAGACCGCCACCGGCAACAGCGCGAGGATGCCCAAGGCGATGGCGGCAGGCGGAAAGGTGATCAGGATACCAAAGGCCACCAGCGCCTGCGCGATCATCCAGATCACCGCCGCCTTGACGCTGGTCTGGCCTGACGGGATCGGCCGCGATCTTGTGCGCGCCACCGATCCGTCGATGTCGCGGTCGGTGATGTCGTTCCATGTACAGCCCGCACCGCGCATCAAAAACGCCCCGATCCCGCAGCCCGCGATGATCCAGATGGCAAAGCTGTCGAACCGCCCTGTCGCCAGCACCGCCAGCGCCAGCGCCCAGAGGCACGGCAGATAAAGCAGCCAAGTGCCAATCGGCCGGTCCGCGCGCGACAGCCGCAGATAGGGCTGCGTGGGCGCGGGGGCGAACCGGTCCACCCAGTTTCCGCGCACGGCATCGGCGACACGGCCCGCAGGCTCTGGCATCCGGGGATTTTGGGTCATATGATCCGCTTCATGGCATCCAAGGTCCGGCTTTATGTAGATCACCCCTTGGGGGTAGGGCAATCGGTTCCGCTGAACCGTGATCAGGCGCATTACCTGTTCGGGGTGATGCGGCTGGCGGCGGGTGACGTGCTGTCATTGATCAACAGCCGTGACGGCGAATGGGATGCGGTCGTTGAAAAGGCGGGCAACAAGGGCGGTGTGCTGGCCTGTCAGGCGCAGACGCGCCCTTTGCAGACACCCCCTGATCTGTGGTTGGTCTTTGCCCCGATCCGCAAGGAACGTACGGCCTTTATCGTGGAAAAGGCGGTAGAACTGGGGGCGGCGCGGATTATCCCCGTGCAGACCGCGTTTACCCAAGCCGCCAACCGCATCCGGCAGGATAAACTACAGGCCCATGCGGTGGAGGCGTCAGAGCAATGCGGCGGCACCTTTGTGCCCCCTGTCGATGATCTGGTGAAACTTGACCGGTTGCTGGCGGATTGGCCCAAGGACCGGCAGCTGATGTTTTGTGATGAAACCGCCATCGGCGCGCCGGTGCGCCTGCCCGCGATCCGTGGCCCTTGGGCCATCCTGATCGGCCCTGAAGGCGGGTTTTCCCCCGCCGAACGCGACAAGCTGCGCCCCTTGCCCTTTGCCCATGCGGTCAGCCTTGGCCCCCGCATCCTGCGCGCCGATACGGCGGCGGTGGCGGCGCTGACACTGTGGCAGCAGGCCTTGGGTGACTGGGGATGATCCGCGCGACGCTGGCCGACAGGGCCGAGGTGGCAGGATTTCTGCACCATCATCTGCCGATTGCGATGTTTCCGCTGGCGAACCTGCACAGGCACGGCATGGCGGGGGGCCATCCGCGCGCGATGGCGTTCTGGCTGCGCAAGGATCGCGGCGCGATCACCGATGTCGCGGCCATGACCGATGGCGGTTTTCTGTTTCCGGTCTGCCCCTCGCAACCTTGGGCCGACCTGCGCGCTGCCATGCAGGGCAGCCGGGTTGCCGCGATTCTGGGCGAGGCGGAACAGGTCACCGGCCTGCGCGCCGCACTGGGTCTGGAACAGGCGGCAGGCCATGCAACGACAGAGCCGCATTACGACCTGCCCCTGACCGGTCTGGTCATGCCCGAGGTCGCCGGCTTTACCCTGCGCCCGCTGGCCGATGCGCCGCGCGATCTGGTGATCCGCTGGCGGCGTGCCTATCTGTTGGAGACGATGTTCGGGCAGGAGGCCAACGTGGACGCAACGGCGATCAAGGATATCGACAGCTATCTTGCGGCGGACAGCCACAGGGTGCTGTTTGATGGCGACACGCCCGTGGCGATGACGGGGTTCAACGCGGTTCTGCCCGATGCGGTGCAGGTTGGCGGGGTTTATACGCCGCCCGGTTCGCGCTCGCGCGGGCTTGCACGGCGGGCGGTCGCGCTGCATCTGGCGCAGGCGCGCGCGGCCGGCGTGACCCGCGCGATCCTGTTCGCGGCAACCGCCTCGGCCAGCAAGGCCTACGAGGCGATCGGGTTCCGCCGGATCGGCACTTTTGCCATCGTGCTGCATGCAGAGCCACAGGTGGTGCATGGCTGATTTTTTCCGCCCCGAGGCGCGCGCCTTTTTCTGGCGCTGGCGCGAGGTGCTGGCGGCCGCCTCACTGGCGTTGTTTGGCCTGTGGTGGGGGCTGAACGCGGCGGGTGTTACAGTCTGGCTGGGCTATCTGCTGGGGGTCATCGGGCTGGGTTGGGGCTTTGCCGCCGTGCAGCGCGCGCGCTTTGCCCAGGATGGCGAAGGGCCGGGGGTGGTGCAGCTGCGCGAACGCAGGCTTGCCTATTTCGGCCCGCTTGACGGGGGTATCCTTGATCTGGACGATCTGACCGAGGTGGCGCTTGACCCAGGCAGCTATCCCGACCCCAGCTGGATATTGACCGGTATCGGCGGCCAGCGGATCGCCATTCCGATCAACGCCGCTGGCGCGGATGCGCTGTTCGATGTCTTTGCGGGCCTGCCCGGGATCAAGACCGGTACGGTGCTGGATGTGCTTTCGCGCACACCGGATGCGCTTGTTGTGATCTGGTCGCGTGCGCGTCCTCTCTTGCATTGACGGATGCGCTGGTGCAGGTCACGGATATGACCCTTGATCTTTGAACGGAGCCTTCCCGATGTCCATTCCCCAAACCGGCGGCGGCCCGATCGAACATCACGACCAATTGGCCGAATTGCTGGCCAAGGGCTGCAAGCCCAAAGACGAATGGCGCATCGGCACCGAGCATGAAAAATTCGGCTATTGCGCCGATACGCTGCAACCCTTGCCCTATGACGGTGCGCGGTCGATCAAGGCGGTGCTGGAGGCGTTGCACAGCCGGTTTGCCTGGGACCGCGTGGAAGAAGATGGCAAGATCATCGGCCTGACCAAGGACGGCGCCAATGTCAGCCTTGAACCGGGTGGCGCGCTGGAACTGTCGGGCGCCCCGCTTGAGACCATCCACCAGACCTGCGACGAGGTGAACAGCCATCTGGCCGAGGTCAAGGCCGTGTCCGACGAGATCGGCGTGAAATTCATCGGTCTGGGCGCTGCCCCCGTCTGGACCCATGAGGAAATGCCGCTGATGCCCAAGGGGCGCTATCAGCTGATGGACCGCTACATGCAATCGGTCGGCACCATGGGCACGGCGATGATGCGCCGGACCTGTACGGTGCAGGTCAACCTCGATTTCGGGTCGGAAGCGGACATGGTGCAGAAAATGCGCGTCGGCGTGGCCTTGCAGCCCGTGGCAACCGCGCTTTTTGCCAATTCGCCGTTTTTCGAAGGCAAGCCCAACGGCCATAAATCATGGCGCGCCCGAATCTGGCGCGATCTGGATGCGGCGCGCACCGGTATGGTGCCATTCATCTTTGACGAAGGTTTCGGGTTCGAGGCCTGGGTGCAATGGGTTCTCGATGTGCCGATGTATTTTGTGTATCGCGACGGTAAATATATCGATGCTTTGGGCATGTCGTTCCGCGATTTCCTGCGCGGTGAACTGCCCGCCCTGCCGGGGGAAAAGCCCCGCATGTCCGACTGGGCCGATCATCTGACCACCGTTTTCCCCGAAGCCCGCATGAAGCAATATATCGAAATGCGCGGTGCGGATGGCGGCCCGTGGCGGCGTTTGTGCGCGCTGCCTGCGTTCTGGACGGGGCTAATGTATGACCAGTCCGCGCTGGATGCGGCATGGGACCTTTGCAAGGACTGGACCGCCGCACAGCGCGATGCCTTGCGCGTCGCCGCATCGGTGGACGGATTGCAGGCGCAGGTCGAAGGGATCGACATGCACGCACTTGCGCGCGAGGTCGTGGCGATTTCCGAGGCCGGATTGAAAGCCCGCGCCCTGCCCGGTGCCGGTGGGCTGGTCCCTGACGAGACGCATTTCCTGAATGCGCTGAAAGAAACCGTCGAGACCGGCAAGACACCTGCGGACGATTTGCTGGACCATTATCATGGTGATTGGGCCGGTGATCTGGACCGGATTTATGCGGACTATAGCTATTAGGCAGCTATTAGGGCTGCGCGCTGCGCGCTTGCTGCCTCCGGCGGGGATATTTCGGCTCGGAAGATGGGGTTATTTCGCCCCGATCTTGCCTTCGGTCCCCGCATGCAGCCGCGCGATATTGCCCCAGTGGCGCGCATAGATCAGCAGGCCAAGGCAGGCGGCCAGACCGGTGGCAGCACCATAGCCCGCAAAGGCCATCACCACCGGTATCCAGCCAGCCGCGACCAGTGCCGCCAGTGACGAATAGCGCGTGAGCACCGCCACGGCGAGCCAGATGCCGCAGGCTGCAAGGCCCATCGGCCAGGCCAAGGCCAGCAGGATGCCCAGATAGGTGGCCACCCCCTTGCCGCCCTTGAAACCGAGCCAGACCGGAAAGCAATGGCCGATAAAGGCCATGAGTGCCGCCATTTGCACCGCATCTTCGGGGGCTGCCGCGCGCGCGGCCAGCACGGCGATAGCGCCTTTGCCTGCATCGAAGATCAAGGTCAGTGCGGCGGCTTTCTTGTTGCCGGTGCGCAGCACGTTTGTCGCCCCGATATTGCCCGACCCGATATTGCGCAGATTGCCCAAGCCCATCAGCCGCGCCATGATCACCCCGCCGGGGATCGACCCCAGCAGATAGCCGACAGCCCCCCAGAGTGCCAGAACCGCAAGGCTGCTTTCGATGATGGGCATTTATGCATTCTCCCAGATGCGGGTGCCGTCCACCCATGTGCCGATCACCCGGCCTTGCAGGCGCGCGCCGTCAAAGGGGGTGTTTTTGGATTTCGATTGCAATGTCGTCCGGTCCAGCTGGAACGGTGCGTCCGGATCAAACAGCACCAGATCGGCGGGCGCGCCGGCCAGCATGCGGCCCGCCGCCAGCCCCAGAATGCGTGCAGGGTTCAGCGCCAATGCGCGGAACAGGCGCGGCAGGTCGATCTGGCCTGCATGATAAAGCCGCATCGCGGCGGGCAGCAGGGTTTCCAGACCGACGGCCCCGCTGGCGGCCTCTTCGAACGGCAGGCGTTTGCTTTCCTCGTCCTGCGGCGTGTGCATCGAACAGATCACGTCGATCAGCCCTTCGGCCACGGCCTGCACCACGGCGGCGCGGTCGTCTTCGGACCGCAAGGGCGGGGTCAGTTTGAAAAACGTCCGGTAATCCGCGATATCCATATCGTTCAGCGTCAGATGGTGGATGCTGACGCCCGCCGTGATCCGCAGCCCGTTGCGTTTGGCCCGTTCCAGCGCGGGCAGGGCGCGGGCGGTGGTGATCTGGTCGATGTGATAGCGCGCGCCGGTCATTTCCAGCAGGCTGATATCACGGTCCAGCGCCATGCGTTCCGCCATCGCCGACACGCCCGGCAGGCCGCGCAAGGACGCGAATTTGCCGGTCGTGACCACGGCCCCTTCGGACAGGCCGGGGTCCTGGGTATGCCCGATCACCAAAGCATCCAGCGAACGCGCATAGCTGAGCGCGCGGGCCAGCACCTTGGTTTTTGTGACCACATGGTCGCAATCGGTAAAGGCCACGGCACCGGCATCGGACAACAGGCCGATTTCGGTCATTTCCTGACCGTCACGCCCCTTGGTCAGTGCGGCCATCGGCAAAACATGCACGGGTGCGTCCAGCTGCGCGCGGCGCGCGACGAATTCCAGTTTTTCGGGGGTGTCGATAGCGGGGTCGGTGTCGGGGCGGGTCACCATCGTCGTGACACCCCCCGCCGCTGCGGCACGGCCCGCAGAGCGAAAGGATTCCTTGTGCCGTTCACCCGGTTCAGAGACTTTGACGCCGATGTCGATGATCCCCGGCGCCAGACACATGCCGCCGCAATCCACGATCTTTGCGCCGACAGGCGGCGTTGCGTCGAGGCCCGTCACGGCATGGATCAGCCCGTCCACGACCAGCACGCAGCCCGGCGCATCGGTCAGCGCGACGGGGTCGATGATGCGGGCATTGGCGAAAAAGGTGGCGGTCATGGGTTGGTTTCCTTGCACTTGCTTATCCACCGACCCAGACCACCAGCCCGACCAGCGCGAACATGATCAGCAGGGCGGCGGTGGCGACCATCCCGCTCATCCGCGCGTCGGATTTGCGGGGTTTGGCTGGCGGGCCGGTCAGTTCGCCTGCCCCGGAGGCCGAGGTCAGCTTTTCGACGGGTGTCATCGTCGGTGTTTCGCGCAGGATTGTGACCAGCGTTGTGTCCGCAGGCAGGGTGATCTGCTGCGCCTGTCCGCCAAAGGCGCGCGACATCACCAGCAGGACCGTGCCTTGCACATGGCGCAGCATGGCATCCTGCGCAGCCGTCAATGGCAAATCATAGCCTTGCCGGATCAGGTCGGGCAGCGGCACGGTGGCGCGCTGGTCCGGTGTGATCAGGTCGGTGAAATCCGTGTTCAGCGCAACCGGCCCGATGATCGTTGCCACGGTCACATCGTCGCCTGCGGGGCCGGTATAGGCCAGCACGTAAAGTGCGCCGTGGTCATTGGCGGGGATATCCAGCATCACCTACACCATCACGCTGTTGTCTTGGCGCGCCGCGCGCAGGTTGCGGGCCAGCAGGTCCATCGCGGCCATGCGCACCGCGACACCCATTTCCACCTGTTTCTGGATCACTGACCGGTTGATGTCATCGGCGATGGTGCCATCGATCTCGACACCGCGGTTCATCGGGCCGGGGTGCATGACAATGGCGTCGGGTTTGGCATGCGCCAGTTTCGCGGCATCCAGCCCGTAGCGGTGGAAATATTCACGCTCGGACGGGATGAAACCGCCGTCCATCCGTTCTTTTTGCAGGCGCAGCATCATGACGACATCGACGTCCTGCAAGCCTTTGACCATGTCGTCGTAAACCTCGACCCCGAAATCAGTGATCCCCGCAGGCATCAGCGTCGGTGGCCCGATCAGGCGGATGCGGTTTTCCATCTTGCCCAGAAGCATGATATTGGACCGCGCCACACGGCTATGGGCGATGTCACCGCAGATGGCGATGTTCAGGCGGTGCAACCGCCCCTTGGCGCGGCGGATGGTCAGCGCGTCCAGCAGCGCCTGCGTCGGGTGTTCGTGCCGCCCGTCGCCTGCGTTCAGCACCGCGCAATTGACCTTTTGCGCCAAAAGGTCCACCGCGCCGGATTGCGGATGGCGCACGACCAACAGATCAGGGCGCATCGCGTTCAGCGTCAGCGCGGTGTCGATCAGGGTTTCACCCTTTTTGATCGACGAGGCCTGCATCCCCATGTTCATCACATCGGCCCCGAGCCTTTTGCCTGCCAGTTCGAAACTGGCCTGCGTGCGGGTCGAGCTTTCAAAAAACATGTTGATCTGCGTCAGACCGGCCAGAACCTCGCGGTGGGCAAGGCCACGGGTATTGTGGTCGGCATAGGTGTCGGCAAGGTCCAGAAGCGTGGTGATTTCCAGCGGATGCAGCTGTTCTATCCCCAAAAGATGCCTTGCGCGAAATGTCATGCCCTGATCCTTTGCCGCCGTCTGCCGGGTTATAGGCTGCGCGCCCGCGGGCTTCAATGCCGCAGGCCCTGCCCAAAGGCCGCGATTGTGCCTATTGTTGCGTCATGGATTCGCAAGACACATATTGGCAGGACCGCGCGGCGCTGGAATGGCAGGTCGAATTGGGCGTGACCGATGCGATACTTGATGCGCCGGTGGACCGCTATGCGCTTGATCCGGTGCCGGTCAAGGCCGCACCGGTGGCCGATGTGCCGACGCCCGCGATGGCCCGCGAACTTGACCCTGTCGCGATTGCCCGCGCTGCGGCCGCCGCTGCACCCGATCTGCCCGCCCTTGCCGCCGCGATGGCCGCGTTCGACCATTGCGAGATCAAGCGCGGCGCGCGCAACGCTGTCTTTGCCGATGGCCAGCCCGGCGCGCGGGTGATGATCGTGGGCGAGGCCCCCGGGCGCGAGGAAGACCGCGCAGGCAAGCCCTTTGTCGGGCAGGCGGGCCAGATGCTGGACCGGATGCTGGCTGCGATCGACCTTGGCCGCGCGCATGAAAACAAGGGTCGTGCAGTTTACATTACCAATGTCATGCCATGGCGGCCGCCATCGAACCGCACGCCGGATGCCGATGAAATCGCGATGATGCTGCCGTTTCTGGAACGCCATATCACGCTTGCCGATCCGCAGATCATCGTGCTGATGGGCAACACGCCCTGTCAGGCGCTCTTGGGGCAAAAAGGCATCACCGCCCTGCGCGGCAGATGGGCCGAAGTGCTGGGCAAGCCCTGCCTGCCGATGTTCCACCCCGCCTATCTGCTGCGCAACCCCGCCGCCAAGCGCGAGGCTTGGGCAGACCTGTTGACCCTGAATGCAAGGTTAAAGACATGAGCCGTATCGACGACAGCCGCGATTTTATCCCCGTCCGCATCGCCGTGCTGACGGTCAGCGACACCCGCGGGCTGGCGGATGACAAATCCGGCCAGACCCTTGTGGACCGGATCGCCGCAGCGGGCCATCACCTTGCCCATCGCATGATCCTGCCCGACGAACGCGACCAGATCGCGGATCAGCTGCGGGTCTGGTGCGCCGATACGCATGTCGATGTGATCATCACGACCGGCGGCACCGGCCTGACCGGGCGCGATGTCACGGTCGAGGCGCATCGCGATGTCTATGAAAAGGAAATCCACGCTTTCGGCACGATCTTTACCATCGTGTCGATGCAAAAGATCGGCACAAGCGCGGTGCAAAGCCGTGCAACGGCGGGTGTGGCGCAGGGGACCTATCTGTTTGCCTTGCCCGGCAGCCCCGGGGCCTGCCGCGATGCCTGGGATGAAATTCTGGGCAAGCAGCTCGATTTCCGGCACCGGCCCTGTAACTTTGTCGAAATCATGCCCCGTCTGGACGAACATTTGCGACGGAAATAATGCGTTTGCGCGTATGACTGGACAGAACGCCGCGCGGCACCAGTTCTTGATGCGGCAAGATGGGATGATGAATGCGATTTCTGCGACGAAGCCTGACAGGTATTTTTCTGTTGTCCATGACGCTGGTGCTTTTGGCATGGGCGGGAAATACCGTGCGATCTGCGGTCGAGGCGCGGCTGGGTCAGGAACCGCGCAGCTTTCCACAGCGGGAACGTGAATTCAGCGTCAATGTCCTGACGCTGGCACCGCAGACCATCGTGCCCGAACTGACGGTTTTTGGCGAATTGCGCAGCCAGCGCATGCTGGACCTGCGGTCAGCCACCGGCGGTATCGTCAGGGATGCCTCTGCTGCGCTGGTCGAAGGCGGCGCTGTGACCGCGGGCCAGTTTTTGCTGCGGATCGATCCGGTCGAGGCGCAAGAGGCGCTGGCGCGCATCCGTGCCGATGTGCAGGATGCGCAGGCCGAATTGCGCGATGCCGAACGGGCGCTGGTGCTGGGGCAGGATGAATTGGCCGCTGCGCGCGCACAGGCCGCCTTGCGCGATCAGGCATTGGCCCGCGCGGTTGATTTGCAGGCGCGCGGTGTCGGGACAACGGCAGCGGTCGAGGATGCCGAATTGGCCGCATCGAGTGCGGCTGCGGCGGTGCTGACGCGCCGCCAGTCCATTGCCAGTGCCGAGGCGCGGATTGATCAGGCGACGACCCGTCTTGCGCGGGTGCAGATCGATCTGACCGAGGCCGAACGCAACCTTGCCGAAACCGAGATCAGCGCCGCCTTTGACGGCACCCTGTCTGATGTCACGATCAGCCCCGGTGGGCGCGTGACAGCCAATGAATTGTTCGCGCGGCTGGTGGACCCGACTGCGCTCGAGGTCGCGTTTCGGGTTTCAACCTCGCAATATGCGCGGCTGCTGGATGCGGCGGGCAATCTGTCCGATGCGCCTGTCACTGTGGCGCTGGATGCATCAGGTGTGAACCTGACCGCCCTTGGCCTGATCACCCGCGAAGGTGCCAGCGTCGGCACCGGCCAGACCGGACGACAGCTGTTCGCGCAGATCGACAGCGCACCGGGTTTTCGCCCCGGAGATTTCGTCACCGTGCGCATTGCCGAACCCGCGCTGGATAACGTCGCGCTGTTGCCTGCCACCGCGGTTGGATCGGATCAGATGATCCTGACCGTCGATGAGGATGACCGGCTGCAACCCGTGCCTGTCGACGTGCTGCGCCGGCAGGGGGATGATGTCATCATCGCCGCTGCGGGGCTTGCGGGGCTGACCGTGGTGATGGAACGTTCGCCCTTGCTGGGGGCGGGGATCAAGGTCCGCCCGATCCGCCCCGGCGTGGTGGCAGAGCAAACCGTGCCACAGATGATCAGTCTGGATGCGGACCGGCGCGCGCGGCTGATTGCCTATGTGTCCGAAGGGCCGATGCCCGATGACGTCAAGGCGCGGATCATCGCGCAGCTGGAACAGGACGAAGTATCGTCTGAAACCGTGGAACGGCTGGAAAGCCGGATGGGCAGCTGATGGCAACGGGTGGTGACAGGCTGACGGCGGGCGCTGGCGGTATCCTGTCCTATTTCACGCGGCACCGGACGGCGGCGAACCTGCTGTTGGTGCTGATGCTGGCGGCAGGTGTGCTGGCGGTCCCCAATATGCGCGCGCAGTTCTTTCCCGATGTCGTGGTGGACAATATCACCGTCAGTGTCGGCTGGTCCGGTGCCGGTGCCGAGGATGTGGACGCCGCCATCGTGCAGGTGCTTGAACCTGTGCTGCTGGCGGTCGACGGGGTGGCCTCGTCCTCGTCGCGGTCAACCGAAGGCAGCGCGCGGATCACGCTTGAATTTGAACCCGGCTATGACATCGACCGCGCGGCCGAGGATGTGCAGCTGGCCGTGGACAGCGCCAGCAACCTGCCCGACGATGCCGATGATCCCAGCGTGCGGCGCGGCGGATGGTCTGACCGTGTCACCGATGTGGTGATTTCCGGGCCGGTCGGTGTGGACCAGCTGGGGCGTTTCGCCGATGAATTCGCCACACGGCTGTTTGCCCAAGGTGTCACCCGTGTATCGGTGCAGGGGGTCGCGGCCCCGTCGATCCTGGTCGAGGTGCCGTCGCTGTCGCTGATCGAACATGACATCGGCATGGCCGATATCGCCCAGCGGATCGCCGAGGAAACCGCCGCATCCCCCGCCGGTGATGTTTCTGCCAATGCACGCCTGCGCACCGGTGCAGAACGCCGCAGCGCCGAGGACATCGGCGCTATCGCGCTGCGTGCCAATCCTGACGGATCGTTCCTGACCATCGCCGATGTCGCCATCCTGCGCGTCGAAGGCATCGACCGCGACCGCGCCTATTTCGTCGGTGCCAACCCTGCGATCAATGTTGTCGTGCAAAGGTCCGCCAGCGGCGATGCCATCGGGTTGCAGCGCAGCGTCGAACAGGTCGCCGCCGAGATGGAGGCGTCATTGCCCGCAGGTGTCACCATGCAGTTGACCAATGCGCGCGCCGAACAGATCACGGGCCGTCTGAATATCCTTTTGACCAACGGGGCGACCGGTCTGGCCTTGGTCGTGGCGCTGCTGTTTCTGTTCCTGAACGCGCGCACGGCCTTCTGGGTGGCGGCGGGTATTCCGGTGGCGATGCTGGCGGCGGTGGCGCTGATGTGGGCGGCGGGGATCACGTTCAACATGATCTCGCTATTCGCGCTGATCATCACGCTGGGCATTGTGGTGGATGATGCGATTGTCGTGGGCGAACATGCCGATTTCCGCGTCAGGCAGTTAAAGGAATCCCCCGTCGTCGCCGCCGAAAACGCCGCGCGGCGCATGTTCAGCCCGGTCTTTTCGGCCAGCGTGACCACGATCATCGCGTTTTTCGGGCTGGTGGCCATCGGCGGGCGGTTCGGTGACCTGATCGCCGATATCCCCTTTACCGTGATCGTCGTGCTGATCGCGAGCCTGATCGAATGTTTCCTGATCCTGCCGAACCATTTGTCCCATGCCATCGCCCATTCGGCCAAGGATCATTGGTATGACAGGCCGTCAAAAGCCGTCAATCGCGGTTTCGACCGGTTCCGTTTCACGCTGTTCCGGCCCTTCATGGCGCTGGTGATCACGGCGCGCTATCCGGTCTTGGCACTGGCGCTGGTGGCGCTTGCCTCTTCGGTGGCACTGGTGATCCGCGGCGATGTGGCGTGGCGGTTCTTTAACGCGCCCGAACAAAGCCAGGTCACCGGCAATTTCGCCATGCTGCCCGGGGCCACCCGTGACGATACGCTGGCGATGATGCAAGAAATGCAGCGCGCGACCGAGGCGCTGGGCGCTGAATACGCGGCCGAACACGGCATCAACCCCGTGCTGATCGCTATCGCCGAGATCGGTGGCAATTCCGGCCGCGCGATTGCGGGGTCCGAAACCAAGGATGCCGACCAACTGGGCGCGATCACCATCGAACTGGTCGATGCCGACAGCCGCCCCTATGGCAGCAATGCCTTTGTTTCGGCCTTGCAAGAGGCGATCGTGCAGCATCCGATGGCCGAAACCGTCAGTTTCCGCAGCTGGGGGTCGGGGCCAAGTGCGGATGGTCTGGATATCCAGCTGTTCGGTGCGGATAGCGACACGCTCAAGGCTGCGGCCGAGGCGCTGAAAACCGAACTTATGCAATTTGGCGAGATTTCTGCGCTCGAGGATTCGCTGGCCTATGACAAGGAAGAACTTTTGCTGCAACTGACCCCGCAGGGTCAGGCGCTGGGTCTGAATATCGAGGCTTTGGGCCGCGTGCTGCGCAACACGCTGGGCGGGATCGAGGCTGCGACCTTCCCCGATGGCAGCCGGTCCGCCGCGATCCGCGTGCAATTGCCTGATGCCGAACTGACCGCCGATTTTCTGGACCGCACGCAGGTGCGCACGGGCGACGGGGTCTATGTGGCGCTGGCCGATGTGGTCACCACCCAAAGCCGCACCGGTTTTTCCACCGTGCGCCGTGAAAACGGCATCCAGCTGATTTCTGTCACAGGCGAGCTTGACGCGGATGACGCCGCCCGCGCGACCGAAATCGCGCAGATCATCACCGACGATATCCTGCCCCGCCTGCAAAGCGATTTCGGGATCGAAACGCAATTGTCCGGGCAAAGCGAACAGGAAAACAGGTTCCTTGCGGATGCGCAGGTCGGGCTGGTGCTGGTGCTGCTGGGCATCTACCTGACGCTGGCATGGATTTTCAGCAGCTGGACACGGCCATTGGTGGTGATGTCGATCATCCCCTTCGCGCTGGTCGGCACGATTTACGGGCATTATTTCTGGGGTATCCCGATGAGCCTGTTCACCGTCGTGGGCCTGATCGGGATGGTGGGGATCATCATCAACGACAGTATCGTGCTGGTCACGACGGTGGATGAATATGCGCAGGACCGTGGGCTGGTGCCTGCGATCATCGATGGCACGGTGGACCGGTTGCGCGCGGTGCTGCTGACCACGCTGACCACGGTGCTGGGTCTTGCGCCGCTGCTGTACGAAGGATCGACGCAGGCTGAATTTCTCAAACCGACAGTGGTTACATTGGTGTTCGGGCTGGCCTTCGGGATGCTGTTGGTGCTGCTGGTGGTGCCGTCGATCATGGCGATGCAGGCCGATATCGCGCGGCAGGTGCAATCGGCCAAACGCGCGCTGCGGGGGCGCCGCCGGGCGATGCTGCTGCCTGCGGCGGCGGGGGCTGTCACGGCGGCGCTGTTGTTTGCGCTGCTGGTGCTGCCCTTGCTGCTGACCGGTGCGCCCTGGGTGCCTGTGGTTGCGGCGCTGCCGTTTCTGGCGGGCGGGTTCGCACCCGCGCTGGGGCTGTTCGTGCCGGCGCTTTGCGCGGTGCTGCTGGCGATCTATGCCATCGCATCGGTGCGGGTTGCCGCGCGGCGGATGCGGGCCTAACCGGCAGCGCAGCCCCTGATATCGACGGCCTGACCATCACCCAGAACGGTGATCCGCACGGCAGAGCGATCCAGCGCAAAGGGCTGGCCGGTCAGATGCACCATATCGACGACCGCGCTTAATGTAGTGCCAGTGCGGCTGATGCTGGGTTCGGATACCCAGACCTGCGGATCGCCAACCTCGATCACCACAATCTCTTGCGCTGCCTCGGAGGCCATGGTGATCTGCACAGTCATCTGCAACCCGTCGCTGATCGGGTCCAGTGTGCAGGTCACGGCACTGACCTGCGCTTCGGCCTCGGTCATCGGACGGTCGCGCAGCGCCGCCATGATCGCAGGATCAGACGCGCCGACAGGCGGCAGCAGGGCCGCGAAATCAAGCGTGACGGGTATGCAGATGTCATCGCAGACCCCGATTTCGATCTGGCCTGCCATGCTGACGGTGCTGCCGTCATCCGGCACCGTCAGGCGCAGCGGAAAGATCACGCCGTCTTCATAGCCGATCGACCGGATGCCGAAATCTTCGTAAACGTCAGGCACCGGAAAATGCGGCTGGACCGCCGTGATATCCCCGCCCGAAAAGGCAAAGCTGGGCGGGATGCCGCTGTCGCCCGGCGCGCGCCAATAGGTTTTCCACCCTTCGGCCAGATCAATCCGCAGGGCGGTGACATGGGTGCCATCCGCATCGCGCCAGCCGGGCAGAACGGTGACAGAGGCAAGGTCTTCGACCGATTGGCCAAACGCAGGCAGGCCACACAGGGAAAGAAGGATCAATGAAATTGCGCGCATCAGCTTTATCTGGGCGATTCCCCCTGACATGAAAAGTCACGTTTGGGCGAGTGTCTGACATGATGTGGCTTGCACGAAACACCGCCCGCCCGCATTCTGGCCGCATGGATCAAAGCATCACCCACCTTGCCGGAAAGCTGCTGATCGCCATGCCCGATATGGCCGACCCGCGCTTTGCCAAAAGCGTGATCTATCTGTGCGCCCATTCGGACCAAGGTGGCATGGGCCTGATCGTCAACAAACCGCAGATGCAGATCCGGTTCACCGAACTTCTGGACCAGATGCAAGTGCCACATGGTGCCGACACCCCCGACATCAGCGTCTATTTGGGCGGTCCCGTCGAAACGGGGCGGGGGTTCGTGCTGCATTCGACCGATTACACATCCGGTCTGGGCACGCTGGCGCCGGGTGGCGGGATCGGCATGACCGCAACGCTGGACGTGCTGGAAGACATCGCCGCAGGGCGCGGCCCCGCGCAGGCGCTGCTGGCGCTGGGCTATGCGGGCTGGGGGCCGGGGCAGCTGGAACAGGAAATCCGCCAGAATGGCTGGCTGACCTGCGATCCGCGCGATGATATCATCTTTGGTCGCGCCAATGACCATAAATGGTCAGCGGCGCTGAAGCTGCTGGGAATCGATCCGCTGCTGTTGTCCGCAACGGCGGGCCACGCCTAGCCCGCGTCATCCAGCAGCGCGTTGATGATCGCAACGGCGCTGTCGCTGGACCAATCCGCCTCGCCCTGCATGCGGGCGATTTCCATGCCTTCGGGATCAAGGATCAGGGTCACGGGCAGGCCCAGCACCCCCATGCTGCGCGCGAACCGCTGGCGAGCATCGGTATGCAGCGGCAGGTTATCGACGCCGATCTCATTGAAAAAGCGTTGCATCGCGGGCAGCGGGTTGGGGCCGACCGCCACGGTCACCACCTCGAAATCATCGCCACCAAGCGCGGTTTGCAGCGCCGAGAGATGCGGCATTTCGATCCGGCAGGGCGCGCACCATGTCGCCCAGAAGTTCAGCACGACATAACGCCCCCGCAGATCGGCCAGCACCATTTCGCTGCCATCCTCGTGGGTAAAGGGCGCGTCAGATGCCGCGACAGGCGCGGCGTGAAACACCAGCTTGCGCATGTCACCGCTGCGCAGGTCGGCAATATCGGCAGGTTGGGCCGCGCCAAGGTTTGCAACACCCAGCAGGGCCGTATAAAGCAGGGCTGACATCAATTGACGCATGGGCGCATTCCTTCATGACCAAAAACGCAAACACGATGTGGGGCGGACGCTTTGCCGCCGGACCGGACGCGATCATGGAGGCGATCAACGCCTCGATCGGGTTCGACCGCCGTCTGGCACCGCAAGACATCGCCGGTTCGCGTGCCCATGCCGCCATGTTGGCCGCCTGTGGCATCATCTCAGATACAGATGCAGAGGCGATCCGCAAAGGCCTTCTCACCGTATTGTCAGAGATTGAAACGGGAGATTTCCCGTTTTCGACCGCGCTCGAAGATATTCACATGAACGTGGAATCCCGTCTGCGGGAATTGATCGGCGCACCGGCGGGCCGGTTGCACACCGCACGGTCGCGCAATGATCAGGTGGCGGTGGATTTCCGGCTTTGGGTGCGCGACCAATGCGATCAGGTCGATGCGGCGCTGATGGCTTTGCAGCTGTCCCTGCTGGGTCAGGCAGAGGCGGGCGCTGATTGGGTCATGCCCGGTTTCACCCATCTGCAAACTGCGCAGCCCGTGACATGGGGCCATCATATGCTGGCCTATGTCGAAATGCTGGCGCGCGACCGCGGCCGTTTCGCCGATGCGCGCAAACGCATGAACCTGTCGCCATTGGGCGCGGCCGCGCTGGCGGGCACGTCTTTTCCCATCGACCGGCACATGACAGCCGAAGCCTTGGGGTTCGACGCCCCGATGGCCAATTCGCTCGACGCTGTCAGCGACCGCGATTTCGCGCTGGAATTTCTGGCAGCCGCCAGCATCTGCGCCATGCACCTGAGCCGTCTGGCCGAGGAATTGGTGATCTGGTCCTCTGCGCAATTCCGGTTCGTGAAAATGTCGGACAAATGGTCCACCGGATCATCCATCATGCCGCAGAAACGCAACCCCGACGCGGCAGAACTGATCCGCGCCAAGATCGGACGGATTTTCGGGGCCAATGTCGCGCTGATGAAAGGTCTGCCGCTGACCTATTCCAAGGACATGCAGGAAGACAAGGAACAGACCTTCGATGCTGCCGACAGCCTGATGCTGGCGCTGGCCGCGATGGCCGGCATGGTGGCCGATATGACCGCCAACCGCGATGTGCTGAAATCCGCGGCCAGCAGCGGGTTTTCCACGGCCACCGATCTGGCCGACTGGCTGGTGCGCGAACTGGGCCTGCCGTTCCGCGAGGCGCATCATGTCACCGGATCGCTGGTCGCATTGGCGGAATCCAAAGGCTGCGACCTGCCCGACCTGACGCTGGCGGATATACAAGGTGTCCATGCGGCGATCCGCGCGGATGTGTTCGACGTCTTGGGGGTTGAAAATTCGGTCGCATCGCGCACAAGCTATGGTGGCACGGCCCCTGCACAGGTCCGCGCACGGATCGCTGGCTGGAAAGAGGTTCTGACATGACACGTCTTGCCCTGATCGCGGCCTTTGTCGCCTTGGCTGCTTGCGGTGCCGATGGCCCGCCGATGACCCCCAATGCCCATGTCGGCCTGAACCTTGGTGCCGGTGGCGTTTCCACCAATGCCAGCCTCGGCGCCAGCAACGGGATGTTTTCCGTCGGGTTGGGTCTTTAGAATGCGCTATCTCTGGCTGGCACTGGCGGTCTGGGGCGCGATCCACCCGATGTATTACTTCGTCGCGTGGTTCAACGCGAACACTTGGGACATCATGGCGATGGTGGATGCATGGCATGCCAATGCCGCGACCAGCGGTCTGGTCTGGGATTTGACCATTGCCGCTGTCACCCTGACGATCTGGGCGATCTATGAGGCGTTTTCGCGCAAGAATTACCTGAGCCTGCTAGCGGTGCCTGCGACATTCATGATCGGTGTCAGTTGCGGCCTGCCGCTGTATCTGTATCTGCGCAGCCGCCCCGGCTTTGCCCGTTAGGACCACGTTTTGGATCATTTTCTTTATCGCAACGGCGCGCTTTACGCCGAAGATGTGCCTGTCGCGGATATTGCCGCCGCTGTCGGCACGCCGTTTTATGTCTATTCCACCGCGACCCTGACGCGGCATTTCCAGCTTTTTGACGAGGCTTTGGGCTTTGCCGATCATCTGGTCTGTTTCGCGATGAAATCCTTGTCCAATATCGCCGTGCTGCGGGTGCTGGCACAGGCAGGGGCGGGGATGGATGTGGTGTCGGGTGGCGAATACCTGCGCGCCAAGGCCGCTGGCGTGCCGGGCGACAGAATCGTGTTTTCCGGCGTGGGCAAGACGGCGGATGAAATGCGCATGGCCCTGCAAGGCGGCATCCGCCAGTTCAACGTCGAAAGTGAACCCGAGATGGTGGCGCTGGACGCGGTGGCGCAGTCGCTGGGCAAGGTGGCCCCGATCACCCTGCGCATCAACCCCGATGTCGATGCAAAGACCCATGCGAAAATCGCCACCGGCAAATCCGAAAACAAATTCGGGATTCCGATTTCGCGCGCGCGCGAGGTTTACGCGCTGGCCGCCACCCTGAAGGGGCTGAAGGTTGTCGGTATCGATGTGCATATCGGGTCGCAACTGACCGAACTGGCCCCGTTCGAGGCGGCCTATGCCAAGGTCGCCGAACTGACCGAGATGCTGCGCGCCGACGGGCATCAGATCACCCGCCTTGATCTGGGTGGCGGGCTGGGTATTCCCTATGAACGCTCGAACGCGGCGCCACCGCTGCCGTCCGATTACGGCGCGATGATCCAGCGCACATTGGGCCATCTGGGCTGCGAGATCGAGATTGAACCCGGCCGGCTGATTTCGGGCAATGCGGGGCTGATGGTGTCGCAGGTGATTTATGTCAAATCCGGCGAGGACCGCGATTTCCTGATCCTTGACGGCGCGATGAACGACCTGATCCGCCCTGCGATGTATGACGCATGGCATGACATCATCCCCGTCGTCGAACCCGCCCCGGGCACCGAACCTGCACGCTATGACATCGTGGGGCCGGTTTGCGAAAGCGGCGACACCTTTGCCAAGGCGCGCGACATCCCGCCGATGCAGCCCGGCGATCTTGTCGCATTCCGGTCTGCGGGGGCTTATGGTGCTGTCATGGCATCGGAATACAATTCCCGCCCGCTGATCCCCGAAGTGCTGGTTCATGGCGATCAATTTGCAGTTATTCGCAAGCGTCCTAGCTATGAAGAGATGATCGCACGCGATAGCCTGCCAGAATGGCTGGACTGACCCACCCAAGCGGAGAGTGACGCTGACACAAATCCCCGACCAGATGCGCCACCTGCGCTTGCCTGTCCGTCTGACGCGGATCGGGATGGCGGCGGAAAACGCGGTGCGCTGTTTCTGGCCGGTCTGGACCATCGGGTTTCTTTGCCTCGCGCCATTGATGATGGGCTGGCAGGATTTGCTGCCGATCGGGGCTGTTTGGGCCTTTGCAGGCACTGGTGGCGTGGCGTTTCTGGCCGCGCTGCTGTGGGGCCTACGCCGTTTCCAGATGCCCACCACGGCCGCGGCGCTGGCCCGCGTCGATGCCGCCATGCCGGGCCGTCCGATTGCGGCTGTGGTGGACGTGCAGGCCATCGGGGCATCCGATCCGGCATCCATCGCGGTCTGGCAGGCGCATGTCGCGCGCATGGCCGAACGCACGAAATCCGCCCGTGCTGTCGAACCCGACCTGCGGATTGCGGATCGCGACCCTTACGGTCTGCGGTTCATCGCGGTTTTGTTCTTTGTCACGGCGCTGTTGTTCGGGTCGTTTCTGCGGGTCGCATCCGTGGGTGATATGGTCACGGGACCATCCGCCGCCATGGCGTCGGGCCCGATCTGGGAAGGCTGGGTCGAACCGCCCGCCTATACGGGCCGTCCGTCACTATACCTTAATGACATCCCCGCAGGGCCGCTGCGCGTGCCTGCGGGCAGCAAGGTCACGCTGCGGGTCTATGGTGATGATGGCGGATTGCGCCTGATCGAAGACGTCTCTGGCCGCGGGGAACAGGCGACAGCCCTTGCCGATGGACAGCAGCAATTCGATATCACCTATTCCGGCACCTTGGTGCTGGATGGTGAAAACGGGCGGCGCTGGCAGGTGACGGCGATGGCGGATGAGCCGCCTTTCGTGACGCTGACAGACCCGATCACCGCGGACGCGATGGGCGAGCTGTCTCAACCGTTCCGCGCCACCGATGATTACGGCATCGAAAGCGGCAGTGCGACGATTACGCTGGATCTGGCGGCGGTGGAACGGGTTTACGGTCTGGCCACCGACCCCGACCCGATCGACCCGCTTGTGCTGGACCTGCCGATGCCGTTCACCGGCGACCGGTCCGAATTTGACGCGTTCCTTGTCGAAAACCTCAGTGAGCATCCCTTGGCCAATCTGCCGGTCACGCTGCAACTGGCGGTCACTGATGCGGCAGGCCAGACCACAACGACCGCGCCGGAACCCCTGATCCTGCCGGGGCGGCGATTTTTTCAGCCTTTCGCGCGCGCCGTTATCGAACAGCGCCGTGACCTGATGTGGTCGCGGGGCAATGCGCGGCGCGTGGGGCAGATCCTGCGCGCGGTGTCACACCGGCCCGAAGATATCTTTACCTCTGAAACCATGTATCTGCGCCTGCGCACAATCATCCGGCGGATGGACAATATCGCGCTGGTCGGCATGGATGACGATGCACAGGCCGAGATTGTGACAGCCCTATGGGATCTTGCGATCCAGCTCGAGGATGGCCGCCTTGCCGATGCCCGCGAACGGCTGCGCCGCGCGCAGGAACGGCTGTCCGAGGCGATGCGCAACGGCGCATCCGATGCCGAAATCGCGGAATTGATGCAGGAATTGCGCGAAGCGACCGATGATTACATGCGCATGCTGGCCGAACAGGCCGAACCCGGCGATGGCACCGATCAGGCCGATAACAGCGAAAACAGCATGGAACTGTCGATGAACGATCTGCAGGCCATGATGGACCGGATCGAAGAACTGATGCAGCAAGGCCGCATGGAAGAAGCACAGGCGCTGATGGAAGAACTGAACCGCCTGATGGAAAATATGCGCGTCACGCAGGGCGAAGGGGGCGGCGATGGCCCATCGACGCCCGGCCAGCAGTCGATGCAGGATCTGGCCGAAACCCTGCGCGACCAGCAGGACCTGTCCGACGATGCGTTCCGCGAGCTTCAGGAAGGTTTCAATCAGGGCCAGCAAGGCGAACAGCCCGGACAACAGCCGGGCGAGGGCGGCCAACAGGATGGCCAGCAAGGTCAGGGTGACCAACAGGGCGAAGGCGGGCAAGGGTCCGGCGGCGACCAGCAAAGCCTTGACCAGCGCCAGCAGGCGCTGCGGCAGGAATTGCAGCGCCAGCGCGACGGCTTGCCCAACCTGCCCGGTGACGCGGGCGAGGCGGCGCGCGATTCGCTCGACCGTGCCGAAGGTGCGATGGAAGGTGCAGAGGACGCTTTGCGCGGCGGCGATCTGTCCGGCGCAATCGACCAGCAGGCCGAGGCGCTGGACGCGCTGCGCAACGGGATGCGCGAATTGGGGCAGGCCATGGCCGAAGGCCAGTCCGGCGCACAGGGCGAACAGGGTCAGGCGGCGGGGCGTGCAGAGCCCGGTCAGCGCGACCCGCTGGGCCGCGATACCGGCACGACCGGCCAGATGGGGACCGACCAGAACCTTTTGGGCGGGCTGGATATCAACCGCCGCGCGGCAGAATTGCTTGATGAAATCCGCCGCCGGTCATCAGAACAGGACCGCCCCGAGGTGGAACGCGATTACCTGCGGCGTCTGCTGGGTCAGTTCTGATCCGGCTGGCTTTCGGGGCCTGCGGTGACATCCGCGATCATGTCACCCAACGCGCCCGCCGTCTGGTTCAGCGTCAGGCGCCATCCATCAACCATACTGACATAGCTTGCCATAGCATCGGCGGTCTGGGGGATGCGCGTCGTGATCTGATCGGCAAAGACATAAGGCCCAAAAAGCACGGCAAAGATCACCAGCACAAAGACAAAGCCACGCCGGAAACCGCGCCGCGTGATGGCCTCGGCCTGTTCGGCGGGGGTCAGTTCAGGCTCTTGCGCTTGCGCGCGCGTGCTGGTGTCTTCAGTGGGTTGCGGGGCCGTGACGCGCAGTTCTTGCGCTGCGCCACGGGCGGTGGCCACGCGGACGGCTGTGACAGGTTTCGGCGCAGGTGCCGTGCTGACATCAGGCTCTGCCTCTGCCTCGGTCATCTCGGCGATCCGGCGGCGGGTTTCCGCGGCATCAATCGTGGTCTTGGGCGTTGTGTCGTCTTGCGTCGGGCGCGGGGCGTTGGTGGCGGATGCGCGCAATTGCTGTTCGCGGGCGGCCTCTTCGCGCAGGATATCGCTGACCGCAGGATCAAGCGGTTTGCGTGCGGGCTGTGACAAAGGTGCCGATGCGTCGGTTGTGGGCACAGGTGCTGGTGTCTTTTCAATCTGGAACCAGATGTGATTGCAGTTCGAACACTGCACGTCCCGCCCGCTTTCGGGGATCGCGTCATCCGCAACGTCATATTGCGCGCCGCAATTGGGACAAATCAAACGCATTTTCGTCAATCCTCTGATCTGGCCGCTTCGGTTTGGCGACGTGACCCGCGCCAATCTAGCGATGAGGCCACCAAACGCAAGGATTTGCGCAAGACCCATTCCGGTGATCATTGAACCTTGGCACGGTTTTGGGCAATACAGCGACGGCAGGCAAAGGACAGATCGTGATAGAACTCGACAACGTATCGTATGGATATGGCCGAACGGCGCTGTTTTCAGGGCTGTCGCTGAAACTTGTGCCGGGGTCGTTTCATTTTCTGACAGGCCCGTCGGGTGCGGGGAAAACCACGCTGCTGCGCCTGTGCTATGCCGATCTGCGCGCGAACAGCGGCAAGGTGCGGCTGTTCGGGCAGGATGCCGGCAATCTGACGCGCGACGAGGTGGCGATTGTCCGCCGCCGGATTGGCGTTGTGCATCAGGATTGCCAATTCCTTGATCACCTGTCGATTGCCGAAAATATCGCGCTGCCGCTGACCGTTGCCGACCGGATCGCAGAAGCGCAGACCAATCTGGCCGAATTGCTGGCCTGGGTCAGCCTTGGGCCGCAGGCGGGCCAGCGCCCGCCGGAATTGTCGGGCGGCGAAAGGCAGCGCGCGGCGCTAGCGCGTGCGGTCATCATGTCGCCTGACGTGGTGATTGCCGATGAACCTACCGGCAACGTGGATTGGGACATGTCCCAGCGCCTGCTGGCCCTGCTGATCGAGCTGAACCGGATGGGCAAGACGATCCTGATCGCCACCCATGATCTGGCGATGATCCGGTCGGTCAAGGCCGATGTGAACGCGCGCGTGCTGCGGCTGTCGCGCGGGCAGCTGGTGCAGGCGGGGGCGGATTTGTGAAGACGATCCTTGCTTTCATCACCGGCGACCCGCTGGCTGACCGCGCCGTGCCGCCAACCGGCGTTTCCGCGCGGCTGACGGTTTTTGTCGCGGCAGCGATGGCGTTTCTGGCGGTCTTTGCGCTGGCCCTGTCGCTAACGGCGGGACGGCTGGCTGACAGCTGGGCCGATGATCTGGCGCAATCCGCGACCCTGCGCTTGCCCGCCGATCTGGACCAGACCAACGCGGCCCTGCGCGCTGCCGTCACCGTCTTGCAGACAACGACCGGCGTCGCTTCGGCCCGTGTGCTGGAGGCGGATGAACAGCGCGCCTTGCTGGCCCCGTGGTTCGGGCCGGATATTCCGGTGGAATCCCTGCCGCTGCCGCAATTGATCGAAATTTTGCCCGATGAGACCGGCTATGACGTTGCCGGCCTGCGCGCGCGTCTGCAGGCCGAGGTGCCGGGTGCGGTGCTGGACGATCACGGCGCATGGCGCGAACCCCTGCTTGCGGCCGCACAGCGGCTGCGCCTGCTGGGGTGGAGCGTGCTGGCGCTGATCGGCGCGGTTATGGCGGCGATGATCACGCTGGCCGCCCATGCCGCGCTGGCGGCCAATGCGCAGATCATCCGCGTGTTGCGGCTGGTCGGTGCGCGTGACGGCTATATCGCGCGGGCCTTTGTGCGCCGGTTCACGCTGCGGGCGGGGCTGGGGGCGGCTGTCGGAACAGGGCTGGCGCTCTTGGTCTTGCAAGCCATGCCAGAGGCTGACGTGGTCAGTGGTACCGGCACGCATTTCGGTTTCGTCGGGCTGGACTGGATTTGGCTGCTGGCGATTCCGGTCTTGTCGGCTATCGTGGCCTTTGCGGCGACCCGTGCGGCCGCATCGCGCCGGTTGAAGGAACAGACATGAGCTACGCAATCCAATGGCTGCGGTCGTTGCTGTTCAATGCGCAGATGTATCTGGCCATGCTGGTCGTCGGCATCCTGTATCTGCCTGCCGCGATCTGGTCGCGCGAAGGTGCGATTGCGGCTTGCCATGCCTATTGCCGCTGGGTGCGCTGGACAGCGGGCTGGATGATCGGCCTGAAGGTCGAAATCCGCGGCACCCCCCCCACGGACGAGGTGATGGTCGCCCCCAAGCACCAGTCGTTTCTGGATGTGCTGATGATTTACGGCGCGATGCCGCGTGGCAAATTCATCTTCAAGGCGATCCTGAAATATGCCCCCGTGATCGGCCAGTTCGGCCTGCGGATTGGCTGCATCCCCGTCGATCGCGGCAAGCGCGGCCTGGCGATCAAGCAGATGGTGGCGGATGTGCAGGCAGGCCGCGCGCTGCCCGGCCAGTTGATCATCTATCCGCAAGGCACCCGCATCGCGCCCGGCGTCAAGGCCCCTTACAAGATCGGGACAGGGGCGCTTTACCGTGAACTGGGCCAGCCCGTTGTGCCGGTTGCGACCAATGTCGGCGTGTTCTGGCCCAAGCGCGGCATCTATCGCCACCAAGGCATAGCGGTGTTCGAATTCCTGCCCCGGATCGCACCGGGGCTGGAGATTGCGGATTTCATGCGCAGGCTGGAAACCGAGGTCGAAACCGCATCCGACAGGTTGGCTGCCGAGGCGGGATTTCCGCTGCGTTCGTCCTAGGCCGCCAGCCCCTTGCTGCCAAGGGCAAGGTATTTGTCGCGGCGGTCCTTGCGCAGCTTGTCACCGGATTTGCCGGTCAATTCGGCCAGCATGGACTTCAGCGCCTCGCCCACGGCGTTCACGGCAAAGGCGGGATCACGATGCGCGCCGCCCTTGGGTTCGGCGATGATCTTGTCACAGATGCCCAGCTCTTGCAGGTCTTTCGCGGTCAGGCGCAGGGCTTCGGCGGCTTCGCGCATCTTTTCGGAATCCTTCCACAGGATCGATGCGCAGCCTTCGGGGCTGATCACCGAATAGACCGAATGTTCCAGCATCGCGACACGGTTGGCCGAGGCAAAGGCGACAGCGCCGCCTGACCCGCCTTCGCCGATGATCACGCTGATCAGCGGCACCTTCAGCGCCAGACATTTTTCGGTGGATCGGGCAATCGCCTCGGACTGGCCGCGTTCTTCGGCACCTTTGCCGGGATAGGCGCCGGGGGTGTCCACCAGCGTGATGACCGGCAGGCCGAACCGGTCGGCCAGATCCATCAGGCGGATCGCCTTGCGATAACCTTCGGGGCGGGCCATGCCGAAATTGCGCGCGATGCGCGATTTGGTGTCATTGCCTTTTTCATGGCCGATGACCATGACAGGCATGTCGTTGAACCGCGCCATGCCACCCATGACGGAATGGTCGTCGGCGAAATTGCGGTCGCCTGCCAGCGGCGTGAATTCGGTGAACAAAGCCGCGATATAATCAATGCAATGCGGCCGTTCGGGGTGGCGCGCCACCTGGCATTTGCGCCAGGGCGCAAGGTTGGCGTAGAGCGAGGTCAGCAATTCGCCCGCTTTCTTGTCCAGCGCTGCCGCCTCTTTCGCGACATCCATTTCGGGATTGTCCCGCGCCATGGCGCGCAGTTCTTCGGCCTTGCCTTCAATCTCGGCGAGCGGTTTTTCAAAGTCGAGGTAAAGGGTCATCAGATCGCGCGCCTCATTGCTGAAAGTCACGGTGTTATGGCGCAACCCTGATGCCTTGGCAACGGCGCGGGCGCATTACGCGCCGCTGATCATCTCTGATTGGCGCACGATCACCTCGGCCTGCTTGATCGAGGCGATGTCCACAAGGCGACCCTTGTACACGGTCGCGCCTTCGCCACGCGCCTTGGCCTGTTCCATCGCGGCCAGAATCTCGCGCGCTTCGGCCACGGCGGCATCGGAGGGGGTGAACACCTCGTTGGCAAGGGCGATCTGCTTGGGGTGGATCGCCCATTTGCCGACCATGCCCAATGTGGCCGACCGGCGGGCCTGCGCGCGATAGCCTTCGTCATCGCTGAAATCGCCGAACGGGCCATCGACGGGCAAAACGCCATGCGTCCGGCAGGCGGCGACAATCGCGGTCTGCGCCCAGTGCCAGGGGTCGGAATAATGCCGTGTGTCACCATGCAGCATGTAATAGTTTTCCTGCGTCCCGCCGATACCGGTGGTCTGCATCCCCATCGAGGCGGCGAAATCCGCAGCGCCCAGCGACATGGCCGCCATGCGCGGCGAGCTGGCGGCGATTTCCGCGACATGGGCGATGCCGGCCGCCGATTCGATGATGACCTCGAAACTGATCGGCTTGGTGCGGCCCTTGGCGCGTTCAATCGCGGTGACCAGCGCATCCACGGCATAGACATCTGCGGCACAGCCGACCTTGGGAATCATGATCTGGTCCAGCCTGTCACCCGCCTGTTCCAGCACATCCACGACATCGCGGTACCAATAGGGCGTGTCCAGCCCGTTGATCCGCACGGACAGCGTCTTGCTGCCCCAATCCACGGTATTGATCGCGGCGATCACATTGGCCCGCGCGCTGTCCTTGTCGGAAGGTGCGACACTATCTTCCAGATCAAGGTTGATCACATCCGCAGCAGAGGCCGCCATTTTCGCAAACAGCTTGGTGTTCGATCCGGGGCCGAACAACTGACACCGGTTCGGACGGGCGGGCGGGGCAGGTTGCAGGCGGAATGACATGGCGATCCTCTGGGTAGCAAAATTACGCAACGGGTTTCGCGTTGGGTATTATATTGCGCAGCGGGTCACAAGGGGCGTTTGCAACCGCAGCATTGCGGTTGCGCGCCTGTCATCGGTTCAGGCTCAGACGCCTGCGGTCACAATCGCCTGCGCCAGCACTGGAACGCTCTGCGCGTTCAGGCCCGCGACGTTGAACCGGCTGTCACCCACCATATAAATGCCGTTGTCCGCGCGCATTGCGGCGACCTGTTCCGGCGTCGCGCCGAGGCGGCTGAACATCCCGCGATGATGGGCAAGGAAATCGAAACGGTCGGTATTGGTCAGGCGCTTCAATTCATCGGCCAGTTGCTGGCGCAGCCCCAGCATGGACAGGCGGGTTTCTTCCAGCTCCGCCTCCCACTCGGCACGCAGGGCGGGGTCGATCAGGATTGTGGTGACGACCCGCGCGCCGTGATCGGGCGGAAAGGAATAGTTCTGCCGGTTCAGAAAATTCAGGTTCTGTTGCGCCAGCGCCTGCTGACCCGGATCCTTGGCAATCGCCATCAGCGCGCCGGTGCGTTCGCGGTAGATGCCAAAGTTCTTGGAACAGCTGGCGGCAATCAGGCAATTGTCGAAACCGGCTGCGATCTGGCGGGTGATCTGCGCGTCAGCCTCCAGCCCGTCGCCAAAGCCCTGATAGGCGATATCGACGAACGGAACGGCACCACGGTCCTGCATCAAGGCAATGACCTGCGCCATCTGGTCCGTTGTCAGGTTCGCCCCCGTCGGATTGTGGCAGCAGCCGTGCAGCAGCACGACATCGCCTGCCTTGAGCGCGCCCAGATCGGCCAGCAGCCCGTCGAAATCCACGCCGCGCGTCGCAGTGTCGAAATAGCGGTATTCGGCCATTTTCATGCCAAGATACTTGATGATCGACGGATGGTTCGGCCATGTCGGGTTCGAAAGCCAGACGGTGGCATCGGGGGACGCCATGCGGATCAGTTCCAGCGCCTGCCGGATCGCCCCTGTGCCGCCGGGGGTCGCCACACAGGCCACGCGGTCGGCCGCAATACTGTCGCCCAGCACCAGATCGCGGATCGCTGCGCCAAAGGCGGGATCACCGGCCAGACCTGTATAGGCCTTGGTGGTCTGATCCGCCAAAATCCGGCGCTCGGCCTCTTTGACGGCACGCATGACGGGGGTATTGCCGGTCGCGTCCTTGTAAACGCCGACGCCAAGGTCGATCTTGTCGTTGCGCGGATCGGCGCGATATTCGGCCATCAGCATCAGGATCTTGTCGGCGGGTTGCGGGTGCAGATTGTGCAGCATCAGGCGGCTCCGGTTGCAAGTGGAAGATCGGCATACATGCCCCATTCGGACCAGGAGCCATCGTAAAGGGCGTGATCGGTCTTGCCGATCCGGTCTAGGGCCAGCGACAGCACAGCCGCCGTGACCCCCGACCCGCAGGTCGTGATCGCGGGCTTGTCCAGATCGACGCCCGCATCGGTGAAAACGGCGCGCAGCGCGGCGGGCGGTTTCATCGTGCCATCGGCCTCCAGCAAGTCCTGATAAAACACATTGCGCGATCGCGGAATATGGCCCGAGCGCAGCCCTGCGCGGGGTTCAGGCACTTCGCCACGAAACCGTGCCGGAGCGCGGGCATCGATGATCGCGTGATCACCCAGCTTGGCCGCGCGCGCGACATCGGTCACGTCGCGCACCATCTGCGCGCGGCGTTGCACGGTCATGTGGCGGTCGCGGATGACAGGCGGGGCGGTGGTGACGGTCCTGCCCTCGGCCAGCCATTTCGGCAGGCCACCATCCAGCACGGCCACGGCATCATGGCCCATCAGCCGGAACAGCCACCAGACGCGTGCAGCCGAAAACAGCCCCGCGCCGTCATAGACCACGACCTGATGACCATCGCCCACACCCATCGCGCGCATGCGCGACATGAATTTTTCCACCGGCGGGGCCATATGCGGCAGTTCCGAGCGCAGATCGCTGATCTCGTCGATGTCAAAGAACCGCGCACCGGGGATATGGCCTGCCTGATATTCCGCAAAACCGGACCGGCCCGCATCGGGCAGATACCAGCTGGCATCCAGAAGTCGCAGGTCGGGGTCTTTCAGATGCGCGGCCAGCCAGTCAGTGCTGACAAGCGTTTCGGGATCATCTGGCGCTGTTTTGGTCATCGCATTACCCTTTGGTCTCCGCCTCGTCACTATCGCGCTGGGACTATGGAAACAAGGGACCACCGCCTGCCCCCGGCCTGCCAACTTCTTTTTTCCAAAAATACTCCGGGGTGAGGGCCGCTCAGGCCCGAGGGGCAGCGCCCCTTACTCCCCCTGCCGCAAAAGCCGCTGCTTCTGGCGGCCCCAGTCACGCGCCGCTTCGGTCGCGCGTTTGTCGTGGTTCTTTTTGCCCTTGGCGGTGGCGATCTTCAGCTTCACCAACCCGCGGTCGTTGAAATATAACACCAGGGGGACCAGCGTCATGCCTTCGCGCTTGGTGGCGTTCCACAGGCGGGACAATTCCTTGCGGCTGACCAAAAGCTTGCGCTTGCGGCGTTCCTCGTGGCTGAACATCGCGCGTTCGTAAGGCGCGATATAGGCATTGGTCAGCCACAATTCACCATCATCGACAGAGGCATAGCTGTCGGCGATATTCGACTGGCCGACGCGCAAGGATTTCACCTCGGACCCGGTCAGGATGATCCCGACCTCGATATCGTCCTCGATGGCATAATCATAACGCGCGCGCCGGTTCTCGGCGACGACCTTGTAATTCGTCTTTTCGGTCTTTTTGGACATCTGCCCCAGATAGGCGCTTGGCCTCAGCTCAGCAAGCCCGCATGCACCATTGCGGCGCGCATCTTGGCCTTGGTGGCCTCTGTCAACGGGGTCAGCGGGCTGCGCACGGCCTCCGAACACAGTCCCAGCAGCGACATGCCGTATTTGGCCCCAGCCACACCCGGCTCGGTAAAGATCGCCTCGTGCAGCGGCATCAGGCGGTCCAGCTGCGTCAGAGCCTTGGCGTAATCGCCTGCCAATGTGCTTTCCTGAAACGCAGCACAAAGTGCCGGGGCGACGTTGGCGGTCACCGAAATGCACCCCACCCCGCCATGTGCGTTGAAACCAAGTGCCGTGGCATCCTCGCCCGACAATTGCACGAAATCAGCCCCGCAGCGCAGCCGCTGCTTGGGTACGCGGGCCAGATCGCCGGTCGCATCCTTGACCCCGATGATCATCGGGTGGCGCGCCAGCTCGCCCATCGTGTCGGGCATCATATCCACGGCGGACCGGCCGGGGATGTTGTAGATGATGACCGGCAGGCCGCAATCGGCAGCAGCGGTGAAATGGGCGATCAGTCCGGCCTGTGTCGGCTTGTTGTAATAGGGGGTCACGACAAGGGCGGCATCGGCACCGGCCTTTTGGGCGGCCTGCACCAGACGCACCGTTTCGATCGTGTTGTTCGATCCGGCACCGGCGATCACGGGGATGCGGCCTGCGGCCTCTTGCACGACGATTTCCACGACCATGTCATGTTCTTCATGGGTCAGGGTCGGGCTTTCGCCGGTGGTGCCGACAGGGACCAGCCCGTGGCTGCCCTGTTCCACATGCCAGTTCACCAGCTTTTTCAGCGTCGCGACATCCACCTGACCGTTTGCAAACGGTGTGACCAGCGCGGGAATGGAACCCTTGAACATGCGACGTTTCCTTGTGTGCGGGACGATTCCCGTCTTGGCGAAATCGCGCGGACCCTAGACGCCTTTGCGCCTGTTGCCAAGTTTGTCAGTTGCCTTGGCGCTTGGCTGCTTTACCCTGCCCAAAAACAAACAAGAGCGGTGATCCTGATGCGTCTTTCGGCACTTTGCCTTCTGTCCTTCGTCGCGGCCACGCCGGTTGCGGCGCAGTCTGTGGACCAGAGCGCCGTTGCCGCCGTGGCGCTGGCGGGCGATGATTGGGGCGCAGCCTATCTGCTGGCGGCGGATGCCGATCCGCTGACCCGCGATCTGCTGACATGGCTACGCCTGCGCGCGGGTGACGCCGAATTCGCCGATTACCTTGCCTTTGTCGCCGCGCGGCCCGACTGGCCGGGCCTGACCCAGCTGCGCCGCGCAGCCGAGGCGGTGATCCCCGCCGACGCCGACCCGCAGACCGTCATCGCGTGGTTCGACGCGGCACCCCCCGCGACAGGCGCAGGTGTCGTCCGGCTGGTCGCCGCCCTGACCGCCGCAGGGCAGGCCGAGGCGGCCGAGACCGCCTTGCGCACCGCATGGCTGACGCTGGGGCTGGATGACGACGGCCATGCCGTGATGATGGCCAGTTTCGCGGACAGGCTTGCCCCCCATCACGCCGCCCGCGCGGATGCGCTGCTGTGGCGCGGGCGCACCAGCGATGCCGCGCGCCTGCTGCCGGTGCTGCCTGCGGATCAGCGCGCGCTGACCGCGGCGCGCATCGGCTATGCCACTGGCACCGAGAATATGCTGCCTTTGTTCACTGCCGTGCCAGCGGCGCTGCGCGACACACCCGGCCTGCTTTATGCTCGCTACAGCTGGCTGGCGGCGCGCGGCGACTGGACCGACGCAACCGATATGCTGCGCGCGCAATCGACCAGCGCCGAGGCTTTGCAAGAGCCGTTCCGCTGGTCGGGCTACCGCCAGGTGCTGGCGCGCTGGCACATGCGCGAAGGCCGCGCCGATCTGGCCTACGCGTTGGCGGCGAACCATTTCCTGACCGAGGGCGAGGCTTTTGCCGATCTGGAATGGCTGGCGGGCTATATCGCGCTGATCTATCAGGGCGATCCGGTGCAGGCGCTGATGCATTTCGACAGGGCGGCGGCCCGTGTCTCCGGCCCGATTTCGGTGGCGCGGATGCAGTATTGGATCGGGCGCGCGCAGGATGTGAAGGGCAATACAGACCTTGCCGCGGCTGCCTATGCGCGCGCGGCGGACCACCAGACGACGTTCTATGGCCTCTTGGCCTCGGAACGGACAGGCCGGCCGCTGGATGCAGCCTTGGTCGGGGCGGATGTCGCATGGCAGGGCGCGCCCGTGTTCGAGGATGACCTGACCCGCGCTGCGCTGATCCTGCTGGACGGGGGCGAACGCGGGGCTGCCGTGACATTCTTTGCAGCCCTTGGCGAAGGGCTGGAGCCTGACGCTCTGCGCGCGCTGGGGGCCTATCTGTCGTCTATTGGCGAGGATTATTATACCCTGTTGCTGGGCAAGACCGCCGCGACGCGCGGCATTGTCATGCCGGAAATCTATTACCCCCTGCATGATCTGGCGCAGATGGACCTGCCCGTTGATCCCGCGCTTGCCCTGTCCATCGCGCGGCGCGAAAGCGAATTCAACATCGGTATCGCCAGCCCCGTGGGTGCGCTGGGCCTGATGCAGGTCATGCCCGCCACGGCAGAAGAGGTCGCAGGCTGGCTGAACCTGCCCTATTCGCGCGCGCGGCTGATCAGCGACTGGCAGTATAATGCGACGCTGGGCGCGGCCTATCTGGCCTATTTGCAGGATGAATTCGGCCCCAGCCCCGTGATGATCGCCGCAGGCTATAACGCAGGCCCCAGCCGCCCGCAGGCCTGGATGCGTGAACGCGGCGATCCGCGCCTGCGGCAGATGGATGTTGTGGACTGGATCGAACATATCCCCTTTGTCGAGACCCGCAATTACGTCCAGCGCGTCACCGAAAGCCTGCCGGTCTATCAGGCGCGGCTGACGGGGCAAGCGGGGCCAGTGCAGTTTACGGCGCTGCTGATCGGGCAGAAACCGGTCTTGCGGCCGGTGGCGCGGCCGGTGAGGGATTAAGAACTTTTATGCCTCCGGCGGGGATATTTTTACTATGAAGATGTGATGGTCTGTTTCTGGCGTGCGCGCCAGAGCGTGAATAGCCCCGCACCCACGACGATGGCGGCACCGATGGCGACGTTGGGGCGGATCGTCTCGCCCATCAGGCCGACGCCGATGACGCTGGCGAAGACCAGTTGCAGATAGGCAAAGGGCTGGACCGCGCTCGCCTCGGCGACCTCGTAGGTCTTGATCAGCAGCCAGTGCGCCGTCACCCCTGTGATGCACAAGGTGATCATCCAGCGCCAGTCGGATGCCGACATCGGTTCCCAGAACCAGACGCCGACCACGGTCATCACCACCGCCCCCGATGTGCCGGTCCAGAAAAACGATGTCGTCGTATTGTCCAGCCGTGCCGCATAGCGCGTGAGCAGGCCATAAAGCGCGAACATGAAGGCCGAGGCCAGCGGGATCGCGGCGGCAGGTGAAAACACCGCAAAGCCCGGTTGCAGGATCACCAGCACGCCGACAAAGCCGATCCCGATCGCGGCCCAGCGCCGCCAGCCCACAGCCTCGCCCAGCACGGGGCCGGACAGCGCCGCGATCAGCAGCGGATAGCAGGCAAAGATCGCATGGCTTTCGACCAGCCCCAAATAGACAAAGGCCGTGACCATGACGCAGATTTCCAGCGCCAGCAGCGTGCCGCGCGCGATCTGCAACAAGGGCTGTCTGGTGCGTGCCGCCGCCCGGATCGACCCCGATTGCCGCCGCGCGATGGCGATCACGAAAGCGGCAAAGAACCAGTAGCGGATCATCACGATCATCACGACGTTGTTGTTCGCGGCCAGATGCTGCGAAATCCCGTCCTGGATCGCAAAGATAAAGGTCGTGAGGATCATTAGCATGATCCCGAGCCTCGTATTAGTCTGCATCTTGCATCCTTGCGCGGGTCATGTGCCGCTTGCGTCCGTATCCGGGGTGGCGGGTGACGGTGAACCCGGCTTCGGCCAATGCGCGCCGGATATGGCCAGCAGCACTATAGGTCGCTGCCGTCCCACCGGCACGCGTATGCGCCGCCACCGCCTGCAGCAGCGCGGGTTCCCAAAGCTCGGGGTTCTTGGCGGGGGAAAAGCCGTCCAGGTACCAGATATCCGCCGCCTCTTGCCAAGCGGGCAGTGTCCGGCGGGCATCGCCGATGATGACCTGCAGCGTCAGCCCGTCCTCCAGCGCAATCCGCCCCGCGCCCGCCGTCCAAGTCTCCAACAACCGCGCGGCATAGCCCGCCAGCGTCGGAAAATGCGCCAGCGCTGTCGCCATATCCGCCTGTGTCATCGGGAACGCCTCGAATGATGTGAAATCCAGCCTGCCGGGCCTGCCCGCCTGCACCCAGGCGTCCCATGTGACCAGCAGGTTCAGACCCGTGCCAAAGCCCAGTTCGCCGATCCGCAGATCATTGCCGAACCGCGCGGGCAGGTCGTTGCCGTCCAGAAACACATGCCGCGTTTCGGCCAGACCATCATCGAACGAAAAATAAGGGTCGTCGAAATCCCGCGCGATCGGCACGCCATCCCGCCAATCGAGTTTTGCTGTCTGGTCTGTCATGCCTGTCTGCCCTAGGTCTGGGGCATCTTTGGGCATTGGGGCGCGGAATGGCAATTGCTGATATCACGGTCATGGGGGCGGGGGTGTTCGGCCTGTCGGTCGCCTATGCCTGCGCGCGGCGCGGCGCAAAGGTGCAGGTGATCGACCCTGCGGGTGTGGCGGCGGGGGCCAGCGGCGGGCTGGTCGGGGCGCTTGCCCCGCATGTGCCCGAACACTGGAACGACAAGAAGGCGTTTCAATTCGACAGCCTGATCATGGCGGAACAGGTCTGGGCGGATGTCGCCGCATTGACCGGGGTCGAAACCGGCTATGCCCGCAGCGGGCGATTGCAGCCTTTGGCGGATGCGCAGGCGGTGGAACTGGCGCGCGCACGGGCTATATCCGCCGATGATTTGTGGCAGGGGCTTGCGACATGGCAGGTCGAACCCGTCACCGATGCGCCATGGATGCCGCCATCGCCCAGCGGCTATGTGGTGCGCGACACGCTGTCTGCACTGGTCCATCCCCACCGTGCGACGCGGGCCTTGGCGGATGCCGTCACAGCTTTGGGCGGCAGCATCCAACGCCAAGGCGCGCCAGAGGGCAAGGTCGTCTGGGCCACCGGCTGGGCAGGCATGACCGAAATCGGCGGCAATGGTGTGAAAGGGCAGGCGGCGCTTCTGCGTCTTGACGCGGCAGGCAGCCCGCAACTTTTCGCCGATGCGCTGCATATCATCCCGCATCTGGACGGGACAGTCGCCATCGGGTCCACCTCGGAGCGTGATTTCACCGATCCCGCCAGCACCGACACCGCCCTTGATGACGTGATCGCGCGGGCCGTCGCGGCCTTTCCGGTCCTGCAAGGCGCCGAAATCATCGCCCGCTGGGCTGGTGTGCGCCCCCGCGCCCCCAGCCGCGCGCCGGTTCTGGGCCATCACCCGACGCGGGCGGGGGAGTATATCGCCAATGGCGGCTTCAAGATCGGTTTCGGCATGGCGCCCAAGGTCGGGCAGGTCATGGCTGACTTGCTGCTGGAAGATAAAGACGCGATCCCCGACGGATTTCGCGCCACTCCCCCCATCTTCCGAGCGCGGTGAATTGTTGCACAATTCACCGTGATCCCCGCCGGGGACTTTAAAGTTCTTAAAGCGGCATATGCCGGTTTACGTCCTTATAAAGTAGATAGCGGAAAGGCCCTGGCCCGCCCGCGTAACAGGCCTGCGGGCAAAAGGCGCGCAGCCACATGAAATCGCCCGCCTCGACCTCGACCCAATCCTGATTGAGCCGATAAACCGCCTTGCCTTCCAGCACATAAAGCCCGTGTTCCATCACATGGGTTTCGGCAAAGGGGATCACGCCGCCCGGCTGGAAGGTCACGATATTGACATGCATGTCGTGGCGCATGTCGGCGGGGTCTATGAAACGTGTCGTGGCCCATGCGCCGTTGGTATCGGGCATGGCGGTGGTGGTCGCGGCCTCCTCGTCGGTGACGAAAGCCTCGGGTGCCGCAATGCCATCGACCGCGCGATAGGTCTTGCGGACCCAGTGGAACGTCGCGGGTGCATCGGTGCCGTTGCGGACCTGCCAGTCGCAGCCTGCGGGCAGATAGGCATAGCTGCCGGGGCGCATCGCGTGATCCACCCCCGCAATGGTCAGGGTAAAGCCGCCTTTGACCACGAAGATCACGCCTTGCGCGGCTTTGTCGGTCTCGGGCCGCGTGCTGCCGCCGCCCGCAGCCACCTCCATGATGTACTGGCTGAAGGTTTCGGCGAACCCCGACAAAGGCCGTGCCAGCACCCAGGCGCGGGTCTTGTCCCAGAACGGCAGGTTGCTGGTGACAATATCTGTCATCACCCCCTTGGGGATCACCGCATAGGCGGTGGTGAACACCGCGCGCCCTGTCAGCAGGTCGGTTTGCGGGGGCAGGCCGCCGGTGGGGGCATAATAGTTGGTCATGGCAGGCTCCGTTTCAAAAGGCGGCAAGCGTGATCCCCGCCTGTGTCAGGTGATCGCGCAAGCCGCGCGCGATGGCAACAGCGCCCGGCGTGTCGCCATGCAGGCAGATCGTGTCGATCCGGCAGGGCAGGTGTTTGCCGCTGTCCGCGATGATCGCCCCCGCCTGCAACATGGCCAGAATGCGGGGGCCGACCACTGCCGGATCATGCAGCACCGCCCCCGGCAGACGGCGATCAACCAGCGTGGCATCGTCGTGATAGGCGCGATCGGCGAAAATCTCGCCCGCCCAATGACAGCCCAGTTCACGCGCGGCACTTTCCTGCGCGGTGGCAGCCAGCACCATGATCACCAGATCGGGATCAACGTCGAGCGCGGCCTGATAACAGGCCTTTGCCAGACCCGCATCGACCGAGGCCATATTCGCCAGCGCCCCGTGCAGTTTGAGATGCCGGATACGCCCGCCCGCGCGCCGCGCCATCGCCTGTGCTGCACCCAGCTGATAGGCGACGGCATTGGCGATCTCCTCGGCGGGGATGGGCAGGTTGCGCCGCCCGAATCCTTTGAGATCGGCAAACCCCGGATGCGCGCCCAGTCCCACGCCGCGGGCCACGGCCTGCCGCATCGTGCGGTCCATCACATCGGGGTCGCCCGCGTGAAACCCGCAGGCCACATTGGCCGAGGTGATGACATCCAGCAATGCCGCGTCATCCCCCATCGTCCAGGGGCCGAAACTTTCGCCCATGTCGGCGTTCAGATCAACCTTGAGTGCCATCACCGTCCCGTTCCAGATCGTCGCCCGCGGTCACCCCGCTGACCAGTTGGTAGCCCAACAGATCGGCGATGTCATGCGGATCGCGGATCAGGGGTTGGCAGGCCTGCCGCAGGGCGCGCAGCAGGTCAGCATCGGATTGCGCGGTCGCATCAGCCTGCGCGATATCCAGCAGGGTGAATTGCAACGTCGTGCCGGGGGCTGTCTGTGCTACGCGCGCCAGATCGGCGGGGATGACGGTGCCGATGCGCGGATATCCCCCGATGGTCTGACATTCCGCCAGCAGCACATAGGGCACGCCATCGCCGGTCAGTTGCACATCGCCCGCCACGATCAGATCGGATGTAATGCTCAGCCCGCTGGCCACCCCGAAGGGGGCGCCGTCATGGTCCAGCCGCACACCCTGCCGGTTGCCGCGCGGATCGCGGCGAAAGGGCGTGGACAGGAACCGCGCCAGCGTGGCGTCGTCGAACAGGTCGGTCTGCGGGCCGGGCATCAGGCGGATCAGCCCGCCCCGGCACCTGTCGGCACTGTCCAGCCGTCGGGGCGGGGTATCCGGCGCAGGATCTGTGCCCAAGGGCAGGCTGTCACCCGCCACCAGCACGCGGCCCAGCCCAGCGGTCAGATGCGCGGCACGGCTGCCCATGACAGGCGGGGTCACGATCCCGCCCGCAAAGGCCAGATAGCCGTAAACCCCCGCCCGCGCGCCGCCGATGGTCAGTTTTGCACCCGCCGCTAACAGCTGGCTGGTATTGGGTGGCACCGGCACGCCGTCGATGTCGGCCTGCATCAGCGCGCCAGTCAGGGCGATGCGCACCGGCCGGTCGGTGCTGAACACCCCGCCGAACCCTGCCATTTCAAGAACCGCCAGTCCGGTGTCCTGATCCAGCAATGCCGCCGCCTCCAGCAGGGCCAGCCGGTCGGCGGCCCCACCGCGCGACAGGCCCTGCGCGGTCCAGCCGGTGCGGCCAAGGTCTTGGACCGTGACACCGGGACCCGCGCTATGGACGGTCAGCACCGGCATCAGCGTAACACTTTGCAGGTTGCGCCGCCGTTGCTGTCGGGATTGGCTTGCAGGTCGCGCAGGGTATCGTCGGACACCGCCACGAATTGCACCGCATCGCCGGGGTCCAGCGCGAAGGGTCGGTCGCTGTCAGGCCGCCAGACCGCAAAGGCGCTTTGCCCGATCTGCCGCCAGCCGGTGGGGGTATCGGCGGCAAAGATGATCAACTGGCGCACCGCCGTGACCAGCGCGCCGCGCGGCACTTTTGGCGTCAGCTCGGACTGGCGCGGGATGTCCCAATGCGACGGCATCATCCCCAGATAGGGCTGGCCGGGGGCAAAACCGATGGCCAGAACGCGCAATTGCTGCGCCGTGATCTGCGCCACGGCCTGATCGGGGGTCAGCCCTGTAAGCTCTGCCGCTTCGGCCAGTTGCGGGGCATGGGCGGGGCCAAAGGCCACCGGAATACGCCACAGGCGACGGGGCGAGGTATCGGCATCGCGCAACTGTCCCAGCAGATCGCGCAAGGCGCGGGTCAGGCTGTGACGGTCGGTCTTGGCCGGATCGAAAGCGACCCGCACCGATGTCAGCGATGGGGCCACCTCGGTCACACCGAACAGGTCAGCCGCGATCACTGCATCGCAAAAGGCATGGGCCGCGCCATTGGCCTGCGGTGACAGCACGCGCGAGAACCGCACCAGAACACCATCGACCCCCAGCGGGCAAATGGCCACGTCGCGGGCCGCGTCTATGGTCGCGATGTCGGGCAAGTGGCGGCTCCTGTGAATGGCAGCCCATGTTAGCCATGGTGCCTATGCGAATGTCCAGACAGCCGCGACCGGCCGCTCAGGTATCATTATGCCGTGAAGCCATGGCAGTAACTGGCCTGCCGCATCTGGTAAGGCTATCGCAAGCACACTACTTAGACACGAATTGGCCGATGTTCTATGCTGGCCGGACGAAAAAGGAAAACCGATGGCTGGCGCGACCCCACCCGATCAGACGGGAAAACTGCAGTTCGACACGGACAAAGGCGCCGGGCGGTCCAAGTGGATCGCGGGGCTGTTTGCGCTGGCGCTGATCGGCTGGATGGGCAGCGGTGTGATCCTGCCCTCTGCTGATCCGCAAGCGGATGTCGCCGCAAATGCCCCGGACCGGGCCGTCAGCGTGGCTGTGATCGATTCGGTCGCGCAGGATGTGCCGCTGGTCCTGACCGCCGAAGGCCAGTCTATCCCCGACCGCGCCGCCACAGTGCGGGCCAAGGCGGACGGGCAGATCGCCAGCGTTGCCGTATCGCGCGGCGATCTGGTGACTGCGGGGCAGGAAATCGCCCGCATCGACGCAGGCATCGCACAGGCGCAGCTGGTGCAGGCGCAGACCCAGCTGGCACAGGCCCAGCGCGATTACGACAACGCCTTGGCCTTGCAGGACCGTGGTGTCGCGACCGAAGACCGCGTGTCGCAAGCGCGCGCAGCCCGCGCCGCAGCCGAGGCTGCCGTGACATCGGCGCAGGACCGGCTGGACAATACAATCGTGACCGCCCCCTTTGCCGGTCGGCTGAACGATCTGCCCGTGAACGTGGGCGAATCCGTCGAAAACGGCATGACCGTGGCCGAAGTGCTGGACAATGACCCGCTGACCGTCGTCGTGCAGGTGCCGCAACAGGCGCTGTCGCGGCTGCAAACCGGTCAGGATGCGCAGGTGTCCTTTATCACCGGCGAGGAAAAGGCCGGCACCATCGCCTTTATCGGGGCCAATGCCGACCAGCAGACCCGCACCTTTCGGGTCGAGATCATCGTCGATAACCCCGACAGCGTGATGCCTGCGGGGCTGAGCGCGCGGGTGGCCATTCCGACCGGTCAGGCGCGGGGGCATTTCGTGTCGCCTGCGGTCCTGTCGCTGGGCACGAACGGCGAACTGGGGGTCAAGACCGTGGATGCCGACAAACGCGTGGTGTTTTCGACGGTGCAGATCGTGCGCGCGCAGACCGATGGTATCTGGATCGCGGGCCTGCCCGAACAGGCGCGGATCATCACCGTGGGTCAGGGTTTCGTCAATCAGGGCGATCCTGTTGAACCGCGCGCGCCGACGCAGGACCAGACAGCCCTGGTGCAGCCATGAACGGGCTGATCGACGCCGCCTTTGGGCGTGGCAAGGTTGTCACGCTGGTCTTTGCCTTCCTGTTGCTGGTGGGCGGCTTTGCCTATCTGGCGATCCCCAAGGAAAGCAACCCCGAGGTCACTATTCCGGTGGTCTATGTATCCACATCGCTGGACGGGATTTCGCCACAGGATTCCGAAGATGTGCTGGTGCGCCCGATGGAAACCGAATTCGCGTCATTGACGGGCCTCAGCACGATGACCGCAAAAGCGGGCGAAGGGTTTGCAACGGTCCAGCTGGAATTCGAGCCGGGCTATGACGCGGGTCAGGCGCTGGACGATGTGCGCCAAGCCGCCGACCGTGCCGAAAACGACCTGCCCGACAGCGTCAATCTGACCGTGACCGAGATTAACACAGCCCTGTTCCCGATCCTGACGGTGATCCTGTCCGGCCCGGTGCCTGAACGGACGCTGAACGCCATCGCCGACAACCTGCAGGACGAGATCGAGGCGTTGGGCGGTGTCCTCGAGGTGGATGTGGCGGGCAAGCGCGACGAATTGCTTGAGGTACTGATCGACCCTACTGTGTTCGAGACCTATAACCTGTCGTTTGACGAATTGATCGGGTCGATCACGCGCAACAACCAGCTGATCGCCGCCGGTGCCATCGAAAGCGAGGCAGGGCGCATCGTTCTCAAGGTGCCGGGACTGATCGAGAATGCGCAGGATGTGATGGACCTGCCCATCATCACGCGCGGCCAGACCGTCGTGACCTTTGCCGATGTCGCCACGATCCGCCGCACCTTCGAGGATCCTTTGGGCTATGCCCGCATCGACGGCCAGCCCGCGCTGGCGCTGGAAATCAAGAAACGCGCAGGCGCCAATATCATCGACACGGTGGACGACGTGCGCAGCGTCATCGACCGCGTGCGCGCCGATTGGCCCGAGACGGTCGAGATCAGCTATACGCTGGACGAAAGCGAAACCGTCAAGACCATGCTGTCCGACCTGGAGGCGAACGTGATCGCGGCGATTATCCTTGTGATGATCGTTGTCGTCTATGCGCTGGGCCTGCGGTCGTCGGTGCTGGTCGGGCTGGCAATTCCGGGTGCATTCCTGACGGGTGTGGCGGTTTTGTATTTCATGGGGCTGACGATGAATATCGTCGTGCTGTTCTCATTGATCCTTGTCGTGGGGATGCTGGTGGACGGGGCCATTGTCACGGTCGAACTTGCCGACCGCTACCTGCACGAAGGCGACAGCCCGCGCCTTGCCTATGCCCGCGCGGCCAAGCGCATGGCCTGGCCGATCATCGCCTCGACCGCGACCACGCTTTGCGTGTTCTTTCCGCTGCTGTTCTGGTCGGGCGTGGTGGGCGAATTCATGAAATTCCTGCCCATCACGGTGATCGTCACGCTGTCGGCGTCGCTGTTCATGGCGCTGATCTTTATCCCCGTTGTCGGCGGCATGATCGGCAAGCGGCAGGGCCAGTCCGCCAAGGCCAAGGCGCAGCTTTACGCCGCCGAAAAAGGCGATCCGCGCCAGATGACCGGTTTCATGGGTGGCTATATCCGCGTGCTGGAATGGTCGATCCTGCGCCCCTGGACCACGCTGTCCTTTGCGATGATCGCGCTGGTCGGGTCTTTCGTGGCTTATGGTCATTTCGGCAATGGCCTGACCTTTTTTCCCGATGTCGAACCCGATTATGCGCAGGTTGAAATCCTCGCCAAGGACAATTTTTCGGTCTTCGAACAAGACGCCTTGGTCCGGCAGGTCGAGGCACGGATCGCCGCTTATGATGAAATTGCCAGCGTTTATGCCCGTTCCGGCGCATCGCAGGAAAGCGGCGATGTCATCGGGTCGCTGCAACTGGAACTGACCGATTGGGATACCCGCCGCCCCGTCGCCCTGATCGCCGAGGATATCCGCGCCGATATGGCCCAGATTCCAGGGATCGAGGTGCAGGTGCAGACCGCATCTGGCGGTCCGGGTGGTGGCAAGCCGATCAATCTGGAGATTTTCAGCGCCAATGATGCCGACCAGAATATCGCGATTGTGGCGGTTCTGGCCGAAATGGACCGGCTGGGCGGGTTTATCGACATCATCGATTCGCGCCCCAGCCCCGGCGTGGAATGGCAGATCAGCGTGGACCGGTCCGAGGCCGCGCGCAGCGGTGCCGATGTCGCCCTGCTGGGGCAGGCCGTGCAATTGCTGACGCGCGGGATCAATGTCGCCACCTACCGGCCTGAGGATGGTGACGGCGAGGTTGACATCGTCGTGCGTTTTCCTGCCGATAGCCGCACGCTGGAGGAGTTGGAGGCGCTGCGCGTCCCCACCTCGGTCGGTCTGGTGCCGATTTCCAATTTCGTGTCGTTCAATCCGGCCCCGCGGTCCGGTGTGATCACGCGCATTGACCAAGCCCGCGTGTTGACGATTTCCGCCGATGTGGCCCCCAGCGTGCTGGCCAATGACCAGACGCTGGCGCTGCAGGCGGCGATTGCGGACCTTGACCTGCCCGGCAGCGTCACCATCAAATTCGGTGGCGAAGCGGAGGATCAGGAAGAATCCATGGTCTTTCTGATCGGGGCCTTTCTGTCGGCCATCGGGCTGATGTTCCTGATCCTGCTGACACAGTTCAACAGTTTCTGGCAAGCCTTCGTCGTGATGTCGGCGATCGTCTTTTCGGTCGCGGGGGTGCTGTTGGGCCTGATGATCACGGGCCGCCCCTTTGGCGTGGTCATGGGCGGGATCGGGGTGATCGCGCTGGCGGGGATCGTTGTGAACAACAACATCGTGCTGATTGATACCTACAACGAATTGCGCGCCGCAGGGCTATCCTCGCTCGAGGCGGCTTTGCGCACGGGGGCGCAGCGTCTGCGGCCTGTGGTGCTGACCTCGGTGACGACGGCGCTGGGGCTGATGCCGATGGTGATCGGCCTGAACATCAACTTTTTCACGCGCGAGATCGTCTATGGCGCGCCGTCCACGCAATGGTGGACCGAATTGTCCAGCGCCATCGCGGGCGGGCTGATCTTTGCCACGGTGCTGACCCTGCTGGTCACGCCCGCGATGCTGATGCTGGGCGAAAAGCGCGCGAAACGGCATGTGCCGAACACGGCGCTGGCCCCTGCGGAATGATCAGCCGGGCAGGATGATCCGCGCCGCCCGTTCGGCGGCGGCCAGCGCGCCTTCGATCAGGCCGCCGTTGTCGGTGGTCAGTTCCGCGCTGGCAAAGATGATCCGGTGATCCGCGACCTGCCGCAAAGCAGATGGCAGCAGATAGGCCGGATGCCCCGCTGGTGGCGTCGCATCGGCAGGGGTGGCGGTGAAGGCTTCGCGCGACCAGTCCATGATCTGCAACGCGCGCGGTGATGCGGCCTGCGGCCCGAACAGATTGACCAGTTGTGCGATCACAGGGGCGCGCAGGTCGGTCTGCGCTCGCTGGTCTGCTGGCACACCGACAAAGCCGAACAAGGCGCCAAGCGGGCCTTGCGCGGGGCTGGCATCATGGATTTCGGCCAAGGGGCCGCGCCTGCTGGCGGCATCGCCGGACAGGGCGTCCTTGCGCCAGAACGGGCTGTCGTAAACCGCCATGCATTTGGCATGCGCCCCCATCCAGACCGGAACAGCTGCCAGTGCCTGCTGCGCATCCACGGGCAGGGCGGGAGTAAAGGCCAGCCCTGCGGCCAGCCGTGGCGGGATGGCGATCACCACCCTGTCGGCGGTGATGCTGCGCCCGTCCTGCAAGGTGGCGCCGCTGTCCGATACCCGCTGAACGGGCGCGCCCGTGATCAGACGCGCGGGGTCCAGCCGCGCAACAAGCGCCGCCACCAGCGCACCGGTGCCGCCCGTGATCCGCAGCGATCCGGCCATCGACATGAAGCCTTGGTCGCGGATCACGCGCCCGTCGGGTTGTTCGTAAAGTTGCGCACCCTGCGCATGCTGGGCGAACAAAGGCAGACCCAGCAGATCGCAAAGCGCCGCGATCCGCGCCTGCCCGGGCCAGACCCAGGACGGCCCCAGATCGAACCCTTCGCCGTCCAGCTGCAAGGATGCGATCCGCCCGCCAAATCGGGCGCGCGCCTCGACCAGCAGAAAATCCTGCCCCGCCATTTGCAGGCGATGGGCAAGGGCAAGGCCGGTCAGCCCGCCACCGATGATCAGGGTTGAGGTTTCCATCAGCGGCCCCCTTGCCGTGCAATGGCCGCGAAAAAGGGGCGCAGCCGATGAACCGGCTGCGCCCTGTCTTGTTTACTTCAGATCGAAACGGTCCAGTTCCATGACCTTGGTCCATGCCTGCACGAAGCGCCCGACGAAACGGTCGGCGTGATCGTTCTGGGCATAAACCTCGGCGATGGCGCGCAGTTGCGAGTTGGAACCGAACACCAGATCGACGCGCGTGCCGGTCCATTTCACCGCACCCGTCGCACGATCACGGCCTTCGAACGCGTTTTCGTCACCGGCGACAGGCGCCCAATCATAGGACGGATCGGTCAGGTTGACGAAAAAGTCGTTGCTCAGCGTGCCGGGCGCATCGGTCAGCACACCATGGCTGGTGTTGCCATAGTTTGCACCCAGAACCCGCAGGCCACCGACCAGCGCGGTCATTTCCGGTGCCGACAGACCCAGCAGTTGCGCACGGTCCACCAGCAGCTTTTCGGCAGCCACCGACAGGCCGGGCTTGAGATAGTTGCGGAAACCATCGGCAATGGGTTCCATCACTTCAAAGCTTTCGGCATCGGTCTGTTCGGCTGTCGCATCGGTCCGGCCGGGGGTGAAAGGCACCGACAGGTCGTGACCGGCGGCCTTTGCTGCAGCTTCGATCGCGGCAGAGCCACCCAGCACGATCAGATCGGCCAGCGACACGCGTTTGTTGCCGGTCTGGGCCGCGTTGAACGCGCTTTGCACGCCTTCCAATGCGGCCAGAACCTTGGACAGTTCGGCAGGTTCGTTGACGGTCCAGTCCTTTTGCGGGGCCAGACGGATCCGCGCGCCATTGGCACCGCCCCGGTTGTCTGAGCCACGGAAGGTCGAGGCCGAGGCCCAGGCCGTGCGCACCAGTTCCTGCACCGACAGACCTGTCGCCATGATCTGCGCCTTCAGCGCGGTCACATCGGCAGAGGAGATCAGGTCGTGATCCACGGCAGGGATCGGGTCCTGCCAGATCAGGTCTTCGGCAGGGACTTCATTGCCCAGATACAGCGCCTTTGGCCCCATGTCGCGGTGGGTCAGTTTGAACCAGGCGCGGGCATAGGCATCGGCGAAAATCTCGGGGTTTTCGTGGTAATGCTTGGAAATCCGCGCATAGGCCGGGTCGAGTTTCAGCGCCATATCGGCGGTGGTCATCATTGGCGCATGGCGGTTGGCGGGGTCATGGGCGTCCAGCACCGCATCCGACATCGCACCATTGGCGGGACGCCACTGGGTCGCGCCCGCGGGGCTTTTGGTCATTTCCCAGTCATTGCCCAACAGGGTGTCGAAATAGCTCATGTCCCAGGTTGTTGGCGTGGGGGTCCAGGCACCTTCGATGCCGCTGGTAGTGGTATGTGCGCCCTTGCCGGTGCCGTAACCGTTCTTCCAGCCGAAACCCATCTGGTGGATCGGCGCGCCTTCGGGTTCGGGACCGACAAGCGCCGCGTCACCCGCGCCATGCGATTTGCCGAATGTGTGGCCACCGGCGACCAAGGCGACGGTTTCCTCGTCGTTCATCGCCATCCGCGCGAATGTTTCGCGGATGTCATGGGCGGATGCCAGCGGGTCTGGGTTGCCGTTCGGGCCTTCGGGATTGACATAGATCAGACCCATCTGCACGGCGGCCAGCGGGTTTTCCAGCTCGCGCTCGCCCTTGTAACGGGTGTCGCCCAGCCATGTATCCTCGGTGCCCCAATAGATGTCTTCTTCGGGTTCCCAGATATCGGCACGACCACCGCCGAAACCGAAAGTCTTAAAGCCCATCGATTCCATCGCGACATTGCCCGCAAGGATCATCAGGTCGGCCCAGGAAATCTGGTTGCCGTATTTCTGCTTGAGCGGCCAGAGCAACCGGCGCGCCTTGTCAAGGTTGGCATTGTCAGGCCAGCTGTTCAGCGGTGCAAAACGCTGGGTGCCGGACCGCGACCCGCCGCGCCCGTCAGCGGTGCGATAGGTGCCGGCGCTGTGCCATGCCATGCGCACGAAGAACGGGCCGTAATGGCCGTAATCGGCGGGCCACCAATCCTGGCTGTCGGTCATCAGCGCGGTCAGGTCCTGTTTCAGCGCCTGCAGGTCCAGTGTCTTGAACGCGTCGGCATAGTTGAAATCCGCGCCCATCGGGTCGAGCGCGGGGGCGTTCTGGTGCAGGATGCGCAGGTTCAACTGGTTTGGCCACCAGTCGCGGTTGCCGCGTGTGCCAGTGGTGGTGTTCAGGCCGACCCCGTGTACGACAGGGCATTTTCCAACATCATTTCCGTCCATGATTCTCTCTCTGATCGTGTTGTGGCTATGCGTGATTGCGGCGCTGCCGTTTGACCGGCACGCCCGCTTAGAATTCTTCTAACATAAGTTCGTCATTTGTTTAAGTTGCAATTTGTAATAGTTTCGATAACTTAAAGTTATGAACATCACGCTCAAACAACTGCGCTATTTCGAGGCTTTGGCCCGCCACGGCCATTTCGGCCGTGCGGCGGATGCCTGCGCCATTTCGCAACCCGCCCTGTCGGTGCAGATCAAGGAATTGGAAAACGCGCTTGGCACACCCCTGTTCGAACGCGGCGCGCGGCAGGTGCGGTTGACCGCCTTTGGCGCAGACTGGGCGCAGCGGGTGCGCGACATCCTGCAAGCGGTGGATGAACTGGGCGATATGGCGCGCGCTGCGCAATCGGGGTTGGCGGGGCGGTTGCGGATCGGGGTGATCCCGACCATCGCCCCCTATCTTTTGCCGGGCCTGATCGGTGCGCTGGGGCGCAGCTTTCCCGATCTGGACGTGCATGTGCGCGAAACCGTGACCCAGCGGCTGATCGAGGAATTGCACGACGGCCAGATTGACACCGCGATTGTCGCACTTCCGGTTGCCGAACCGGGGCTGGCGGAATTGGCCCTGTTCGATGAAAAGCTGCTGTTGGTCAGGTCCGAAAAGGATGGCGGCGCCCCCGTCCCGCAACCCGCCGACCTGCGCGACATGCGGTTGCTGCTGCTGGAAGAAGGCCATTGTTTCCGCGATCAGGCCCTGTCGTTCTGCAACCTGCAATCGGCGATGGCGCGCGACGGTCTGGACGGCAGTTCGCTGTCCACCCTGGTGCAGATGGTGGGCGCGGGCATCGGTGTCACGCTGATCCCGCAGATGGCCGTCGCGGTCGAAACCCGGTCTGCGCCCGTCAGCATCAGCCGCTTTGCCGACCCGCAACCGGCGCGCACGGTGGGCATGATCTGGCGCAAGACCAATCCGATGGCCGCGCAATTCCGGCAGGTCGGCGATGTGGTGCGCCAGACCGCGGATGCCCTGACGCCAGAGATCGCGGCTGTCGCGACGTAACGTCCGCTTGTAAACTCCGGCTTCACAAAGCTGTCAATCCGGCTACGGTCGTCCAAACGCTTTTGGGAGGAAGCACTTTGGCAAACGACCGTCCGTGGACGGCCTTTTACGGCCCGTCCGTTCCAAGCAGTATTGATGACATGCCCTACCGGAGCCTTGGCGATTTCATCACCTCGACCGCGGCTGTCTATGGCGACCTGCCAGCTTTTACCACGGTGTTGGCGAACGGGATGAACGGCACGCTGACATTCCGGCAGGCGGATGAGATGTCGGATGCGCTGGCCGTTTATCTGCGCGACATTGCAGGTTTGCAGGCGGGCGACCGTGTGGCGGTGCAGGTGCCCAATTGCCTGTCCTATCCGGTGGCGGCGATGGCGGTGTTCAAGGCGGGCTGCGTGCTGGTCAACGTCAACCCGCTTTACACCGCCGAGGAGATGGCCAAGCAGTTCATCGACGCTGAACCTGCCGCCGTCATCGTGGTGGACATGTTCGCCGACAAGCTGGCCGAGGCGGTGAAAACCTATCCGGTCCGGCATGTGATCGTGACACGCGTGGCCGAATACCTGCCGCGCCTGCCCAAGATGATCGTCGGGCTGGTGCAGAAACACTGGGATAAATCGGTCCTGCCGATCACGATTCCGCATATCCGCCTGCCCGATGCCATTGCGGCGGGACGTGCGAAACACGACAGCCTGCACAATGCGATCGAGGCTTACCGCAGCACGATCCGCCCCGATGATGTCGCCTGCCTGCAATATACCGGCGGCACGACCGGCGTGTCCAAGGGCGCGATGCTGTCCCATGCCAATATCCTGATGAACATGGCGCAGACCATGTCGCTGATCACCAATCTGGAAAAAGGCAAGGAAGTCGCGCTGACGGCCCTGCCGCTCTATCATATCTTTGCTTTTACGGTGAATTTTCTGGGCTTTTATTCCATCGGTGCGCGCAACATCCTGATCCCGAACCCGCGCCCTTTGTCGAACCTCAAACGCGCCTTCGAGAATTACAAGATCACCTGGATGAGTGGGGTGAACACCCTGTTCAACGGGCTGAACAATGAAATCTGGTTTCTGGACACGCCGCCCAAACATCTCAAATTCGCCTCGGCGGGGGGGATGGCCTTGCAGACATCGGTGGCTGAACGCTGGGAACAGGTGACGGGCAGGCCCGTGCTGGAAGGCTACGGGCTGACCGAATCCTCGCCCGTGCTGACATTCAACCCCTTCGGGCAGGTCCGGCATGGCAGCATCGGCGTGCCGATCCCGTCCACGGATGTGCGCTGCGTCGATGACGACGGGGTGGATGTGCCGCAGGGCCAGCCCGGCGAGGTCATCGCCAAGGGGCCGCAGATCATGCTGGGCTATTGGCGCAAACCCGACGAGACGGCCAAGACGATCCAGAATGGCTGGCTTTTGACCGGCGATATCGGGACCATGGATGCCGACGGCTATTTCCGCATCGTGGACCGCAAGAAGGACATGATCCTTGTGTCGGGTTTCAACGTCTATCCCAACGAGATCGAGGATGTGATCGCCGCCCACCCCGATGTCATCGAGGTCGCCGTGATCGGCGTACCGGACGGGGCGGCGGGCGAGGCGGTGAAAGCCTATGTCGTTGCCCGCAACGAGGGTCTGAGCAAGGACGATCTGCGCGCCTACTGCAAAGAGCATCTGACAGGCTATAAAGTGCCGAAATTCGTGGAATTCCGCGATGAATTGCCGAAATCCAACGTTGGAAAAATCCTGCGCAAGGATCTGCGCGCGCAAGAACGGGCGCAGGCCGCGTGATGCCGATATCGTTGAAAAGGATGATGTAAGATGGTCGGACCACTCGAACAGGCGATTCTGGCGCTGATGATTTTCGTGATCATGCTGGGGATGGGCGCATCCCTGACCCCGCGTGATTTTGCGCTGGCGCTCAAGCGGCCTTATGGGCTGGGGGTCGGCGTGGTGGCGCAATTCGGTTTCATGCCGCTGATCGGTTTCGTGCTGGCCACCACCTTGCCGGTGTCGGACACGATCAAGATTGGTATCCTGATCATGGCCTGTATGCCGGGCGGGACCACGTCGAATATCTTTACCTATTTTTCCAAAGGCAATCTGGCGCTGTCGGTGCTGATGACCGTGACATCCACCGTATTCGGGGTGGTTTTGATTCCCGTTGTGCTGCTGGTCTATGCCGGGGCGCTTGATCTGGATATCCCGCGCGAGAATATCATCGTGACGCTGATCCTGCTGCTGGTGCCGGTCGCCATCGGGATGGTGTTGCGCAAGGCCAGCGCCAATGTGGGTGCCGTGACCGAGTTTTTCGGGTCGTTGCTGGCGCTGTTCTTTATCCTGTTCCTGATCGTATCGTGGATTCCGCGCAATTGGGAATTTCTGCTGGCCACGACATGGGGCACCTATTTCGCGTCGATCATGCTGGGGCTGTTCGGCTTTGCCATCGGCTATGGCTTTGCCAAGCTGTTGCGGCTGCATCCGCGCAATGCCCGCACGGTGGCGCTGGAAACCGGTATCCAGAATGGCCCGCTGGCCATTGCGATCATCGCCTTCACCTTTAGCGGGACCGAGGCGCAGGCGATCATGGCCGTTCCCGCGCTCTATTCATTGTTCATCGTGATGAGTTCGGCCGCGCTGACGCTGTGGTTCCGGCGGATCAACACGGCGGGTGAACAGCCGCTGCCAAACGGGTTGTTGTAAAGCCGGTCCCCAAAAGGTTTAAAGCCTCCGGCGGGGATATTTAGGCTCGGAAGATGGGGGCGGGCGCAGGGCGCCGTCTGCCCCGTTCAAAACATGTTGTGTTTTGGAAAGTGGTGGAGCCAAGGGGACATTCCACCATTCACAAAAAACCCTATTAGGCAGCAATGGTTTAGTGACAGCATTACATCGTGTCGCACTGCAGTGTCTCACTCAATAGGGTTATGATGTCAACTGCCCTGTTGCGACTGAAATCAGCCAGCTGAAGCAAAAGGTGTCTGAACTTGAACGACGACTAGCTGTCCTCGAAAGTCAGCAGCTACTCGCCCATCGACTTGAAGGTCTCAAGTAGAGCCGAGCCGTTCTGCATCACGCCATTTGCGTTGCTAAGGAACTTGTTCGTACCTCCAACTACTGAGATCAGTTGCATCAATTTAGTACCTGCTTTCCGGAGAATACCTTTTGCCTCTAGGTCCTGCTCTTTGACGCTAGACAAAACGATTGTGCCCATCAGGCCCTGCGTTATCTCTGCCAGACCGTCTTCCCGAAAGAAGTAATAGTGGTCAAGAGCCGCTATCATTTGTGATAGCCTCCGCAGAAGTACGGCCTTTAGCATTGGATCAATATTGCTGTCTGCGACTTCCTGTCGGATGTCATGGAAAGACTGCGAAAGGGCTTTTGCTTCGTCGCTGATATCTTGGAACTGCATGAGGCCTGAAAAGTCGCCGTCGAGGTGCGTAAGTCCGACGAGATGTTCTGGCTTCAAGAAGTTTCGTCGCGCCGTCTCAACTGTCATGTGTACTTGTGAAAAATTGTCTAGTCCGTTGAACGGCGCTATGTAGCGCCGGGCGATCTTCTTTTTTTCTTCATCCGCTGGCAGGGCTTCGATATCAGCCTTGACTTGCTTTACGAGCCTGTACAGGTATCGTACAACGTCGAGTTCCATCTCGGGCCTTTCTAGGCCTAAAGTGTAAGCAACTGCAAAGGTGAAGCGTTCATCCTTGTTCGGATAGCGATAGATCGCTGCAAGTAACTTGTTCAGTGAATAGGCTGATGTGGCCATCCGTAGTTATACCTCCAGTGACAGATATCGTGCTTTTGCACATCCTGCCTACTGCATGATGAGATGCGAAGCTAGGGAACCTAGTTGATCCAGTGCATCAATTACAACCGTCGCTCCAATAGCTTGATGACCAGACCTTCGACCACGCTTCTCGACAATTCGAAGCCTCCAAACAGTGCGAAAAGTGGCGTCACAACTTGGTTGGTCTGGTCAACCATCGTGTCTGGCGCTGAAATTAATGGAACTGAGACACGGCATGTGATCGTATCTTGCACTGCGTGAGCTGTAACACTCAGGTGCCGAGCGGAGTTTGCCCATGACGACAATGCCCTGCCTCTCAGTCCCTTCCAACGGAATGCGAACTCCAAAATCGTACTTTCAGGGTCACAACCCATACTGGTGGCGAACGATCTTCCCACTGCTATTGCCTCTGCCGTACGCACGATGGCAAGTCCGAAGTCCAACTCCGTGCATGGTGGTGGTGCTCTGTCATTTCTAGACATATCGTCTTGGAGCGCGCGACGTAAATAGAAACGACCCGCAGGCTCCTTACGCATGAAATCAATGTGATTGCCGAACTCGTTACCCTCCACAGAAACAACAAGTGCTTCCCAGCCGTCATTCAGTACGTATGGTCGAGCAAGTCGGTCCTGGAATCCGAAGGTGTCTAACCAGATTGGCCAGCCCGTCAATCTAGGATTGCTGCGGTCTAAGCTGTATAGAAACTCCCGATTATTCGGATGTGGTGGAACCTCACCCGACAAGATCAAGCCAACTTCGCAGCTTCCATGTGCCGGTAAGTCGAGTTGCCTGCCTTGGATTGCCGCGTGGTAACTCGCCTCCCCACCGTCAAGCAGCGTGACAAGGGCCTCTTCTACATTAGGTTGCGTGTCAGCCCGACCTGTTAACCCGTCAGCAAACGCCCGAAACAGGTCAGGGCTGATGCCACTAAGATGGCGTCTTACAAAGCTACCAATGTCTGCTTCTCGATTATCGAAGCACACGCGCATCATGTCAGCCCAATCGCCATAAGGTATTTTCGCGGAACTTACTCGGTGGTTGGCCTGGAGCGTTCGGAAGTACACATCATTGCATTGCACTAGGCGGCGATCATCATCGCCTACAATTTCACGTTTGACCGCAACCGGAGTACGGATACCAGAAGGCACAACAGCCACGACATAGGACCTCTCGTTGAGGCGGGGGTATAGTACCTCCACATCGAAAGGTTCCGACGAGTAACGCGAGACTAGCTCTTGCAACACGTCAGCATGGAACACAGCCCTAACGTCATCAGGTTCATTAACTAAGTCGGGCTGCAATGTCGCGTCGTCGAAGCCAATGACAAAAGCGCCGCCGTTATAGTTTCGCAGAGCCTGAAGTCCTCGCACTAGCTTCGCCTTTCCTTGAGGCGTGTTCGGGTCAAACCAACGTTTGACCTCCACTGTACGGGTTTCTGACAGCGTCCGGATAAGCTGCTCGGCCTCTTCAATCTGCAAAGACATCGCCTCCATCAGTCTGAGGCAACACAATCGCCCCCAAATCACAGTAAGCGTCACACTGCGGTGCTTACAACTGCTGGGTCAACCTAACTGTAATTCCCGACACATTTTTTCGAGGTGGTATCTATACCTTTCCGGCGCGGAAACTTCCCCATAGCCCCCCGTCCATTGATCGACCGAAACTCACACCTACAAGTCCAAAGTGTAACAGTCACAACCATCCTTGACATTTGCAACAGATCACCTCACAAGGCAGCAACAGCCACCTACACAGTGAGTTAGGCCATGCAACAGTTCGTTCTATACCGCCGCGTATCCACCAAGGAACAGGGGAAGTCTGGCCTTGGCCTTTCAGCCCAGCAACGTGACCTAGACTTGTTCCTGACCCGCTATGCCGAGACGCCCTTCGAGATCATCGGGGACTTCGAGGATGTACTGTCAGGTGCCGACAACAGCCGCCCCGCCCTGACAGCGGCCATTGGTCTGTGCCACAAGACTGGCGCTACCCTACTTGTTTCGAAGCTGGACCGCCTGTCACGCAAGGTCTCTTTCATAGCCACCCTCATGGAAGACCCGAAGCTGACGTTCCGTGTCGCCTCCATCCCGATGGCTTCCAAGATCGAACTACATCTCTATGCCATGTTGGCAGAACAGGAGAGGGACTTCATCTCAGTACGGACCAAGGCAGCGTTGAGAGAGTTCAAGGAACGGGAGGCGAAGAAGACCAAAGCTGAACGGAAAACGCTAGGTGGCCTTCGGGACAAGACCATGCTGGACCTGTCACGTTTTTGTGCCGCCCCAAGTGCTCTTTTAAGCCACCTTCCGTTCGAAAGCGACCGGGCTTTTCCAGCCCAGTGCTGAGTGCCGTCGACGCGGATTGTAGAAACCATTGATGTATTCGAAGATCGCCAT